>CAMMLJ010000015.1 GCA_946497695.1 uncultured Clostridium sp. | reverse complement strand
TAAAGAATTCTATTTGCTTTTCAAGAGAGTCTATTTGTGCTTCTTTTTCAGTTGAAACTCTACAATATGCTGCAATTTTCATAACATCACTACTTCCTTTTTGTTTTCCGTATCTTTATTTTCGTTCTGTTACATTTTAGCATATTAGTTGCAAAAAAGCAATAAAATACATAAAAAACTACTCCTGTATTTAGGAATAGTTTTTTGAATTTGTTCATCTACGTATTTATTTGTCGCAAGTAGAGTTGCGAGTAATATCTGCTCACCTATGCATTTTTATTCCGCAAATAGGGTTGCGGCTAACATTTGATTAGTTGTTTTCTGCTATATATTTTTCAAAATCTTCTATAGTTAATTCCTCTTCACTCTCATATTTTTCCTTTGTATAATCTCCTGTTCCATTGCTTATAATTTGTAGGAATTCTATCAATTCTACAGGTGTTAAATTTTCCTTTAATATTTTAAATCCTTTATCTCTAACTCTTTCTAATTCTCTTAATGTTTCTCCCATTTAAATCACCTCCATAATAAAATTTATTGGATTTATAACTTTAATCTTCAAATTTTCCCTTTTTGAAGCATTTATTAATAATCTATCAGTTGTAATAAAGTAATCTACATCTTTACTTTCTGCAAATGCTAAATGCAATGAGTCCATATCTTTTATATTGTATTGCCTTAATTCTATTGCTCTTTGCTTAATTTTTTCTGAAAATTTTATATTGGTTAAATTCAATTTATTGTATACTTCTAAAACTTTTGCCCTCTTTATTTGATCTTTAATATTGTTCATTTCCAATACTAGAGCATCACTTGTATAAATTTCAAATTCATCTTTACAATATTTATCAATAATTACTTTTATTGCTTGTGCTTCTAAATTATTTTTTTCTTGTCTTAAATCATCAAAGGGTCTACTATAACAACAATTATCTAAATATAATTTTAGCATAAAATCAACCTCTCTTTCTATTATACTACATTTTGTTAAATTTATCTATATTTTCAAGAATCTTTGTTTACTTTCCTAGACTTCTTTCTAATTCTGCCAATAAATCCATCCAATTTTTCTTATCGCAGTCATCTCCATATCCGCCATCTCTCTTGATCTTTTATATCTTCAATCATTGACTTTTTTATCTTATCTGAAAGTATGTCCATATTTTCTATAATAAATTCTGGTATAACACTTGTTATATATGTTCTTCTTCCAAGTCCATATCTTAAGCTACTGGCAACTATTAATTCAAAATTATTTTTCGTATCTTTTATTTCCATAGTCATTACACCTACCTTTCATAAATCTTATCATATTTGTCATTTTTATTCAATTGATTTTACTAATTTTTTACAATTCTAATTCATCTTCTATTTCTTTGTAAGAATTTTGATAAGTATTTGAATTGTTGTAGTTAAATTTTATCTTTTCATCATTCTCAGCTAAATTGTATGCAAGCACTCCAGCCATAGCTTGTACAATTTGCTCTTCAGTATTAGGATTAATAAATGTAATATTCAAACTCTTTTTCAAAATTCTCACCTTCTTCCACTTCAATACTATTATTAAAAGTTTAAAAATATTACTTAAAGTTTAAAAGCTACAAGCGGTATGTAAAATACTCATATGAGATTTGCCCTCATTACTCTTTTTAGAGAATTGCCCCTTCACATCACGTTAGCCAGACGAAAGTTTCATTATCTGTACTTGTAACTTGTTATTCAATTGTCAATGTGCTAAAATAGAAAATAATTATTTACATGTGCTATTTTCTATCTACTATTTTCATTCTAATCGCTTGAAAATAGTTTGTAAATAGATTTTACTAAGTCTATAGATAAAGTAAAAATTGAAATAGCTATATTCTATTTTTCAAAATGGAGGAAACATTGATATGATAACTAATTTCACACTTAACAATAATAAAATTATAATAAAAAATAGTCGGAGAATATTTTGGAAATACTAGGGATTTTGAATACAATATCGGAGATAAATTATACGAATTTGCAATAATGGAGTATTCTGACTTTGACAAACTGAAAAAATTATATACAGAGATTATAGAAATTGTATGTACTGCTAAAGAAGCAGATAATATGGAAACTAAAGTAGATTACCTTTTAATTTTATTTCGTAAAGTAACTGAATGTTTAGAATTTTCTCCCTATACACATTTTTATACACAAGTATTGATAGATATAATTGTAAAAACCTATAATACAAAAGTACTTAGAAGTGATTTATTATTTAAATCTCAAATTGGCGTTTTTATTGAAAATCCTAAATATTCTCCAAATGAATTTTATGAAAACTGGGAAGAAAATGAATATACTATACATATTCTAATGCACGAATTTACTAAAGAAATAGATAAAGTATCAAAGAAAAAGCACAATGAATATATGAATTTTTTTGAAACAATAAGAAATTTATTAATACAAAATTTTATGGAGAAAAAAGCTGATTTAAAAGAACGATTAGAACGAATTAATAAATATTCTAATAACTCTATTGTAAGAAATTTGAGTACAGAAGAAAGACTATATTTGTATGAAGCCAAGAGAGTTTTCGATATACACTATGTTAATACTAAACCTGCACATGCAATCTTTTTAGATACTAAATTTAAAATAAAGTATATATGTGATGAAGAACTATCTCTACAAGAAAAAAGATTAGATGTGGAAGATGTAGTTAAATTAATAAAAGAAAAACATATAATAGCCCAAGAAGTTTATGAGTTAGAAAATACAGAAGAACAAATTAGATTTGAGTTATTTAAAGTCATTCAAAATAATTTTGTTATCAATAAATGTGAAAATTGTGGTAGATTATTTATACCTGTAACAAGCAGTAATAACCCAAATCAAAAAGGTAGAAATGACCAAAAATATTGCAATAACTTATATTTAGATACTGGAAAAACTTGTAAGGAAATTGGAGCATTAAATAAGCAAAAAGAAAAAATTCAAAATAGTTCAATTTTAAAGGAATACAACAGAGAATATAAAAGAATGCATGGATTACACTATAATCATACAAAGGAATTTAAAGAAGAACAATTTAAAGAATGGTCAAAAAAAGCTCGTAAATTAAGAGATACCTATACAGATGAACAAATTGAAGGATTTAAAAATGAGTTAAAAAAATTAAGTGATATGTATTGGAATTAGCACTTCAAATATAGTAAGTTTATTTATAGAACTATTTAGCTATAATGTTTTTATATTTGAAAAAACTTGAAGATTATGTAAAATCATTGTATAATATGCTCATATAAGTAATATCTTCTGTATTGCTTATTTCCTGTATTCACTAAATAGTGGGAGGAATTCCTCTACTTTTAGTTTCAACATATAAAAAATACTTATTCGTATTTTTTATGTTTTAGTTGAAATTTGCTTTTTGCAATTTCAACTAAAAAAATCAGCTACATAAGTAGTTCATCTACTTTAGTTGCTGATTTTATTTATACAAATGCATCTGCATTTGTATATAATTTAGTAAAGTCAAAGCTAGTATAATCTCTCTCATTAAAGTTAGCTTTATTATTTTTCTTATCGTGTAATTCCTTATTATAATTATTTTTATTTTTTATATTATTTATTATATCTTTGTCATTTTCACCTATAGGGTGTAGTGCTTTTTGACTACCTAAATAGTTATTAGTGTCTATATCCTCTTGAAGTTTCTGACTATGCCTATTGATATTTTCGACTATAGGTACAATTTGTCTTTCTTCTATTTCGTTACTATCTGTTTTGTATTTTAATTTAACACTTACATATCCTTTATTCTTTAACGAACTTATAATTTTAGATACTCTATTTGCTGTTACATTTACAATACTTGCTATATATTTATTACTTGCAAAACAACTTTTAGTTTCTTCACTTAAATATAATATAATTGCAAGTATTATTTTTTCTTTATCTGATAATTTTTCATTTAATAAAATTTCTGCTGGTATCCATAGTCCTTTTAATTTTTGCATTTGCATATCCTCCTTTCGTTTAGTTTTTATTTGCCTCACGTTCAATTTTCTGCCTTTTAAAATTGCTTTTAATATAATTTTAGTTCAAAAAAATAAAGCCTTAAAATTTTACTTTTAAAGCTTTATAAAAAACAAGATATAACTAAGCTATCAACACTTTAGCTATATCTCGTTATTTGAATTTCCTATTTTAATTTGTAAGAATCCATGCTTTTGCGTTTTCATCAATATGAATACATTGTGATTCCAAAAACTCATAGATTTCTTTACACATTTGATCTGGTAAATCACCCAAAAAAATTAGTCTTGACTCTTCGTCAAAGGTTGCACAGAAATACCAATCGCCTCTTTCAACATTCCGACATTGCACATATGTTTTACCATTTTCTTCATTAATTCTGTACTGTCTCATAGGAAAATCCTCCTTTTCAATAATTATTGAGTTGTTTACTTGTTACAAAATGCTAAAAATATTATACCATACAATGCCAATAAAACAAAGTATTTCGAGCAAAATTCTCCTTAAAATACTTCTTTCCATTTATTTAATTATCAATCTCAATTTCACAACAGGATTCTTCTCTGCTAAAAAAACCTTTTTAATTTCAATACTTTCTGGAATTATAGGTGATTTATTCTTACCGTTCTGGAATGTTACTTCGGTGTGCACTGTACTTTTACTTATTCCAAATTTAGAAGCTGCACCTCTTACTGTATCTTTTGAATTTATAATATAATGTGCAAGTTCTATTGCACGTTTTTCTATTGATAGATTTCTCATAAAGAAAACCCCCATGTGAATACTTTTGTTAAAATGTATTCATCTAGGGGTTGTATTAGAACTTAATTTTATTTGGCTTTTTTTAATCAAGCTTTACTTTTTCTTAAGTTATTTATAGACTCAACTAAATTTTCGTTTTTTAGCTCTTCCATCTTAAGTACCACACACTTTATTCTTTTCTTCTATCTATTACATAGCTACTACCAAGAATTGTTTTAGCTAAATGTTTCACTTGTGCACCAACTTCGCCAATTTCCAATATATTATTAAATCTATTTAGTTCTACATCAACTACACCTATAGAAATTGATGTAAGTGGAAAATCTTCTAAAATTCCTCTTCTATTTGCAACTTCTATATATCCTCTTTTTCTGTCTTCCTCAGTAAAATAACTTAATATTTCAGAATCAAAATCTTTTATTATATTTTGACAAACTTCATCATAATTAGTTCTAGATACTATTGCTACAAAGTCATCACCACCAATATGGCCAACAAAACAATTATTATTTTTTATAGCATGTACATTTTTCACAATTGTTCTAGCTGTAAATTTAATTATTTCATCACCTTTTATAAATCCATATACATCATTATATGCTTTAAAATTATCTAAATCTAAATATAATACTCCAAAATCTTCCTTATTAAACAATCTCTTTTTTAGTTCTGCATGAATTTGTACATTACCCGGCAATCCAGTTAATGGACTTACACGTCTATTTGTGTACATTAATCTCATCAAATTTTTAATTGTATAATACAAATAATCTTGATCTACTGGTTTTTTTATATAATATTCTACAGCTTTTTTTAATACGTTTAGCCTATGTTCTTTATCCGAATTAGAAGAAATAACTATTATTGGAGTTATACTATTATCTTCATTTTTTCTAATAGTTGAGCATAATTCTTCTATATCTCTATCAACATTATCTTCATTTATTATAATAAGCGAAGGAATGTTTATTAGCGCTTTATTTATTTCTTCTGTAGAAACATTTACAAATCTATATTCTTCATTATCTGCAAATAAATCTTTTAAATCTTGTAGTGAATATTTATCATCATCAATAATATATATATCTTGTATCATAATTTACTCCTTAGTTTTATTTTTTAATTCATTTACTTTTAGTTTTAAATATTCTTTAATATGCTCAGATTGAACAGATGGAAATGCATTTTTTAATTTTGCAACTTGTTTGTCTATCTTTAATCTCATTATCTTTTGTCTTAATTTTAAATCATCTATTATTTTTTGTAAAGCAACTTTTTGTTTTTCTGAAGAAGTCTTTTTCAATTCTTCTAATTTTTCCTTTAATGAATCTCCTAATTGTATTAATTTTCTTATTCTCTTAGCTAAATTTGAAGTTTTTATAGAACTTACAATCATATCTATTATTATATATGCAACTAAAACTATATCAATATATAAAATTATATCCTGAGGTATCTTATTTATTTGCATTTCTACTAAAGGATTCCATATTTCTATAAAGAATACACTTAAGAACCCCCAGTATATAGAATTTAATAAACAAACCCTACCGTTAATATTAAATTTGTTATTTGAATAATCCCAATATTTAGTTTTAAATAATTTTTCTAATAAAAATCCTACAAAATATTCCCAAATTGATAATACCAAAAAACCTACAAAAAATATTAAAATAGGCTTACCTTGTAGATTTTTTAAAAATAAATATAAGACTACTGCTCCAAAACCATAGATGGGACAAAAAGGACCATATAAAAATCCTGTATTTATTAATTTTCTTTGTCCCACAGAAAGATAGGCTGATTCCATTGCCCAACCTAATAATGAATATAAGAAAAAGTAGAAAATTATTTTAATTATTTCACTTTCCATATGTTCTCCTTGTAGGTGTTAAAAGACAGGATATTCCTGCCTTTTAAATTGTTATTTGTTTTATATAGATTATATTACAAGAAACAAAATCAATAATTTCTATTTATATTAATAATCATAAATAAAGTTTTGAGATTGTTTTTGTCCATATATATTTTCTGCTTCAACAGTTATAGAATAATGTCCTTCCTTAACTTGGAAAGTATATTGTAATTCTGTTTGATTTTCATTTGCTGGTAATTCATATCTTTGTCCATTTATAGTAAATGATAAATTCTTTAATCCATTTGTATCTGAAGCGGAGAATATTATCTTTGACCTATCTGTTGAATCTATTGCGGCACTAACTGTTGGTTTTGATGAATCATCAACACCGTCTACCTCTTGTGTTTTTGTTGTTGTTTTATTACTTGTATTTACAGCTATTACAGTTAATGTATGCTTTCCTGGTATTCCTTCTATTTCAGCTTCTAACTGAGCTTCTGAACCAGCTTGTGGATATATTGTTTGAACATCTTGATCATCCCACTGATATGTTACATATGATAATGCAACTGTATCTTTTGCAACTATTTTTATTTTTGATCCATCATCACTTAAACTTAATACTAACTGTGGCAATGTTGAATCTGCTGTGAATTCTTTTGTATATAGTGTTGAACTATTTTTCATATCTACTATAGTTACACTTAATTTATTATTACCAATTGGTAAATCTATTTCTTCGTTTATTTGTGTTTTCCCATTTTTTGTAATTGTTTGTTCTTCTTCCTCATTCCACTTATATTTTATACTTTGAACACCGTTTGGAACTGTTCCTGAAATTATTACTTTTCCTGTATTGGTATCACTATCAATATAGATATTTTGATCTGCAACTGGCTCTTGGCTTGTATCAGTCTTAAAACTATTTACAATAGCATAAACCCCTTGTCCAGTTATTGCAATTCCAAATAATATTGAAATTACACAAAAAACAGTTATTACTTTTTTTATATCTGCTGTAGTATTCTTTCTCTTTTTTTTATTTTTTTGATCATTTTCCACTGCCAATATTTGGTTCAATTACTTCACCTCTTTACCTAAAAAATTATATCATATGCAATTTTTATTGTAAACATTATTTTTAAAATTATTCTTTGCATATTATAAGTATAGAAAAAATTGACTTCATTAACATTTAGTAGTACAATGAAGCCACAATCATACAAATTGAAAGGAATGGTTTTTATGAGTCCTAATGATGATAACAATGTTATCAATCTTAATGCTGTTAGAGCACATAAAAAAGAGAATAGAGAAATAGACTTTATACCACAAGTTAGTAGAAATTCTAGAAATTCAGAATATACACATAATGTTAGATCTACTACGCAAAGAAGGCACTCTGCTAGTTCTAGAGAAAAAAGAAATGTACGTAATTCGTATAACCATTCAAACAGAAAATATCAGGCATCTTTAAAGAAAAACTACATAAAGGTTGGCAAATTAGTAGCTGCTGGAGCACTCGCTGCTACAATTGCTCTAGGTGGTTTTACTGGATACCAATTTAGTAACCATAATAATGGTAATGTTGAATATTCTTTAGACGAATATGATCCTACAGAATTATTCTATGCTACTGATGAATTAGTTGAAGAAGTAGCAGAGGATATACTTTTGGATGAACAACCTGATATGAAAGAAACTTTAAGCGATTACTATCTAGAATCTTATAACGAATCCTCTGTTGCACCTTTTTTTAACTCTGTTACATTGAAATTAAATTATATACATAAAGATCCAACAAAGGCAAAACATATTCCTAAAGAAGTCACTTTACCAAAAGATTTCGCAGAATATGTATATCTTCCTTATAAAGATTTACGTGAAACTTCACAGAAAGCTACAGATAAAGAAAAAGAGAAAACATCTTATTGGTTAAAAATCAACAAAAATATAACTGATTTAACTAATGGGCTTGAAACTTATATAGAAACTACTCAATATAAACAATATGCGAATTCTGCTAAAACTGTATTAGACAATTCAAAATTAATTGATGATGATGAAGGTAGATAATATTTTTATATTAACAGAGTTTAATCTTTGGTTTTATATAAAGTAAATTACTTAATTAAATCACCGTTTACGTATTTTAGTTTGTTTTAAAAAATAGCTGTACTTAAAATGTACAGCTATTTTACTATTTTATATTAATATTGTCTTCCCCATACAACCATCTTATTTGCTGGTTTACCACAGCATACGCAAGTATCAGAAATATGTTCTTGCTTAAATGGTATGCATCTTGATTTTGCACCTGTTAGCTCATGAATTTTTTCTTCACATTCGTTACTACCACACCACATTGTTTTTACATATCCTTGGTTTTCGTTAATATTTTTTTCGAATTCTTCTAATGTTTTAGCAACTGTTGTTTTCTTTTTGGTATTCTCCTCTGCCATTTTAAACATATTTTTTTGTATTTCTTCCAATAATTCTGCTATTCTCTTATTAACATTGTCTAAACTTACTATTTCTTTTTCCAATGTATCACGTCTTACTAACACACATTGGTTATTTTCTATATCACGTGGTCCTATTTCTAATCTTACAGGAACACCTTTCATTTCCCAATAATTAAATTTATATCCAGGTGTGTAATTATCTCTTGCATCTAATTCTGTTCTAAATTCTTTACTTAAATTATTTGTAAGTTCTGTTGCTTTTTCTACAACACCTTCTTTTTGTTGAGCTACAGGAACTACAACAACCTGAATTGGAGCAACTTTTGGTGGTAATTTTAATCCTCTATTGTCACCATGTGCCATTATTATCGCACCTATTAACCTTGTACTTATTCCCCATGATGTTTGATATGCATATTCTTCTTTTCCATCTCTATTTTGAAATTTTACATTAAATGGTTTAGCAAAGTTTTGTCCAAAATAATGTGATGTACCTCCTTGCAATGCTCTACCATCATGCATTAATGTTTCCACTGTGTATGTAGCTTCTGCACCAGCAAATTTTTCTGATTCTGTTTTTTGGCCTCTTAAAACTGGTAAGGCTAGTAAATTCTCTAGTACATCTGTATATACATCTAGCATTTTTAATGTAAATTCTTTTGCCTCTTCTGCTGTTTCGTGAATTGTGTGACCTTCTTGCCATAAAAATTCTCTTGAACGTAAAAATGGTCTTGTTTCTTTTTCCCATCTTAATACACTACACCATTGGTTATATAAAAATGGTAAATCTCTCCATGAATTTAACCATTTAGAATACATATCACAGAATATTGTTTCTGATGTAGGTCTTACACAAAGTCTTTCTTCTAGTTTGCTTCCTCCACCTTGTGTTACCCATGCTACTTCTGGAGCAAATCCTTCTACATGTTCTTTTTCTTTATTTAATAAGCTTTCTGGAATTAAAACTGGCATAGAAACATTTTTAACTCCATATTCTTTAAATTTTTTATCTGCATAATTTTGAATATTTTCCCATATTCCATATCCATAAGGACGAATTGATATAAATCCTTTTACATTAGTATAATCTGCAAGTTCTGCTTTTAGTACAATATCTGTATACCATTGTGCAAAATCTTCTTCTATATTTGTTATATCTTTTACAAAGTTTTTATTATCTCCCATAATTTAACCTCCATATTTAATTCTCTTCTTGTTTTAATTCTCCTTCTACACCCTCAGCGGGCATTGGTGCCTCTGCTGGATCTTCGAACTCGTCTAACACAATTTGTTCGTTTTCATCCAACTTATATTTTGGAAGTTCTGGTAACTCTGCTAAACTACTATAGCCAAATTTCTTTAAAAATTCATTCGTAGTTTTGTATGTAACAGGTTTTCCTGGAGCATTAAGTTTACCAGCATTTTCTATTAATTCATATTCTAATAATTTATATATTGCACCATCAGAATTAACTCCCCTAATTTCTTCTATTTGTGCTCTTGTTATTTTAGGGTTATATGCAATTATTGCTAATGTTTCTAATGCTGCATTAGATAAATTAGGTTTATTTCTTTTGTCTATTATTGGATATATATATTGGTGGTAATCTGTTTTTGTTGCCATCTGGTATGAATCATCCATTCTTATTATTTTTAGTCCAGATTTTTTTTCATTAAAATCAGAAGCCAAACTATTTAAAATAGTAATCGCTTCTTCTTCTCCTATTTCTAGACTAGACATAATTTCATTTACTTTAACTTCTCTACCTGCTGCAAATAATATTGCTTCTATTGCAGCCTTTTTCTCTTCTATATCCATAATATCTCCTTGATGTTTGCTTCTATTAGTTTTAGCACTTATATTTTTTCTATCAAAATTTTAAATTTCAAAGGTGGCTTTGCTTCGCTTCTCTTCGCATATAGCCCGCCTAGGCGAAATCGAAGATTTCGAAGGTGGCTTAATTATACCATAATTTTCCTATCCCCTCAAGGGCTAAATCTACTAAAAGCATATTTTTTTTAATATTTGTTATACTAAAATTGATGATGTATATGAAAAAAATTTTTTTAGTATTAAGTATTTTACTTCTTATATATTCTATTTTTAATATATTTAATTGGTTTGATGATTCAAGCAGTATTGCCAAGGAAAGTGAAGAAATAGTAAATACTGTATCAGCTAATAACACTAATGAAACAACAGAAGTAGCTGATGATGTTAAAACATATCAATCTTCTGTAAACTTCACACCATTGGAGCAACTTAATAGTGATGTCGTTGGTTGGATAAAAGTAGATGGTACAGATATAGATTATCCATTTGTACAAACAACAGACAATTCATATTATCTTAATCATTCCTTTACTAAAGAAGAAAATAAATCTGGTTGGATTTTTTTAGATTATAGAAATGATATTAATAATTTGGGTAAAAACACAATAATATATGGACATTCTAGATATGATTCATCTATGTTTGGTTCCTTAAGAAATTCGTTAAAACAAACCTGGTTTAATAATTCCGAAAATCGTGAAATTCATCTTTATACAAAAAATGGAGATACAGTTTGGCAAATTTTTAGTGTATACCACTTGCCAAATACAACAGATTATTTAGCAACTTCATTTAAAGATAGTACTGAATTTAATTCCTTTATAAAATTAATAAAAAATAGAAGTATTTTTAATTTTGGCATTGATATAAGTAAAGATGATAAAATTATTACTTTATCTACATGTTATAGATTAGATGATAGAATGGTTATGCATGGCAAGTTAATAAAATAATATGATGATTTTTTGGAGGGATTTTGTAAGAGATTTGGAAGGGATTTGGGGACGGTGGTAAAATCCCTATTTTATAAAAATAAAGATGTGAAAACTATTAATCACATCTTTATTTTTTATTATTTATTATTTTTCTTTGTTAAAATTGCAATTCCCATTACAGCTATTATTCCTGTTGCAACATATCCGAAAATTGAATCTCCTGTATGTGGGTTTTCTACTTTATTATTTTCTTCAATCGTATTATTTTCTTCAGTTTCTGGATGATTTTCTTCGTAATCTTCAACATCTATTTGCTTTGTTGTCTCATTACTTGTATATAAAATATTATTATTTACATCTGTTACTACAACTTTATTACCACTTGCTAAAATTTTATTCTCTGTATTATCAGTGTTTTCTATTACAAATTTACTAGTGTTATCATTTGGATCATTTGCTAAATATATAACATTATCAGTCGCATCAGAAGTTAATTTACCATTCATTATTAATGTAGGTTCATTATTAGAAGTTATAGATTTTGATTTTGAAATCTCAATACCTGTTTTATTTCCAATTAATGATAAATTAATAACTTCTACAGTTCCACCATTTACTAGTACTCCACCATACGCATTATTAGAAAGAGTAACTTGATTTAAAATTACTTTTCCTCCGTCATATGCCTGTACACCATATTTAGGACTATTCTTTAATGTGATATTTTTTAATTTAATAACACTTCCATTTGAAACTGCTGATAAAATTGTTTTGTTTCCAGATGTTCCTGTATATCCAGCTATTATACTATGTCCATTACCATTTATTGTTATTGATTTACCAGAAACTTCAATTGGAGCTGTTATTGTAATATTTTGTGATAAATTAATAACATCACCATCTGCTGCACTTGATATTGCACTTGTTAGCGTACTTTCATCATTTGCTGTTCTTTCTGTAGCATTACTTATATTTGGAATAGTTATTAAAGAAACAGCTAATAATATAATTAATAAAGCTTTTATATAAAATTTACTTTTCATTTTTTTCCTCCTCATAAATAATTGCATATTTTCTAAATTTTAATATGTTTACTATTATTATGTCATTTTTAATATACTCTTTATTCATGAAAAGTTTTAATTTTTTGTAAATAAATGTCGATTTTATTTTTGCAATTTTATAATTATTGGCTCATTATTAATTGTACTAGCACAAATTATAAATTTTCTGTTATTTCTGGGAATAATCTATATAGATTATATCCTAACATTTCATCAAATTCCTTTTTTAATTTTTGTGATTCTCTAATATTATATACTGTATTTTTGTGTACTCCTCTTCTGTCATATATATCGATTAATCTTTTTTCTATTGTTACATTTACCTGCATAGACATCAAATCACATAGTGTTATTAATTTATCATAAGTTGTATACTTATGGTTTGTTATAAATTCTTCTAAAATCCTTATATCTTTTGAATGCATCTCAGCTGCTACACAATTAATATCATTATTCAAATATGAATGTGTTAAACAAATATTAGCATATTCATCATCATAGCCCAGCTCTTTCAGATACTTATACCCTTGCATTGGATGATTTTCAAATTCAGCAGTCCCTTTACCTATATCATGAATATATCCGCAAGCAATTGCTTTTTCTACATCTATTCCTAATTTTGCTGCGATTTTTCCTGCTGTTTTTCCTACACAAATTGAATGGTCTATCCAATTTGTATCTTCTACTTTATTTCTAAAATTCTCTAATAATTTTAAAGCTCCTTCTTCTGTTAATTTCATTTACTACCTCTTCTTTCTATTTCTTTAACAATCTGATTTTATAAAATTTTTATTGCATACTTCAAAAAAAATAACCATACAAAATATTGATATTCAATACCTGTATGGTTTTTCCAAAATGGTGAACCAAAACTCAACAAAAACAAAAATTTTTTTCTTTGCAGGAGGTTTTGCTACCACCTGCCACATTAATAGTAGAGCTATTTGAACTTTATATTACATTATCAATTTACTATGCTAAATATGCTAATATATAATTATATATATGGCAATAATAAAAATCACAAAAATCACAATTTTTAGCTAGAAAATGTAGTGTAAAATCTCAATATTTATAATAATATATAAAAAATAATATAGAACACTGTAAGGAGAATAAAGATGAAAAATTATTATACATTTGAAAATTTTATAGTTGATGTAAGTAATAGATTTGCATATTTAATGGCAAAAGATGTATTAGAAGAAAAAAGATACAGAAATAATATATTATTCATATATGGAGATACAGGCGTAGGAAAAACACATTTATTAAAAGCTATTTTATATAAAGCATATAAAAAGAATTCAAATGCTAAAATATTATATATTTCAGCAAATAAATTAGTAAAAGAACTCATAAATGCTATTAGAAATGAAAAATACAATAAATTTATAAATAAATATGAAAGTTTAGATATACTTCTATTAGATGATTTCCAATGTATCACAGGAAAAGAGAGAATACAAACAGAATTATTTACTATATTCAATGAATTATATAATAAGAATAAGCAAATTATAATAGCAAGTAATTCTGAACCAAAGGATATACAAATACTTGAAGAAAATTTAAAAAGAATTTTTGAATATGGAATATTTGCAGATATTACTATGCAAACATCAGAAACAAAAGAAGCTATTTTAAATAATAAAGTAAAGAATAATAAACTTAATGTAGATAAAGAAACAATAGAATATATCAGTAAAAAAGCTGATTTAAATATTAAAGAAATGATAGGAATAGTAAATACAGCAGATTCATATAATAAGTTAATACAAGAAAAAATGCCAAAAAAAAGATTAGATAGGATTATAAGAGATATAACAAAAAATCACAAAAATCACAATTTTTAAAATATAGTACAGTAAAATATTATTAAAATATAAAATGAAAGAGGAATACTTGTGCTAAAAATAATTGAAATAAAAGAAACGATAGAAGATAGTTCATTTATAGATAATATTTATAAAATACAAAAATTAAATAGAGAAATTATAAATAAAACAGAATATATAAAAGAACTAAACAAAGATGATTATAAGTATATTTCAATTTTAGCAGAAAAAGCTAAAATAGCATTAGAAAAAATAAATCAGATATATAAATAAAAACACGTTCAAAAGTTTAAAAATACTCGTGAATTTTAAATTAGTTGATTATATAATTAATTTAAAAGGAGGGGTTGAAAATGTGTTTAAACGTAACTTATACAAGAAATTGTATTATAAAATTTAAAATTAAAAAATACATGGAAAGATACATTAATCGAATACTGGAATACCAAAAATATAGATGTTAAAACTTAACTAAAAGTGAAACATCTATATTTTTTATTATTCAAAAAGGAGAAATTTATAAAATGATTATAGCAGTTACCTTATTTAATAATGACTATACTCAGATAATTCAAAAATATTTTGATGAAGGAGGACCATTTGTTAGCACTTTCTATAATTCAGAAACAGAATATAGAAAATTTTTAAAAGATGTAAAAGAATTAAACAAATTCAGATATTCTTCATCAGAAAAAGAAGAATTTAAAAAGCATTTAGAAGAAATGATAAAGCAAAATTTTATAAATTATATCAATAGCATTGATGAAAATAGTAAATGGGCAACAAAAAGATATACTGCAAAAAAATTACAAATGCACAAAGAAGATATTTTGAGAAGAATAACTGTAAAACTAAAAAATTTAATATGGGATAGGCCTAAAAATAATGAAGTAGTATATTATTTTGACTATTTAAGAGAATACATTACTTTATAGCAAAACAAGAACTAAATGTATGAACAAAAAGTTTTAATAGGAGAAACAAAAATATGAGCAAAAATAAAAAATGTCCAATATGTAAAAATAAAATTATGGGAGTACCAGCACTTTCAAGAAAAGATAATAAAACAGAAATATGTAGTAGATGTGGAAGAATAGAAGCAATAGAAGAATTTATAAAATCAATAAAAAAGGAGAAATAGTAAAATGAAGAAAATAAAAATATTAGTAATTTATCCGAATAAGCAACCTACTATTGAAGAAATCAAAGGTAATGAAGAAGGATTATATGGCTTAGTATATTTTCCTTATGAACAAATAGAATTGGAAAAGGACATATATTTGATTTATTCAAAAGAAGCAAAAGAAAATGAATTTCCATTATGCAGAATATACAAAGGAAAGAAGATTTATAGTAATTTTGTAATTGTAGCAAAAGAATTTAATACATATAAATCATTAAATAAAGAGCAGATTAATAAATATACAAGATTATTCAGAATATGAAGAGGTGTACTAAAATGAAAAATAAAGATGTAGAAAAAAGAAAAAAAGAATTAATAAAAGAATTAGCATTACTTTATGATTATGATATTGAAAAAGATAACGCTAAAATAAGTAAAGAAGAAATCGAAGCAAAAAGAAAAGTAAATGTTAAAGATTATCTAGAAGGATTTGACAAAGAATTTGAAACATATACAAAAGAGAAAATAAAAGAAATACCATTACTTATAAATCTTTATCAAGAATTTTTACAAGAGGTTTATCAGCCAAGCAAAAGGTATCAATTAGTAATAAAAATAAAAAAAGAGATAGACAAAGATATAGAAAAGACATTTACAGAAGAGCAGCAGGAACTAATGAAGCAATTTAAAGAGTGTCAAGATATAATGATGAACGATATGAACGAAGAATCATTTATTTATGGGTATTGTATGGCTTCTGAATTAAGAGAAGAAGCGATAAAAAGATATGGTAAAGCAGATGTAAATAAAAAATAAAATGATTAGCAAGTCCAAAAGTTGCAGAAGAAGAAATAGGACTTGCTATAAAAATGTTAGGAAAGTAAAATCAATTTAAATAAGATTTATGATAATCGGTATAAAATTATATGAATTAAAAAGTAAATTTAAAATATGCTATTGTTTTGTGCTAATTAAATATAGGATAATATTATATGATTAAATAGAAAGGCATAAGAAATGAAAGATAAGAAGAAATTAGATAATGAAGATATAGAAATAATAAAAGAAATCATAAGTAAAAAGAATATAAATTATAATAATATCAATTTTGAAAAAATAATCGATTATAGGGTAGATTATGAAGATAACATATATATTCTTTTTGATAATGGAGTTTTATATAAAAATGATGAATTATATGATGTAGGTATCAGTAACTTTTTCAGCTTAGATATTTATAGAATATATGAAATTACGAGAGAAAATAAAATAAATCCGATTAATGAAATGTATAATTGTGATATAGATTATTATTTGAATAATAATAATTGCTCATATAGAAAAGTGATTGTAGATGATTTATATTTGATAGCATTAACGGAAGAAGGAAGAATAATAGCAGTAAGTACAAATCCTGTTGGTTTAGGAATTATACCTGAAAATTTTGTTAATGTAGAAGATGTATATTTTAAAGAATATGAAAATGCAGTAGAACCTTATGTTGTTAAGGAAGGAATTGAAAGACCATTATATGTTAGTTGAAAAGTAAATAATAACATCTTTTTATTCATAATCTTATTTGATGTGATATTATATAATTAATTATAAATAAAATAAGTATTAAAAATATCCACTTTTTTCATTTTTGAAAATTGAATTAAATATATGTAATATTGGAGGAAATATGAAAGAAGATATAAAAGAAGAAATGATTTTTAAATTATATGATAAGTTTAAAGATGAAATATTTGAAATGTCAGAAGAAGAAAGAAAAGTAGTTAAAGAATTAGATATAAAAGTTAATGAATTTATAAAAATTTTTGAAGATAATGAATTATCTATGTTAAATGATATTAATGAATTAGTTAGTAAAAAAGATGATATTGTTCATAGAAAAATTTTTAAATATGCTTTTAAATTAGCTTTTCAGTTAGCCGTAGAAAGTTTAAATAATGATAAAAATAAAATATTAGATTAAATAAAAGAGTAAGATTTTTTGATGTAATCTTACTCAAAATTTTTGAATTAAGGAAATCGTTGGTACTGTATAAAGATAATGCTGATTTTTTTGTTTTTTTGGACAAATTGGTATTATATTTATAGAGTAACAAGGATTTGCTAGTTTTCATTTTTTAATAAATAATTTAAATAGCTTTTCAATTTCTCTCTATTTTTTAAAGATAAATCACTATAATTTTGAATTAAATCAGCTACATCTAAATCATTTTTATTTAAATCAGATTTCTTGCTAAAATCATTAGTTAATCCAAGTAAATAGTCTGTTGAACAATTAAAATAGTTAGCAAGTTTTACTAAATTTGCTATGGTAGGAAGCGACTTGCCAAGTTCGTACTGACTGATTAATTCTTGTGAAAGTTCAAGGTCCATTGATAGTTTAAGCTGAGATATATTTTTTTTATTTCGTAGTATTCTTAAATTTCTTAAATCCATTTAGTACCTCCAAAATCTTATATAATTTATTATATAAGATACAAGTTTATTTTATAGAAGCATGAACAGTAGATACAGGAAACATACTTGTATTTTATAAATGGTTATGATATATTTAAAATGAAAATTTATATATTTTTATAATAAGGAGGATGCAGTTTATGGTTATATTTTTATTTATATTAATATCGATATGCTTGGTATTAGGAATAGTTGCTGTTTTATTGATTAGATGGTCAAATAATAAAAATAAAATACCTGCAAATAATCAACAAATAAAAAGTAGTAGTACTAAATATGATGATTTAGAAAGATTACAAAGCCTAAAAGAAAGTGGAGCAATAACAGAAGCTGAATTTGAAACACAAAAAGCAAAAATATTGAAATAAAAGGAGATTTGAAAGATGAGTAAATATGAGGATTTAAGTAGATTACAAAAATTAAAAGAAAATGGAAGTTTAACAGAAGCAGAATATGAAATTGAAAAATATAAGATATTAAATTCAAACGATAAACAAAATAATAAAACAGAAGGAATATATATAGCAAGTTTAGTATTAGGAATATGCTCATTGTTATTTGCATCAATACCAATTTTAGGGCTAATATTATCTATTGTTTCAATAGTTATTTGGAAAAAGAGTAAAAGAAGATTAAATAGTAAAAATGCGACAAGTGGAATGGTAACTGCTGGTTTAGTTCTAAGTATAATAGCATTAGTAATAGCAAGTTTAATGACTATAATCATTGTTATACCTACAATAGGAATATATATTTACAATTCATCAAGTGTAGTTCCTTATTAATAGTGCAGAACAATTATAGATAAAAGTAATAAGTAAGAGGTGTAAAATGAGCTATATAGATGATTTAGAGAAAATACAAAAATTAAAGGAAAAAAATATATTAACGCAGGAAGAATTTGAAACAGAAAAGAAAAAGATATTAAACGAAAATCAAAAAAATAATATAAGTGATAGCATAAGTTCAAATATAAACAAGAATAAAAGTTTTATATCTAAATACAAATATTTAATAATAATTTTTGTAATATTAATAATAATTATATTTATGTTAGGGTTTAGAAAAGTAGAAGTACCTAATATTGTAGGACTATCGGAAGAAGAAGCAAAAGAACAAATAGAAAAGCAAGGACTATCATTAGTGGTAGATACAGAAGAATATAGTTCTAATATTGAAAAAGGACATATCATTTCGCAAACTCCAAAAACATATAGTAAGATAAAAAAAGGTTCAAAAATAATTGCAGTTATAAGTAAAGGAGAAGAACCAGAAGATGAAAAACAAAAAAGATTAGAACAAGAAGAATTACAAAGTAGAATACCAAATACAATAAAAGAATATGCAGAAATGGTAAGAGCACAAAATAATGGAACGGTTAAATATGATTCATATACTGTTTATAAAACAGCACCTAGTGGTGAAACAGTATATAAAGTTAAGTATTCAACATCAAGTAGTAATAATACTTATAGTAGAATATATTATTATCAATTATTATCATTAGATAATGAAAATAAAGAAGTAGTGAAGTCAACAAAATTATATTTATTTCATGAAACAACAACAGGTAGTGAAATAAACGAATATGGAGATGATTATGCAATGGAATATGACTACGAACAATTATGGGGGGTATAAAATGAGCAATATAGATGAACTAGAAAAAATACAAGAATTAAAAGAAAAAGGAATATTATCAGAGGAAGAATTTGAAACAGAAAAAGCTAAAATTTTAAATGTAAATTCAAATTCGGAAAAAAATATTAAAGATGAGCAGAAAAAAGAAAGCAAAATTTTAAAAAATAAAAAAATAAAACATTGTAAGAAATGTGGAGCAGAAATAGAAGAAGGAGCAACTTTTTGTGGTAAATGTGGAACTAGAATAAAAGGTGTAAAAATTAGAAATACAATAATTATAGGTTGTAGCATTTTAGTTATTATATTTTTTATATATGCAATTATTACATTTATAAATCCAAATATAAATGAAAAAGAAATGGAAGAAATGTTAAAGGGAGCAGAAAGCGGAACATATTTACAAGAAAATACAGTAAAAATAGGAAAAGAAATAGACTTTGAATATAAAGAATATAATAAATTAGTTTCTTATAGTTGCACATATATGAATGGAAATACAACATTAGAAGCAGGAGGTCTAATATTCGTTAATAAAAATAATTTTAAAATAATTAAATTAGATTTGACATATACATCAATTTTATATTACCTAATTGAAGAAAATCAGAGCTCTAAACTAGAACAGGTTATGATATTACTAGGAAATTGTATAAAAGATAATAATGTTGAGCAGATTAGTACAAATAATATGGACTTAGAGAAATACATGGAAGTAAATAGAGAGGTAGGAAAAGTTGTAGGAGTACAATTAGGAAGAGAAATACTGAAAACAAACAATTTAAATAAAGCATATCAAAATTTAGTAAATTCAACATACTTATATGGAAAAGATGAAATAACTCCAAGATATATTGGAACTCAAACAACAGAGCAAGAGTATGTTTGGACAGTAATAGATGAATATACAGCTAGAATTTTATATACTACCAATATAAGAACATATAACCAGCTCGTAGCAATGTATGGACCACCATATGAAAATGTGCAAAAATTTGTGGTTTATGATTTAACAAAAGAAGGAGCACCAAAAGAAGGAACATATAAAGATATAGAAGAAGCAAAGAAAGAATTAAATGTCGAAGAATAAATGTATAGAAAAGAGGTGCAGTAATGAATTGTAGTAATTGCAATAAAAAAATTAAAGAAGAAGATAATTTTTGTATATATTGTGGAATACCAATAAATGATATGGAGAATAAAGCCAAAAGCAAAGCAAGTAAAAAATTAAAGTTAATTATACCTATATTAATAGGAATTTTAATAGTAATTAGTATTGTATTGATTATTATTGCTAAGGCAAACACAAATAAAAGAACAGAAGATACTAATACAATTAATGAAGAAACAATAAATCAAAACAATACTACTAACGAAACAGCTAATAATATAGCAGAAAAAACTACATCCGAGAACTTACTAGATGAAATATATGCAAAATATCCAGAGTTAAAAGATACAGAAGGAATAATTTGTACTGATGGAACAGAATATTGGCTTTTAGATGAAAATGGAGATAAAGTATATTTTGATAGTATGGAAAGTTTTGAAAAAGCAAAAGAACAATGTAATCTAAATGTTGAGTCAGTAGAAGATAACAAAGATGTAGGAACAAATGAAGAAACAACATCAACTGAACCACAAGAAAGTACATCAGAAACAGGTTCAACAGGTTCACAAAATAATAATTATAATTCACAAGATACAAATAAAAATACAGGACCAGTAACAATAGCTTTTAATATTAGATTTGAAAATATAACGGGAGATAAAGACATATATTGTGTATTACATGAAAATAAAAAAGTACAAGATCCAGGAGAAGAAGGACTACAAGTTTATTTTGATAATAAATTAGTTGCAACAGTTAAACAAGATGATATTAACTATTATGGAGCAAAAGCATTTGAATATACTTTTAATAATCAAGATAAAGTAAGAGTGAAACTCGTCGCTCCCTTTGCTTATGGAGCAGTAAATACATCTAATGAAGATATGCCATATCAAAAAGATGTTGTTATTGCTGAATATGATTTAAATATAAAGGATATTCAAAACAATTATTACTATTTATATTAATAAAATATGTAAGTAATGTATTTTTACATAGTGAAAAAATAAAGAAAGCAATATATAATAATGATAGTTTTTTGTCAGCCCTCTCCCCCTATTCTAAATAGAATTTGAACATAAAAAACCCTTTAAATAAAAGGGCTTTTTTTATGCTTAATAAAAGGTTTGTTAGATAATTAATCTAATAGAGCCTTTTATTTTTTTATTTAATTAAATAAAAAAAAATTAAAAATTTTTTTCTTAGAGCCACAGGTGTTACAAAGGAATTTTTGAATTAAAGATAAAAAAATATTCGTTTTTAACTAATGTAAACATGTTATATTACATAACTCCATATTTCAAATATTTTTCAAAAACACCCAATTGCGCCCCAAAATCGTCCTATAACTATATCTTAAAAAATTCAATATGGAGTAAAAATAAAAAATGAAAGGAGGGATAAAAATGCAGAAATCAAAAAATAATATTTGGAGTTGCTTACCCAAAAATAAAAAACGTAAAAATGCTAGTAAGTTAGAATTGCAATTGTGCGATGTTTATATGGAATATAAAATTACTAAGCATTATTTAGAAACAGGTAAAAAACGTCCGACACTTTTTGGTGATGGTGCTCCATATAAACCTGAAGCAACAGAAATGGAAACAATAAGAATACAAATGAAAAAATATATAAATTTTAATATGGAAGAAATCAAAAGAGAAATTGGCTTTCCTTATAAGATAAAAGAAAACGTACCATGGTCATACATAACACATCTTACATCAGAAGGTATTGCAAAAAGGATAAGTGAGGCAACTGACATTATAAAAGTCAGATTTGATGAAATAAAAATATTAGAAAATATTAGAAGCAAATTATACTATCACAAAAAAATACTAAAACAAAAATTGATTTGCGAATTTTCTAATTATTATATATTAGAAGAACTTATTCCTGATGGAATGGATTATGTAGATACTTATTTTAAGCATATTAGCAATGAACTAAGTTCAGAGCTTAAAAAAGCCAAAAAAATAATGCAGGAAAAACAAAATATAGTTAAAAGATTAAGGAGGGAAAAAAATGCAAGCAACTAGAAAAAACCTTTTTGACATAGATTTTATAAAAAAAGTTGAAGAAGAAAATACAACTTATAATGATACAGAACATACAAAAATAAAAAACAATTTTAGTAATAATCAGCTTATAGTGAATAATCAAGAAAGTAATGTTGATAAAAAAATTAATGAATACATTAGTATTCTAAGTAAGTATGGTTACAAAATACTTGAATACCAACTATTAAAAATAAGTGGTAAAGGAGCTAAAATTATTTCAAATTTTATTCCTTTTATTACTAAAAAAATAACTTATACAAACGGAAATGACAGTAATTTTAAATATAAAATAAAAGCTATAAACTTAGATACAAAAGAAGAATTGCAAGAAATAACAATAAGTAAAGAACAATATAATTCATTTAAGTTCATTATTGGTTCAGAATGGGAAGGCGAAGCGGTTGTAGAAGGAAACAATAATGCTTTACTAAGGCAAGTATGCGAAATCCTTTCTAAATATACAATGAAAAAAGAAATTGTATTTACGAATACAGGATTTGAACGAATTGACAACAAATTGGTGTACTTGTACCATGATGGTTGCATTGGTTCAAATGAAAGTGTAAAAGCAGATTTATCGACTGATACATTAGAGCAGTATTGCTTTACAGATAAAAAATTTGATGAAAAAGTTGCTTTAAATGAAAGTTTAAAGATGCGAAATTTAGCAGACAAAAAAGTAGCAGTTCCTTTACTTGCAGTTACATATTTAAGTCCACTTATTTCTATATTAGAAGAGGTTGGAATATTTGCGGATTTTATTTTGTATTTGCTTGGACCTAGTGGAACTAGAAAAAGTAGTATAAGTGCTATTGCGCTATCTCATTTTGGAAATAACTTTCAAAGAAACAATTTTCCAATGAGTTTTAGAAGCACAATGAACAATTTAGAAAAAAAATCATTTTTATTAAAGGATTCATTAACAGTTTTAGATGACTTGAATCCACAAACTGCAAGTAATGATAAAGTAAAAGTATTTGAAGAAGCTATTGGACTTTATGGCGACCGCACCGGACGTGGACGCATGAAGTCAAATGGACAAGATTTAAGAAAAGCTTATTCAGCAAGAGGTACATGTATAGCGACAGGAGAATTTTTACCTAATATTTCATTAAGTAGATTATCTAGATTGATGATTATACGTATAAATAATGAAAGTGTAAATATAAAAACACTTAGCGAATTGCAAACAAATAAAGAGATGTTAGCTTTTTCAATGATGAAATACATAGAATATATAATCAAAAATGAAGAAGCTATAAAGATTTATGCAAAAGATAAATTACAAAAATCACAAAATAATATGCATGGAAGATTAAGTGAGGTAGTAAATACGTTATTTATTGCATATAGCATATTTGTAGAATTTTTACAAAAAAATGAAATTATTGTAGCTGAACAAAAAGAATCATTGATTAATGAGGCTTCAAATATATTTTGGCATATTGCGGAAGAACAAGAAAAAGAGCTAGAAGAATCAAATCCAATAAATATGTTCTATTCAGCATTAGATGAATTATATGCTACGAAAAAAATATATTTTATAGATTACAAAACAGGAATGCCAGTGGATGGAAAAGAAGAAGGTGCTTTTGTTGGATACATAGATAACGAAAAGAATAGATATTATTTATATCCGGATACAATATATCGTGAAATATACAAATTTTATATTTCTAACGGTAATAAATTTCCATTAACAGCTTTAAGTCTATGGAGATATTTACAAGATGAAGGCTTATTAAAAATGACAGATAAGTCAAGAAAAACAGTTCTAAGAACAGATGTAAGAACTGGGAAAAAAGCAAGAGTGTTAGATATAGAAATTAAAAACAACTATATATAAATATCGGGGGAATAAAGGCAAAAAATATTTATATATGCCTTCCCCATACTTATTAATTGAAAATATCGATAAATAGGAGAAATAAAAATGATAGATAGTATTAATATATGTATTGGAATACAACTTGATAGAATACATCTAAGAAAGTTAGGAATAACATATAAAAGATTTAAAAACGGTATAGAATTCACATATAAAAATGTAAAGTTTGTTTATTACATACCATTTAAAAATTTAAGCATAGAAACAAACACACATAAAATATTGGAAAAAATAGATATTACTTTATCAGATAAAAAAATATATGAGGAAGAACTTAATAATATAATTAATGAAATCGTAAATAGTAAAGGAATTGATTATGTTAAAACTGCATTTTTAACAAGGGTGGATTATTATATAGATATTACATTAGATGAAGAAAAGCTAAATACATATCTAAAATTATTAAGAGAACATCCTAATAAATTTAAAAGGTTAAAAAGAGCAAATAAATTTAAAACGTCAAGTTATCTATCTACTAAAAAGAGCCAAAAAAGAATTAATATATATGATAAAGAAAAATGTGCCAAAAATAAATTAAGAATAACAAGAATAGAAAAACATTATAAAAATAGTTTTGACTTAAAAGAAAAAGAGAAATCATTAATAATAGAAACAGAAATATATAAAAATATTTTTAGATTAGAAATTCAAGTAAAGAAAAGTAAATTAAAAATAAACAAAAAGAAAAATGGCAAAGGAAGAATATTAGATAATTATTGGAATGAGAAAAGTATGGAAGAAGAATTTTTTTCGTACTTAGAAAATTATTTATACAAAGGTAATTACTATAAACTAAGTATAGCTTTTGAAATAATACAAAATTCAAATTATACAAAAAAATGGAAAGAAAAATTAATTAACTTTTTAATAGCTGTATCAGTAGAAAGTGGCGTAGATGGAGTAAAAGAACTTAAATTATATAGTAGCCATACAATTAAAACATATATTGAAAAATTAAATAATTTAAAAATTAATCCGATAACAATAAATACAGAAGCAAAATATGATGAATTAGAAAATTTACTAAGTCTTGCTAGGAAAGTAGCAGAAGAAAAGTATTTTAAATAACACGTTACAAAGTTTAAAAATTGTTAAAATAGTGCCTTTATTTTAAAAGAAAAATATAATAAACAAAAACATTTCATTTCTTTAATAGTTTTTTGAGGTAAAAAAATTAATGAAAATTGCCTAAAAAACTACAAAAAAGATAAATGAAATTAAAATAAGGTTTTCTTTTATAGGAGGTAGGATTATGAATTATGGATATGGTAGGTGTAGCACCAATGAAAAGCAACAGGATATTACAAGACAAATTAGAGAGTTAAAAAAACAAGGAGTAGATGAAGAAAATATCTATTTTGAATATGCTAGTGGTGTAAAGGAAGATAGAATACAATTAAAAAAGCTACTTGCAACTGTAAAAAATGGAGATACTATTATTTCAACAGAGGTTTCGCGTATCACCCGTAGCACTAAACAACTCTGTGAAATAATCGAATTTGCAAAAAATAAACACATAAAATTAGTGTTAGGTTCTTTCGTTGTTGACTGTACAAAGGAATTAGACCCGATGACAGAAGGTATGCTAAAAATGATGGGTGTATTTGCTGAACTTGAAAGAAACATCATAAGTGAGCGAGTTAAAAGCGGACTTGCTAATGCAAAAGCAAAAGGTAAAGTTGCAGGAAGACCAACAACTAAATATGAAGATATACCAGCAGTTTTCTTTAAATTTTATCCTAAATACAAAAATAATGAATTAAATAAAATGGAGTTTGCTAGAATATGTGGTCTTTCCTACCCTACAATTTTTAAATATTTATCATTAGTAGAAAACAAATAGAAAGGAACATTCTGATATGAATATAGAATATTTACTATTAAAACATACATTAATTGGTCAAGAACAAGCAAAAGAATTTTCTTATAATATTATGGAAGAAGAAATTTACAAATATATTAGAGAACATCAAGAAGAATTTAATAAATGGAAAGAAACAGAAATCTTAAAACAAATTATAAAAAATGCTATGAATGTAAAAATACCAATAAATATAATTGAAAGAACAAAAATATTAAAAGGAATGAAAGGAGAAAATTAAAATGGATAAAAAAGATATGGAAAAAACAAATAATATTATAGATGTTGTAATTTATGCAAGGTTTAGCTCATTAAGGCAAAATGAAACTTCAATAGAAGCACAAGTAAAAGAGTGCTATAAATATTGTGAAGCTAAGCATTTTAGAGTAATAGAAATATATGAAGATGATGCTAAAAGTGCTAAGACTGATGATAGACCTGACTTTCAAAGACTGATAAATGATAGTAAAAAAGGACTATTTCAAGGAGTTGTTTGTTATCAACTTGATAGATTTGCAAGGAATAGAAAAGATAGCGTTGTTTATAAAGCAATTTTGAAAAAAAATGGAGTTAAGGTTTATTCGGCAAAAGAAAATATTGGAGATGACCCTTCTTCGATACTTGTAGAAAGCGTACTCGAAGGGATGGCCGAATATTATTCTGCTGAATTAGCACAAAAAGTTAATAGAAACATGCGATTGAATGCGGAAAAAGGATTTTTCAATGGTGGATTTGCTCCATTAGGATATAAAGTAGTTACAATAGATTTTGGTACATATAAAAAGAAAAAGCTAGAAATAGAACCAGTAAGTGCAGAAATAGTAAAAGAAATTTTTGAATTAAGAGCAAATGAAACAAAAATAGACCACATTATAGATATACTTAATCATAAGGGATATAAAAATATAAATGGAAAAGAATTTACTAGAAATTCACTACAAACAATGCTAAAAAATAAAAGATATATAGGCACTAATATGTATGGAAATGAAGAATTTCCGAATACTGTACCTGCAATTATTGATAAAGAACTATTTGATAGAGTACAAAAAGTTATAGAAAAAAATAAGAAAGGACCAGGAGGTGCAAAGGCAAAAGAAGAATATTTATTAACATCAAAAATGGTATGTGACTGTTGCGGAGAAAAGATGAAAGGTGTAAGTGGAAAAGCTAAAAATGGTAGCATATATAGATATTATACTTGCAAAACTCATAAAGGTAAAAAAAAATGCCAAAGAAAAAATCTAAGTAAGGATTACATAGAAAATCTTGTTATTAATAAATGTAAGCAAATACTTAATAATGATGAAAATATAGATTTTATAGCAAAGCAGATATATGAAATTTGTCAAAAAGAAAATAATAAGAATTTAATAATAAAGGAATATGAAAAAAGAATAAAAAAATCAAAAAAAGCAATAGAAAATTTATTATCAGCGATAGAAAATGGAGATAATGTAGATTTAATAAATGAAAGAATAAGAGAAAAAAGAAAAGAATTAGAAGAAACAGAGGTATTATTATTAAAAGAAAAAAACAAATTAGCAAATATTAATGAAGAACATATAAGATTTTTTTTACATCAAATAAAAAATGGCGATATTAATGATATTAAATATAGAAAGAAATTAATTAATATATTTGTAAATGAAATTCACGTAACAGAAAAAGATATAATAATTGTATTCAATGTTTCAAAACAAAAAATATCCTTAGCAGTCCCGATAACTGCTAAGGAAAACATTGATACTAATACCTTTTTAAAGGGTTCGTATTTTAATGACATGGTGAGCCAGGAGGGATTCGAACCCCCGACCCTTGGCTTAGAAGGCCAATGCTCTATCCAACTGAGCTACTGACCCATTTCTTCGGACAAGATATATAATACCATTTTTGTCAGTAACTGTCAATAGTTTAAACCTTAAAAACTAAAATTATTTTTTAAAATCACTAATCATTGCTATTTTATAGTATTTTCAAATAATACTTACTAGATATTTGAAAAAATATAGCAACATCTTATACAATGTTGCTTATTCTTCTTCATCTTCTGAATCTTCTTCTTTATCTTCCTTTTTCTTTTCTTTAGGTATAACAATTTCTTTCTTTTTCTCTGTATTTGGCTTTTCAATATCTAAATGGTCATATACTGGTGATATTTCTAGATCATCCCC
This sequence comes from uncultured Clostridium sp., assembly GCA_946497695.1. Classification (GTDB taxonomy): domain Bacteria; phylum Bacillota; class Clostridia; order TANB77; family CAG-508; genus Merdicola. Next base: position 13,798 of record CAMMLJ010000015.1, on the reverse strand, counting down.
ATTTCCATTTATTACTTCTATTTTTTTATCATCAGACATATTATCACCTCGTTTTTTTACATAGTAACATATATTAATTTTTTTTTCAAATATTTTTATATTAAATTTGTAATTTAATTATTTATCATTTTATAATATATTTTGTAGTTTTTTGTTGTTTTTATGTCTATTTTGTGATTATCCACATAGTTATCCACATTATCCACCCTTTTATATTAACAGTTTCGTGTTATCCACCTATTTTTTATCCACATAACTTTTGTGTATTCCACAATTTCCACATATTTTTATCAACAAGAAAATTTCCCTATTTTTGAGCTAATGAAGAACCATTACCAAAAATAGTATGTGTATATCTCGCAATCGATTTATGTATACTATTTTAATAAAAATACAATATTACTTTTAGAACCATAAGCGAAAAAGACATCCTTAAGGAGGCTTTCAGCTTTGCATTGCAAAGAACAAATAATCTATGTTGCGTACCACTCAAACATATATCTTACATTAATTAATATCATTTTTCACCAATATGAATTCCGTTACAAATAAAAAAGGGATTCGAAGAACGTCCCCAAATCCCTTAAAATTCATATTTTAATTTGCTATCTCTGAAAAATATTCATTAATTCTATTTATTAATTCTTGTTTAACTTCTTCTAATGTCATACCTTCAACCTGTGCTCCAGCCAATGTTATATGACCACCGCCACCAAGTTTTTCTAGTATAAGTTGTACATTTACATCTCCTATAGATCTACCACTTATACATACTTTGTCTCCTACATTTCCAAGTACAAATGATGCTGTTATATCAGATATAGTTAATAATTCATCAGCAGCTTTTGCACAAATTAGATTTGCATCCTTATCTTCTTTATCATATATAGCAATTGCAATAGAATTATCATACATTTCTGCATTTTTAACAATATTTGCAATTTCATTATAACTATTCAAATCACTTTGGAACCATTTTTTAACTTTAATTATATCTACACCACATTTACGCAAATATGCAGCTGCTTCAAATGTTCTTACACCTGTTTTAAATGTAAAGTTTTTTGTATCTACCATGATTCCACCATACAATCCCTCTACTTCTATAGGTTTAAGTTTTACTTTTACATCTGTATATTGTAAAATCTCTGTTACTAATTCTGCAGCAGAAGATGCATATACTTCTTGGAATGTAAGTGTTGCATTTTCTATATAATCTGTACTTCTTCTATGGTGGTCTATGACAACAATTTGTCCAACCTTATCTAATAATTCTGGTACTTCTACATAATTTTGTTTATGAGTATCTGTAACTATTAATAAAGTTTTATTTGTAGCTTTGTTTAAAGCTTCATTTTTACCTATAATAGCATCTTTATACTCATCATCTTTTTCTAGTTCTTCTATAAATTTACTTAAAGTCATACCATATGTGTTATTTACTATATTAGTTTCTTTTTCTAACGTTTTTGCTAACCTATAAATTCCAAGGCTTGACCCCATAGAATCTATATCCCCATTAGAATGACCCATAATTAATATATTTTCTGATTCTTTTATTAAATTTTCCAAAGCATGAGCAACAGTTCTTGCTTTTACTTTTGTTCTTTTTTCTACTTCTTCAGTTCTTCCACCAAAGAATGTATATTTTCCATTTTCTTTTATAACAGCTTGGTCTCCACCTCTTCCAAGAACAATATCCATACTTTCTAATGCTGTTTTATATTTATCATAATTTGTATCACCATCTGTTGATATTGCAATACTTAAAGTTAATTGGATACCAGCTTCAACATTTATTTCTTTAATTTGATCTAATATATCAAACTTGTTTTCTTTAATTTCTTTTAAATACTTATATTCAAAAACATATACAAATGTATTTCTATCATTCTTAACAACTATTCCTCCAGTAGAAGCTGCCCAGTCGTAAATTACTTTTTCTATTTCAGCAATAACTTGTGGTCTATTTTCTACATCTATTCTTTGGATAATCTCTTCATAGTTGTCTACGGTTAAAATTCCAACACATGTCTTAGAATCTTCATACTTTTTCTTCTCTTTCATAATTTGTGTTATGTCTAAGAAATACAAGATTGTTATGTATTCAGACTTATCATTTTGTTTTGAACGTATATATTCGCCCAAAACACTATATATTTTATTACCAATCTGAACTTTTTTAGTAATAGTTTTTTGTTTTTTATCTTGCTGTGCTTCTATATCTTCTTTAATTTCCTCTAATATATCTATTAGATAATTGTTTATATCTATATTTGCAAATTCATAAACAAATTTAGAACTTTTCCATATAATATTACCTGTTGTTTCTATAATTATTAATGGAAAAGGCGAATTTATTAATGACTTTTTAGCAGTTCCATCCATTGTCATAGTCAAATTTTGAATTTGTCTTGATAATTCTGCATTACGTTTGCTATTTGTCCAATAAGAATAAATAATTATTAATATAAATAATATTATCCCTGGCACTATAAACACAGGCTTATTTATACATATAATAATTATTAGAAGTGCTATAATTGCTAAATATATTTTTGTTCTTGATGTTATCTTTTCAAGAAATCTATTATTATTCAGCATAAAAAATCTCCTTTTATTTCTAATAAATCTTCTCTTCCATTTTACGCTAATTTTAGATTATTGTCAACTTACCATATGCTTAAAGAGTACTTAAATTGACTTTCTCGTTCATTTAAGTACTCTTTTTTATTATTTCTTTCTATTATAATCTAATTATCTTTAAATTAAGGCATTATCTGCTTATTTAACAACATACAAGCTAAGTTAACAAATCATATGAACTTTTGTCCATAAAGTTCAACGTTTTACATAGTTAAAGTTCCATTAGGAGTATTTACAATTGTTAAAATATCTTCTTCTTTACCAGTTTCTGCATTTATATATACTAAGAAATCTGTATCATCTACCGTTCCTTTAAATTCCCAACAAAAAATTTCTGTCTTATATTCTGTTGGAATAATTGCTAATTCTTCTGACTTAATCTCTAAATTTTTATTTAACGTTTTCTTAGCATCTTCTTTTGATATTTTTGCTTCTGCTATATTTCTCTCTGTATGAGAATTTAAATATCCCTGTGTCTCTATACCTAAAATATCTCCATTATCTAGTGCAACTTTTAATTTTATTAAATCAGGATACATTGTTACATCATTTTGTACATATGCATAATTTATTGTCATGACTCCTTCTTCTTTTAGATAATAAGTTCTCTTCATATTTGTATATCCTTTTGAATTTAAGAAGTCTAAACCTATTTTATTTGCTGTTTCATCATCTATATTTTCTACTTCTACATTTCTGTTAAAATTACTAAATAAAATATGTCCACCTTTTTTAGTTATTGATATAGTAAGTTCATTAGAATCATCTTGGTTGTTTAATTTAACACTAAAATCATAAGTCGGAATATCAGCATTTTCTGCCAATCCATTAGAATTAATTTCTTTAATTTGATCTCTGCCAACAAAGTCCATAGCTATATTCTTAGCAGCTTCTTCATCTATATCTTCACCAGTAAGTCCTACTTTCTCTGCTTTTGTAACATGTTCAGAAAAAGCACCATCATAAATTAGACCTGCATATTCGTGAAATTCTTGTTCTATATTTCCAAAACTGTCTTTTGAAATGTTACTAACTTGTTGTGCAAATACACTACTTCCCTTTTTAGTAAGTTCTCCCCACTTTATTCTTCCATTATTTATATCATTTGACAATTGATTTAATACATTTTCTAAATTAACACTGTATTCATGTAATTCTTTTAAATTATCCAAATCTTCTTGACTTAGAGATTCATTATTTATGTTTTTTCTTGATAATGAATAACTATAATCACTTACTTGGTTTAAAAACTTTGAAGTGTTTTCTAATTCGTTACTACTTATTGGTAGTTGTGATAAATAAGTTTGAGCCAAGTTAGCTTCTTTCCAAACTCTTGTTAATGTCTCAGCTCCATGTTCTGGTGTTGTAGAAATTAAAGATTTACCCAAATAATTTTCTACATTTTGTACATAATCTACTAATTCATAAAAAGCTTGATTATATGAATTCTCTGATGCTTGTCTATATTCTGTTTGTTTCTTATAAATTACCATTGCAAGAATTGCTATTATCGCAATTAATGTAACAATAATTGTTAACATATGTCTATCTTGTAATCTATTTTTCCAGTCTATAACTTTTTCTTTTAAACCCATTTTATATCCTCCTATTTACAAAATCTGTGTTTTCCAATTTGTTTTATAAGTGGCCTTGACCATATCCATTTATTTGTTGCAGTATCTGGATTAAAATAATATATTGCTCCACCTGTTGGGTCCCAACCATTTAATGCATCTCGTGCAGCCTTATACACAGTAGAATTTTCTGCAATAGGAACATTAATCTGTCCATCTGCTACTGCTGTAAAAGCTCCTGGCTCATAAATAACTCCTGCTATTGTATTTGGAAAACTTGAACTTTTAACTCTATTTAAAATAACAGCTCCAACTGCTACTTGTCCTTCATATGGCTCTCCTCTTGCTTCCCCATTAATCGCTCTTGCCATTAATTGTAAATCAGATGTTGAACTGCTAGAAGCTGCATAAACATTGCTAGAATCATCTTTTGATATAACATTTATTAAAACTATAAGTATTAAAACTGTTATCATTAAAACTAATATTTTATAATACTTTTTCAATTTACTTCCTCCAATCTATCATCATCTCCAAATTTTTCTTTAAAATATTTTGTGTAAAAATTCCAAATTTATTCAAGTTTTTCTATTATTTTTTAATAGTTTGTGGTAGAATTTTTTTGGAATTAAATTTTATAGGAGAAAAAAATGAAAAAGGTTTTAATTTTTTATGCATCATATGGTGGTGGACATTTGTCTGCTGCAAATGCAATTAATGATTATATAAAAAACAATTATCCAGATGTAGAAACAGAGATAATTGACTGTATGAAATATGTTAATAAACGTTTAGAAAAGCTAACAACTGCTGCATATAAGGAAATGGCAAAAAAAGCTCCTTGGGCTTGGGGAACTATTTATTACACATCTCAGAAAGGTCCAGTAGCAGAACTTACAAGCACATCTAATAAAATACTTGCTAGAAAATTAAATACATTATTACAAGAATATATGCCAGATTTAATAATTTCTACACATCCTTTTGCAAGCCAAATGTGTAGTTATTTAAAAAAGCATAATAAAATAAATTGCAAAATAGCATCAATCATGACTGATTTTGCCCCACATGACCAATGGTTAGTAGGAAAAAAATGTATTGATTATTTCTTTGTTGCACATAATAAAATGAAAGAAGATCTGATAAAGAAAAAAGTTCCAGCAGAAAAAATATTTGCAACAGGAATACCTTTATCAAATAAATTTTTATTAAATTTTAATAGAGCAGAAATTTTAAAGCAATTTGGATTAAAAGAGAACAAGAAAACCATTTTATTTTTTGGTGGTGGCGAATTTGGCCTTGGAAAGACAAAAACATTAAAAGTTTTGAGTTCATTACTAAATGATTTTGATAATATTCAAATTGTAGCTATTTCTGGAAAAAATATAAAAATGAAAAATAAGTTCCAAGAACTTGCTGAAAATTCTAACATGTCAGAAGACATAAAAATAATGGAATATACTAATAGTGTTCCAGAACTTATGAGTGTTTCAGATTTAGTTGTAACTAAGCCTGGTGGGCTTACTACATCAGAAAGCTTAGCTTCTGGACTCCCTATTATTGTTATTAACCCAATTCCTGGTCAAGAATTTCAAAATGCAGAATTTCTTGAAGAAAAAGGAGTTGGAATATGGATAAAATCTAGTACGAATATTAATGAAACTCTACACTCGTTACTTAATAATCCAGAAAAATTTAAACAGATGAAAGTTAACGCAAAATTACTTGCAAAGAAATATTCAACTAGAGATATTTGTAAAATACTTTTAGAAAAATAATTTAACATCCAACTACAAACTTATTTTGTTTGCAGCTACATAGTTATTTAGGAGGAGGAAATTAACATGTCACAAAAGATTGAAGAATTTGATATAAAAAAAGAATATGGAGATATAGCACTAACTAATAAAAATGACTTTATAAATAAATATAAGGTAAACATGGCTGGATTAACAGCTTCACAAGTAGCTGAAAATCAAAAAAAATATGGCACAAATCAAATAAGTGGTGCTAAACCTAAGCGTTGGTATCATTACTTTTTTGAAAGCTTATTTAGTCCATTTAACGCAATACTTTTAGGTATAGCATTAGTTTTAATTTATACAGATATTATTTTACCTGCTATTCCAAACCCTGCCAATATAATAGTTATTATTTGTTTGGTTCTTATTAGTACTTTTCTTGAATTTTTTGAGGAATATCGTTCTAACAAAGCAGCCGAAAAATTAAAAGAAATGGTAGAAACAAAAGGTTCTGTAATAAGAAATGGCAAAAAAGAAAAAATTCCTTTTAAAGACTTTACTGTAGGTGATATTGTTTCACTATCTGCTGGGGATTTAGTTCCTGCAGATTTAAGAGTATTAGAAGCAAAAGACTTATTTGTTGGACAATCATCTATTACTGGTGAATCTGACTCTATAAAAAAAGTTCCAGATTCTGAATTAAAGTCTATTGATGAATTAGAAAGTATAACTGATCTAGACAATATATGTTTTATGGGAACAAATGTCGTGAGTGGTTCTGCCAAATGCGTTGTGGTAAAAGTTGCAGATGATACTTATTTTGGTAGAGTTGCACATACAATTACATCTGGAAAACCAAAGACAGAATTCCAAAAAGGAATTGAAAATATAAGTAAATTATTAACTAAATTCATGCTTTTCATGATTCCACTCACATTTATCGTTAATGCTTGGAAACATGATTTACTAGTAGCTTTTACTTTTTCTGTTGCAATAGCAATAGGAATTACACCTTTACTACTTCCTGTAATTCTTTCTTCTTGTTTATCTAAAGGTGCTGTAAGAATGTCTAAAAAGAAAACCATAGTTAAAAAACTAGATTCCGTTGAAAGTTTTGGTTCTATGAATGTCTTTTGTACAGATAAAACGGGAACTTTAACAGAAGATAAAATAGTGCTAGAAAAATACTTAGATATCCATGGGGATGAAGATATTGGAGTATTAGAAGATGCATTTTTAAACTCTTATCATCAAACCGGCTTAGATGGAAATATAGATAAAGCAGTTATTTCACGCGCATTAGAAAATGGCTTAGACCATTTAAAAGATGACTATGCAGTTGTTGATGAGATTCCATTTGATTTCACTAGAAGAATGCTATCTGTTATAGTTACAGATAAATCAAGTCATTTAAAAATGATTACAAAAGGTGCTGTAGAAGAAATTTTAAATATTTGCACAAAAGTATCTTATAAAGACGAAATTTCTAATATTACACCAGAAATAAAAAAGAATATTAAAAAAATATCTACAGATTTAAATAAAGATGGTTTAAGAGTTATTGCTGTTTGTGAAAAAGATGTTACTGGTAAAGCTAATTTTGATGTAAGTGATGAGTCTAATATGATTCTTACAGGATTCATTGGCTTCTTAGATCCACCTAAAGAGTCTGCAGCTATGGCAATAAAACGTATGAACGAAGCTGGAATTAGAGTTATAGTTTTAACAGGAGACAATGCAGAAGTTACAAGCTGTATTTGTAAAAAAGTAGGAATAAAAACTCATAAAATTATTCTTGGTAGCGAGATTGATAAATTACCTGACAATGGTGTAATTAGATTATTAAGAAGAAAGCATAATGTATTTGCTAAATTATCACCTATTCAAAAAGCAAGAATTATTCGTTTATTAAAAATTAGTGGAAATGTAGTTGGATATATGGGAGATGGTATTAACGATACCCCTTCTCTTACTAATTCTGATGTTGGTGTTTCTGTAGATACAGCTGTTGATATTGCAAAAGAAACTGCTGATATTATTCTACTTGAAAAAGACTTAAATGTTTTATTAGATGGTGTTACAGAAGGAAGAAAAACGTTTTCTAACTTATTAAAATATATTAAACTTGCTGTAAGCTTTAACTTTGGTGAAGTTATATCTGTATTGATTGCAAGTATTTTGTTACCATTCTTCCCTATAACTCCAATTCAATTACTTGTACAAAGTCTTTTATATGATATTGGACAATTGACTTTACCATTTGATAATGTTGACTCAGATGCTTTAAAGAAACCTAGAAAATGGAGTATGCAAGCAATTAAAAGATTTATGATTGCAATGGGTCCTTTGAGTTCATGTTTTGATTTGATTGTATTTGCTATGTTATGGTTTGTATTTAAATTAGGACCTAATGATGCAGCATTATTCCAAACAATATGGTTCTCTTATGGTATAATATCTAATTTATTTGGATTGCATATTATTAGAACTGCTAAAGTTCCATTTATACAAAGTAATGCAGCAAAACCAGTATATATGTCATCTATAATAGTATCATTACTTGCAATTTTAGTTCCATTTACTCCATTAGGAGCTGCAATTGGATTAGTTGCAATTCCATTAAAATATATGGCATTAATTTTCTTAACACCAGTTGTTTATTGTATAATTGCACAATTTGCAAAACATAGATATATTAAGAAATATGGTGAATGGTTATAATTGGTATTTTGAACAGGGATTTGGGGACGTTCCTCTTTTCCCTATCAAAATATAACAAGTAAAAAAAGAAGGAAATATGTACTTTTTTCATATCGCCTTCTTTTTATTTATATCTTTTATGCAAAGTCAAATCCTATGACTTTATATATCTATATCTCTATCCTTTCTTTACCTACAGTTTCTTCAAATTCTTTTAATATCTCATCTGTTAAATATATTCCTCCACAAGGTTTTAAGTCTCCATCTTCCATTATTTGAACTGGCATATTATTTCTCTCTCCATGGAAGAATCTTATAAGGCCTCTTAATTTATCTTTCTGTGGTTCATCCATTCCATTTATATCAATTGTAAGAATTTTTTGTTTGTTGTCCCCGAATGGCTTTATGGTTCTTGCAACAATCTTAGGCTCATCATCTTCCCTAATGCTTAATCTACCTTCTACCATAACAATACTTTCTTCTACTAAATATTTAGAAGATTCTTGATAGCAATTTTCAAATACTATAATTTCTACTGTACCATATAAATCTTCAACTGTTACAAATGCCATTATAGTATTATTCTTTGTGTATTTTTTCTTTACACTTGTAATAATTCCAGCATATTTTACAAATTGACCATCTTTAAATTCATTTTTTCTTGCTATAAATTCTCCCTCATCTAACACAGTAGATTGTAGATTTGCAAATTCCTTAAGTTTCATCGAATTAATATTAGTTTCATTTTCTATTTGAGTTCTTAGTTTTTCTAATGGATGACCAGAAATATATATTCCAAGCATCTCTTTTTCCATAGAAAGCAAATCTTTCTCTGAAAATTCTTTTTGCTCATTAAATGTATATTTAAGCTCATTCACATTATCTTCTGGCGCAGCTAAATCAAACATTGTAACTTGACCTGCAAAGCTTTTTCTATTTGTATCTTGAATTGTATCTAATATGTTTTCAAATGATGCAAGTAAAGTTGCTCTTGTTTGCTCAAATTGATCAAAGGCTCCTGCTCTAATTAAACTTTCTATACACTTCTTATTTACTGCTTCGTTTCTCATTCTCTCACAAAAATCTGTGACACTTTCGTAAGCACCATTTTCTTCTCTTTCTTTTACTATTGCATTTACTGCTGCAATTCCAACATTTTTAACACTACCCAAACCAAATCTTATTTTTCCATTATCAACTGTAAATTTAGTAAAACTTTTATTAATATCTGGTTTTAAAATATCTATTTTTAATCTCTTACATTCATCAATATACATAGGAATTTTATCTAAATTTCCTAAAAAGCTATTTAGGGTAGCAGCCATAAATTCTTCTGGATAATATGCCTTTAAATACGCTGTTCTATATGATACTACCGCATATGCAGCAGCATGACTCTTGTTGAATGCGTATTTTGCAAACTCTGCCATTTCATCAAATATTTTGTTAGCAGATGCCTCATCTATACCATTTCTAATACAACCTTTAATTACTACATTTCCTTCCTCGTCTGTTTGACCATGTATAAAATATTCTCTTTCTTTTGCCATTACATCTAGCTTTTTCTTACCCATAGCACGTCTTACTAGATCAGCTCTACCTAATGAGTAACCTGCTAAGTCACGAACTATTTGCATAACTTGTTCTTGGTAAACCATACAGCCATATGTAACTTTAAGAATTGGTATTAATGATGGATGTGTATATTCTGCATGTTCTGGATCTTTTTTATTCTTAATATATCTTGGTATTTGGTCCATTGGTCCAGGTCTGTATAAAGAAACTCCAGCTATAATATCTTCCAAACAGTCTGGTTTTAATTCTTTCATAAAGTTTGTCATACCTTGACTTTCGAATTGGAATATTCCTACAGACTCACCATTTTGCCATAATTTATATACTTTAGGATCATTCATATCTTTATCAAACTCGACATCAACTAATCTATTTTCTTTTACTAAATTTATAGCATCTTGTATAACTGTAAGTGTTCTAAGTCCTAAAAAGTCCATTTTTAGAAGTCCTAACTCTTCCAAAGTTGTCATTATAAATTGTGTTGATATCTGTCCATCTCTTACATACAAAGGCACATATGTATCTACTGGCTCTTTTGTTATAACTATACCACAGGCATGTGTAGAAGCCTGTCTTGGCATTCCTTCTAATGCCATTGCAATGTCTAGCATTTTATGAATTTCATCATCTTGCTCGTATAAATCTCGTAATTCTTTATTTTGCTCCATTGCTTTTTTTATTGTAATATGTAATTCGTTTGGTATCATTTTTGCTAATTTATCACATTCTGCATATGGCATATCTAATGCTCTTCCAACATCACGAATTACCATTCTAGCAGACATTGTTCCAAAAGTAATAATCTGTGAAACATGGTCTTTACCATATTTTCTTTCTACATAATCTATTACTTCTCCTCTTCTTTCGTAGCAAAAGTCTACGTCAAAATCAGGCATACTAATTCTTTCTGGATTCAAAAATCTTTCAAAAAGTAGATTATATTTCATTGGGTCTATATCTGTTATACCTATTGCATATGCTAAAATAGAACCTGCACCAGATCCACGTCCTGGTCCTACTGGTATACCTACAGATTTAGCATAATTTATATAATCCCAAACTATTAAATAATAATCTACATATCCCATTTGTGAGATTATCTTAAGTTCATATGCTGCTCTATCTAGAATTTCTTGAGATGGATTTTCTCCATATCTTTTCTTTATACCATCATCACATAATTTTTTAAAATAATCATAATGTGTAGCATATTCTTCTGGTACATCATAATTAGGAAGAATTGTATGTCCAAATTCAAATTCTACATTACATTTTTCTGCTATTTTCACTGTATTTTCTATAGCATCTGGAAAGTTCTTAAAATACTCTGACATCTCTTCTGGAGATTTTACATATAATTCATCTGTTTCAAATCTCATTCTGTCTTCATCAGTAATACGTTTTCCAGTTTGTATACAAAGCAATACTTCATGATTATATGCATCTTCTCTTTTTAGGTAATGCGCATCATTTGTCGCTACTATTGGAATATTTAATCTTCTGGCAATTTGAATTATCTTTTGATTAACCATTACTTGTTCTTTTACACCATTATTTTGAATCTCTAAATAATAGTCTTCTCCAAATACATTTTTGTGCCATTTAGCAACATTTTCTGCCTCTTCTATGCTTCCATTTAATATCGCTTGACTTACGCTTCCGGCTAAACATCCACTTAAACAAATTATTCCTTCATGGTATTTTTCTAGTATTTCTAAGTCTATACGTGGCTTATAGTAATACCCTTCTGTAAAACCTAAAGAAACTAATTTACTTAAATTTTGATACCCCTTATTATTTTTTGCAAGTAATATTAAATGATAATATCTCTTATCTTGAGGTTCTTTATCAAATCTTGTTCTAGATGCTACATATACTTCACAACCAATTATTGGTTTAATACCTTCTTTTTTACATGCTTTATAAAAGTCAATAACACCATACATAACACCATGGTCTGTTATTGCCATTGCTTTCATTCCAAGCTCTTTCGCTCTTACAGGCAAATCTTTTATTCTATTTGCTCCATCTAATAAACTAAACTCACTATGTATATGTAAATGAACAAAATCTGACATTTTTCTTCCTCCAATCTTCCTTGTTATGTTATCACATTTTTCTTAATTTAACAATTGCTTATTTTGTAAATTCTATTTTATATGATATACTTTTTTAAAATATCATATTGGAGGTAATTTTATGATAATAGTAACTTCTGGTTCTAGATATATTGATATTGATGCATATGCAAGTATAATTGCATACGCAAAATTTTTAAATTTAAAAGGCAAAAATGCTATAGCATATAGCTCTTCTCCTCTTAATGAGAGTGTGACATCAAGTTTAAGAAATAATAAATATACAATTTCTAGACATGTAGATTTTAATAATGATGACAAATTTATAATTTTAGATGTATCAGACCCAAACTTTTTTGATAAATCAGTGGATATGAATAGAATTATTCAAATAATAGATCATCATTATGGATTTGAAAATTATTGGAATTCAACTTTTAATGTCAATACAATAATTGAAAATATAGGAGCTGTTGCTACAATTATTTTTGAATTATATGAAAAGGAAAACTTATTAGACTCATTGGATAAAGATATTTGTTTGTTATTAATGGCTGCAATTTTAGATAATACTTTAAATTTTAAAGCAAAACCAACAACTTCTAGGGATATTAATGCATATACAAAGTTGGAAAAACTTGCAAATCTTAACTTTAATTATGCTGAATTTTATTTTAATGAATGTGAACAAACAATAAAAAATAATTTAAAAGCAGCTATCTTAAATGATACTAAATTAGACAATACCGGTGGTAAAGTTCCTCATGTTTTTGCACAATTAGTAGTTTGGGATGCATCAAATATTATTGATAATATTAATTTAGTACATGAAGCATTAAGAACATTTAAAGAGCCTTGGCTTATGAATTTGATTTCTCTAAAAGATGTAAAAGGTTTTCTTATCTCAAATGATAATACTATTAAATCAAACATAGAACAAACATTTAATTGTACTTTTAATAACGATATAGCTATTCTTCCAGATGTGTGGCTTAGAAAAGAAATTATTAAAAAATTATTATAATTATATGAACCTCCTTATATTTATGCATATTATATAATAGGAGGTTTATTTTTATGGATTCTTCTTGTGAATTTGTTCTTTTTATTTCTATACTAGCTTGTACAATTGCTAAAGATAAAACCCAAAAAGAAATTGAAATACTCTCTGCATTTTTTACACAATTAGGTGATACTTTAGCTAGTATTTCTGTACTTAATGACCCAGAAAATTAATATCGATAACGATGATGTGCTACCCGTTTCATATGTTATAGAGGACACTTTAAAATTATATTAATTATTTCGGCTAACTTTTGTTAGTCATTTTTATTTATAACCCTTTGCTAGAATACAATCAAAATCTTTTTTTTGCTTTTCTATTGACAAAAAAAGGATATGCTATTATAATAATATCTGTTACAGCAAATGGCGAAGTAGCTCAGTTGGCTAGAGCATTCGGTTCATACCCGAAGGGTCATGT
>CAMMLJ010000014.1 GCA_946497695.1 uncultured Clostridium sp. | reverse complement strand
AATCTATGTATGACAGCTATACATTTTCCTTTAAAAGTTTTAACAGGTTCAAATACACCTAATATATAGCAATCAAGCTCTTTACCATCTCCACTAACTGTATTAGGAATATATCCATAATTAATAGGATATATTGATTCTGGAAATTTAGGATGTTCTGTTCCCATAGGTCTATCTATCTCTGCTTCCAGTATTTTACCAATGTATTCTTTTGAATTATCCATTCTAATCTCCTCCTATTCATTAATAAATTTTTCTACACTATTGCGTATTTTGTTTAGTTCATAACCATATGCATTACAAGTATTCCAGCCTCTTTCTTTAGCAGGTTCCAGATTTTTTTGAACATCATCTATAAATAAGATATTATTTGGAATTATATTACAATCTTTTTCTACAATTTTATAAATTTTTTCATTAGGCTTACTACATTTAAGTTCACATGATAACCATACATAATCAAAAACCTTTAAATCAACTTGCTTATCTAATCTTGCTATATCCACTTTACCTAAATTAGATAATATTCCTATTTTGCATTTAGCTTTTAAACTATGTGCATATTCTACAACGTCTTTATAATATTCTATACGATTAAATTCTTCTTCATAAAATTTATAAAATTCATCTTCACTACATTGTATATTAAATTCGTTTCTTATTTTTTCAAACCATATATCTTCTTTATTTCCTTCTTCTACTTTCCTAGTGCACACATCAAAATATCTTTCTATTAAGTTATTCTCGTTTACTTTATTGTTAAAATGTTTTATAAAATTTGTTATAGCTGTATTTAAGGAATATTCTCCTTCTCTATGGCTTTCTATTACTCCTCCCCAATCAAATATTACTATTTTATTTGCATTATACATAATAAAGCTCCTTTTCTCATTTTTTTGAATTTTATCATTAATTTATTTTGTTTTCTATATTTTTAGTACAAAAAAAGATTGATTTATAAATAAATCAATCTTTTTATTAATTATAGATTTAAAGAATCTCTTTATTTTTTATTCTCATTTTCAATTATCTCTAAATTTGCTTGTCTTTTTATTTTGCTTGTTGTTGTTTTTAATAATGGTTCTTCTGAAATTAATATTCCTCTTATCGCTTTGTATTTTGGCATAATTTGGTTTACTTCTTTAACTTTTTCTGCTAAAACCTTATAAATTTCATCATCTGTTGTAACTTTGTACGCCTCTTGCATAATTTCTCTATCAAATATTATTTTTACATTTATTTTTATATCATCTTTATCATCTGATTGTTGTTTACCAAAAATAAATGATTCTTTAACACCTTCTATTTTATTTACTAGTGCTTCCATTTCTTCTGGGAATATATTTTTACCATTTTTTAATACGATAACACTCTTCTTTCTTCCACAAATAAATATATATCCATCTTCATCTATTTTTGCTAAATCTCCTGTACGGAACCATCCATCTTCTAAAACTTCTTTTGTTGCTTCTTCATCATTATAATATCCAAGCATTACATTTGGTCCTTTAACAACAAGTTCTCCCATTCCTTCTTCATTTGCATCTTCTATTTTAGCTTGTATATGTGGAAGTGGTTTTCCTATTGATCCAACTCTAAAGTTTTCGTTTGTTTCTACACCTATAACTGGAGAAGTTTCTGTTAAACCATATCCTTGGCATAAGTTAACTCCCCATGCTCTAAAATCTTCTTCTACTTCTTTTTCTAATGCTGCAGCTCCACTAACAAATAATTTAATTTGTCCTCCAAATACATTATGAATGTCCTTAAATATCTCTTTCTTTTCTGCCATTGTTTTATCTTTGTTTGCTTCCATAAGCTTTCTAACTGCTTCTAGTTTGCCTTCTTTTTCTAAGTTTTTAATTATAGTTTTATGCATACTTTCATATATAGCTGGTACAAAAGAAGCAAATGTAATTTGGTATTCGTTTAGATTTTCTACTATATGTCTAATTCCTTCGCAGAATGATCTTTGTGCACCAATATATAGTGAATATAACATACCTACAGTACATTCAAAAACGTGATGTAATGGTAAGAATGATAATATTCTATCGCTTGAATCTATATCTAATACAGAAGCAAAATCCATTACGTTTGATACCATATTTTTGTGAGAAAGTGCTACTACTTTTGATTTTGATGTTGTTCCTGAAGTAAATAACATTATACTCATTTCTTCTGGATTTATTTTTGCATCTATAAAGCTTCTGTCTCCAGCTTCTACAAATTCTTTTCCTTTTTCTATTAATTCTTTTTGTGAATATATTCCTTCCTTATGTATATCTGAATCCATAGAAATTAAGTGTTTTAACTTATTTTTTTCACTATATTTAATTTTTTCTACTATCTCTTCATATTTTTTAGAATAAAATATTGCTTCAACTTCTGATCTTTCTACTAATTCTTCCAATTCGTTTGCTGGTAATGATTTATCTAATGGAACAACTGTACCTGTACCACATACTACAGATAAATATGCAAGTTCCCATTCATATCTATTTTCACCTATAACAGCGATTCTTTTATCCTTTAATCCTAAGTTAATTAATGCTGTTCCTAGGTAATCTATCATATCTCTAATTTCATTATGTGTATATACTTGATATTTTCCTTCTTCAAGTTTTATTTTATATCCTAGTCTATCTCCATAAAGTTCTCTTGTTTTATTTAACATATCTTTTAAATCGCTTACAACTAACGTGTTTTTACTCATTTTATCTTTCTCCTTCACTACTTTTTTTCTATTTTATTGCCTTTATTAGAATAATATAAATAAAAAAAATCGTCAATTATTTTCCAAGTTTTTGTACCGTGAGTACAAAAACTTATAAATAACTTTTTATCTTATAATAATAACAAAAAGACTCTGCATACAGAGCCTTTATTTTAATTAATATCTATCCTTTTAATATAATTCATTCCGTCTTGATCTTTTTCTACCTTTAAAACAAAGTTGAATTTGTTTACTTCTGTTGCTAGATAAAAGTCTCGTTCTGGAAAAATGTCTTGTAAGTTTTTATCAAAAAATCTTTTTCCTGCTATAATTTTTAATTCTTCTATTTCATTATCTAAATTTGAATTTTCGCCTTCTAATAAACTCTTTATATATTCTGCGCATAAAGTATCTTCTTTAGCCTCTGATTTTCCCATTCGCCTATCAATATTTCAGTTATTCTTTCATCATAAATTGGTTTTGCTTCAGGGAATATTGCATTTAATGTTTGCTTAGTTCTTTTTAAAGGTGAGCAATATATTACATCAAAATTATTATTTAAACTTTTTCCTAGTTCTTTGGCGGCTTCAGTACCTTTTTCAGTCAAATTACAGTCTGCCCTTCCAGCCCAAATACCATCTCTATTATATTCTGATTCAGCATGTCTAATAAATACTATTTTTGTCACAATAATACTCCATTCGAAATACTATTCAATTAAATCTGTATAATATAAGATTTCTTTATTTAATGACTTAGCATATTCAATTTCACTTTTTGTACTGTTTCCAATATATCCGTCTACATTAACAACTAATATAGCATCAGAAAGTTTTATTTTTTCTTTATGCATTTTATCAATCATAGACGCTTCTTCTTTTGTATATGCTTCTTTATTAGGCTTTGTAAGTTCAATTGGAGTTAGCATACAATTCCCTTTTAGTGCCATTTTCTCCGTTATTTCTTTCATTTCATTTTTGTATTTGTAACTACCACATACAGTTATTACTTTCATTTTGGTTCCTCCTTGCATTATTATTCATCATATAATTTGCATTGTTCTTTGCTCCAAGCAGGTGTACATACAATTGCTACCTTAAAATTACCTTCCCAATAATAAATATCTTTTTTATTTAAAAAAATAATGTCTCCTGCTTTAAATTCTATTGTTTCTTCTCCTTTTTTGTATATATGACCTGTTCCATCCAATACATAGCATAATTCTTCACATTCTAAATTAGAACAATATCCCTTTTCTGGATATCTACCTGTAATTGTATTTATGCAGAAATCCAAATTTCTCTCATTTAAATCAATTGAATATTCTAATACTGAACTAGTATCAGCATATTTAAAGTGTTTTGCATTTTCTTTTTTTACTATTTTCATTTTTTCCTCCTACAGTGAAATGGGGACGTTCCTTTTTTCCCTTTTTATTTTTTCATTTATAGAGATTTTAGGAGCACCGCCTAAATCTCCTTTTTTAATACATATACTAGCCATTTATTATTATTTGAGCCACCTTCTTTGTGAAAGTCATAAACTTTGAAGCCTGTTTTGGTAATGATTTCATTCATATCTTCTTCCGAGAAATATTTATAATAGCGCTCTGCTCCCATACGATATTCATTAGAAAAATCAACCCATTCTTCGTCAACATTTTTCCCTTCACGGTTCATTACATTAAAAACAAATAATCCATTATCTTCTAAGGCTTCATATGTTTTTTCTAATACTTTTAATGCATCTTCTTTAGTAAAATGAACAAATACTCTCCATGCAAATATGCCAGAATATTTTTCATTAAAATTATCTTCTAGCACATTAAATTTTATAGTCTTTACACCTTTATTTTTAGTTGCATTAATAAAGGCTTCTGCCACATCACTTGCAGTTACATTATATCCTAAATCTACTATGTATTTTGCATTTACTCCATCACCTGAGCCAAATTCAAATACTTTAGCACCTTTAGGTAATGTACCAATATTTCCATTTATAAATTTATGCAACTTTTCGCTTTTACGTTTTGCCTTTTCTGGATCTAAATTATCATGTGCAATACTTGTTTTTAAATATGTACCTGCCTTTTCATCATATATTTTTAATGTTTTTTCATTTTCTTTACTCATTTTTAATACTCCCCTTAATTTATATATATTTTTTTATAATATTATATATCTTATCTGTATTAATAATATAGCTTCCATGATCTTCATTTTTTATAATTTCAAGTTTACTATTTGGTATTGTATTTGCAATTAATTTTGTATGTTTCATCTTTATTATATCTTTTTCTCCAGCTAAAACAATAGTTGGTATTTTAATTTTTTCTAAATCTTTAATTTGTATATTTGGTTCTTCACACATCATTTTAAATAATTTATTTTTTTTAATTAAATAAGCAAGTTTACAAAAAAATAACATCTTTTTTTTCATACCATTTGGATTTAAATTTGCTCCACTAATTATTAATTTAGATAATATATCTGGCTCCTTAATGGCAACTAATAATCCTATAATTCCTCCATCACTAAATCCATATAATATTGGTTTATCTATTTTTAATTTTCGTATAAAAGAAATTATATCATCTCTCATTAATTCATAAGAAATCTTATTTGTATCTTCACTTTTTCCATGACATCTACTATCAATTGCATATACTTTATAATTATCTTTTAATTTTTCAATTAATTTATCAAAAATTTCGTGAGTTTCACTATTACCATGTAGTAATATTATTGGAATTCCTTTACCACAAACTTCATAATATAAGTTAACATTGTTTACATTAATATTCATTTTTATACTCCAAACTTTATAAATAGATTTATTTGCATAATAACACAAAAGTAGGCAACTTACAATAAATTGCCTGCTTTTATTTCTAAAATATTTTGTAAAGATAGGGAACTTTAGGACCATCCCCTCATTCCTATTTTAATAAATTGATTCCACCATTTCTTAAACTTTTTTGAACATCAATTACTCTTTGGTTAGAAGAACCTTTCCATTTTAATGTTGGATCATGTAATTCGTCTTCATAATTTCCATCAACTAAAACATCTATATATTTTAATGCATCTTTATCTTTTATTTGTTCATATTTATAACCAGACCATGCCCATACATTTTTTTCTGGATATTTTTCTTTGAAGGCTTTTGCAAGTTTTGCAGTTCCTTCAATGTTGGTAGGGGCCATTGGCTCCCCACCTAATATAGATAACCCTTTTACTTCATTTTTATCACTTAATTCTAGTACTTTATCGATAGTTTCTTGTGTAAATTCTTTTCCACCTTCAAAATCCCATGTTTCTGGATTAAAGCAGTTTTTACAATGAAAAGGACACCCTTGCATAAATATAGATACTCTTACCCCTGGTCCATTTGATATATCCATTTTTCTAATTAAATTGTATCTCATAATACTTATGCCTCCTTGTTATCGATATGTAAAACTCTTTCTTTTATTTCTTGTGTTCTTCCTTTATTCCAGAAGTTTGTTCCAATATATCCACAAGTACGTCTTGCAACATTTAATGTATTGTGATCTCTATTACCACAATTTGGGCAATACCATTCTAAATCATCATCTATTAAAATCTCTCCTGTATAACCACAGTTTTGACAATAATCAGATTTAGTATTAAGTTCAGCATACATAATATTATCATAAATAAATTGTATAACTTCAATTACTGCATCTATATTTCCTTGTAAATTTGGTGTTTCTACATAAGAAATAGCTCCACCAGGACTTAATACTTGGAATTCGCTTTCTAGTTTTAATTTAGAAAATGCATCTATCTCTTCGAATACAGGAACATGATATGAATTAGTAATATAATCCCTATCTGTTATTCCTTTTACTGTTCCAAATCTTTCTCTTAAGCATTTAGCAAATTTATATGTTGTTGACTCGATTGGTGTACCATAAACAGAATAATCTAAATCTTCTTCTGCTTTCCACTTACTTGTTGCATCATTTAGATGTTGCATTACTTTTAAACCAAATTCTTTTCCTGGTCCATTATCTGTATGGCTGTGTCCTGTCATAGCTTTAACACATTCATATAATCCTGCATATCCGAGTGAAATTGTAGAATATCCATGATGTAATAACTCGTGTATTGATTCTCCTTTTCCTAATCTTGCCAATGCTCCATGTTGCCATAAAATAGGTGCAACATCACTTGTTACATTACTTAATCTTTTATGTCTTATTTGCAATGCTCTATGACATAATTCTAATCTTTCGTCAAATATCTTCCAGAATTCATCCATATCACCATCAGCAGAAAGTGCAACATCTGGTAAATTAATTGTTACAACACCTTGGTTGAATCTTCCGTAATATTTGCCTTTTCCTTCTACATAATTTTTAGCTTTTGCTATATTTCCTATATTTAACATTCTATCAGGTGTTAAGAATGATCTACATCCCATACATGGATAACAATCTCCATCACCTAATATATTTTTCTTGTATTTTAACATCATTTTTTCTGATATATAATCTGGAACCATTCTCTTTGCTGTACATTCTGCAGCAAGCTTTGTTAAGTACCAGTATTTACTATCTTCGTGGATATTATCTTCTTCAAGTATATATAAAAGTTTTGGAAATGCTGGTGTTATATATACACCTTTTTCGTTTTTAAATCCTAATATTCTTTGTTTTAAGAACTCTTCAATTATCATTGCAAGTTCGTCTTTATATTCGTCTGTTTCACCTAAATACATACAAACTGATAAGAATGGTGCTTGTCCATTTGTATTTGTCATAGAGTTTACTTGATAGTTAAATGTTTGGACACCATCTTCAATTTCTTTTTTAGTATCTTGCATAGCATATTTTTCACAATCTTTTTTGCTAAAGTTTCTTGCTTGATATTTCTTTAAATATTTTTCATAACTTAATCTTACAAATGGTGCTAGATGTGTAAGTGATACTGTAGCTCCACCATAGCTTGATGATGTTACTGCTAAAATTATTTGTGTTGCTATTGTTGCTGCTGTTAAAAATCTATGTGGTTTTTCTATCATAACTCCATTTATTACTGTTCCGTTTTGTAGCATGTCATCTAAGTTAATTAATTCGCAATTATGAAGTGCATTTTGCGCAAAATAATCAGCATCATGAAAATGTATAATACCTGCATCATGTGCTTCTACTATATCTTCAGGGAGTAAAAATCTTCTTGTTATATCTGTACTTGTTATTCCTGCTAAATAATCTCTTTGTGTTGTAACTACTTCTGCATTTTTATTAGAATTTTCACTATTCCAATATTCGCTTTCTCCTTCAATTAATTCTTTAATTGATTTATCTGTTGTATTTGCTTTTCTTACTAACTCTCTAGTATATCTATATGTTATATATTTTTTTGCTAATTGATATTTATCAAATTCCATTAATTTTTGTTCTATAATATCTTGAATATCTTCAACTAAGATTCTTTTTTTATTTAAATCTTCGATATATTTTATTATTTCTTTTATTTCTTCTTTAGTTGCTTTTTCTCTTCCTCTTACCTCCTCATTTGCTTTTCCAATTGCTACTCTAATTTTTTCTGGATCGTAGTCCACAATGTGTCCATCTCTTTTAACGATTTTCATTCTTTTGTTCCTCCCCTGATTTATTTTTTGTACTATTTATTACGAGTAAATATTATATATAATTTTTAATATATACAAGTTGCACTTGCAACTTTCTTATTTTTTTGTTAAAATTTTTTTGGGTGATGAAAATGAGGCTTCCATTTGAAGGATTAACGAAATTGCAAATCAGCAAACTCCTTGTGTTGCTTGGGGTTCACAGGTATAAGTATGCTAAAGGCGAGGAGATTATACCTACTATAAAAAATGATAATATTATAGGAATTATACTTGATGGATTTGCCCAAATTATAAATATAGAGTACAATGGGAACGAATTGGTACAGGAAAATCTTGGAAAAGATAGTGTGTTTGGAACAACAATTTCTGCAACAAATAGTGAATCATGCCAAATAATTGCAAAAGAAGATACCGAAGTACTTATTATAGACTATTCCAGACTTATGAGACCAGAAAATTTGACTCATAATTATTTTAATATTTTTTTAAGTAATTTATATGATATTATGAGCAATAAATTTCGAGAAACTAATGAGCGAGTTAAAGTTCTTGAAAAAAAACAAATTCGTGAAAAGTTATTAAAATTCTTTGAGATTGAACATAAAAAAAGCCATTCTAAAAATATATATTTGAATTTCGCATTAAAAGATTTAGCAGATTATTTAGCAGTTGATAGATCTGCTATGTTTAGAGAATTAAAGCATTTAAAAGATGATAAACTTATTGAAGTTGATGGTAGGAAAATTAAGATATTGTATGAGATATAATTTATGGCATGTAAAAATCACAAAAGTCAAACGACTTTTGTGACAATTTCACACATTTTTCAAAGGACTTTTATTTTCATACTATAACATCAAAATCTTTTTTACAACGAGGACATGTACAAACATGTTTACCTTTTTTCTTTGGTAATCTGATTTCGGCCTTACAATTAGGACATTTTCTATAAATATGAGTTTTTCTATATGCCCATTTTTTCTTACGTAATTTTATCTTTTCTATAACTTTATTTTTAATCTTTAAAAATTTTGCATTTTCATTTTGTCTTTTATAAATATTGCGTGAAAAAACTCTAAACATCATATAAACACAAATTAGTATTTCTAATAGATATATAATTGGATTTCTAATGACTATACTTATAATTGCAATAATCCAAAATATAATAAATAAAAATTTATATAATTCATCTATTCCATATCTGCCTTGCATAAAATCGGCTAATTTATATATAAATTTATTCAATATGCATTTCTCCTTTAACATATAAATCTTGGGCCACAACAACAATTACATATAGAATCTGCTAAACACCACCAAAAACATATATTTTGCATATCAAAAGGTCTTCCATATGTTCTACTTTGTTCTCTATACATATTTCCTCCGCCTTGCAATTGTTGTAATAATTCTTGATATCTTAAATTATTAGGTTCCATTTGTACTGCCATTTTTGCATGGTTTAATGCTGTTATTCTATTACCTGTATAATAATTTGAAATACTACTTAAATAATACCATTCAGCAGTTTTATCCTGAATTTCAGAAAGCACTCTTAATGCTTCCCTATACATTCCAGTTTGTATAAAATGACTTGCTACTTGATAAAGATTTGTACTTCCACTATTATTACTATATGAATTATTTTGAGTGTTAGAATAGCTATTATATTGATTTGCAGTACCATTTTTTATTTGATCATATGCTTCATTTATTTCGCTCATCTTTTTTGCTGCTTCTTCATCTCCTGGATGTAAATCTGGATGATATTTTTTTACTAGTTTTCTGTATGCTTTCGTAACTTCTGCATCTGTTGCTCCATATGACACTCCAAGTACTTCGTATGGATTTTGTATCATTTATTTTTCTCCCTTCTTTTTATGTATTTCATATTTTGTCCAAATTCCAGAATATAATATATTTTCAATTATTTTGTTAGAAATATTTAGGTTTTTATATTTTTCTACACAATCTGATAAAAGTAGATTAAGCATATCATCAAATTCTGACTTTGAATTAGTTATTAATGGATTATATCTTTTATGTTTAATATCTTTTTCTAAATCTATGCATGCATCTAATATATATATAAATTTTCCTAATGCATCACCAAAATCTCTTAGTTTTTCTTCATATTCATCCTCGTATGGTGCAAATATTTCTCCAAATAATTTGCCACTTGCTTGTGCTGCTAAATCTGGATTTATAATATTTTTGGTTTCTATATCATTTAATTCTTTTAAAGCATTTTGTACATTTTGAGCTTTTTTAGGATATTTCTTACATACTTTTTTAAAACTCTTTTTTATCAATTTTGCATAACAATTAGCAAATACATTTTTGTCATCTTGCCAATCATCAAGAAGATTATAATAAGAAAGTAAAATATTCATATCTGCTACATAGTCTACAAAAGTTCCTTTAATATAAGTATGTTTATGAACAGGATGCATCATACATCTACATTCTAATTTTTCGTTTTTTTCTTTGTAAACTTCATTTAATAATATTATTAAGAATGTCATATCATAGTTTAATGTAAATCTACTTATGTTTTTGTGTTCTTTTTGTAATGATTTACATAGACCACAATAACATTCTCTATAATATCTTTTATCTATATCTTCTAATAGGTTAGGATTTGTAACTATATTACCAAGCATTTTACTCCTCCGTTTTAGTAAACTTATGAAATATAGTTTATTATTTTTCTTTGCTAAAATCAACAGCTATAGCTAAGATTTCACGTAAGTTTCACATATTAAGCCACCATCGAAATTAAGCCACTCTAGAAATTTTTAATTTCGATAGAGTGGACTATAGTTAGCGGGGCTAACTTCCACAACATTGGTTGGCTATAATTGGCAAAGCCAATGCAAAAGAGCTACTTAAATTTAATTTAAATAGCTCTTTTGTTAATTTTATATTCTACTATTATTAAATATTATAACAACCAATTCTATATCTTGTTTTAAATTATTATACCAACTTTCTTATATAATTAACTTTACTTTTTGTCTGAATCATAAATTTTTACCGCTTTATCAAAAGCTATGTTATTTTCTGTATCTATAGTATTAAATTCTACTGTATATATATTTTTTAGATGCGTTACATTCGTTTGACCGTGAATTTATCAATTCAAAAATTATTCTTATATTAATATAATCATCTCCAAAAATACCTGATTTCTTAAAATGTATTTTTTTGCATTCTTCGTATATTTTATTAGATATACTTTCAACTTCTTCTTTTATGAACTTATTTTCTTTAGAAGCTATTTCAAAAGTTATATAATTTCCTGCTCCATATCCTTCTCCTCTAGTTGAATAAATATAATAACTTGTATTGTCCATACTTTTTTCTAAAATAAATTTAATATATTCAGTATATTGTTGTAATCCATATTCTACATAACTTTCTTGAAGACTACTACTCGATTTATTGTTTGCTTGCTCGCTACTATTTATAATATTATCAATAAATCCAATGAATAAGGCTATCACAATTATTGTAAATAACATAACCGTAAAAATAACTAAATTATCATTATTAAATTTCGATTTAATTTTTTCTATTTTAGTTTGTTTTTTTATATTTTTATTTTTTATTAGTTCTATTACTTTGTCTCTATCCCATAATAAAACATTATTTATCTTTCCTTCTTCTATGGCCTGTTTTGTAAAATAATTATTAGTAATTACAATTCCTTTGGTACAGACATACTTGTTTTGTCCTCGAAGAACTTCTTCAATTGGTGCAGATCCAACTTTACTATCATATCTTTTACATTGAATTGCATATTTTTCGCTGTTTAACATAGCAATAATATCTGCACCATAATCGCCAGAACCTTTAGTTACTATGACCTCGCTGAATCCATTTGCTTTTAATAATTCTGCAATAATATTTTCAAATTCATGTCCATCTAAGGTATCTATATTCTTTAACAATTCTTTTTCATCTTTATTCAAAAAAATTTCTCTAGCCGAAAATTTATTAATTCTAAAAATTTTTACTATGATATATATAATTCCTTCTATTAGAAAAATTAATATATTTATGGGTATAATAAATAATATTAAAATTCCATAAAAAATTGTTTCAATACCAAATGTATTTTTCTTTGACATTTTTTATTCCCCTATTTATTTCTTATTTTTTTATTATTAAAGCATTTCCATTATCGACACTTATCCAAAGTTCTTTTAGCATTTTAATGATAAGCATACTTACATTCACGAAACTTCTTCCATTAACTATAGTGTGTTTTTCAAATCGCTTGTAATCGCTTGAAAGATAAAAATCAATTTCTAGATTTTCAGCTGTTTCCATTGTTAAAAGACTGGCTGTATTAGAGTAATGTATAAAACCACAACAAAATTCATATAATTCTTTAAATTTAGGAATTTTTTTATTTATTTTTCCTACAATATAATTGTCGCACAATCTTTCTCTCTTATTAATGACATATTCAGAAAGTCTTCTTTTATCTATAAATATTCCCTTATAAATTTCTGCAATACTATTATTTTCTTTACTCAATAAATATATTCCATAAATAAAAATACAATTGTCTATTTGCATACGCATTAGAGAGTTTAATACGAGTATATTATTGCTATATATAATCCTTTTATATGCATCAATAATAGCTACGCTTCTTTGTAAAATAGTATTAATCATTATTGTCTTTGTATGCAATTCTGGATCATTTTCTATTAGCTCTAACATATATTGCTCATAAATAGATATAATTTTGTCTAAGTCACTTAATATATTTTTTTTATTATCTTTCATATATACACCTATTTTTTATCTTTCATTGAAAAATTTTCATTATCCTATAAGTTTACTTTATAATCCAGCTTGTATCTTATGTTCACCTTTTGAACTTTAAGCTCCGTCCCTAAAGTTCACCTAAAGTTCATTAATCTCTCAATTTAGCTCCACATCTCTTGTCTAGCGTTTTTAATATACTATTCATTTTCTCATTTATTTGTTCTGATGTCATAGTTGTTCCTTCATTTAGTATTTTTACTTTTAATGTAATTGATTTTTTACCTTCTGGAATTTGATTTCCTCTATACTCATCTATAAATTCAACTTCTTTAACTTTTGCTTTGATGTTTTCTTCAATTTGTTTCCATGTAATTTCTTCATCAACTATGATTGATAAATCTTTTTCTACTAATGGTAGTTCTGGTAATCTTTCATATTCATTTGTTCTTGAAGCATATGGAACAAATTTTTCTGTATTAATTTCAAACATTGCTACATTACTTCTTTTTATTTTAGTGTCTGCCATTACTTTTACAGAAACTAAACCTAATGTTCCAATTACTTCATTACCTTTAACTACATTTAGGTATGCATTAACATCTGCCCAATATGGCTTCTCCATTTTTTCTAATTTAAGTTCTTCCATATGGCAATATTCAGCCATATTTTCAATTACACCTTTTGCTTCATAGAATATTTCTTTAGCCTCTTTTCCTACTATACATCCAGTTAAATAATTCTTTTGAATTGGTAAGATTTCATCTTCTGAAGATGGTCTATAATCACCTTTTTCATAAACTTCTTCACAGTCAAATAATCTAAATTCATCATAATATCTTAAATTTTTAGCAACTGCTTCTAACATTCCTGGAATTAAAGAACTTCTTAAATATGCTAAATCTGGTGCTGGTGGAGTTGCTAATTTTAAAGATTTCTCCATATCTATTCCTGCTGCTTTAATATATTTTTCTTCAATCCATGGATATGTAAAAATTTCATAAAATCCGCATCTATATGCTAAATATTCTTTAATTCTTCTTTCAAGTAAAACATCATTTTGTTTTACAGAATGTTCAAATGTTATAGTAATTGGTTTTGCCTCAAAACTATCAAAGCTTAATATTCTTGCAATATCTCCCATTACATCATCTTTGATTGTTACATCACCTGTTGATCTCCATGTTGGAACTATTACATCATATTCTCCGTTATTTAATGATATTTCATATCCAAGAGCTGTTAAAATTTGTGTAATCTTTTCTTGTGGTATTTTCTTTCCTAATCTTGTATCTAAGAATTCTTCACTTACTTTTATTTCATTCTTTTTAGTTTCGTTTGGATAAACATCTGCATATTTAATTACTTTGCTATCTGGGAATATTTCTTTAATTAATTCTAAAGCTAAATTTAGACCTTCATCTACTCTTTGTGTATCAACACCTTTTTCGAATCTCATTGAAGCTTCTGTTTTTTCTGCGAATTTTTTATCTGTTTGTCTAACTGAATCTGCAGAGAAATTTGCTACTTCTAATACAACTCCTTTTGTATCTGGTAATATAGAATCTTTTTTACCACCTTTAATTCCTGCTAATGCCATTGCATCACTTTCATCACATATTACTAAATCGTCTGTAGAAAGTTCAATAAAGTTATTATCTAATAATAATAATTTTTCATTTTCTTTAGCATTTCTTACTATTATTTTTTCTCCACTAACATGTGTTTTGTCAAAAGCATGAAGTGGTTGACCTACTGCCATCATTACATAATTTGTAATATCTACAATTGCATTAATTGGTCTTTGACCTACTTTTGATAATAATGATTGCATCCACATTGGAGATGTTTTTTCATATATACCATCTATTTCTACAGCTACATATCTATTACATTTAGTTGTATCTTTTATTTCTACACTATATTCTGGTACCTTAGGTAATTCGTATTTTGGTAATTCTTTTAAAGGTGCATCATATATAGCTGACAATTCTCTTGCTATTCCATAATGTCCCCATAAATCTGGTCTATTAGATAAAGATTTATTATCTATTTCTAATACTGTATCATTCATTCCGAATAGATCTGCAACACTATCTCCTGGCTTGCAATCAAATCCTTTTAAGTCAACTATTTCTTCTTCACCTTCATTTGGGAAGAAATCACTTAAATATACTTCTGTTGAAGCACAAATCATTCCATAAGAGCTTTCTCCTCTCATTTTTGTTTTTGTTATTTTAACAGGTCCTCCTTGACCATGCCAAACAACTTCTGCTCCTGGTTTTGATACTACTACATGTTCTCCCACATAAAGGTTAGAACCACCACATACGATTTGTACTGGTTCTTCTTCTCCAATATCTACCATACAAATTCTTAATTTATCAGCATTTGGATGCGCTTTTATTTCTAAAATTTCTCCTACAACAATGTCATGAAATTTTTTAGCAGTATTTTCAACATCTTCTACTTCTACTGTTCGAAGTGTCATATCATAGGCGATTTGTTCATCAGTTAAACCTTCAGGTAAATCAACATATTTTCTAATTAAATTTAATGATACTTTCATATTCAAAATCCTTTCTATTTAAATTGTTTTAAAAATCTTAAATCTCCACTATGGAATAAACGTACATCATCTACTCCATATCTCATCATTACTAATCTATCTAATCCAATATTAATATAGAATCCTGTCCATTCTTCTGGATCTAATCCTGCTGATTTTAGTACATTTGGATGAATTACACCACCTGGCATAACTTCTATCCATCCATTATGATTACATACTTTACATCCTTTTCCACCACAAACTAAGCATTCCATATCTATTTCATATCCTGGTTCTGTAAATGGGAAAAATCCTTCTCTCATTCTTGTTTTTATTTTTCTTCCAAAAACTTTTTCTAAGATTGTTTGAATCATAACCATACCAGATGAAAAAGATATATCTTTATCAACTATTAATGCTTCATATTGGAAGAATGCTCTTTCATGTCTAGCATCTGTTGTTTCGTTTCTATATACTTCTCCTGGATATACAAATCTTGCTGGTGCTCCATGTTTTAATAAATATCTTACAGAACCACCTGTTAAATGTGGTCTTAAGCATAATCTTTCTGCACCTTCTTTATCTTCTGTTCCTTCAAGCCAATATGTATCCATAGATTGACGTGCAGGATGGTTTTTAGCAAAATTCAAATTATCAAATGCATATTTTTCACTACTTATATCATCTTCACTATATACTTCAAAACCTAAAGATAAAAATGCATCATTTAAGTCATGTTTCATTTGAGTTATTGGGTGAAGTGCTCCTCCACTTACCTTTTTACCAGGAATTGTTAAGTCAATTGGCTCATCTAATACACTCATAGAAGCAATTATTTCTTCATCTTTTTGTTGTAAATTACTTAAAAATGTATTTTTTATTTCTGTTGCCATCATTCCAATTGTCTTTTTTTCTTCTACTGATAAATCTTTCATAGATTTTAAAACTTCTGATAATTCGCTTTTCTTACCAGTTAATTCTTTTCTGACTTCTTCAAGTTCAGCGATAGTCTTTACGTTTTTAATTTTCTCTAAACCTTTTGTTTTGATTTCTTCTAATTTCTCTTTCATAAACCTTTTCCTTTCTTAGGGAATTGGGGACGGTTCTTTTTTCCCTATTTTTGTTTTCAGATAGGGATTTTAGGACCGTCCCTATTTCCCTATCATTATTTGTATGTGGACTAAAAATCAAAAAACGAGCAATCTTCCATAAAGGACGATTTGCTCGTGGTACCACCTTTTTTTATAGTATTTCTACTACCTCATTACAGATTAACGCTCTTACACGATTTGACTCCATTATTGAAATTCATTAATTTGTCTTTCTAATGTAGCTTCCAGTCTATGGCTACACTCCCTGGCTAGAGTTTCAAATTAACTACTTATATAATTTCTTCGTCAACATTTATTAGTCTACTAGATTATATTGCCTTTTTCTGGATTTGTCAAATATTTATGGCAAATTTGTTGTTTTATAAAAAATAAGTCAAACATAGCTTCTTCAAACACTATATTTTGACTTACTGTTCTTTTTAATTTAAATATTTATTTAATTCTTTTTTAAATTCATTATCAGACAATTTACTTAAATATATATCAAATGCTAATGGCGAAGTAGTTATCTCTTCTCCCATCCACCTTTCTTTTATGTACGCATTTTCTTCTTCTGTTGAGTTGAAAGTAACTTCTACCCTAAATAAGCCTTTATATTTTCCTAGATATTCCTTTATAGAAATTCTACTGTCATCTAAATATAAGTAACTATCTCTAATTATTTCTGAACGTGCCTGTTCTTTTAACCTTAAAAATTCATTTTCTGATATATTGTATTTTTCTATAATATTATTACTATCATCTAATATTTCCTTTTGGTATTGATTATTCTTTATTTGTATTCTTAAATTATTATTAATGTAATATCTTTCATATCTGATAGGTCTACTTAAATTCAAATTGCCTAATGAACTAATGATAAATCTTCTTGTCAACTTTCGCATAAAGTCTTTCTCCTCTTTTCTCATGAATTGATATTTTTTCTCCGATTAATTATACCACATTCAATTCGTAAATAACTTTTTTTTCAAATAATCTGATTTTTTACAATTTTAAAGACATTAAAGCTATGTGCATTAATGTCTTTAAATGATTATTTCAAATTTAATCCGTTAAAAATAAACTCAGCCTGTTTTTTACTAATTTCATCTTTGTAATGTACATGATCTCTATACATATTGTCATTTTTTAAATCATATGTACGTTTATATAAATCAATTATTCTTATACCATTCTTTTTCATTATCTCATTTGCAATTTCATTATATTTTAAAACATCTTTATTATATCTAAAGCAACCTTCTTTTCTTTGTTGATGTAAATTATCATCAACATGTGTTGTACTAATCCAAATAAATTCCTCTGCTATCTCTTTTCCAAGCTTTATTATATCTTCTAAATTTTTAGCATATTCCTCTTCTGGAACCTGTCTTTTGGCTGTTACCCTATCTATTCTAATATCATGTAGCCCGCAATTTACTAATAAAATATCAACATGGATATTTTCCTTTTTCATTTTTTCCATATACGCTTTTACTTGTCTACTGTCTCCTCCGTTTGCTCCGAATGGATTATTTGGATCTTCTAATGCTATTTTAATATCTTCCTCTGAACCTTTTCTACTATATTCTGCAACGTTCTTAAATAATTCTTTTAAATATTTATGATAATATAATGAGATACTATCTCCTATAACAAATATGCTTTTCATGTTCTCTCCTAATTATAAATTTTTAATATAACATACATCACATGCAAAATGCTCTGTTTTTATTAATGTTTTTTCTAGTCTTCTAAATCCATATTTTTCATAAAACTTTTGTGCAGCAATCATATTCTCTAATGTTTCTAAATAACATTCTTTGTAATATTTCTTCGCATGATTTAATGCTGTTTCGATTAACTGATGCGAAACTCCTGTGCCTCTTGCAGTTGGCAAACAATACATTTTTTGTAATTCACATACATCTGGGAGTTCTGCTATTTTTCCAATACCAACTCCACCAACTAATTTTCCAGAAGTATCTTCAGCAACCCAATATTTATTTTCTGGTGTATTATATATTTTGGAAAATCTTCCTAAGTTTGGATCTGTCCATGCTGTTCCTTCGTAATTTCCACCAAATTCAATTAAACATGACCTTATTATATTTTCTATTTCTTTATTATCTTTTTCTGTAATTTTTCTTATAATATATTCCATTCACTCACCTTATATATATGAACTTTTATAGATATTATTAGTGTTTATCTTTTTTTACTATAAAAACAATAATTAATATAATTCCTACAAGTTTCATTCCTACAGAAAGTCCAAGTAGCACTCCAGATGTAAACTCAGAAAATGCACTTGTACCTATTATTCCAAAATAATTTAGTAACCATGATAATATTTCGCCTAATATAATTAACAAAACGCTTGCCTTTAGCATACTTTCACCTCTTTATATGACCTAAAACTGTTGTTAAATATTGTTTACTGTTTATTTTATATTCAAATTTTTATTATTGCTAAATATTATGAAAAGCTATAATTAACATTTGTGATCTCTCCATTTTCACTTATAGAAAATTGTATTCTGACTCCAAAAGATTCTGAGGTTGATAATGCAAAATCATATTCTCCACTTGCTAATTTTCCATATATGTTTGTCCAATCACAAGTCTTTCTTACAGTATCTTCTGTTATATCTTCAGAAATCACTGTTTCTTCACTATTAACAGTTGAAAATTTTGAAGCCTCTTCCCAAAGCGGAATACCACTTCCTTCATATGATGATGTTGTATTACCTGTTACTATTGGCATATCTGGAGCTTCTACTTGTTCAGCTTCTGGATTCTTTTTAAATAATGTATATTTATTTGTATATTCATATTTATATTCATTTGTATCTTTTATTTCAAAAGATATACCTGTTTGTGTTACATTAATATTTGAAACTAATACATTATCACGTGAACTATAAAAATACTTTAATGCTTTTTCTGGTATTGTAACATCACTATTTTCTTTTAGAATCTCTATCTTAAAAATCTTTCCAAAACTACCTGGATATGATTCGTTTATTATTCCATCAAAATAAATTCTAATTTCTTGGTTTTGTTTGTATTCATTAGTATCACCAGTCGGAATACTTACTCGCATCAAACCTGTTGTATCATCTTTTTCTACAACTCCAAGATATGTATCATATACTCTTACTATTACTACATCCATTGTAGCTATTGCGTCTGTATTATCATAAGATATGCTATTTCCTGTAAGCTCATTACTTACTTTTTTCGTTGTAAAGTGGTTAACAAGTAAAATAGTTACTGCTACAACAGCTAAAATCACTAAAATAATTATTAAAATTTTTAATCCCCTTTTCATATAACCCCCTACCTTTCTATAATTTAGACAAATTTTATCACTTGTTTTGTTAGGTTGATAATAACACTAAAGGAAGTAATTATCAATATAATCACTTCCTTTTATAAATCTTTTTATTTTTCAATTTTATTTTCTAGAGTTTACCCTAAATCAATTTATAATTCTATCTATATTCTTCTGTAGATTGTTTTTTTGATAAATCTGTAGTTACAGCACTTCCTTCTTGCTCTATTTCGTTTTTATCTATTTGACATTTTTTAGTTATATAGTCTGCTAGTTTTTGAATGTTTTCATCTTCCATTTTACTACAAATTGATTGGTCTGTATATAAACCTTTGTTATATGTATCATAATCTGTTATAATTGAATTCATATCCTTAATATATTCTGATTTTGTATATTTTTCGAATGTAGCACATAAATCTCTATTAGATAATAACGAATTTGTTATTGCTCTTGCAGTTCTTCCGTTTCCATCTATAAATGGATGTATTCTAACAAATCTAAAATGAAATTTCGCTACTTGTTTTATATACTCTTCATCAGACATTTTGCTAGAATGTTCTAAAAAATCCGCCATATCTTTTGAATATAATTTCATTGCCTGTGGAACAAATTCATGTTCTAATAGTCCTACACTTTTAGTATTATTTCTTCCAAATGTAACATTTGCACTTCTATATCCATCTTCACCTGTATATTCTTTATCTTTGTTATTTACAGCTCTATTAAAATTTATAATTGTTTCTTCAATTTGATTCGAATCTGGTACTAGCTCTGTACTTAGTGCTTCTAATTGTTCTTCTATATTAGCGTAAATGTTTTCGATTTCTGCTAGCCTATCATTTGGATTTTCTATTGCCCCCATTATGTCTAACACATTAGCAGCCATATTTTGTAACATACTTGTATAGCTATTACGTTTCTTTTCTCCTTTTACTGTTAAACCTGTTCCATTTATTTCGTCAGTTATTATTTCGCTTTTAATTTTATCACTACCTAAAATATTCACCACAAAATATCTAGACATATTTTCTCTTTTTTCTTCGTCTAAATCAGTATTTTTTTCTAAATATTTAGAATATCTTTTTTGTAATTCATCAGTAGATAATTTTCTTGGTCTAAATGGATTTAACCTTTTACTCCAAATGTGTCTTTTGGATAGTTCTTCGCTTTCCTCACAAAGACCAGCTACATATGGCTTTATTATTTTTTCTGTTAATTCTCTTTCATTGTATATACCCATTATTATGTCTCTGAAATTATCTGGAAAAGGTTTTTCTATATCTAACTTTAACTTACCGTATTTATCAACTGTTTTAATTACTTTAAGTTCTTTTGACAAACCTAAAATTCCATTATCTCTCATTATTACTCCAGCTTGTACTGAACCTATTGTATTTCTATCACTTAATAATTGATTAACAATTTCTCTTATATGACCTATTGAAGTTGTACTTTCGTATTGCCTTAATTCTCCTTCTGAATTTTTTACTAAAGATTTACATTCATTTACAATAACATTTATTATCTTTCCTGTCTCTTTATCATAATAATTAGAAAATTTTCCGCTAATTCCCTTCCCAGTCCTTAATAATTCTAATAAATTTCTTGCTTTCGCTCTTATCATAAATTTTCTCCTACGTATAATTTTATTATTATTCTATCATTTAAATAATTTTTATTCAATTTTAAAAGCTTATTTTATATTTTTTTATAAAATAAGCTTTTGCTACATCATTATAATTTAATTATTTTAGTTCTTATAATTTATATAATTCCTTCAAAGGAATATTATTCTCTTCTGCTATTTTTTTCATACTTTCATATTCTGGATACACATATTTTTCACCATTATTTGTTACTTTTTTTGCTCTTATTTTTCCGTATTTTGTATCTATTTCTACAAATTCTCTACCTAATTCTGTTCTACTTTCAAAACGATATCTAATTCCTATTGTAGTTGTTTCCTTAAAAATAATATTTTGAAGTTTAAACATATCTTCTTTTCTACAAGCAACAGATAATCTATATGCAGGTCTATTCTTCTTCATAAATATTGGTGTATAAAATACGTCTAAAGCTCCATTTGCAAATAATTTTTCTGAAGTATATCCTAATATTTCTCCTGAACAATCATCTATGTTTGTTTCCATTACTACAAAATTTTGATTTTCTTCTTGCATTTCGCCATAATACACTTTTAAAACATTTGTTATTTTTAAATCCTTTGATCCAGTTCCCCAACCAATTTTTTCTGTTACCATTGCAGGTAATGTTGTAAAATCTTCTGCAAGCTCTGCTATAATTGCAGCTCCTGTTGGAGTTACAAGTTCTGTATCTATATCTATCTGTCTAAACTTTACGTTAGATGCTGCAAATATCTCACTTGTGGCTGGAACTGGTACAGCCATAGTTCCATGTGCACATTCTATAAAACCATATCCATCATTAACTACACTTGATATAATTCTATCTGGATTTATTTTATTTATTAAGATTGCTGTTCCAACTATATCAACAATTGAGTCAATAGCTCCAACTTCGTGAAAATGCACTTCATCTAGTGATTTATTGTGAACTTTTGATTCGGCTTTTGCAACTCTTAAAAATATTCTTTTTGCTAAATCTTTAGTATTTTCATCTAATGAACTATTATCTATAATAGTGTTAACATCATATAAATTTCTATGCTCATGGTGATGATGTTGTTCATGGTCATGGGCATGACCATGGTCGTGATCATGATGATGGTGTTCATTTTCTAATATAACATCAAAATATGTTCCTGTAATACCGTTTTTTACTTTTTTAGAAATTTCTATTTTATATCCATCAACATTTAATTTTTTCAATTCTCCTAATAAATAATTTTCGTCCCCAACGATTTCTAATAACGCTCCTAGTGTCATATTTCCACTAATTCCACTTGAACAATCAAAATATAGTGTTTTCATAAATCTATCTTCCCTTCTACATAATTTTTTCCTATTATAACACAAATATGATATATCATTTAGAGCTTACTCCAGGTCAAGACTTTATAACATTTTTTTCCCACTTATAAAAAATATCCCTAGCTTAATCTTTTAAGCCAGGGATTTTGCATTAATTATATTTCTCTTGAACTTCTTTTGGCATTGCATCAAATTGAACTTCTTCCCAATTTGTGACTCCTCTAGTTAGCATTACTTCTAATTTTAAATATGCATCTTCTCTTAATTCTCTATTTGTTTTAAACGTTACTTCTTTTTCTTTACCTTTTTCATCATATGCAGTTAATGTATACTGATATCTCATACTATCTGTCGTAGAAAGTCCTTCTATTTTACTATTATCTATTTGTGTATAATATTCACTATTTTGAATAACTAACAAATAATATATTCCATATAAAAACAAAATGAAAACTATTATTCCTATTGCTACAGCAATCTTACCTTTTATACCATCCATAATTATCATCCTCCTCTATGATAATTATAATGTTTATTAAAATAATTGCCATTTCTTTACCTTACATTAACCTTACAGTTTTGTCATTTGCTTACATTTCAGTCCATGTCTTTCCATTATCTTCTGAACAATATTTTTTATAATCTCCACCATTATAATCTCCATCATTTCCTTGCCCAACTTCTAAATAAAGTTTTCCATCTTCTATAGTTGGCAATTGATAATAATCATAAATCTGTTCATCACTTAAAGTAACTTTTGTAAAGTTTATACCTCCATCTTCAGAATAATATAGTGCAGAGTCATCTCCGCTGGCATATGGCATTGTAACAAAAGCAATATTTTCATTTACAAATAACAATTGACTTCCACTCCTAAATGTACCTTCATTAGAACTTCCAATTCCATTATTTATGGTCGTCCATGTTTGCCCACCATCTGTAGTTTTAGCAATATGCCCAAAAGTAACTCCTCCTAAAGCATAATCTTCAAATTGTAATATAAAACCTACATCTTTATTTAAAAATTGTATGTTTTGAATAGTTCCATTACTTGGTAAGTTAGTTGTATTCCACGTATTTCCCATATCATCTGAAAACACTAAATATTTTGTTTCATCTTTAGTATAGAAAAATACAGTTTTTTCTTCAGAAATTGTATAATTATGCTCATTATAAGCTGATTTATCATCTGAAAAATCCCCTGGAACTTCTATTATATTCTCGCCATCATAACTAAAATATAAAATTCCATTATCTATTTTAAAATTATTTGCTTCTACTGTTATACCATTATAATTATTTAAATTCTCATCCTTATATACTGTACAATATAATGTTTCTTTTATTGTCTTTTTCATCGAAATGTCACAAAATGTAATCGTTCCACCATTCTTTATATATGTAGTATCTTCATCAATTTCGCAATCATCATTTAATGCAATTACATATTTAGGAATATCCTCTTTGTAAAGAACTAATGCTGTAACACCATATTGTTTGCAATCACTAACTTCAAATTGTTCAGCAGTATCATCTCGTGTTACTTTTATACCTTTTGAATCTACAGTTAGTCTTGTATTTCCTACTGAATCTGCTTGTGTCTGCCATCTTCCTAATAATGCATTAAATACATAATAATATGAATTTGTTCCTTTTCTACTTCCATAAGTTGCAACATAATTTCTTAGATTTCCGTCTCTATCCATAAAAGTTATATTACATATATCGTTTGTAAGCCACTGATGCTTTATATTTTCACTTACTGAATATTCAAAAAGATCATCTGGTTTTGCAAATAGAATTAATTTAGCATATTTATATAACCTAGTTTCGCCATTTTCTTTATTTTGTTTTATTACTAATTCATTTGAAAAGTCATTAGAAAAACTAAATATAGTTTTCATATTAATTGCATTATTAATCATAAAAGCTAAATTAATAACACTCAAAATAACTGCAATAATTATAGCTACTATCTTTACACTCTTTAACTTTTTTATCTGTAAAATAAGAAACACTACTCCAGTTACCATTATCAATTCATTTACAATATAAAATATTAAATCATTTATATATTCATATCCATTTGGCTTCATTATACATAGATACCCTAATTGTAATAAAATCATTAATACAAATATTATAATAGATACTACTTTTACAATTTTAATTATTTTTCTTTTTCTGTTTTCTTTCTTTTCTCTTTCTTTCGTTACTTTCTCTACAGCTTCTTGTACTGCTTTTTCTACATCAACAGTCTCCTTTTTTCCTATTTCTGCATTTAATACTTCTGATGCTGTAATTCCAAAAGTTTCTGCTAATAAATTAATAATTGTAATATCTGGAAAGCCTAATCCCCTTTCCCATTTTGAAACAGCTTTATCTGTTACATGTAATTTTTCTCCTAATTCCTTTTGTGTCATATTTGCCTTTTTTCTTAAGTCTCTTATAAATCTTCCGAATTTTTGATTATCCATTTTTAGTCTCCTTAAAAGTTTTTTGATATAAAAATGTTATCACTCTTATATATTTTTAGCAATCTACTTTTAGTAGAATTGTTGTTTTTAGTTGAAATTTCCGTAAATCTAGTTTGCGAAATTTTATATACAATTTATTAGAAAAAAATAAGCCACGATTAAATCGCGACTTAAATTTTTCGTTGGAATAGAAAAAGGGATTTAAGGAACGTCCCCAAAATCCCTGATAGAAAAAAAGAACGCCCCAAAATCCCATCTGTCCTAATCTATTTTAGTTTTTCTGCTACTTTTTCTAGTTCTTGTCTTATTTTTATGTGTTGAGGGCAAACTTGCTCACATTTACCACATTTTATACATTCTGAAGCTTTCTTAAGTACATGACCACTTACAAGCCAATCTTCTTGATGTTTAGCTGCTCCCATGTCATTATATAGAGTTAAATAATTCATTGCTGTAAATGAACCAGAAATTCCTATTTTCATTGGACAAACTTTTGCACAGTAGTTACATGTAGTACATGGAATTATTGGTATACTGTTCATTATTTCTTGAGCTTTCTTTATTGTAGCTTCTTCTTCATCAGATAATTTTGTAAAATCTTTCATATAAGAAATATTATCTTCCATTTGTTCTATATTGCTCATTCCTGAAAGTACTGTTATAACACCATCTAAACTTGCAGCAAATTTTATAGCCCATGATGCAATTGATGTATTTGGATTAGCTTGTTTAAATACTTCTTGTACTTGCTCTGGTGGATTTGCAAGCATTCCACCTTTAACAGGTTCCATAATTATTACTGGCTTACCATGTTTTCTTGCAACTTCATAACATTCTCTAGATTTAATTGCTGGATTTTCCCAGTCTGCATAATTTATTTGAAGTTGTACAAATTCCATCTCTGGATGTTTAGTTAATATTTCTTCTAATTCTTCTGGTGTTGAATGGAAAGAGAATCCTATATGTTTAATTTTTCCTTCTGCTTTCATCTCTTGAATCCAACTCCACATATCAAAATCATCAAATGCTTTTGTTCTAGATTCTCCTAAATTATGTAATAAATAAAAATCAAAATATCCAGCTCCAGTTTGTTTTAGAGAAGTATCAAATTGTGCAATTGCTTCTTCTCTAGTTTTACAATTTATCCATGCAGCATTTTTAGTTGCTAATTGGAACTTTTCTCTTGGATAACGTTCTACTAGTGCTTGTCTTATTGCATCTTCACTTCCTGCATATGCCCATGCTGTATCAAAATATGTAAAACCTGCATCTAAAAATTTATCTACCATTACTTTTGTTTGTTCTATATCTATCTTTCCATCTTTTTGAGGTAATCTCATTAGACCGAATCCTAATTTTTTAATTTCTTCACCTAAATATCCCATTTTAACCCTCCTTATGGTTTTTCTGTAAAATCTTTTAATTTACCTTTTTCTATTTCTTCGTATTTTTCTATTTTGTAATTTAATCTATCTAATGTAGCTTTTATATCTTCTTGCTTCTTTAATAATTTTTCTCGTTGTTCTATTAGTAATATTTTTCTTTCTTTTACAGTTGCAGTTCCTTGTCTAAATAAACTTACATATTGTTTTAAAGTTTCAATTTCTAATCCTGCACTTCTCATACATTTTATGAATTCTATCCATCCACAAGAACCCTCGTCAAAATCTCTAATTCCATTCTTATCTCTTGGAACTTTTGGAATAAGACCTTCTTTTTCATAATATCTAATTGTATCTGCTGTTAAATTATATTTTTTACTTACCTCAGATATTGTCATTTTACATCCTCCAAAATTTTATAAATTGTTATATTGTTCATCTGTTACTGGTTCACACCATTCATTGTTTGTATTTTCTCCTGGAACTTCTATAGCTAAATGACTAAACCAACTATCTTTTTTAGCTCCATGCCAATGTTTAACATTTGCAGGAATTACAACTATATCTCCTGGTTTTAGACTTCTAGCTTCTTTTCCTTCTTCTTGATAACATCCTTCTCCATCAACACAGATAAGAATTTGACCACCATCTTTTGTAGCATGGTGAATATGCCAGTTATTTCTACAACCTGGTTCAAATGTTACATTTGCTATAAATATGCTAGATTCTCCTGGCTTTGTTAATGGTTTTAAATATGAATTCCCTATAAAGTATTGTGCAAAGTTTGTATTTGGATCGCCTAGACCAAACCATCCACCATGTTCTTCTTTAGCAGGTTCGTCATCTGCATAAACTTCTTTAGCAATGTTAAATGTAGCCCATGCATTTGGCCAGCCAGCATAAAAACCAGCATGTGTAATAATTTCTGACATTTCTTCTTTTGTTATTCCATTATTTTTTGCATTCATAATGTGGTGTTTTAAAGAACTATCAAATAATCCTTTTCCCATAAATACACATATAGTTACTAAAGATCTATCTCTTAAAGATAGTTTATCTTCTCTTGACCATACCTCTCCAAATAATACATCATCATTTAATTCTGCAAATTTTGGTGCAAATTCACCTAATTGATCTCTTCCGGCAGTTTGTTTTTTCATAATTTATTCCTCCCTTTAAACTTTTTTTATAATAGCACTTAGAGCCAGCTCTAAGTCAATACTATTTTTTAATCTATTAAAACTTTTTTGTTTTAATAGATTTTTTGCTAAATTCTAAGGCTCTTTTAATGGTCTTACTTTTGTCCATTCTTCTGGATTTAGCATTATTTCTTCTTTAATTTTTTCTAAATCTAAGTTTGACAAATCTTCTATAAATTTATCTACTACTTCTTTTGATAAAATTTTGAGACTTTTACCTTGTTCTGCGACATGTACATATTTTTTTATTCTAGTTGGTAATTTTACATGATATTTTTTTAATAGATATGGATTTAATATATCATAATCAGTATATATATCTGTTGACCAATATTCTATATATTTATTGTAGAATAAGTAATCTGTTAATAGATGTATAAAATATCCTCTATTAAAACTACTATCAATCTTATTCTCCTTTAAAAAATTATATAAATTAACTGATCGCATTTCATTCCAATAGTGAGTTTTATATTTATTATCTGTTTCATCTGGATAAATGACTCCATCTATAAATTCGTTATAATTTTCTGTTTTATTTTTCTCTAAATATTTTTCTGCAATAGCTAAATGTATTACATATCCTGGCATAAGTATTCCTCCTTTTTGAATTATATCATAACGAGTTAGTTTTTAATATAAATTTTTAAAAAAATAGAAGCCATGATTCCTAAGAACCATGACCCCCCTTCGCTTGAACAAATCACATCAGTCCTAAATGGTGAGCATTTGCAATTGCCCTTTTTAAAGCCCGCTGATGTTTGTCGCAAAGGCCTGTTGACCTTGCCGGCTTCATTCGAGTTCCCTCGAAAACGAACTTTTTCAGTTCACCGACCATTTTATAATCTGGTCGCGTATTTTGATCGCAATAGTAACATCTTTTGCTCATATTGGTACTCCTTTCATGATGTGTATTTACTTGAACTCCCATTGATAAATTCACCTATCATATCTTCTGCATTACTTTTTACTCCCTCTAGGAAGTCATGCAATATTCTTTCGATAGTGTAATTTTCTGTTAATTCAAACAGCTCCTGCTCCAGATCTTCCCAATGCTTACCAGAGATTGTACAAACTCTTGTCAAGGCATTCACAAATATATTAAGTTTTAAATTCATCTTAATATTATTCATGAATGTATCTCTTGATGAGTCGATTTCTTCTTTTGACAAATCTAACCAAACTCTCTGAGTGTGTATAAAATTCATTAGTTCTGTAAACATTGCTTTAAAACTTTCCGATTCAAAAAAATTATTAATCCTTTCTTGTACAATAGGATATTGGTCTACTAATTCCTGAATCCGTGAAATTCGTACTGGAATTGGACACATCCATATAGCTTCGTCTCGTTGTTCTAAGCTATATACCATAAAAGCCCTCCTTTTTAAGATAAAAAAAGTTATTAAGTTACTATTTGGCAATGTGAAAAATATTAATTTTTCTCACTTTTCAGCATTTGCCATATGTCTATTATATAACCGATTTACATAATTTTCAAGTACTATTCAATTTTATTTATCTTATTAGAATATATGTAATCCATAACACTATCTGGATAATATTCGTCACAGAACCTATCTAAACTGCTATTTGCAGCAACACCTTCTATTCTTTCCCTTTGTCTATTTGCTGCTATACAAGAAATTCCGACATCAAATGCAAGTAGTACTAATAAAATTACTGTTATTTGCTTTAACGCTAATATATCAATTTTATTAATCAATTTTTCTATAAAAGGATATATATATTTAACAAACAACACTCCTCCTGTACCCCAATATAGACAATGCAACAAACTAGTTCTACCATTTATATTAAACCATAAATTACTATAATCCCATGAAACCGTTCCAAAAAACTTTTCTTGAAAAAAAGAAAATAAATATTCTACAATTCCACCTAAAACCATAGTAATAATAAAAATCTTTAAATTTCCCTTATCTTTAATTTTCGAAATAATTAAATAATATGCCACCAATCCAACACCATAAACTGGAATTAAAGGGCCATATAATAAACCTTGTCTAGATGCAAAATGTCCATTTTGTATAATAGCTACTATTGTTTCTACTCCATATCCTATCATGCTTCCTATAATAAAAACCCAAAATATAATTAGTACAAATTTAAAAACATTTTTCCTTTTCATATATTATCACCTCAATTTACAATAAATTAGCATATAATCATTAATATAATTTTTATAATTTATTAAAATTATATTAATTTTTCGTAAATTGAAACATCGATATACATGAAAAGAAGCTTACATTTCTGTAAGCTCTTTTATCATTATTATGAATTTTCTTTTTCTAGTTCAAGCAGTCTTCTTTTTAAATCAAGACCTAATGCATATCCGCCTAATTTTTTATTTTCATTTATCACTCTGTGGCATGGTACAATTATTAATATTGGATTATTATGATTTGCCATACCAACAGCTCTACATGCTTTTGGATTTCCGATTTTAATAGCTATATCTTTATAAGAAACAGTTTCTCCATATGGAATTTTTAAAAGTTCATTCCATACCTTTTTCTGAAATTCTGTTCCAATCAATTTAAGTGGTATTTCAAACTCTTTTCTTCTACCATCAAAATATTCTTCTAACTGCAAAACT
Organism: uncultured Clostridium sp.; assembly: GCA_946497695.1. GTDB lineage: Bacteria > Bacillota > Clostridia > TANB77 > CAG-508 > Merdicola. The sequence goes on along the minus strand of CAMMLJ010000014.1, from coordinate 12,800 downwards.
GTTTTATCACTTAGCTCACTTCTTATTCCTTGTTCTTTTTCATTTTCAGTATATGCAATTCCAGTTAATACATCATTCTCATATTCAATTTTTAATTTTCCTATTTTAGTATTATATACTGCAAACATTAATAAATCTCTCCATTTAATTTTTTATAATCATTAAATAAGTGTATACAATCTTCTCTATCTATTTGCTTTTCATCTAATAAGTTTTTATTGTTTGTTTCTAAAAATTCATATATTGCATCATCTCTAAAACCAATTTCTCCTGCATCTTTTCTAGTACATGCATAATATACTTCTTTAATATTTGCCCAAATAATTGCAGATAAACACATTGGGCAAGGCTCACAAGATGTATATAAAATGTATCCAGATAAATCGTGTGTATTAAGTTTTTTACAAGCCTCTCTTATTGCTTGTACTTCTGCATGTGCTGTTGGGTCATTATTTTTTAGCACTTGATTATTAGCAACTGTAATAATATTTCCCTCTTTATCTGTTATAACAGCTCCAAATGGACCCCCTTCATTATTTTTCATTCCTTTTTCTGCTTGATCTTTTGCCATTTTCATATATTCGTTCATTTTGTCCTCCTACATAACATATAATAATATTGTAAAAAATTGTAATAAACTTCCTAATAAAATAAATAGATGAAATACTGAATGCATATACTTATGTTTCTTTCCTAGTCCATAAAGTATAGCTCCTACAGTATAAGATAAACCTCCTAGTAGTAATAGTACAAAACCTGCTGTTCCTAATAATTCTGGTAATAGGTTTATTCTGAATACAATACACCATCCCATTACTAAGTAACAAATCATAGAGAATACTCTAAATTTCTTTATATCAATAGAATTTAATATTATTCCTAATATTGCTACAAACCAAATAACTCCAAATATTGTCCAACCTAATGCTGTATTATACTCTCGTAAAGTGCATAATGCAAATGGAGTATATGATCCTGCTATTAGTAAATATATAGAACAATGGTCTAATACCTGAAATACTTTTTTAGCTTTTCTTTTAGGATTTAACCCATGATATATACTAGACATTGTATATAAAATTATCATAGTAACCCCATATATTGCACCACTTACAACTCCATAACCATTTCCATGAACTGCTGCAAATACCACACATAATACCAATGCAACAATTCCTAGCGCTCCACCTACAATATGTGAAGTCATATTAAAAATTTCTTCTCCCTTTGTATACTTAGGAAGTATTCTATCTCTTAATTTTGTTCTCTTCATAATTCTCCTAACTAATCTCTAAATATTCTTTTAAAGCATCTAAATTCTTTTCTGCTTCAGCAATTCCTTCTTTATATAAGTTTTCCAATTTCTCTTTATCTTTTTCTAGCCTAGAAACTGTTACTTCTTTTTCCGGTCTTATTATAAATATTTTACCTTCTTTTTCTAAGTCTATTATTTCTTCTTGTAATTTATTATATCTTTCTGGCATTGTATTTAATTTTTCTATTAATTTTGGATATTTGTGATATGCAAGTTTATATAATTTTTTCATTTTATTTGACGTCATTGGCTTTCTGTATGTTTTGTCTCTAGTTAGAACAACTACAACTTTTTCATACCCTTGTTCCAAAGCCCATTTAACAGGAATACTTGTTGTAACTGCTCCATCTAAATAAAAGCTATTATTTATTTCTACCATTGCAGATGCAAGAGGCATACTTGATGATGCTTGTGCAGCTTTAAATAGGTCATTACAATTGCCTCTTTCTAAATATTCTGTCTCTGCTTTTTCACAATTAGTTGTTACTATTACAAATCTCTGGTTTGTATTTTCAAAGGCTTTATAATCAAACGGAACTTTATTTTCTGATATATCTCCAAATAGATAGTCATATCCTATTATTCCTTTATTCTTTATAAAAGCTTTTCTTCCTATATATCTTGGATCATCACAATATTCTAAATTGATTCTTGCTGATCTTCCTGGTTGTTTTGATATGTAGCTCATTGCATTTAATGCACCTGCAGAAACACCTGCTACACATTCAAATTCCATATTATTTTTTAAAAATGTATCTAAAACACCAGAGGTATACATTCCTCTTAGTGCACCACCTTCTAATACTAATGCTGCTTTTATCATTTTTTCCTCCTGTAATTATTTAGTAACACCATTATTCTACCACAAATATTCTTATTTAGTGTAAATTTTTTGTAAATTCTTTCTTAAGATAAGTTAATATTTAACAAATTTTAATCAATTTTAGAAAAACCAACATAATTAATTTTTTCTACCGGTTGTATTTTATGTTAATTTGTTATATAATATTATGCAATGTAACTGCTGAATTGGATTGGAACAGGAGGCTTATATGACAGACACAGAAATTAAACAGTACATTCGTGAATGCATAAAAGAGGAATTAAAAAATTTTCTTCCTGAATACATTTTGCAAAAAGCAATCCTTAAGGAACAAACTTCTTTTAATTCTCTCTCGGAGTATTTGATTAAACTTGGCGTGCTCGGAGATAAAAACTCCAAAGGCTTTGAAGCAACAGAATTTTCTTTTACACAATATATTGAAAACGACATAAAGCCTGGAAATGAGCTTTATGCAATGTTAAGTAAAAAAGGATTTTCTGAAAGGCATTTAACATGGTCAAAAGATACAGCCCAAAAGGGAAAAACTCCTCTATTTCAAATAGTGTTTGCAATGTATGAGACCAAACACCTGACTAATACCCAATTTGTCGTTTTAGCTGGAAATTATTATAAGGCTAAAATGGCAGCACAAAACAAGTAACATATAAAAAGCACTTAGTTAAACTATAACTTAAGTGCTTTTTTCAAGTCATTTTTGTAAATTCAATTCAAATCTTTCAATAAATCCAATCCAGTTTCCATTAGAATCTCTTACGCCTTGCATATATACTCTTTGATTGCGTGTTGTAACTGTAACAAATACTTCTTTTCCATTCTTTTTTTTCATTTAATGATTAAATTTTTTCAATAGTTATTTATCTTACTTTTTTTAATATTACAATTAATTCCGTCTGCAAAACAATTGTAAATATTATTATTTAGTAAAATATAATCTACTGATTTATTATCTTCTTTCACCAATTAGCTAAATAACAATTATTTTTAACCTTATATATTATATTTTTAAGATTTTATTTTCTATAATATGACGTGGATTTCTATATGATATATTGTAAAATCCTTCTTTTCCTACTTCTTTTTCTATCTTTTCCCTTATTAAATTTATTTTTAAATAAATACTTTCTGCTCTATGACAATCTGTTCCTAAAAAATGAATTGTATTATGTTTTAGCAACTTTATTACAGTTTTCTGAGCCTTTCTTCCATACATTCCTATAAAGCTTCCATAATTTGCTTGTAATAAAGATCCTTGTTCTAGCCAATCAAATACAATATTAGGATTGTTTTGAACGTATATATATCTTTCTGGGTGAGCAATAATAGGTATATACCCCATTGAAACTAAATCATAAATCATTTGTTTAAAAAAAATATTATTTTGATTCATAGGAAGTTCAATTAATACATATCTACTATTGTTTAAAGTTGCTATTGTTCCATCTTTAATAAGAGATAACATATTAATATTGCTATATACCTCTGTTCCATTACAAACTTTAATATCAATTTTTTCTTTAATTAAAATATTCTGAAGCAATTGAATATATTTTTCTTTTTGTTGTTTATTTGATATATATTTTCCTTCTAAATAGTGTGATGTAGAAATTACTGTTCGAAATCCTGCAACATATGATTCTCTTAACATTTTACACGTTTCTTCTATACTTCTAGCTCCGTCATCAATTCCGGGTAAAATATGAGAATGAACATCAATCATTTTAAACGTTTTCCTTTCTTAGTTTTTCTTATGTCATTCTTTTCAATATCTCTTGAAGAATCAAGATATTCTTGTAATTCATCTAATACTTCCTGCTTATAATTTTGTAGCTAATTATAAAAATTTAGGAGAAAAATATATATTATCTGCTAAAGTTCATATGGACGAAAGCACTCCTCACTTACATTTGGTATTTGTCCCAGTTATTCAAAAAGTAGACAAGAAAAGTGGAAAGAAAATTAATAAGATTGCTTGCTCGGAATATTGGAAAGGAAAAAACAGCTATCAGCAATTACAAGATAATTTCTATCAATATGTTACTAATAATGGATTCAATCTTGAAAGAGGGAAATCAAGAGATGTTGAACACTTAAGTACGGAAAAATTAAAACAAATAACAAATTATGATAATATAAAATATGAATTAGAACAAGAAAACATACAACCAGTAGATATAAAAAATAAGGCATTAATAATACAACAGAATACTGAATTAATTAAATATACAAACAAATTAAAAGTTCAATTAAGTAAATCATATACAACTATTAACAAGCTAGAAAAATTACAACAAGAAAATACTAATTTAAAATATGAAAATGCAGAATTAAAGAAAGAAAATTATAGATTAAAAAATTATATTGAAAAAACTTTTGAAGTTGTAAAAAATCTATTTAACTTTCCCATTGATAGATTTAAGCGTCTAGTAAATAATTTTGTTCAATATTTTGAAAAATAAAAAAACGAGCTAAAGCTCGTTTTTTTATTCAGGTTTTATAACTTCATTTTCAATAACAGCATTATTTTTTAATTTATATGTACAAGATACATTTCCATAGAAAGCTTTAGATATTGTTCCCGTATTTTTATTAATGTAAAAAGTTGTATCATCATAATTTATAACATAACAATCATCTTCTATTTTTATTGGTGTAAAAATATTGGCTGTTAAAATTTTTCCATATCCTACTGTATCTATTGTTGTAGCAAATAAAGCTTCTTCATATTCTTCGTCAAATTCTTTCATTTTTATTTCTTGAGTTTTTTCCCCTGTTTTCTCATTTATAGATACATATTCTGGTATACTTTTATCAATCCATTCCGTTGTAACATTCCCCTCATCATTATAATACTCTTTTATTAAGTATTTATCATTATAATTGTATATTTTATATGTAGTTGTTCTAGTTTCTCCTTCTGATAATTCAGAATTTTTTTCATAATAATAATTTTTTATAGATGTTTTTAGTTCACTACTGCTTTCATATAATTTCTTCATAATTAAATTATTTCTAATTACATTAACAATTATTCCTAATATAAAAATTGCAATAACTACAATTATAACTGTAACTAAAATCTTCATTCTAGTTTTCATAATATCCCCCCTTTTTATTATATAAACTAAAGTGGAGGTATTACATCCACTTTAGCCAGAATTGACATTTGCAATCAGCTATAAATCACATTTTAAGGTTACAAATTTGTCGTAATAATTTTATTAACTAAAATTCATAAAAATTGTTATAAAATTATCACATGTGCTCATAACATACTCAATGTCCCACCAACCTTCAGAAAAAGGATTGATGCCTAACTTTGAATTGCTATGATATACGTTATCACAAATAAACGTATGGTTTCTTACCTCTCCGGTAGTCCTATTCTTAAAACGCAAGATTACAACACCGGTTTTTCCTGTACATACAGCCGTGTATGCAACCTTGGTAGCAGAACCTGAAATGAGTACGGACCTTTGAGTGGGAAATTCTGCACTTCCATACGCTCTTGCAGTTATTGCTGTTGTTTGTTTCGGTTCAACAATCTGCTCATTTTCTGCTGCAAAGGCTGTCATCGTAGTTCCTGTAATCATAAGTACTGCTAAAAAGCAAGCACAAGCCCGTTTAAAAATATTTCTATTCATAAATCATGTCCTTTCTGCTAATACACAAATGTCAATCCTTTCACCTATATTTACAGAGAACACCCCATAATATAGATGATATACTTCAAGAAAGAAGTATACAAAAATTTTACATATTTTTACATAAATTGTCAATATTTTTATTGACAATTTTATATAAATAAAATTCCTTTTAACCTTAAATGCGTAACCCAAATAATTTAATTAGTTATTAGAGCTTATTTAACAACTAATTAAAGTAAGTAACATCTTATACTTGCTCTCTTTTACTCTATAAACTTTTTTATTCATCAATTACATTTTTAAATATTGGTGAATTAAAGAATTCTTTTAATTCGATATCAAAAGCTTCACATACATGCAATAAAGTAGAAATTCTTGGATTATGTGTTTCATTATTCATAAATGATAATAATGTAGTATGCGTTAAACCTGCTAGTGTAGAAACCATATTAATCGTTATATTTCTTTCTTTTGCCAATTCAATTATTCTATTTCTAATTGCTTCTTCCAAGGTCATTATTACAACACCTCTTACTCATCTTTCACATCTTTAAATACTTTATTATCGAAAAATTCTTTTAACGATATATCAAAAGCTTCACATACATGTAATAAAGTAGAAATTCTCGGATTATGTGTTTCATTATTCATAAATGATAGTAATGTAGTATGTGGTAATCCAGACAAAGTTGAAACTTTATTAATTGTTATATTTCTTTCTTTGGCTAATTCAATTATTCTTTTTCTAATTGCTTGTTCTAGCGTTAACATCAGTACTCTCACCTCAAAACAAGTCTAGCAAATATGAAAGAATAATGACGTCGGTATTTTTACGAAAACTATTGACATGTGAAATTTTAGCATTGTATAATAGTTCTTGTAGTCGGGATAATGACGTGTTTTATTTTGAAGGAGTGAATAGATATGAAAATAAATTTAAACGATTTCTATAATGAAAACAAAGATACACTAGATAAATTATTTAAGCATAGAGAAAATGAAATTTATAGTATTAAATATGATGATAGAAACGTACTGTCACAAAGTAATAAAGACTACAACAATATCTTTATTGCTATAAACAATATTCCAAATGGATTTACTGAAACTAGAAATAACATCCAAAATAGTATTACAAAATATTTAGAAGGTTTAAATGCATTTCAAGGTATGGAAAATGAAAAATTTTATAAAGAAGGCTTTTCTGATGCAATAAATTTAATTTTTGGTTGTTTCGAAAAAAATAAAAAAGAAAAAGAACTATAATTATAGTACTTTTTCTTTTATTAACGTTATAATATATATTTCTGATTCTTGAAAATTAATATAATAAAATTCCATAAACCTATTTTTTAATCTTTGCATAATATAAAATTTCTAAAATCTGCTTTATTTTCATTTTTATAATTTATTTGTTTCTCATTAACAAACTCCTAGTAAGTATAAAAATTCTTCATCAGATGTTGACTGCCTAGTTATATTTTAAATTAGCCCCTCATTTTAGTTATAACATCTAGTATTATGCATTACGATATAACCAAATTATTTAATTGCATTACTAAACTCTTCAATAAAATTTTTATTTGTAAACACATCTTCCGAATACTCAAATTTAAACACTCTACTAAAGTTTTGTTTTGACTTTGATATATCCCTATGAGATAAAGCATAATCGATATTATCTTTTATATTCTTAGGTGTAGTATTGTTATATAATTTTGCAATACTACAATAAATCTCATTAGCTTTATAATCTTCAAGTATTATATTATTACTTTTAATATAAAATATAGTTTTCGCAAGCATCTTTGTACTTTTGTTGCAAGATTTTATACCTAATAAGCGAAGATTATTACGAATTATAATATTTAATTGTCTATTATCAAAATCTTGCAATCTCTTTCCCCTCTTTTCTGCTAAAAATTATATTATTTATTAAAACTATACTATGATTATGTAAATTGGTCAAAATATTAAAATCTGCATACTATGCATTAAAAATTGCATAGTATGCAGATTTTAAGTATATTTCTCTATTTTTAGACTAAATTTATCAATATTATTCCTAAATTTTAAGTAAATTCACAAAATAATGCACTGTGCGCAAAAAAACAAAACACGGAGGAGAACACACATAGACTTCCCGTGTTTTGTTAGCTATATAGCTCCTATTCAAACTATTGCAGTTAGTTCAAATAGTTATTTTTATTATACCTTAATTACTTATAAATTACAATATAAAGGAGGGATTTTCCCTCCCTCTCTGTCTTTGAATGGCATTCTATGAAAGGCTAACCACCTGGACTTCCGTCCGCCTACAAACATCTCTTCCATATGTGTGCTCTCCTTTGTAATAAATTCTTCAAGTAAAAATTCAACCTCATACAAACGGAAAAACACATAATGTTTAAAATCTCGTATGTATAAAAAATCCAAGCAACTGCAATGCCTGAATGTTTTAAGTTGAACATCAAGCATTACGCTTGCGGAATGGATTAATTAATTAAGATTTCAAGCCATTCTTTTTTACTATAAAGTTGTAACAATTATACCATACATTTATGTAAAGTTCAATCATCTTGGTTAACATAACTTGATATAATTGTAAAAAACTGGTATAATAATGTTGTAGATATTTTTTAAGGAGTGATTTTATGCCGGAGTTTGATAGAAAAGAATTTGGCAGAAGATTACAAGCATTTAGAAAACAAATTGGAAGAAGCCAAGCAAATCTAGGAAGAGTTATTAAAAAAAGCGCAACAACTATTGGTAGATTTGAAAAAGGTACTCTTCTACCTAATGCAGAAGAAATATATTTACTATGTAATGAATTAGGCATTGAAGAATATCAATTATTCAACAGTTTTGATAAAGTTATTAGTAAAAAAGAAAGTATCAATCCTTTTAATACTAATACCTTATATGTTTATTATATTGGTTATTACCCTACATTAAATAAATATGATAAATGCAAGTTCGTAATAAACCTTATAGAAAAATCTGATTACTGTAAAATTGAATTAGCTGATTGCAGAACTAAAAAAATTTATTTAGAAGGTTATTTGCAATCCGACAATTTCATGGCATTTTTCAGATTTAACAATTATAAACCAACAAGTATGCGTTTAGAATGCTCTCAAATAAATTTAAACATTTCTAATGGTATTGATAATTTGATGAAAGGCGCTTTTTATTGTACAGATACAAAATATAATACTAGTGCTAGGAAATGTTTAGTTTCAAAGAATAATTTAGATTTTACAGATGAAATGCTAGCATATTTAAAAATCCAAGATAAAGAATTTAGCAAAATGGAAAATATAAATATTTGGTATATTGAAATGGAAAATAAAGAAGATTTTGAATACTAATACCATTTATCGTAAATTTTTTAGTATATATTTAAAACTTAGAAGAATAAACCGTTTTAAAGATCATGATATATCTTTTAAAACGGTTTATTTCGTTTTATATCAATTAATCTCAATTTGTCTGGTTTTATCACGCTTTTATATCAATTGTTCTATTTTATAGTCTATTATTATTTCAGTTCGAACTAAAAAGACTTTCGAAAGTCTAATATATTTAAGGAGTTTCACTATGAAAAATAAAAGAAAATCAAATAAATATATTCTTTTCCCCAATGAGTACATTCAAAAGATAATTTCAGAAAACTATTATAAAAAATCAATTCAAGATATAGATAATTCAGACGTTAATATAAATCATTTAGAAAATATATTTTCTAACGAATTGTATTATCTAGCAATGAAAATTGTGCCTTTGATAGAACGAAAGGTATTATATCTTACATATGTTGAAAACTGTAAATTAATTGACATTTGTAGAAGATTAAAAATGCAAAAGAAAAAAGTTATCTCTTTAAGAGAAAAAGGAATAAGACATTTTAAGTATAACTTACAAACATTGTACAAAGCTAATAACTTAAAAAAATAATGAAGGGAGCTAAAATTATGGACGAAGAAATTGATTTTTCTGTTTCTAATGAAGTATCAAAAAAACCAGTTGGTCATATCTATGATTTATTCTATAAGGTAACCACTAAATATTACTGTGAGGCTAAATTATTAGCAGATTTTCAAGAGATGTTAGATTGTATGGGATATAACGCTGCTAGACCAAAAGTATATCCAAGAAAAAACAACAAAAGACATGGGCTTTCATATGAAATTATTAGAGCTTATTATAATGAATTTGGCTTAAAATATACAAAAGAAGATTATAAACGTTCTCTATCGCATAAGGGAAAACAGCATATTGATGAAGAAGAAAGATAATGAGGTGTTTAGTTTTGAAAAAGAAAAATATTATTCCCAAAACTCAAAATACAAATTCAATTAGAGTTTTATACAAAAAAGTTGGACAAACTCCAAAAGTCAAAATTATTAATAACATCTATAAATTAAAAAAAGCAATTATACAAAAAAAACTTGATATTGTTCCATACGAGAAACTATTTATTATTTGTCATAGTAATAAGTCTAAACTTCCTATGCGCCCAAATATTTTTCTTCCACTTCGTCGAATTATAGGAGATTTACTTATAGTTAATATTGATAAAAAAACTCGTGAATTTAAAAGTATATCACAAGAAGATATTATATGGTTTTCAAAAGATTTAACTAGTAAATCTGCTAAAAGTATAAAAATAAATCCTCAACAAAAAAGAATAAATTTTCCATTTATATATGAAAGAGGCGTTGGAAATAACAAATATAATGACTCCCCTCCTTTTGATAAATTACTAATGAGTATGCTAATTAATATCCAATTAGCTTTAGCAACAGTTTTAAAAAATAATGGAGATGATAATAATGACAAAAAAGGAACTACAAAAAAGAATACTGGGACTTAATAAGTATATGCTTTCTGATACTGACAAACAATTAATATTACTAAATATTTCTAATGTTTATACATATAACAAAGCTATAGCCTTAATTGATAAAGATATAAAGGATAAAGACTGGTATTCTATAGACTCAAAAAATTGCTTTAAAACTTGGAATGAAGTAGGCATCTTTTTAGATGGACTATGTTTAGGAAAAAATACAAAATTTAATAATAATGAATGTGAAAGATAAAATGGAGGTGTATAAAAACTGAATATTAATGAAGAAAATATTAGCACAAATAATACTAAAGATTCTTTAAAAGAACAAATAGTAATAAATTATTTAAGTAAAATTAAGAACCCATTTATTACACTTTCAGTATCAGATGTTTCAAAAGATTTAAGCATTGGTATAAATCAAGCATATGAATTATTTAAACAAAAAGACTTCCCTTCTCTTCAAATTGGTAAAAGGAAAACTGTTACTTTAGCTTCATACTTATTATGGAAAATGAATAAAAAAGAAAGCGAGGTGTAATATATGTCATCAAAAGGAAATGGCGAAGGTTCGGTATATTATAATAAACAACGAAAAAAATGGAATGCTCAATATAAAGAATATGATACTAAAACAGGTAAAATGAAATATAAAACTAAAAGTTTTAAAACGGAAAATGAAGCACAAAAATACTTGAATACCATTATGTATCAAAAAGAAAATCCTATATATATTGAGCATAATGGAATACCTTTAATTGAAATATTAAAAGCGAATTTGGAACTTAAATATAATACTAATAAAATTGGACCTGCACAATATGGTAGACTATTAAATTCAATAAAACGATTAGAAAAATACCCTATTGCTAATAAAAAAATTGATACAATAAAAACAGATGAATTACAAGCTTATTTAAATTCTCTAAAAAATTTAAGTAATTCAATGATAGAAAAAGCACACCAGCAATTAAATCAAGCTTTTACTATTGCTATGAATAAAGGATATATAGTTCAAAATCCAATGGTTGATGTTATTAGACCAAAAAGCAATAAGGAAAATAAAGTTGTACGTGCATTAACGGTTGAAGAACAAGAAGCTTTTACTAATTGGCTTGTTGATAAGCCTATAGATGAATTTAAATATAGAAATGTATATTTGTTACAAATGTATACAGGCTTAAGAGTCGGAGAAGCTTTAGCTCTTACAACACACGATATAGACTTAAAAAACAAAAGATTAAATATATCTCGTACATTAACAACTGATGAAAAAGGAAATATTATTATGGGTAATAAAACAAAAACATATAGTGGCAAAAGAACTATCCCTATTCCCTACTTTCTTTATCCTTATATTAAAGAACAAATAAAAATAGCAAATAAGCAAATTAATAATGATGAAAAATTACTTTTTAAGCCTAATAATAGTAAATATTGTAGACGTTCTACAATAAATAATGAGCTAAAGCGAATATTCAAACAAGAATTTAATATTACTGATATTTCTAGCCACTCTTTAAGACATACTTTCGGAACACGTTGCATTGAAAGTGGTATGGCTCCTGTTGTAGTTCAAAGATTAATGGGACATAAAGATATTGCAGTCACATTAAATACATATACTTCTGTTTTAGAGCAATTTAAGGAAAGAGAATTTGACAAGGTCAATCAGTATTATCTTAATGAAAATTTAATAGGAAATAATTTAATTTCTGAAAAAAATGATAATGAAAAAGAAATATAACTATTTTTATTTTACACTAACTAAACAAAAAAAATTCTGTAAGCATTGACATTAGTGGGCTATCAAATTTATTAATTTTTATGTTTGAGGAAAATGTCTTATACTAACTAAACAAATAAATATTTTTTTATTGTTACAAATAGATTTGTTTAGTTAGTTGTTAGCAATACTAAAAATTAGAATAAATTAAAAATCGTGAAAATTCATAAATCTCTAGTGAAAATTAAATATTATAAATTTTTTAAAATTATTTCTAGTTTTTAAAAAGTAAATAGCTTATATCCTTAGATACAAGCTATTTACATCAATTTTTTAGTTGGCTGGGCTGGCAAGATTCGAACTTGCGCATGCCAGAGTCAAAGTCTGGTGCCTTACCGCTTGGCTACAGCCCAATATAA
>CAMMLJ010000013.1 GCA_946497695.1 uncultured Clostridium sp. | reverse complement strand
CCGATACTTCAGATGGAGTAGGATTATTTGATTATATAAAAGATAAAATATCAGAAATAGGAAATTCTAGCTCTAATGTGACAGACGAAATTTCGGATAAATACGAAGAAAGCAAAGAATTACAAGCTAAATTAGAAAAGACATCAGTAGAAGAGGCAATAGAGGAACAAAATTCAGGTAATTCTGAGCAAGATAAAAATATTGTCACAGCCACCGAAAATAATGCAACTAATAACTCTTATAAAGAGAATAAATATATAAGTATATACAATCAAGAAAAAGGAGAATACGAAATATATAATGAAGAAGAGTTATTAGACACAAGTAAAGAGGAGGTGGTAAGTGAGAACGAAAAAATAGAAGCAAATAATTTAAGCAAATATTATGCGAGCGAAGGAGAAACTAAAAATACGAAGTTGGGAATAGTATGGATAGTTGTAAGCATAATAGGAGTAGGAATAATATTATTTATTCTAAAGAGAAATTTGAAAAAGAGAGCTTAAGGTAGGCGAAGTGTGCGAAGCCTATAGATTAAGCAATGTTCGATTTTATTAAAATAATTAAATTAAGTGTGTGTAGAAAAGTCAGTAAGTATGTAAAATGTGCTTGCTGACTTTTTCATAATATTAAGAATAATGTCGAAAAAGAAAGATGAAAAATAGTTGAAAATATATAAAAAAGGTGATTAAATAGAAGTACCTTAGGATATTACCTAAGAGGATTAAATTCTATAAATATTTAAAAAAATACTAATTTACAATATCAAAAATAAATTGTTTTTATCTAAAATTTGTATAGTCTGATACAAAATCAAAAAATTAAATTAAAGTCCCCCAATAATTAAATTTAATTAGTTTGAATCAAAGATTTAAGTATCTAAAAATAAAGATTTTAATGTCTAAAGTAATTCCAAAAAATATGAGTAAATAAAAAGATAAAAGAGACTATTTAAAAGTAAAAGATAAAAGTAATATCCTAAGGAATAAATTAAATTTTACTAAAAGGTTGAACAGAAGTTAAAAGTTTAGTAAAATAGAAGGAGAAGAATGGACAGTAAGAAAGTACGCGAGCTAACAGAAGATTACATATTTAAGCGAGTATTTGGTAAAAAAGGGAACGAGGATATACTAAAAGATTTACTAGAAAGTATATTAGAAATACAAATAGAAGAAATAGAAGTAATAATAGGAGCAGAAATAGAAAAAGAGAATATAGAAGATAAATTGGGAATAATAGATTTAAAAGCAACAATAAATAAAGAAACAACAGTGGACATAGAAATACAAGTAAGAGATTATCATAATATGATAGAGAGAAGTACATTTTACATAGCAGGATTATATCATACGGGATTAAAACGAGGAGAAGCATATGAAGAAAATAATAAAGTAATAGGAATAAATATACTAATGTTTAATGTATTTGAATGGAAAAAAATCCATTCAAAAGGAGTGCTAAAAGAAAGTGAATTAAATGAAGTAATGACAGATAAATTAGAGCTACACTTTTTAGAATTGCCAAAGCTAATAGAAAACAAAGAAGAAGGAAATAAAAGATTAAGGCAATGGTTAGAATTTATATATAATAAAAGGAAGGGGGAGATAGAAATGGCAGTAAAAGAAAATGAAAAGATAGCAAAAGCACAAGTAGAATACAAATATCTCACAGGAGATGAGAAGGTACAAAGATTAGCATTTTTAAGAGATAAATGGGAAAGTGACCATAAATCAGAACTAAATTGGGAAAAAAGAGAGGCAGAGAAGCGAGGAGAAAAACGAGGAGAAATAAGAGGTAAAAAGCTTGGAGAAGAAATGGGACGACTTCAGGAAAAGAGGCAAATTGTAATAAAAATGCTTAAAGAAAATTATGAAGATGAGATTATAATAAAGATAACAGATATAAATAAAGGAGAATTAGAGAAACTAAAAAAAGAAAATTGGAAGAATTAAAAGAAAAATTTAATATTTCAAAAACTGTACTAAATGTAAAGTATTATAAAAAATAAAATTTACAGTAGTACAGTTTTTTCATAACTATGTATAACAACTTCAAATTTTTTGAACAGTAGATTATTGCAAAACCTAACGGAACAGTAGTAAATATAAATTTAGTAATATAAAAATATAGAAAAATATTGATACATTTACAAAAAATAATTATAATAGTATCAAATGAAAAATAGAGAGGTACTAAATGAACATAAGATTAATATTAGGAATTCTTGGAGCAATAGTAGCCGTTGAGTTTATAGCTATAATTGTCCAGTTAAAAATATATAAAAGAGAAGTAGATAAGAGTATAGAATATGAAAACTTTAGGAAGGATGTATTAATTAAAGTTGCTAAAGAAAGACGCGAGTTAAGAGAAGCGTTAGCAAAGCAACAAGAACTGAAAGAAAAAATGGCAGAATTATCAAAGAAAAGAGAAGAAGCAAGAAAAACTAACGGAACTAAATAAAAAAAAGACAAAATAATTATGTGAATTTTGTTGACTATAAATTTTATAATTAGTATAATAAAAACTAGGGAAACTAAAGATAGAAAGGATATGGAGTATGAAAAAAAGTAGATTAACGATATTAGCTGTTTTTTGTTTAATATGTGCTATGGCTTTAAGTCTTTTCGCAACAAGTGTTAAAGCAACAACAATGGAATTTGGATTGCAAGAATATAGGAAAGCAAGAGAAGATGGAGCACAATATGCATATAAAGTTTCAGACAAATATGTATGGAAAATAGTTACATATAACGGACAAACTATAGATTATGATAAAGCAATTTATTGTTTAAAAGCAGAACAAGGATTTTATACATCAAGTCCAGGTGTATTTAAACAAGAATATGATACATCTTACGATTTTAAGAACAAGACATCTATGCCAACTTTACCAGTAGCAGAAGAAGATTATAATTCAATAATCTGGTTATTAAATCATGCATATATACAAAACGCAGAAACAGCTGTGCAAGATAAAGCAACACTATTAGCTAATGCAGGTATATCAGGAACTATAGAATTAACAGATGACGATTTAGATGTAATACAGCAATTAGCAATATGGTATTTTACAAATAAAGAAGATTCTGTATATCATACAGATTTTGCTGGAGAACCTTCTTTACAAGTTGTATTAGAAGCTAAAAAAGCAAGTGATGGTGGAACAGAAGATTATAAGGCTGTAGAAGATAAAAATAGAGATAGATGGGACCAAATGGAACAACTATTTAAATATCTAGTAACAAATGCTAAATCAGCAACAGAAGCTTCAAACGCAAACGAAGCACCATTAAGTTTAGACAAAACAACACCAGCTGTTACAGCAGAAGGTGATAATTATATTATAGGACCATATAAAATAGATAAGAATAATGACACTCCATATACATTAAATGTAAAAATAACAGATAGAAACGGAAACGATTTAACAGGAAAATATACATTATTAGATTCAAATAAAGCAGATATAACAGATAAAACTATTACAGATTTAGTAGGACAAACATTCTACTTAAAAATTTCAGCAGATACAGTAGTTGCAGACACTATAGATGGTATTAGATTTAGTATGAATGGAACATATACAACAACAACTGCTACATATTGGACAAGTTCTACCAATAATACTGTTCAACCAATAGTAGTAATAGAAAGAACACCACAAGAGTTTTCAGACAATAACGAAGTATTCTTTACAGTAAGTGGAAAATATAGTTTTAAATTAGTAAAAGTAGATTCAAATGATGCAACTAAGAAATTACAAGGTGTAGAATTCGAAATTACAACTCCTACAGGAACTCAGAACTATACAACAGATGAAAACGGAGAAATCAACATAGCAGATATTGAAATAACTAACCCTGGAGTAGACACGATTACAATTAAAGAAACAAAAGCTCCAGAACCATATAAAATATTACTAGAAGAACCATTAGTATTAAATGTAACAAAAGACTTATTAAATGGTAGCTATACAGCAACAGATGCAGAATTAGAAGGATATGACGAAAATGCAGTTCAAATACAAGATGGTGTTGTTACAATAACAGTAGCAAACGAACCAAAGATATTTGATTTAGCATTAAAGAAATGGGTAAGTAAAGCAATCGTTACAAACGAAG
This sequence comes from uncultured Clostridium sp., assembly GCA_946497695.1. GTDB lineage: Bacteria > Bacillota > Clostridia > TANB77 > CAG-508 > Merdicola. The sequence goes on along the minus strand of CAMMLJ010000013.1, from coordinate 42,064 downwards.
ATGGTTCACAAACAGTAACAGAAACAGGCCATACTGGTGACGAAGATCCAGAGCCACCAGCAAAAGTAGATTTAGGAAGACAAGATATAAACAATGTAACAGTAAAATTCGAATTCCAAATTAAAATAACAAACGAAGGTGAAGTTGCAGGATATGCAACAGAAATAACAGATTATATACCAGAAGGATTAAGATTTGTACAAGAAGATAACCCAGATTGGTATACAAGGGAACCTTTAGATGGAAGAGAAAGAGTTGCAACAAAATTACTAGAAAATACATTATTACAACCAGGAGAAAGTGCAACAGTATCACTTATCTTAACATGGATAAATGGACAAGATAATATGGGCTTAAAAACAAATATAGCAGAAATAAGCCAAGACGATAATGAATATGATTTACCAGATATAGATTCAACTCCAGATAACTTTAAAGATGGAGAAGATGATATAGATGATGCACCAGTAATACTTACAGTAGCGTTAGGAGATACAGTACTTTATATTGGCGTAGCAACACTTGCTGTAGCAGTATTAACAGCAGGAATATTCATTATAAAGAAATATGCAATATAAAAATAAAATAATTAAGTATAAAATGAACCTATTTTGCTAAATAGGTTCATTTTTAACCTTGAAAAAAACTGGCAAATAGTGTAAAATGTAAAAAGCCAAAAGCAATTAACAATGCGATGGAAAATTTAATAGAGGAGGAATAGAAAATGAAAGTAATTTTATTAGACAATATAAAAGGTGTAGGAAAAAAAGATGAGGTAATAAATGCAAGTGATGGATATGCAAGAAATTTTCTATTTCCTAAAAAATTAGCGGTAGAAGCAAATGCAGAAAATATGGCAAAATTAAAAGGTAAGCAAGATTCTGCAAGCCATAAAAAAGCAGTAGAAAAAGACGAAGCAAAGCAAATTGCCGAAAAATTAAAAACAATTTGTCCAAAACTAAAAATAAAAACAGGAGAAAATGGTAAAGTATTTGGTGGCGTAACAGCTAAAGATATAGCAGATGTACTAAATAAAGAATACAAAATAAATATAGACAAAAAGAAAATTGACTTAAAAGAAAGTATAAAAACTCTTGGTGTTACAAAAGTTAATGTAAAATTATATGAAGGTGTTATGGGCGAAATAAAAATAGACGTAATTCCAGAATAGTTTTGCTTAAGTAATATATAAATTAGCAAAAGTAACTAGGAGGCATAAAATGGAGCTAGGAAAAATTCCACCAAATGATGTAGAGGCAGAACAAGCTGTTATAGGTAGTATGTTAACAGATAGGGATGCTGTAATATCAGCTATAGAAGTTCTTAAAGAAGAAGATTTCTATAGGGAAGATAATAAAACAATATATGAAGCAATACTAAATTTATATAATAGATCAGAACCAATAGATATAATAACACTAAAAGCAGAATTAACATCCATGGGCATGTTCGATAAAATAGGTGGGTTGGAATATATTGTAGGATTACCAGAAAAAGTACCTACAACAGCAAATGTAGAAAAATATATAAGTATTGTAAAAGAAAAATCAGAACTAAGAAGATTAATAAAAGCAGCAAATGAAATTATAGAACAAGGATATGATCCAACCGAAAATATAGATGACATTATGAATAGCGCTGAGAAGAAAATTTTCAATATTATGCAAGATAAAGACCAAAAAAGTTATAGTCCAATAAAGGATGTATTAATAGATGCATTTACAGAATTGGAACAATTATATAATCAAAAACAACATATAACTGGTGTACCTACAGGTTTTATAGATTTAGACTATAAAACAGCAGGTCTTCATAATTCTGATTTAATACTTATTGCGGCAAGACCAGCAATGGGAAAATCTGCATTCGCTTTAAATATTGCTACAAATGCAGCACTAAAAGCAAAAGTTCCAGCAGTATTATTTAGTCTCGAAATGTCAAAAGAGCAAATGGTTAACAGAATTTTGTGTAGTGAAGCAATGGTAGATAGTAATAAAGTAAGAACAGGAAAAATAGATGATGATGATTGGATAAAACTTGCAGATACAATGGGAGATTTATCAGAAGCACCTATTTATATAGATGATACACCTGGTATTTCTATAAATGAAATAAGAGCAAAATGTAGAAAACTTAAATTAGAAAAAAATATTGGACTAGTAGTAATAGACTATTTGCAACTTGTACAAGGCTCTTCAAAAAGAGCACAAGGAAGTAGGGAGCAAGAAATCTCAGAAATAAGTAGATCTTTAAAAATATTAGCCAAAGAAATAAACGTACCAGTTATAGCACTATCACAGCTATCAAGAGCGCCAGAGCAAAGACCAGACCATAGACCTATGCTTTCTGACCTTCGTGAATCTGGAGCAATAGAACAAGATGCCGATATAGTAATGTTTTTATACAGAGACGATTATTATAACGAAGATAGTGAAGATAAAGGTTTAGCTGAAGTTATCGTAGCAAAACACAGAGCTGGTTCAACAGGAACAGTAAAACTAGTATGGCTTGGTAATTATACTAAATTTGCTAATATGGAAAGATATAGAGAATAAGAGATAAGTTATAAAAAGGACGGTAAAATGGAAGATAAAATTTTAAAAACCATAAAAAAATATAAATTAATAGAATCTGGGGATAAGATACTTATTGCGGTATCTGGAGGTCCAGATTCTATGTGTTTATTAGATATTTTAAATAAATTAAAGGAAAGACTAAAAATAGAAATTGCTGTTGCACATGTAAACCATGGAATACGTAAAGAAGCCGGAGAAGAAACTGAATACATAAAAAAATACTGTGAGAAATATAATATAAAGATATATATAAAGTATGAAGATGTAACTAAACTTGCAAAACAAGATAAAATAGGTCTTGAAGAAGAAGGTAGGAAAGTAAGATATGCTTTTTTTGATGAAGTTTTAAAAGAAACGGGATTTAACAAAATAGCAATAGCGCATAATATGAATGATAAAGTAGAAACTGTTTTAATGAATATAATTAGAGGTGCCGGAAGTTTAGGGCTAAAAGGAATAGAGCCTAAAAGAGATAATAAATATATAAGACCTTTAATAGAAACAGAAAGAAAAGATATAGAGGAATACTGCAATATAAATAAACTAGAACCAAAATTTGATGAGAGTAATAATGACAATACATATACAAGAAATAAGGTAAGAAATATATTAATTCCATTCATAAAAAAGGAATTTAATCCTAATATAATAAAAGGAATTAATAATTTATCAGAAATAGTAACAGAAGAACAGAATTATTTAGAAAAAATTGTAAATAATATATATAGTCAAATAAAAATAGAAGAAACAAAAGACAAAGTAATTTTAGATTTAAAAGAGTTTAATAAGCAAGATACTATAATTAAGAAGAGAATATTATTACTTTCAATAAGTAAAATATTTGGAACTAGCAAGAACATAGAAAAAATCCATATAGAAGATATTATAAAATTATGTCAGAGAAATATAGGTAATAAGTATTTAACACCAAATAAGAATGTAAAGGTTTTTGTAAACAAAGGAAAAATTATTATATCACATACATATTAATATCCGTAAGATGTATTAAGCTGACACACAAAAGACACAAAAAATAGCTTGAAATCAATTGATTTATATGGTATATATGCATATAGCAATTAAACTTTATTTAGAAATTAATTGGAAGGACAATTAAAGATGAGGAAAAAACAGATAGGAGGAAAATAAAGTGAAGAACGGAATTAAGTCATTGGCGGTATGGTTAATATTTTTAATAATATTCATAGTACTTATTTCATCAATAATGGATAATTCAAGTAATAAACTCGCATATTCAGAACTATTGGCTGATATGGAAAAAGGAACAGTTACAAGTATCGAGATTCAAGATGGTGGCGAAAAGGCTTTAGTAGAACTTGAAGGAGATTCTATACCAAAAGAAGTAAACATTCCAGATATTAATAGTTTTATGACATATGCACAAGAAATATTAAAAACAAATACTTATACTTTAACAGAGAGACCAGAGTCTGTATTTATGAAAGGTCTATACTTAATAATACCATTTGGAATAATAGTAATTGTTTTGTTATTTGGGTTATTATTAATAAACCCAGGAAACCAAGGCGGAAATAAAACAATGTCATTTGGTAAGAGTAGAGCTAGAATGACAAATGGTGCAGAAAAAACAAAAGTTACATTTAATGATGTAGCTGGTGTAGATGAAGAAAAAGAAGAATTAGAGGAAATAGTAGAATTCTTAAAAACTCCAAAGAAATTTACAGAAATGGGGGCAAGAATACCAAAAGGTGTTTTATTAGTTGGTCAACCAGGTACTGGTAAAACATTACTTGCTAAAGCAGTTGCTGGTGAAGCAGGAGTACCATTCTTTAGTATAAGTGGTTCTGAATTTGTAGAAATGTTTGTTGGTGTTGGTGCATCAAGAGTTAGAGATTTATTTGATCAAGCAAAGAAAAATGCTCCATCTATTATATTTATAGATGAAATTGATGCGGTAGGTCGTCAAAGAGGTGCAGGCCTTGGTGGAGGACATGATGAAAGAGAACAAACATTAAATCAACTTTTAGTTGAGATGGACGGTTTTGGAACAAATGAAGGTGTTATAGTACTTGCTGCTACAAATAGACCAGATGTACTAGATAAAGCGTTACTAAGACCAGGAAGATTTGATAGACAAATAGTTGTATCTGCTCCAGATGTAAAAGCTAGAGAGCAAATACTAGAAGTTCATGCAAGAAAGAAAAAATTAGCAGAAGATGTAGATTTAAAAACAGTAGCTAAAAACACATCAGGTTTTGCAGGTGCTGACTTAGAGAATATCTTAAATGAAGCAGCATTACTTGCAGCTAGAAGAAATCTAGATTGTATTGGAATGAAAGAAATTGAAGATGCAATGGTAAAAGTTACAATGGGACCAGAAAAGAAAACGAGGGTAAGAAGCGAAAAAGAAAACAAATTAGTTGCTTACCACGAAGCTGGTCACGCAGTAGTAAGTAGATATTTACCAACTCAAGATAAAGTTCATCAAATATCTATAGTACCAAGAGGAATGGCTGGTGGTTATACAATGTATAGACCAGCAGAAGATAAATCATTTAGATCAAAAACAGAAATGGAAGAGAGCATTGTTTCATTATTAGGTGGAAGAGTTGCTGAAAAATTGATTTTAGATGATATCTCTACAGGTGCAAGCAATGATATAGAAAGAGCTACAGCAATTTCTAGAGCAATGGTAACTAAATATGGTATGAGCGAAAGATTAGGAACAATTACTTTTGGCGCAGACCAAGAAGAAGTATTCCTAGGAAGAGATTTAGCACATGCTAAAGAATATTCTGAGGAAACAGCAGCAATCATAGACGAAGAAGTTAAAAAGATTGTTGATGCAGGATATGAAAAAGCTATTAATATTTTAAGTGAACATGTAGATAAATTACATGCAGTTGCTAAAGTATTATTAGAGAAAGAAAAAATCGACGGAGATGAATTTGATAAGATTTTCGCAGAATAATTAAATCGGGATTTGGGGGTTCCCTGCTGGGATTTGGGGACGTTCCTTAAATCCCGATTTGAAGTTTTAAGACTATGAGTTTTAAAATAGAAGATTATAATATGTAAAGGTGGAAAACTATTAATAAAAAAGATAGTTCTCCACCTTTTTGTGTTGTGCGACAGGCATGTCGTTTAGCTAATCGGTGCAAGTCCATAGTGGAGGTATATATCGCCAACCACATAGAGGAACACAAGCTATTACAAGAAGTCATCCATGGTTATAGTAGATAGAAATTTTGCTAGTAACATAAGAAGTATCTGTTTGACATTATGATTTTATTAATATAATATATCTTTAGCAAAAGTAAAACACGAATGAGCAAAAGGATGTGAGACTATGCATTATGCAGACATTAAAAAAATTGATATAGCAAATGGTGAAGGAGTAAGAGTTTCCTTATTTGTAAGTGGTTGTAGACATCATTGTAAAGGTTGCTTTAATGAGATAGCATGGAATTTTAAATATGGTAAAGAATTTACAGATGAGACTATAAACGAAATAATAAAAGATTTAGATCATGATTATGTCGAAGGCCTAAGCTTATTAGGAGGAGAACCATTAGAACCAGAGAATCAAGAAGCATTAGTTAAATTAGTTACAAAAGTAAAAGAAACATACCCTAATAAAAATATTTGGTGTTATACAGGCTATGATTTTGAAAAAGATATTATGCCAGAATATCAAACTTCTAATGTAACAAAACAACTTATATCAAATATAGATGTTATAGTTGATGGAAAGTTTGATGAATCCAAAAAAGACAAGAAATTAAAATTTAGAGGTTCATCAAATCAAAAAATAATAGATGTACAAGAAACATTAAAAAATAAAGGAATAAAAATGGTAAGATTTACCGATTAGCGTATTGACAAGCTAAAGGTAATTATATATAATAGAGTAGCTATAAAAGTTTAATTATCCCACAGTGTAAGAAGCCGGAAGGAGGGGAATATAATGTCATCAGAAGTTAAGGTAAAAGATGGAAATATAGAAGATGCTTTAAGAAGATTTAAGAGACAATGTGCCAGAAATGGTGTAATCCAAGAAGTTCGTAAAAGAGAGCATTATGAAAAACCTAGTGTTAGAAGAAAGAAAAAATCAGAGGCAGCTAGAAAAAGAAAATTTTAATATAAAATTAGTTAATAAGGTTGGAATTTAGAGTGAATCTGCTTCCAACCTTTTTGATTTAGTCTAAATAGGGATTTGGGGATGTTCTGTTTACTTTATCAACTATAGACCACCTACACGAAATTAATCTGTGGTCGAAATCTTCGATTTTGTAGCCACAGATATATGTGAAACCGAAGATTTCTGAGATGGCTTAAAAATCCCTATATGAGAAAATTAGAAAAAGTGAAAAAGTAAGAAGAATAAAGAATTACAAAATAAAAATCAAATTTATTAGGAGGAATAGTTATGTTGAAGGAAAAATTGTTAGAAGACTTAAAGAATAGTATGAAGGAAAAGAATATTGTAAGAAAAAATGTTGTGCAAATGATTAGAGCAGCAATTTTACAAAAAGAAAAAGATGGTGGAGTAGAACTAAAAGATGATGAAATTATGCAAATAATTGCTAAAGAAGCCAAAACTAGAAAGGATTCTTTACCAGATTACGAAAAAAGTGCTAGAGAAGATCTAATAAATGAAGTAAAAGAAGAAATATCTATAATAGAAGAATATTTGCCAAAACAATTAACTAAAGAAGAAATTATACCAATAATACAAGAAATTATTAAAGAAACAGGAGCAAGTTCTATTAAAGATATGGGAAAAGTTATGGACCAAGCTAAGGCAAAACTTGGAGTGAGTGCGGATGGTAAAACAATAAGCGAATGTGTGAAAGAATTATTAAATAAATAGGGATAAATATGGGGAAGAAAGGAACGTCCTTAAATCCCGAATGGGGGAAGAAAGGAACGTCCTTAAATCCCGAATGGGGGAAGAAAGGAACGTTCCTAAATCCCGAAGGAGAAAAAATGAAAGAAAATGTAAAAAAATATAAGATACTATATAGTGCAATATTCATATTTTTTTGCTTCTCAGGTTTAGTATTATGTAATAATCAAATAGGAATATCTGATGAGATGTTTACATTTGCAAATGTTTATAAACTTTTAAATGGCGTGCAATTATATTCACAAAACAATGTAATAGATACTCCACTATTCTTTTATTTAGCTAAGATATTTTTAAATGTTTTTGGAGCGAATTTTTTTGTTTATAAAATATTTGCAATAATTATTTTTGAAATAATATTTTTATTAATATTGAATATTTTAAGAAAATTAAAAATACCGACATTAAGATCTATTATGTATATATCTCTAATTATCTTACCAATTATTAAAGATTTATATACTAATGGTGCTAATTATAATACATTAGCAATGCTTTTTTGGCTATTAGGCATGAATTTTATTATAAAGCAAGATGGATTAAAAATAAATGTTATACAACAGGGGATAGTTTCAGCATTGATATTTGCTACAAAGCAAAATATAGGAATATATTATTTAATGGGGCTAAGTATATTTGTAATTTACGAATATAGAAAAGAAATAAAAAAAATAATAAAAAAATTAGCTGGTATATATGTAATTTTTGCTGTAATAACTGCTATATGGGTAATATGGCTTGCAATACAAGGTCAATTTAATGATTTTATTAATTATTGTTTCTTGGGTATAGGAGAGTTTGCAAATCATAATATATCTTTTATATGGGAGTATATGATATTTTATCTTATACCAATACTAACAATAATAGGTTTAATAGTTGCAACTAAAAAATACAAAATAGCAAAAGAAAATGAGATTATAAAAATAACTAAATTTTTCTTATGTTTTATGCTAACAAGCTTATTAATAGGATATCCAATATTTAATACATATCATATAGAATTGGCATCTTTAGTTTCAATAATATACAGTATATATTTCTTTGATGTAATACTAATAAGAAAAATTCAAGATGTATTGAAACAAAAAATTATAAAAAGAATATTAATAGGATATGTAATTTTAGTTTTGTCATTAAATATATATTATATAACGATTTTTACGATACAAATAACAAGCAATACATACCAAACAACTTTTGATAATCCATATTTTGGTATGGTTGCTACAGAGGAAGCAAAAAATAAAATAGATAAAGTTATAAACTTTATAAATGTAAAACAAGCTAGTAATCAAGATGTTATTATATTTGCAACAGAAGCAAATATATATCGTATTTTATTGAATCAAAACTATCAAGATTTTGATTTACCTTTTTTAGGAAATTGGGGATATAATGGAGAAGAAAGAGTTCTAAATAAAATAAAAAATTTAAAAAATACTTATATATTAATTAAAGAAGAAGATTATATTGGACAAGAATCAACTAAAATAAAAGATTATATAAAAAATAATTATAATAAAACTGGAGAAATTGAAGATTTGCTAATTTATTATATAGAATAAAAAAATAAAAACAGTAAAGAATAAGATAAAAAAGGAGAAATATAATGTCATATAATAAAATTAATTTAAAAGAAGGGATTACACTTCATAATATTAATACAAATAAATTTAAAACAAATCTATGTGCAGTATTTTTAACTTTTCCAATAACATATGAAAATGCAACAAAAGATACTCTAATTGCTTTAATGTTAAGAAGAGGAAGTGAAAAACTAAAAACAAGAGAAGAAATTACTAGCAAACTTGCAGAATTATATGGAGCAGAGTTTGATTCTGGAATAGATAAGTCTGGAGATAATCATGTTTTGAAGTTTTATTTGGAGAGTTTAAACGAAGAATATTTACCTAAAAAAGAAGATTTGTTAAAAAAGAGCATAGAAGTATTATTAGATATAGTATTTAATCCAAATATTGAAAATAATAAATTTAACGAAGAATATTTAGAACAAGAAAAAAACAATTTAAAACAAATAATAAACTCAAAAATAGATAATAAAACAATGTATGCATTAAATAGATGTATAGAAGAAATGTATGAAGGAAGACCTTATGGTATTTATAAATATGGTTATGTAGAAAAACTAGAAGAAATAACAGCGCAAAATTTATATGAATACTATAAAGAATTAATCAATACTTGTAAAATTGATATATTTGTATCAGGAATAAATAGTAATATAACATCAATTATTCAAGAAAATGAGATTATAAACTCTTTAAAATCAAGGACACACAACTATATAACACATGGATCTGTTAGTAATATAAATGATGAAAAAATAATCCAAGAGAAAATGGATGTGACACAAGGGAAAATCGTAATCGGTATGGATTTGAATTTACAAAATGATGAAGAAAAATATGCAGCTCAAGTTTATAATACTATATTGGGAGGTAGTGCTAGTTCGAAATTATTCCAAAACGTAAGGGAAAAAGCTAGTTTAGCATATACTGTATCTTCAAATTACATGAAATTAAAATCAAACATTTTTATAAGAGCAGGCATAGAAATAGAAAATTATCAAAAAGCTTTAGAAATAATAAAACAACAATTAAAAGATATGAAAAATGGAGTGTTTTCAGATAAAGATATAAATCAAGCTAAAAGAACATTAATAGCTACAATAAATAATATTCAAGAAGAACAAGATATAGAAATTTCATATTATTACGGACAAGAACTATCTGACAAAATTATGACAATAGAAGAATATAAAAGTAATATAGAACGAGCGACCAAAGAAAACATTATTACCGTAGCAAATAATCTTAAAATAAATACAATTTATTTTTTAAGAAACTAGGAGAGATTTCGAGGAACGTCCCCTAATCCCTATTCCTATCCGATAAATTAATAAATTAGGAGGGTATAATGAAAATTATAGAAAATAAAACAGTAAAAGAAAAAGCATATTTTGAAGAATTAGACAATGGCTTAAAAGTTATTATTATCCCTAAGGAGAATACTAATAAAAAGATGGCAATAATAGGTACAAAATTTGGTTCGATAGATAATCATTTTATTAATCCTAAAACTAATGCTGAAGTAACTATTCCAGATGGTGTTGCGCATTTTTTAGAGCACAAAATGTTTGAACAAGCAGATGGAACTAATAGCTTAGATAGATTAACAGCTCTAGGAGTAGAGGCAAATGCATATACTACAAATGATCATACTGCATATTATTTTGAAACAATAGACAATTTTGAACCAGCATTTAATGAGCTATTAAATTATATTTTTAATCCATATTATACAGATGAAAATGTAGAAAAGGAAAAAGGAATAATTGCGCAAGAGATTAAGATGTATGATGATGATCCTATTTCTAAGGTGTTTTTAAATGCATTACAATGTATGTATAATGTTTGCCCGATAAGAATTGATGTTGCCGGTACAATTGATTCTATAAATAAAATTAATAAAGATATATTATATAATTGTTATAATACATTCTATCATCCATCTAATATGGTATTGGCAGTATGTGGTAACTTTAAACCTGAATATATATTAAATCTAATAAAAGAAAATATGGAACATTTTGAAAAACAGGGGGAAATTAAAAGAATTTATCCTGTTGAAAAAGAAGAAATTTTAAAAAAAGAAAAACAAGAAGAAATGGAAATTAGTATACCTGCTTTTGTAATTGGTATTAAAGACAAAGTAGAAGAAACAGATATTATAAAAAAAGAATTAATCCTAAATATAATTTTAAATTGTATTTTCGATGAAAATTCAGAATTGTTTAAAGAATTATATGAAGAAGGTTTAATAATAACTGAACCAGACCTAGAATATGAGTATTCTGATATATATTCACACATGATGATATTTTCTTCATCAAAAGATCCAGAAAGGGTTTTTGAAAAATTTAAAGAAAATGTCAGAAAATTAATAAAAGATGGAATTCCCGAAAAAGCATTTAACAGAACTAAAAATAAAATATATGGCAGACTAGTTACCTCGTATAACAGTTCTGCACAAATAGCTAGAATCTTTATGAGAGATTATTTGAACAATATTATAACTTTTGAATATATCGAAAAATGGAAAAAAATTAATCTTGATGAAGTAAATGAAATGTTAAAAAATAAGTTTAAAGAAGATAAAATGATTTTATCTGTTATCAAACCGAAAAAATAAAATCGTAGATAATAATAGAAAAAGAAGAAATTTGTATCTTCTTTTTTTATTTTGCAAAAAAAATAAAAAAACAGTCATACGAAAAGTTTGAAAACTATTGAAAAATAGGAATATTTGATTGAAATAGATGTAAAAATATGGTAGCATAAAAATATACAAAAGAAAAAAATAAAAAAAGGAGTGGTTTAGATGTTAAATGAAGAAATTTGCAAAGTGAGGGATAAATTAAACAAAAGTATAGAAAAAAATGTAGATTATGATATAATTTATAAAATAAGTGTAGAATTAGATGTATTAATAGCTAAATATTATAATGAAGAAATTTTAAATATAGAGAAAGTTTAGAATATTACAAAAAATTTACATTTTCTTTAAAAAAACAAAACATATTGCAAAGAAAAAACAAATGTTGTATAATAAATTTATGTATTAGTATTAAATTATATAAATAAGAGGAGGAAAAGTGCAATGAAGATTTCAAAAAGAATGGCACAAGTAATAACAGCAATAATTGTAGTATTAGGAATTTTACTTGCATCATCAATAGTATTTGCAAGTTACCCAACAATTTCAGCAGTATCTACAGGCGCTGATAGTTCTGTAAACAGAATTGGTGGTATGTTACTTTCAGTAGCACAAATAGTTGGTGTAGCAGTTGCTATTGTTATGCTTATAGTTTTAGCTATAAAATATATCTCAGCTGCACCAAATGATAAAGCAGAAATAAAAAAACATGCTGTTGTATATATCGTAGGAGCAATCGTATTATTTGCAGCTTCAGGATTACTAGGAATTATTAAGAATTTTGCTAGTGGTATATCATAATATTTGGTGATAAATATGAAAAATAAAATATTAAAAATTTTAACTATTATATTTATGGTATTAGTAATTACTAATATTACAAATTATGCTTATGCAGATTTTGACACGACAGACCTTTCTGGAATTTATAACACTTCCGGAGTATCTGATTTAAGAAATAAATCGGGTAAGGTTTATAGAATTGTGCAAATTGGTGGAACTGCAGTATCATTAATTGCATTATTAGTATTAGGAATGAGGTATATGTTATCTAGCCCTAATGAAAAAGCCACTATAAAAGAAAAATTAATACCATATTTAATAGGAACAATAATTTTCTTTGCAGCATCAAATCTAGTAGCAATAGTTATGAGATTTGCTCAAGGAATCTAATAAGAGAATAAATATTTATAAAAAATCCTAAATGTTAGGCAAGATTGTCTTGCTTTGCATTTAGGATTTTTGTTGCAAAAAATATATTAAAAAAACTGTAGAAAATTTTACAAAATTAAGACATTTAGTCATATTTTATTGCAAAAAGCTATTAGATAAAGTATAATTAATATAAGTATAAGTTGGGGGAAAAGGAGTGTTAAAAAGTGAAAAAATCAACTTTTTTTGTAATTAATCTATTAATTGTATTAGCAATAATATTTATTCCCGCTACATCTACTTTTGCAGCAGATAAAGTAAAATCTTGGGATGAATTAATGAGTGATGCAGAAACATTTATCAATAAAGGTAAATCCAATGAAGTTATTAAAAGTTCAGATGTTGCAACTGCAGTTCTACCAATTGCACAAGCATTAGTTGCAGTGGCAATGGGAGTATTAGTAGTTGTAACTTGTATTATGGGTATTAAATATGCAACTTCAACTAGTCCTGAAGATCAAGCAAAACTTAAAAAGCAACTGGTCGGTTTGGTAGTATCAATAATAGTAGTATTTGGTGCATATTCTATTTGGACAATCGTATATAACTTTATGAAAGATTTTTAATAATGTAATGTAAATAAAACTAAAGCTAAAAGGAGGAAAAAGGAATGGGTACATATTATGTTCCAAGAAACTATAAGGGTGAGTCAAGAATATTATATATTTTTACTACTAAATCACTAATTACGACTGGTGTAGGAGCTCTTATTGGATCAGTATTTTTTGTTATATTTGGAATGATATTAAATTATAAAATGGTAGGTTTTATTATAATGGGTATTTTTGGACTTTTAGGTTGGATATATGGTGCAGTAAAAATACCTACAATAGCAGGAATTGCTGTTACAAAAAAAGTTGGTGGAGAATCACTAGATGAAATTATAAATAGATATATAAAATTTAAAGCTAAAAGACGTATATACTCATATGCGGATACAAAGACAGATGAGGAAGAAGAAAATACAAAGGAGGAGCAATAATATGGATGGTATTATAATGGGATTAAATATAATGCTAATTGTTTTAGTAGTAATAATTATAGCATTAGTAGTAGCATATTACTTTTTAGTATATAAAAGTAAAGTAAAGAAAGAAGAAAGAGAAAAAGTAAAAGAAATAAAAACTGCAAATAAAGAATTTAATGGGATACAAAGAGAGACTACAGATAAAATACTAGATTTTGATGAGATTAGAGACGATATGATTATAAGAAAAAACGGACAACAATATATTATGGTAATTCAATGTAAAGGGATAAACTATGATTTACTATCTGAAGAAGAGAAAGAATCTGTAGAAAGAGGATTTGTAGAATTCTTAAATACAATAAGATTTCCAATCCAATTATATGTACAAACAAGAAGCTTAAATTTAAGAAAAACAATAGATGCATATAAAGAAAAAGTTAATTCTATAGCAGAAGAAATAAAAAATCTACAAAAAAGAAGAGCAGAATCTTTAAAACAAGGTAATAAAAAACAAGTAGATATGATAGATTTCGAAATAAGAAGAAAACAAAATGTTTTAGAATATGGACAAGATATCTCTAATTATATAGGAAGAATGAGCTTTAACCAAAATGTATTACAACAAAAAACATATGTAGTAGTTTCTTATTTTAAGAGTGAATTAGGAAATATTTCTAATTATTCTAAAGATGAAATTATAAATATGGTATTCACAGAATTGTATACAAGAACAGAAACATTAATAAGAAGTTTAGGAAGTGCACAAGTTTCTGGAAGAATCTTAAATTCAGAAGAATTAACAGAATTATTATATATAGCATATAACAGAGATGAAGAACAAATATATCAATTAGATAGAGCCTTAGATGCACAATATGATGCTTTATACTCAACATCTAAAGATGTTTTACAAAAACGTAAAGATAGAATTGATGAACAGCTAGAAGATATGGCTGTAGATTTAGCTTCAGATAGTTTACTAGAAGCAGATAATATATTAAAAGATAAAGAAAAATTAAACAATGAATTAAGAGAAAGAACTATAGAAATAATTGAAGAATATAAAAATCAATTAAGTCCAGACTTATATAACGAAACAAAGAGAATAATTGAGGAAAAAACAAAACAAGAAGAAGAAGAGAAAAATAAGGTTAAAGAAGAAAAAACAGAAGATAAAACAAATCCAACAGAAGCAAAAAAGAAGACAACTAGAGGAAGACCTAAAAAAGGAGATAAATAACAAAGGATTGGAGGAAAGTTTTAAATGAAAAATAAAAATGTTGAAGAAAAAGAAAAGAATATAGAAATACCAAAAGGAGTTCTTGAAAAAAACGCAAAGGGAATAAAAGATTTAATTGCTCCTGCTGGAATTGACTTTTCAAATATAAATCATGTGGAAATTGTTTCTACTAAAACTAGATATGCAAGGAGTATGATCGTAGCAAATATTCCTAGAATGTGTACATTCCCAGAATTCTTAAGAAGTATGTATACATTTGGTGATATTAATACATCTGTATTTATCTCACCAGTCAGTGAGAGTTCATCACAAACAGATTTAAATAGAACAATTAATGAATTAGAAGCAGAAAGACTTGTTGCTATAGATAGAGGAGATATAAACCGTGAAAGAATCTTAGCACAAAAAAGAATAGAAGCTGAAGACTTAAGAGATCAGATAGCAAGTGGATTTAATAAATTATATGAATCTACAATAGTATGTACATTATTTGCATATAGCTTAGAAGATCTAGATAAAGAGACAGAGTTACTAGCATCTGAAATGTCAAAAACATTAATAGATGTAAAACCAGCATGGGCAATTCAAGAAGATGCTTTTAGAACAAATTTACCTTTTAACGAAAATACAATTAAAAAAGCTCATAATTTTGATAGAAATTCAATGGCAACAGTTTTCCCATTCTTTTCTTCAGAAGTTGGACATGAAAATGGTATACCAATTGGTTTCGATAAACAAACAGGATTACCAATATTGTTTGATAACTTTAGTTCTACACTTACAAATTACAATTTAGTTATATTTGGTAAATCTGGTGCTGGTAAAGGTGTTACTATTAAAACAATTACAGCAAGGTCATCTGTTTTAATGGGAATAGAAAGTTTAGCACTAGATGCTGAAGGTGAGTATGGAGTTGTTGCAGATGCTTTAGGTGGAGTTAATGTAACAATAAGCCCAAACTCTAATACAATTATCAACTTATTTGATATAGAACCAGAAACAGTAAAAGATGAAATAACAGGAAGAGAAAGAGTAGTTTTAAATATAGAAAATAAAGTAGAAGATGTTACACAAGCATTACTTACAATGGCAAGAGGTAGTACAAGAAGTGAGGAAGTAAACGAACTTACCAAACAAATTATTGCAGAATCTGTTGCAGAAGAATATGAATCAAGAGGAATTACAGATGATATAAATAGTTTGTTTGAAGAAAACGATCAAACTAAGAGATTTTCTAAAAATTACATAGGAAGAGTAAAGAAGGAAATGCCAACAATAGGTTCTTGGTTTAAGAGAATTTTAAGAAAAGGTCAAGAAAACGAGAACCCAGATTACAGATTCCATTATAGTTATTTATCTAAAGTTATGAAACAATATGTAAGAGAATACAATGGGCAAATGGCATATTTTGATGGACAATCAACATTCGAGTTATTAGATGGAACACCATTTATAAATCTTGATATATCACAACTAGAAGAAAGATTTGCAAGACCACTTGCACAACAAATCTTACTTTCTTGGATTTGGGAAAAATATGTTAAGAAAAACAGTGAAGATAAAGAAAAAGCAGCTAAGAAAAGAGTACTTATTGATGAGGCATGGATGTTGCTTCCATATCCAGAAGCTGTAGATTTCTTAAATACAATGGCAAGACGTGCTAGAAAAAGAAATGTTTCATTAGCTGTTATGTCACAAAAATTCCAAGATTTCTACGAAAAACCAGAAGCACAAGCAGTTTTAACATCATCAGATACAAAATTATTCTTAGCACAAGATAAATCAGAAATTCCTTATATAAAGGAAGTATTTAAATTAAGTGAAGGTGAAGCAGCCTTTTTAACAACATGTAACAGAGGTGAAGGATTATTAAAAGTTGGTTCAGATACAGCTATAATTTCTATAAGACCAACTAAGAAAGAATTTGAATTTGTAGAAACAAATGTTAACAAAATTAAATTGATACAAGAACAAAAACAAAAAGAAGAACAAAGAAACAAAAAAGATGCACAATCATAAATTAAGAGGGAGAGTAAATGATTAAAAAAGTAGGTTTAATAGTTATACTAATTGTAACAATTTTTAATTTAATAATACCTATGAAAATAACCTATGCTGCAGAACCAAAAAAAGAAAATGTTAACGAAGTAATGAGTGGAATTTCAGATGATTCTGTAGATAGCCTTATGAATGATGGTAAAACTACAGCAAATGCTGAAGGTGGTTCATCTAAGCATAAAGTATCTCCAGAACCTAGTATGGGTGGGGCTACAGCAAGTACACTTGCTAGAATACTTAATATTATACCTACTTTAGTTAGTGCTATATTAAGGTCAATTGTAAATTCACAACAAGTTTCTGGTTCTGGAACGATGGAATTTACAATTCAAGACTTATTATCTGGAAAATATGATTTGTTCAGCATTGATTTCTTTGGAAATGTAAACGAAACAGAAAAATTAAATGGAAAATTAACTCAAAGTATTATAGTTTGGTATAGTGCTATGAGAAATTTAGCAGTAGGTTTAACTCTTTTAGTATTAGTATATGTAGGAATTAGAATGGCGATTTCTACTGTAGCTGATGAAAAAGCAAAATATCAAAAGATGTTAATTAGTTGGGTAAAAGGTTTTTGCTTAATATTTGTATTAATATATATTGTTACATTTGCTATAAATGTTTCAAATGCATTGGTAGAATTGATACCAAAAAGTACAGATAACTTAGAAAAGACCTTAATGTATGGTAATGGTACAATCGAAAGCCCAGAAGAAGATTCGATAATGCAAAAACTAGAGACACTTAAAGGTTGGAATTATGTAGCTATTTGTATATTATATTGGGTAATTATTTATTACCAATTAAAATTCTTTATTATATACTTTAAGAGGGTTTTATCTGTGGGGATATTAATAATAATTTCACCACTAATTTCTATAACATATCCAATTGATAGTATAGGAGACGATAAAGCCCAAGGTTTCCAAAAATGGCTACAAGAAATTCTTATAAACATTTTTATTCAACCACTGCATTTAGTAATATATATGGTATTTATATCAGTAGCAGGAGCGATTGCAACAGCAGCACCATTACTTGCAGCAATTTTCTTAATAGGTTTATCTAGAGGAGAGAAAATTGTAAAGAATGTTTTAGGAATAAGAGGTGCAAACTCAATAAGTTCATTAGGTGGAATTCAACTAGCAAGATTTGCACATAGGGCATAGAGGTGTTTATATGAAGAAAAAAAATAAAAAAGCAATGAATAAACGAAAAAAGAAAATTATAATAATATCAACAGTGATTATAGCATTTTTTATTATATTAATTGTAGTTATGAAACTTGCTCAAAGTAATAAGAAAATAGATTCTATAAATGAGGCGAATTCTTTGCAAAGAGTAGTAGAATTTTGTGAATGTAAATTTATATCTAGCAAAGATTCAGATCTAGATGGCTATAATATGGATATTTATTTGGAGTTTAAATATGATACATATCAAGATGGAGAATCTAAACAAGCATATTATGATGTAACAATAGATGCAATTACAAAATATCTAACATATAGAAAAATTAGATTAATAGATGAATCTAGAAATCTTATTATAAGAGTAGATACAAATACTATATCTATTACAAAGAAATACTTTAATGATTTAGAGGAAGCAGAATATTTTAATAAATTATTATCACAATATAATTTGGAAAATAAGCAAGAATTTAAAGAAACAGAATTTAATGTAAATTCAGAATTACAAACATTAATAAATAATGAATGGAATACAGAGAATATAAATTTTGGAGAAAAAACTAGTACTTTTAGAAACTATGATATATATTTTGAAAACGGATATAGAGTAAGAAATATAGGTGGAAAAATTTTTAATATTGTACTTACAAATAAATTTGGAAAATCAGTTATAGATGATATTAAAGTAGGCGATAGTTTTGATGATATAAAAGCGAAACTAGGTGATAATTATATAGAAAAAAATGCAATATTAGAATATATAGGAAAAGATTTTTATATATGTTTTTCAGAAGATGAAATTTCTGTATATCCAAGGCTTACATATAATTATACTCAATTCGAAAAAATTGTAGAACAATATAATGAGGATAAAGATTTTACTTCATTCATGAACAAATTAACCAATTTATGGCCAGACTATTCATACTATTATTATGATACTGATTTTTGTAAAATTTATTATCCTCTACAAGGAGTAAAAGTAGATAATAGTACTAATGCTTTAAATGGTATACAAATTTACCAAGAATATACAGGTTCTTTTAAAGAGGATAATAAAGATTATTACCAGTTATATTATAAAACAAATGATAGTTTAATAATAGAGCAAGAATTAACTAGAAGAATGGAAAAGAGTGAAATTCCAAATGATACAGGTACTTACTTAAGTACTAAGTATGCGGAAAAATCAACAATAAATGAAGATGGAAAAAAATATGACATTGCTTTCTTTTCTATAGATGGAAGTAATCCAGATAGTGAATTAAGTAAAAATATATATGCAAGTGCAACTTATTGGTATGATGATGATAACTTTATATATAGTATAGACTACCAAGGTATATATGTATATAATGCAACAACAAGAGAGACAAAGACAATTGTTAGTGGAACAGATAAATTTGAAGTAACAAATTTCGATTATGCAAACAAAATATTAACATATGATGGAAAAGATATAAAAATTGAACTATAAAGAAAGGAGAAGATGATGCACAAAATAAAGAAGTTTTTTAAAAATATATTAATATCATTTTTTATATTTTACATTATAATTGCAAATACATCATCTTCTTTTGCAAGAAATTTTGACGATGGTGCAAGGTCATTTCTAGTAGAGCAAACAGAACAATTTATAAACCAATATGCTTCAATTTCTGTTTATAGTACAAGTGGAAAAAATGTACCTGCACGTTTTGAAGATGATAAATCTATATTCTATTGTTGTTGTACTACAGGGGTAGCATATATGTATCAGATATTTTTAGGATTAGATATATATTCAATACGGTTTTAATAGTTATGCAAGTACCAATAAAACATCATTACAAAATGAATATTGGCATCAAGTATCACCATCAGAAGCAAAACCAGGGGATATTTTAGTAAGAAATCGTCACGTTGAAATGGTAGCTGCTAGTAACCCAAGTGCAACAACGCCAAGAGATTTAAGACATTTTAATTTTGGATCTGGAGGTGGAGAAGGAGGAAGCCCTGCTATGGTTATTCATGACCCTCCAAATGGTCAAGCAGATACATTTGACATGATATTTGCATTAAATGAAGATGTTCAAGTAACACCATCAGGAAGTGTACCTGCAAGTAATGAATTTCTTGAAGAAGAAAATAACGCTACAGAGGATCCAGCAGATGAATTTTATTATCAAGGTTTAGCACAAGGTTCATTTTCAGGTACAAAATCAGTTAATTTATTAGCATGGTTGTTTAATTTAATTTCACAATTAATTGATTATATTCTTGGATTTATGACTATGATAATAAAAGTTGTTATTATAGGTTGGGCAAATATTTTCGTGAATATTATTACAGAAGCACTTGATGCTCTTACTGGTGAAACAGTAGAAGCACCAGTAGAAGATACAGAAAATACAACAAATAATACAACACAAGAAAATAATGGAACTTCTGATACAACAGAAGAAAACCAAACACAATCAATATTAGATAGTGATGATTTATATACACCTTCTTCAACAGAATTACAACCAGAAGGTGATGATAAACTAACAGTAGACAAAATCATATTTAATCAAATTCCATTATTAGATGTAAATATGTTTTCAGACACTGCAGGGGGATATACATTAAAAGAAGATTCTTCATTACAAATTATAAGAGAAAGTGTTGCTACATGGTATTATGCAATAAGAAATGTAACAATAGCAGTAATGTTAGTTATTTTAATATATATAGGTATAAAAATGGCAATATCTTCAATAGCTTCAGAAAAAGCAGAATATAAGAGAATGTTAATAAATTGGCTTGTAGGTTTTCTTATAATATTCGTTATTCACTTTTTCTTAATATTTATACTTAACTTAAATTCTACAATATTAGGCTGGATAATGGATGCTCAAGAAAGTATGGGATATGAAGATAGTATATATGAAACAGTAAGAACAAAAGCTTATGAAATAAAATTTTCTTCTGGAATGATAGGAACCATTTTATATATTGTATTAATAGTATTAATGTTAAAATTCTTATATATATACATAAAAAGACTTTTGGGAGTTTGTATACTTATTGTTATGGCACCAATGATGGGAGCAAGTTATGCTATATCAAAAGTAAGAACTGGAAAAGCAAAAGCATTTACTAGATGGATGAAAGATTACACATTATTGGTTTTAATACAAAGTGTACATGCTCTGATATATACATGTTTCGTAACTGTGGTATTACAATTGACAGATGAATCTATGGGTGGAATTATGGTAGCATTAGTTGTTATGAACTTTATGTTTAAAGCAACAAATATCTTTACAAGTATATTTAGTATGGTTGGTGATAAAGATGGAGGTTCAAGAACACTAAATACAATATTAAAGTCTAACCCAAGAACAGAAATTTTAGGAACTATGTTTGTAGCAGGAGAAGTTGGAAAATCACTTAAAGGTTTTGCTACTGGTGCAGTTCAATTTGGAAAAAATTTAAAGAGGAATACAACAATTGGAAAAGAGAAAAAGAAACAAGTACAGCTAGAAGCATTAGGATATGCTAACTTAGGCAAAAAAGCACTTGGAAAGAGTTGGCGTGGAATTAGAAATATAGATGCAGCTACTGGTCAATATGTTCCAAAAGGAAAAGCAGAAAAATTAACTTCATTATCAGAAGATTTAAATAAAGAAGTATTAAGAACGAGAGAAGATAGAAAGGATGCAAGAAAGAAATTTGTTAAAGACTTATATACAGTACATGATGATAGGATGTCAAATGCTTTAAAGATTGTTACAGCGCTTCCTTTAATGGGAGTTTCAGGATTAGAAGAAGTAGGGGCAACTAATATTGCATCAGTTATATTAGGTGGTGGAAAGAAAAATGTAAAAAAACCTAAAACTGGTATGAGACAGACATTTTCAAACATAAGAACAAATGGAGTTATTAATACTGTAAAAAATAATGTTAATAAAGGTTTATTAAAACCAACTGCTAAAATTCAAGATACTTACGAAAGTAGGATGTCAAAAATTAATGAAGCAAAAAGCTCTGAATCTAATATTATTGATTTATACACACAAGGAAGAAAAGCAAAGGAAGAAGAGTTTAGAGCATTGGGAAGTCATGGTATGGATGATAAATCTATAAAAACAATGGCTAAAAAATCTTTTGATGATTCATATAGAAGAACTATAGATGATGTATTTAGTATATCTGACATGGTAGATGAAAGACTAGATATAGAAAAAAATTTACAATCATATAAAGCTAGTTTAGGAATTGATGATAAAACTATAGGAAAAAATAGTATAGAAACGGTAAAAGAAAAAGTAAGGCAACAGGTTAGAAATAATATTTTAGATAAATTAAAAGAACAATATTCAATAGAAAATAATAATGAAATAGATGCTATAACAGAAAGAAAAATTGAACAAGAAACAGATGAAAGAGTATCAAAATTCATGAAAGACTTAGAACAAGAAATAGATGATAAGACAGTTAAGAATGAAAATTTAGTAAATGATCCATCAGTTATAAAAGATGATAGATTTGATTATTCAGAAACAATAAAGGCAGATGAATTAAAATCAACAATTGAAGATATTATGAAAAAACATGATGCAAATAAAAAAGCAGAAAAAGGAATGGAAGAGCTAAAAGAGCAAATACAAAGATTACAGAGAATAGATAGAGATTATGCTAATTTGGAAAGCAATAAAGATAAATCTTATCTATATAAGGCTAGCACAGGCATTCATTCAACTAACCAGAAACGTAGTAATTTAAAAAATGTACTAACAAGTGTAACTTTTAGAAACATAGATATAGATGGAGGAAGGAGATAACATGAAAAGGAGTTTGTTCAAAATATTAACTATTACTATATGTATAATTACAATGTTGAATTTTGTGCTACCAAATGTCATGTGTGTTGTATATGCAGATACTACAACAACATCTTCACAGAAAGAAGAAAACAAACTTGTAGAAGGAATCGAAGAGCTCATGGGAGGCGTAGCAGATGGTTTAGCAGGTTTACTTACTTGGCCATTAAGAGTTTTAATTGTAGCATTTGGTTATGCACTAAGATTAGTAATAGGAGGAATTGCATCTATTGCAGGAGGTCAATTTAATATTAATATTAGTCCGCAAGATATTTTATTCGATAAACTCGAAATAACAGATGTAAATTTCTTCAGTTTTACAAGAGCTGATGGTTCAGATTTAAGTGCAGGAGTATTAACAATAAGGCAGAATATCGCCATATGGTACTATGCCTTAAGAAATTTAGCAATAGGTATTTTACTTGCTGTATTAGTATATGTAGGAATTAGAATGGCGATTTCTACGGTAGCATCTGAAGAAGCAAAATACAAAACAATGCTAAAAGATTGGGTAGTAAGTTTCGTTCTAGTATTCTTATTACAATATATAATAGCCTTTACATTAAATGCTAATAATGCACTTGTTAGCATTATGGAAACAGCAATGGGAGATGCTGTTGATACTTCAATATTTTCTGATGTAATGGATACATTTGCTCTGCAGGGAGTAAATCCGATTTCATTTACAATAGGATTTGGATCTGCAATAGCATTTTGTATATTAGTTGGTGTCACATTATCATTCTTAGTTTTTTATATAAAACGTATGCTTACATTAGCATTTTTAGTAATAATATCACCAATTGTTACAATAACATATGCTATAGATAAAATGGGAGACAATCAATCACAAGCATTAAATAAATGGGTAAAAGAATTTGTATATACAGTTTTAATACAACCATTCCAATGTTTAATATATATAGTTTTTGCAGCAACAGCATTAGAATTAATGCAAGACAAAACCCTTGGAGCAGCAATTTTAGGTTGTATAATGTTATTATTTATACATCAAGCAGAACACATAGTAAGAGGAATATTCAGCTTTGAACATGCTCATAACTTAGGGGATACATTTATGACATTAGCAGTTGTTAAATCTTTAGGAAGTAGTTTAAGTAAAATTGGACAATCTGCAGCTGGAGGTTCTGGAGGAAGAGCCGCAGGAGCTGCACCTGCAGTTGGAGGTGCACAAGGACCAAGACAAACAAATCAAGCTAGAAATAATGCTAATAGTAATAATAATATTTCTAAAGGTTATCAAAAAGGCAGAAAAACTAATCCAGTGGTATCTAAAGCTAAACAAGGTGCAGAAAAACTGGCAAATACAAAAGCTGGAAAAGTTTTAGGAGTAGTAGGAAAACCACTAGGATGGGCTGCAAGAAAAGGTTCTGGTGCAGCAGCTACTCTTGCAACATATGCTCCACAACTTGCTTTAACTGCAATGGGTGCAGGAGCTGGTGGTATGAATGGAGCAATTATAGGATATTCTATTGGAAAAGGTGCATATACAGCTGAGAAAAATATAATAAATAATGCGGTTGAAAAACGTGACCAAAAAACAGCAGTTAGGACACAAACTGGACAAGCATATAATGATTGGGTACAAAATAGAGGATTACAAAATGATCCAGCTACTGCAGCAACAAGATATGAATCAATAGCAAGAGGAGTTTTACAAGGACAAGATGTAAATACATTTGCACAAGAAGATAGGCAATTAGCACAAAGTTTAGCACAATATAGAAATACTTTTGAACAAATGGGAGTATCTCAACAAAATATAGCAAAAGATATGGAAAAAACTTTATTAAAAATGCAAGAATTACAAGCAAGACAAAATAATAATGGAGGAGGAAACCCATAACCTTCATAAAAATAAATGATTAATTAATATAAGGAGCGAAAATGAGTTTAATTGATACCAGATTAAGAATTAGACGATTTTTTAAGAAATATAAAAGAATAATAATTTTTATTATTATAGCATGGGCAATAATATTTGCTGTTAACTACATATTAAAGCATATGCCAAAACAAGAAATTCCAAAAACAACATATGAACCTAATATTTCTGTTATGGCAGAAGATGAAGTACCAGAAAAATGGCATGCTACAATAGAGAGTACAATAGATACATTTGTACAAAGGTGTAATAGTAAAGAATATGAGGCAGCATATAATATGCTTTCTGATGATTGTAAAGAAGCAGTATATCCAACATTAAATTCTTTCAAAAAATATGTGGATAATAAATTTAATGAAAAAAGATCATATAGTATTCAGAATTTTTCAAATGTAGGAAAACAATATATATATGATGTAAATCTAATGGAAGATTTAATGGCAACAGGCCTTACAGGTAAAGAATTTTATTATGATGAAGAAAAATTTGTATTTACAGAAGATGATGATTCACTAAAATTATCTATATCAGGATTTGTAAGAAAAAATAATTTAAATATTTTTGCAGAAGATGAAAATTTAAAAATTAATATATCATATAAAGAGGTCTATTATGACCATGAATTATATAGTGTTACTTTAACAAATAGATCTACACATCCAATCGTAATTGCTGATGGAACAACTAATAATGAAGTTGTAATAAACACAGGAGAAGACGAAAGAAGTGAGAAAAGTGTAGGAACATATGGAATTGTATTACAACCAAATGAAAGCAAAAGTTATACTTTTCAATTTAATAAATATTGTGATGATGGCAATGCTCCAACATATATGATGTTTAATAATATTAGAGTATTACAGTCATATTCAGGAGATGAAAGTACAAAACAATCGGAATTAGATAATGCAATTAGAATATATAGTTTAAGAATTAACTTTCATACAGAGGAGTAAAGGTGGTGAGATTTTGGCAGGAGATAATGATAATTTAAATGATACAACCAGTACCAGACAAACTTCTGGTGCAGAAAAAGTTGAAAAAGCTGGAAATGCAGCAGCAGGAGCTGTTAAAAAGACAAGATTTTTAGCAAGAGTTATAAAAAGTTTGAAAGGACTAGGAGCTTTAGGTGCTGTTGGAATTGGAATAATAATTATAATAATAGTCATTATTATAGTAGTTGGAATCATTGGATTCTTCCTAGAAATGCCAGGTTTATTAACAAATAAACTTTCAGATTTTTCATCAGCTTTTTGTAAAGAACTTGCAACTTTTTATGCTGGTAACTCTGTACGTTTTGGAACCGAAGAACAAAAAGAATTAGCTGATTATTTATCAAATATGGGATATCCACCTTATGAATTTGGATTTGGAAAGTATACAGATGAAGATGGAAATATAATAGAAGATGGTAGTGATAATGATGATGCTACAATTAGTAGTAAATATTTAAATGCGTATTTAACCGCAGATTATAATACATATGTACCATATGAAAAATTTAAATCGGGAGTTTCTAAGCTTTTAAATGTAATAGGAAACACAGTAGGATATGTACTTGGAATGGAAACCGAAAAGGATACAGGTGATCCACAATTTGGTATGTTATATTTTGATAAAGGTATGTACGAAAATGCAGAAGGAGAAGATGGTAATGCCAAAAAAATGGGATTCTTAGATAGTGTTTCTTCTGATGTAGAATCAAAAACATTAACATTTAAGGTTTGGGAAGCACCATTTAAGACTTCATATTATACTTATAATATGGAAGGTTGGACAGCAAGATATGGTAAGCCATTAGAATTATCTTTAACACTACATTTGGCTACTATGGCACCAGATTTGGTATATAGATTTGATATGGATAAGGAAGAAAGTACAGAGATACATATTAAAACAATAAAAAGTGACGTAAATATTAAATTTGAATATCATATAACAACCCCTCCAGAGGAAGGAACAAATTTTGCTGCAGTAGATGAGTCTTTAGCAAATTTAGATATGCAAATAAGTAGTGAAAATAAATTGTCAGTAACAGATTTACAAACAATAAAAGATTTTATAGATAGTCACCAATCATCTGATATGGTAAAAAATATACAAGCAGGATATAGTAACTTCGAAGCATTTATTTCAGCAAGTATTGATAGTGGAAATAATAGAAAATACTTAAGAGATAATGAAACTATTTTACAAAGATATGATGGAGCAGATGATACAGCATTGCTTAATTATGATCATTCTATTGAAAATATGTTTAACAAGTATTTAGATAATGCTATTGAAGAAGCTAAAAAAGAGGATCCAGATGCTACTTTTTATACTGATGAAGTAGGAAAGTCCTATGCAGAAATTGTAGGAAAAACAGTTCATGATGTTCCTGATTTTCAGCGGATGGAATTATAATGGTAGTACTACAGGTATTATGGATGAATTTTATAAAAAATTTGAAGAATATAAAAATGCTGATTTAACAGACGAAGAGAAAGAGGAAAAGGAAAACGAGTTATTTGAATTTTTACAAGATAAGTTTAAAGAAATACAATCAAAAGTACAAGCAGATGTTAATAAATTAGTTGAAAAAGATGCTAAAATGGCTGAGGAATTAAAAGAATTAAATACGGAATTGGAGAAAATCGGTTTATCAACTGAATCTATAAATGCAGCAATTGATTATAATAATGCAGAAGGACAAGGTGAAGGTACAAAAATAAGTAGAGTTCAACCATATATAACTCAAGTAAACAAACACTGGTATAGAGATGTTATCTTCGTAGATGAAACTGGTGAATATGATGGTTATAATGCATATAATTGGAGTCAAAATCAAACTACATATGAAAATAAATTTGTACCAGTTGAACAGTCTGATGATAGTGTTTTAGCAGAAAACGATAAAGGAGCTTTTTATACAGTAGAAACTGTAGGAGCAGGTAGTGAATTAGTTCAAGTAGAAGATGCAATAAGAGGAAAAGTTAATGAACATACAAAAGAGTTGTTTGTTGGAACAGATGGAGAGCCACCAAAATATTTTATATATGATGGGAGTAAAGAGACAGCAGAAAAAATAGATGAATTAAGAAAAGTTTATGATGATGCATATTCTGCATCATGGGATGAAAATCAAAATATATTTGCAAATTCTGAAGAAGTAGATGAAGTTGCAAGAAAAGCGGCAGAAGATGCAGTAGAAGCTAAAGAAGATGAAGAAGGAATAAACTTATATAAAGAAGTTAATGCTAGACAAAATGCACTTTCAGCATTTTCTATACTAGAAAATTCAAAAACGGAAGATTCTGAATATATATTAAGGGACTTAAAGAAATTATTTGTAGAATTGGGATATTTTACAAAAGATGATTTAAGGGTAGATGATACACATGTTTTCCAATGGCCAATAAGTGGTTATGTTAATTTATACTGGCCAGTAAGAAGATATGAAAAACAGCAAGCAGATTATGGAACTTTAATAAGGAGTAAAGTTTCAACAGATAATATTAAGGCTGGATATGAAGCAGATGGAAGTGAAAGAATAGAAGAAGATGAAGAAGTGCAAATATACCAACCAAACTTTAATCCGGATTCTACAGTTGCATCTGGAGATAACAATACAGAAGAGACACCTTCTGGCAATTCTAATACAAATTCATCTTCATCAGAAGATTTTGTAACAGAATTTTTAAATGCAGCACAAGAAGTTACAGATTATGTAAGAGAGAATGGTTTTACGTATGGACATGCAGAACATATGCCACCAGTAAATGGAGAAACAAATAGTGATGGAATAAAGAGAATAAGTTGTGATAGATTAGTTTCTTGGGCATTGTATAAATGTGGATATACAGACCAACCAGAATATGGACTAACAACATCAGCTGCTGCAAGTCCATTAATGGAATATTGTAAAAAACAAGGTTGGGAAAAAATTGAAAGTGTTGATGAAATTAAAGCAGGAGATATTGTTTTCGTAGGTCAGACAAATGCAGAGAAAACAAGTGCATCACATGTTTTCATATGTGCAGGAGAAAATAAGAGATATGACTGTGGAAGTGCAGCTAGAATTCAATCTCAACAACCATTTAATGAACCAATTTCTGAAAATTTAGTATGTGCTTATCGTCCTTCTTCAAGCGGAGATGACAGTACACCATATGATGGTTTCGAACCAGATTTAAATGTAGTTTCACCAGTAACTGGAGAAATTATAGAAGAAGGAGACGACTATATAAAGATAAAAGTTTTAGATACTTCAGCAGTTTCAGAATATGAAGAGTTCTATAATGAATATGAAGGAATATGTACAGGATATATAATGTACATAAAAGGATTTAAAAAGGGAACAATCGATGCAAATTCAGAATCAGAATATCAACAAGTAAAACATACAAATAGATATTTTATAGAAAATGGATATGCTGATGATTATAGAGAGGCTGAACCAGTAGCAGAAGAATTTGAAGAAGCAGAGCAGAAAAGAATGGATGCACCTGCCTATCTAGAAAAAGATGGTAAAAGATATATAAAAGAGGGAACTGTTATAGGAACCACAACAAATTCAGATATAGCTTTATATTTTTTAAATAGAGAAAATTCTATGGTTGAAGATGTAGAATCTTATATTAGATTAGTAGATAATAGCTTAGAAACAGATTGGGCATATTTCTATTGGATACCTTATGAAGCTGGAGGAACAGATACACCTGGAGAAGGTCCAGAAGCAGTAGGATTAACAACAACTGACGAGTTAGCAGTAGGTATTGCACAATGGACAACAAAAAAGTATGATAAGCCTTCAAAAAATTTTAATAATATTTCAGAATTTTGTCAAAAAGCGATAGAATTAAATCCATCTTTATGTTCAGAATTACAACCTTTTGTTAATATGGGTGTGGAAGAAATAATAAATTCGGAAAGTGCGATAAAACAAGCATTTACTTCAATTTGTTCTAAAGATAGAGATGGATTTATGGAGGTACAGATGCAAGTGGCGATAAATCAATATCTAATTGAACCATATACGGGAACAGATAAAGAATGGTTACTAGAAAAAGATCCAATAACGCAAGGAACATTTATGTCACTAGTTAACTGGAATGGAAAGCCTAACGTATGGTTTGCAGTATTTTCGCAATCAGATAGTGATGAACCAGCAGTTAGAAAAATGTTAACCGCTGCTTGTCCAATGAATTCTTCATTAGGAACATTGGAAGCTAGATGGACATCACAATATGTATTAGCAAGAGATGCTCTAACTGGAGCAATTGACGAAGAAGGAATTATTAATTGGATAAAAACAAAACAACCATCAGATAAATACGGAGAAGGTCAAAATTTATCTGCACTACCATATTAAGTCTATTAGAAAAGAGGTAAAAAATGAAACATATAAAATTTTTACTAATAATTATGCTAATACTAAATTTAGTTATTTCTATAATATTAGGAATAGAAGCTAAACATATACGAGAAGAATTAGTTAATGTAAAAGTAGCAGAAGAAGTACAAGATTTTTCTAAAAAAACAGAAAATATAACTTATGTTACTAATGGAAATGCTTTTAATTCTAAATATGGAGGAAATATGACTAGTACAGAATTAAGTAGAAATATTTCTGATTTTATGACAGGAACAGTTCCACAAATTGCAGCAGAAACCCAAAATATGACCTCGCAAGAGGAGTTAAAGCAATACTATACTGACAAAGGTATGAGAAAATTAACAGGAATAAAAGATCAAAATATTAATGAATTCTATTCTTTAGTTAATGCTATAAAAAAATTGGGAGAAACAAATTTAGAATTTGAATCAGCAGAATATGACGAAGATTCTATAAAAGAAACAGAAGGCAGTAGTTTATCTGCAGTTTTAATGATAAAATATAAAAATATTGATAAAACTTTAGAGTGCTATATTACAGCTAGTTATTCATCAGCATATGTAAGCTTTTTGTCAAATAGTTCCAATTAGTTATAGGAGGATAGAATGAGAAATAAAAGAGATCTGAAAATAAGAAATGAAAAGATAATTTTAGTAATACTAACAGTAGCTGTAGTAATATGGACAATTATAAATATTAATTCCATATTTAAAGTAATGGAGAATGTCAAAAAATTAGAAGCTAGTAAAAATGAAAATGTAGTTAATACAGTTGTACAAGAAAATATTGTAACTGCGGAAGAAATAGAAGAAAATACTAACCAATTAGAAATAGAGGATTTAAAAGATAAAGACGAAAGAACTAGAATACAACAATATTGTGGAAAATTTATCAGATATATAGAAAGTAAGGATTATGATAAGGCTTATGCCTTATTATATCCGGACTTTAAAAACAACTATTTCAGAACAGTAGACGATTTTGCAAATTATGCGAAAGAAAAATTTCCTTCAAGTCTAATAACTGTAGAATATAACAATATAGAGAGACAAGGAAAATATTATATATTATTTACTACAGTAAAAACACCATTAGATTCAAGTTATTCTATGGATCAAAAATTTATTTTAATTGAAAATGGATTTAATGATTTTCAACTATCATTTGATGTAAAACAATAGATTGGAGGGAGATAATTATGGCAGAAAAAGATTTATCAGAAAGACTGGAATTACAAAATGAAAGAATTCAAGAAATAGAAAAGCAAATAAAAAAATTAGAAGATAAGGAACAAGATGGTAAGTATTTAATATCTCTTAAAGATAAATTATTGAGTGAAGAAAAATCTAAAGGAGATATTGAAAATATCTATTCTTTGTCAGATTTAGAATTAGACCAAATAAAAGCGAAAGCAAAAGAATTGGCTTTGGTTGCTTATAAAACGGGTAACTATGATATTTATAAAAATTATGAATTAATAGCCACAACAAATGAGCAAGGTTTATTAGAAATAACAGATGAGTATCATAAAGAATTAATAGCATTAATTCCACCTCAATGTTTAGAATTAAAAGAAATAGAGCCAAAAGATTTGGAAGAAATTTCTAAACAAGAAGATAAAACAGATTTAAAGAAGGAAGAAGAAAAAGAAGAGCAAAAAGAAACAGTAAATAAAATGCAAGAAGATACCGGATTAGAATTAGTTTCATTAGTAAGAATAGAAGATGAAAATTTCTCTAGAGATGTAGTAGGTAGAGAGACTGGATATGCAGAACAATATATGGGGATTACTAAAAATGGTACAATTTGTTTAGTTGGTTTAAGACCAGACAATAAATTTGAGCTTAACCCAGACTTTGTGGGAGCAAGAACTGCAAGGACAGATGAGCAACCTGGAGAGTGTGGTAAAAGTAGTGTTGATATGGTAGTTCCAAGAAAAGATGGTACTACATCAAGTTTGGGAATAGATATAAATTATGGCCAAATATCATTAACTAATAGAAATACAAATGAACCAATACAAACCTCAAATTATAAGCCATCAGATGTAGAGGCTGAAAAACATAAATTAGAAGAAGAACAAGGAAATAAATCAAGACTAGAAAGAAAGTTAGATGAAGAAAGAAAATTAGAAGAACAACGCAAGAAAGAAGAGGAAGAAAAAGAGAAAGAATATGGAGTTTTAGAAGAAAGAAAAGCTCCATGGGAGGAATAAAAAAGAATAAAAATCACTTATTTGAATATATTTGAATAGGTGATTTTTTTGTGTGTATAAGAAAGTTATTTGTGATATTAATAATTATAAATTTATTTTTTACAAGTGTAGTATATGCAGATGATATAGATGATATGGAAATTATTAATTGGACAGAGGATGTAATAGAGACTGCAAACAATAAAGAGGAACCAAAATTAAATTCACGTGCTGCTATAATATATGATAGACAATCTAAAAGAGTTATATGGGGCAAGGCAGAAAATGAAAGGCGACCTATGGCATCTACTACAAAAATAATGACTGCAATTGTAGTAATAGAGAATGCTAATTTGAATGATACAGTTACTGTCTCTAAAAAATCTGCTGGAACAGGTGGGTCTAGATTAGGGCTCAAGACAGGAGATAAAATTACTGTAAACAATTTATTGTATGGATTATTAATGGTTTCTCGGTAATGACTCAGCAGTTGCTTTGGCAGAATATGTTGGGGGCAGTGTAGAAGGATTTGCAGAAAAAATGAATAAGAAAGCAGAAGAATTAGGATTAGAAAACACTCATTTTATTACTCCACATGGACTAGATATGCCAGAACATTATACAACTGCATTTGAGCTTGCTAAAATGGCTGATTATGCATTAAATATAGAAAAATTTGCTACTATCGTTAATACTAAATATATTACAATATCAATTAATGGTAGGAGTAAAGACTTGAAAAATACAAATGAATTGTTAGGTAATTTATATGGAGTAAACGGAGTAAAAACTGGTTTTACTAATGGAGCCAATAGATGTATAGTAACTTCTGTAAATAGAGACGGAATGAATATAATTACTGTAGTTTTAGGTGCAGACACAAAAAAAGATAGAACAAATGATAGTGTAAAACTAATTGGGTATGCATATGCTAATTATGAAATATATAATTTAGAAGACATAATAAATGACAAGTATAATGAATGGAAACAGATAAACGAGAAAAGGATAACTGTAATAAAAGGAAAGGTAGAGAATATTACAACTAAATTAGAGGAACTAGACAATTATTATTATCCAATAAAAAAATTAGATAAAGAAAAAATCAATGTAAAAATCTTTAATATAAATGAAATAACAGCACCAATTCAAAAAGACACATATATAGGTAAACTATGTGTATATATAGATGATGAAAAAATATTAGAGCTTACAATAAGTGCTGATAAAGCTATAAACAAACTTGAATTTATTGATTATTTAAAGAGTTTTATAGTAAATAATATTAAGAATATGGAGATAGGGATTCGGGGACGTTCTTTGAATCCCTGTTTTTATATGAAAAGACTTTTTTAGACTAGTTATATGTTATAATATATAAAAATTAAGGAAGTGATTTTATGCTAATAATATATGGAACAGTAGTTATATTAATAGTTAGTATTTCTTTGACTGTATTAGGCCTAGCATTGAAGATAAAAAAATTAAAAATAGCTGGAATAATACTTTTTACAATTTTAGTTATTTTTTGGATAGCCTTTGCTTTATGGGCAATTGCTGATGAGTCAGAAGAATACCAGAGAAGAGTTGTAGATGTAGAAGAAAAGTCAAATGTTATAGAGGAATCAACAGCGGAAGATATTACAGATAAATTTTTAAATGATGAGATTACATCTAGAGATGGAAAAATCTCAAAAATAGAGAATGATAACATTTATTTTTTCGATAAAGAAAATAATAACTATTATTTAAGAGATGAAGAAAGTACTAATTACATAAATGGAAGAACTGGAGAGAACATGAGCTTTTCGGATATAGAAGAGGGAGATTATATTGATGTAAGTTGGAATCTGAAATGTTATATATTTAAAAATATATCTGGTGAAGAATTAAAAAATGAAATGTTAAGAAGTCTGTCTTTGGCTGATGATTTTGATATACCAAGGACAGGAGTGACTGAAATTAAAAATGTTGAACAATTAGGAAATAATGAAGCTATAGTAACGTTTACTATTGTTGATCTTGTGACAGCTGAATATTATCCAGATGTAAATGACGAAGAGCATACATTTGAAGTTAAATTAAAAGTTAATAATAATACTGAATATAATACTAATTTTCATGGCATACTTATGCATGATGCAAGCAGTATATTTGCTACCTCATTTTATATGTTATATATAAGAATTAATCCAAATACATTGAACAATGAATATCCTGAAATCTCTGAATTTGATGCATATAGTAATTAATTTTGTAAAAGTAAATTCATATTTAAGCTCCTTGAATTTTACAATAAAATTTATTAAAAGCCTTAATAATACTATATAATAGAAAGTAATATACAAAATAAAAAATAAACCCTAGTATTTTTATACTAGGGTTTTGGAGGCGACAATCGGTTTAAATACTTCAAAAAGGTAATAATACCAATGATTTTACCATATGAGATAGTGTTCTAATGTGATTCTAATGTAATTACAAAAATAAAAAATAAATTTAGAAGCAAAGTCATATTAGAAAAACGATTTAAAAAAGTGTTCTAAGATGTTAGAACACTTAAAAATTTATTATTGTTTTTAAATTATTCATATTTTAAATATTTTTCCCAATCTATAAAAGCATGACCTATTCTTAATACTGATGCCTTAGTATTTTCTTCATTAACTATATAAAATATTATATAATTTCTTACATTCACTTTTCTAATGTTATTAAAACCTGTCAACTCTTCACTTATAATTGGCATACTTCCAGCTACATTTTCTAAATCTTTCAATTTTTGTTTAAATAAAATCTTGTACTTATCTGCTATAACATCTCCTGATAATTCGTTTCTAAGATACAAAATAATATTTTCTAAATCTTGTTCAGCTGTTTCTGAAATTTCCACTATATATTTTTTCATATCATTGCTCCTAGTTATTATATATTATCAATTTTAGAGAAAGTTTCATCCAAAGAATACACTTTATTTTCTTTTATGTCATTTAAGCCTTTCTGTAATTTATTCTTTAAATCTTTTTTACTTTTTATTGTTACACTGTCTGGAGCTTCATTATCTATATATGAAAATTTTAAATATTCAATATAATTAAGAACTTGATTTGTAAGTTCTTCAGGTAATGTCTCAATTTCATTATATAATTTTTGCTTTTCGATAGACATATTGATTACCTCCATAATAAATTTATATTATTATATCATTTTTCTTTTTAAAAATCTATGAATGAAAAAAGAATTTATAGGATATAATTCTAATTTTATCTTAATTATTTTCTATTTCTTCATGCTTTTGATAATAATAGATATAAAAAAATGCCCCTAAATAGGGGCTAATTGGAGGCGACACCCGGATTCGAACCGGGGATCAGAGTTTTGCAGACTCGTGCCTTACCACTTGGCTATGTCGCCGTTTAAAAAATTTACAATGTTATCGTATACTGAATCTGTAGCTACTGCGTTTCGCACAGCTTCAGCAACTTGGCTATGTCGCCATATTTCATAGTATATAATATGAAAGAATTATATATTTTATTACCATTTTTTATAATTATATAAGTCATTCGTAATCGTTATTAACGAATGACTTATATTTGGAGCGAAAGACGAGGCTCGAACTCGCGACATCAACCTTGGCAAGGTTGCACTCTACCAACTGAGCTACTTTCGCATATGCTTTTTCAAAAGCATATATATTTTATCAAATTCTATTTGGTTCGTCAAGAGTCAGTTGTAATATTTCCAAATTTCTAAATATTGTTTTAATTGTTCTTCTTTTTTTATTTGTGCAACAGGATGATATAAAGGAATAATTATAAAAGAATTAACTTCAAATACTTTTTTGATAATAATATTTTCAGCTAATGTAGGATAGATGCTAAATCCATATATTTTAGAAAGTGAATATAATGGGTAATATCCAAGTGTTAGTATGATTTTTGGATGTACAATTTCAATTTGTTTTTGTAAATATTTAGTACAATTTAGAGAAGATAGCTTTAAATTAATATTGTTTCCTCTATAGTTACTTCCTTTTCTAGCACACATGATAGCATTTGTAATATATATTGTATCTAAAAAAGAGTTGTCTATATAAATACAGTTTTGTTTAGCGGATTGAATTAAATATTTAGTTAATAATTGTTTGGTCATACTTTTTTCCTGATTTATAATATTTTTCCAGTTTTCATCAGTCGGATTATTGATATATAGATTATGAAATTTATTCATATCTTCATATGGTCCCCAGTCTTGACCAATAAGCATAAGTTTTGAATCTAAACGGTTATACCAATCAGTCCAGATAGAAGGAATATTTTTATAAAATTTTTTATCTTTAAA
The DNA here is from genome assembly GCA_946497695.1 of uncultured Clostridium sp. GTDB lineage: Bacteria > Bacillota > Clostridia > TANB77 > CAG-508 > Merdicola. The sequence goes on along the minus strand of CAMMLJ010000013.1, from coordinate 5,017 downwards.
TATATTAATTAAAGAATAATCATTGCCTTTACATGATATTAAATTTGTACATTTAGTACATTTTGCCATATTAGAAAATAAGTTATCTAACTCATCTTTTTTGCTCATATTATCACCATTATAATATTAATCGAATTGTTTCCAATAATATCTACCATTATCATCTTTATAACAGTCTAAAGGTAAATATGTTGTAGATTTATCAATATAAAATGTTTTAATAAATAATTTATCACTTTTTACTATATTATTTGAATTGATGATTTCGTCTTTACTGAAAAATTTATATTCAAATTCTGGATTTGCTATTTTATCGGCTGGATTCATTTCTAGTAGACATATATATAGCATACTTGTTTTTTCTTTATCATGCATTATCTCTGTAGAAAATCCAAGGAGCTCTTTAAATTGCATTTTTATACCGATTTCTTCAAACATTTCTCTTTCTATTGCTTCATTTAAATGTTCACATTCTTCAACTTTACCACCGGGAATAGCCCAAAGACCAGGAAAATCACCACGTTCTCTTTTTATTAATAATATTTTATCTTCTTTAATTACAATTCCTATAACTACATTAACCATAATAAATCTCCTTTTTTTATGATTATATACTATGGAAAACGAAAAGACAATTTGTAAAGATAAAAAATAACAATTTAATAGTTTAAAGATTCCAGAATTTAGAGAGAAATATAATTTGTTAGTTTAATGCATAAAAGGGATTTTATTAAGAATTCAAAAGAGTACCTGAATTATTCAAGTATTCTTTGAGATTAGTTTATTCTCTAGTGAGTAATGTAAAACAATAATAAAAAGGAGGTATTAAATAGGGGTATTGTTAGTATCAAAGCTCTAATGAGTAAAGTAAAACAAAACGGATGACATCATTTAATAGTCTTATATCAAGAGTTTCAAACCTCGAATGAGAAAAGTAAAACTACATAAATATAAGGTATATATATCGTTAAATATTAAAAAAATCAATAAAAAGACGGAAAATATAAAAAAGTACGTCGACCTTACAAAATAAAATCAATGAAAAAAGTATGAGATCGACATACTTTTTAATAATATATACATGTTTTAAGGATACATATAAAAAAATTAAAATAAAAAATAGGATACCAGAATAATATAAAAACCTTATAAAATCTTGTTATTTACTGGAATTTAGAGTATAATAGACAAAGACTATCAGGAAAAAAAGGAAGAGGATGAATATGGAAGTTGTAAAAAATATATACAGAACACACACATGTGGAGAATTAAATATAAATAACGTAGATGAAGAAGTAAAATTATCAGGCTGGGTTCAAAAAATAAGAGACCTAGGTGGAATGTTATTTATAGATTTAAGAGATGAATTTGGAATAACACAAATTTTAATAAGTAACGAAAATAAAGAACTAGAAGAAAAAGCAAAAGCTTTAACTACAGAAAGTTGTATACATATAGAAGGAAAAGTTGTGGAAAGAGCAAGTAAAAATCCTAATATGTCAACAGGAGAAATAGAAGTTAAAGCAAGTAAAATAGAAGTTTTAGGAAAGTGCAAAAATGTATTACCATTCGAGGTAAATACAGATCAAGAAGTAAGAGAAGACCTAAGATTAGAGTATAGATTTTTAGATTTAAGAAATGAAAAATTACATAATAATATTTTACTTCGTTCTAAAATCTTAAAAACAATAAGAGACAAAATGGATGAATTAGATTTTACAGAAATTCAAACCCCAATTTTAGCAAACTCTTCTCCAGAAGGTGCAAGGGATTATCTAGTACCAAGTAGATTAAATCCAGGGGAATTTTATGCATTACCACAAGCACCACAACAATTTAAACAATTATTAATGGTATCTGGATTTAATAAATATTATCAAATAGCTCCATGTTTTAGAGATGAAGATCCTAGAGCAGATAGAGCGCCAGGAGAGTTCTATCAATTAGACTTCGAGATGAGCTTTGCAACACAAGAAGATGTATTTAAAGTAATAGAAGAAGTTGTACCATATACTTTCGAAAAATTTACAAATTGGAAAGTAGACAAAGGTCCATTTGTACGTATTCCATATAAAGAAGCTATGGAAAAATACGGTATAGACAAACCAGATTTAAGAAATCCTTTAATTATACAAGATGTTACAGAATGTTTTAAAGATTCAGACTTTAATGCATTCAAAGGAAAAACAGTAAAAGTAATAGTAGTTCCAGATGGTAATAACCAAGGTAGAAAATTTTTCGATAAAATGGGAGAATTTGCAACATCAAATGATGTTGGTGCAAAAGGTTTAGCTTGGACAAAAATAGATGAAAACGGTGAAGTTGCAGGTGGAATTGCTAAATTTATAACACCAGAAATAAAAGAAGCATTACAAACTAAATATGGTGCAGCAAATAATTCTGCAATGTTCTTTATAGCAGATGAATTCGAAAAGGCACAAAAAATAGCAGGTTTAGTTAGAATAGAATTAGGTAAAAGATTAGATCTATTAGAAAAAGATGTATATCGTTTCTGCTTCATAGTAGATTTTCCAATGTATGAATTATCAGATGAAGGAACGATAGACTTTAGTCATAATCCATTTTCTATGCCACAAGGTGGACTAGAAGCACTAAATACAAAAGATCCACTAGATGTATATGCATATCAATATGATTTAGTGTGTAATGGTTATGAAATGGCATCAGGTGCAGTTAGAAACCATGATCCAGAAATTATGGTTAAAGCATTCGAAATTGCAGGATATACAGAAGAAGATGTAAAAAATAGATTTGGCGCATTATATAATGCATTCCAATATGGTACACCACCACATGCAGGTGCTGCACCAGGAATTGATAGAATGGTAATGTTAATTGCAGATTCACAAAATATCAGAGAGGTAATAGCATTTCCAAAGAATAAAAGAGCAAGAGATTTATTGATGAGAGCACCATCTGTAGTGTCTGAAGAACAATTAAAAGATGTTCATATCAAATTAGATTTAGAGAAATATTTAAAATAAATACATAAAAAAACAGAAAATCTCATATAGTTATAATAAAACTATATGAGATTTTTTGAGGTGAAAAATGTTTTTCTTAAGTAAAAAAAGAATAATAGTAATTGGAATTTTTTTGTTAGCAGTAATAGCAATTGGAATATCACAAATATTTTTTGAGCCGGAAACAATAGAAACAGTAGCGATACCTGTTAGCAATAAAGTTATAGTAATAGATGCAGGACATGGAGAACCAGACGAAGGGGTTGGCTTACTGCATTAAGCAAAAAATAGAAGTAACTATTCCTTTATAAAAATAATTGCAGATGTAAAAGTTTGAAATTTTTTTATAAAAACTATTGAATTTGTTAAAATAATGAGTTATACTATAAATAATTAACCAACTAGGTAAGAAAGTGGGCGTGAAGATTGCAAATTCAATATACTGATAAAATTGAGAAATATTTTGAAGATTTTTCTTATCTACAAAAGAAAATTGGAAAAGAGAAGACTAAAACTATAAAAAAGCATATAGATAATTTAAAAGCATCAAATAATTTTGGTATTTTTTTATCTTTAGGATTGGGCAAACCACACCCATTGTCAGGAAATCATCAAGGAGAATATGGCATTAGGGTAACTGCAAACGAAAGGTTAATAGTAGAACCTGTATGTGAAAATTTGAGTATAGAAATGCTGAAAATATGTGATACTATAATTATAAAAGGAGTGGAGGATTATCATGGTAGCAAAGAAAACTGGCTTATCCCGTGATTTTATTATACATCCAGGTGAAACATTAAAAGATATAATAGATGATAGGGAAATGAGCCAAAAAGAATTAGCGGCAAGATGTGGTGTTACTGAAAAACATATAAGTACAATAGTTAATTGTGAAAAGCCTATATCTATTGCATTTGCTAAAAAATTAGAATATGCACTAGGAATAGACTCTAGTTTTTGGATTAATTTACAAGCAAACTATGATAAAGAGTTATTAGAGTATAAAGAGATGAATGAAATATCTAAAGAAGAAATCGACATTTTAAAGCAGTTAAAAGATATAATTAAATATCTAGTTAAATTTAATTTTTTAGAAGATAAATTAAGTGAAGTATCAAAAATTGTTGAGTTAAGAAAAATATTAAGAGTAAGTAATTTAACTAATATTTTAAATGTTTCATACAATGCAGCTTACAGGGCAAGAACTAATTGTACTGTAAATCCATATGTCCTTTTTGCATGGCAAAGAATCTGTGAATTAAGAACTGAACAGATAAAGATTAGCCAAGAATTAGATGTAGCAAAATTAAAAAATAAAGTATACGAAATAAAAAATATTATGAACAATTCTCAAAATTTTCAAAAAGATTTAGAAGAATTATTTGCAGAATGTGGAATTGCTTTTTGTGTAATTAGAAATTTTACAGGGGCTCCAGTTCAAGGTTTTATTAAACAAACAGAAAATAAAAAAATTATTTTATGCGTTACAATAAGAGGAGCTTATGCTGATATTTTTTGGTTTACTGTATTTCATGAAATTGCACATATAATAAATGGAGATATTAAGCAAAAGTTTATAGATTTTACAGCAATAGATAGTGAAATAGAAGAAAAAGCAGATAATGTTGCTAGTAGTATGATTATAGATAAAAAAGATTATAAGGAGTTTACAAGCAAGGGAGATTTTTCTGTTACATCAATTATTAACTTTTCAAAAAAACAAAATATACCACCTTATATGTTGATAGGAAGATTACAAAAGGAAAAATATATACCTTATACGAAATTAAATAATTATAAATTGAAATATGAATGGAAAGAGAAAATATAGTAAGTATTAAATTTTAAGGCTAAGTATAAACACTTGGTCTTTTTTTGATAGGAGATGATGTGAAACAAAATGAACAAATCAGATTTAAAAGGATTATGGATGCCATCAGAAATATTGATAAACAACAAATTGACGGACAAAGAGAAAATAATATTATCTATGATTATATATTTAAGTAAAGATAAAGGATATTGTTTTGCAA
>CAMMLJ010000012.1 GCA_946497695.1 uncultured Clostridium sp. | reverse complement strand
CAGTAGCAAAGAATAAATTGATTTTATCAAGATTTACTCTTTTTTACTGAAATTTACCATAATTTATTGACAAAACATAGCAGTTTATGCTATAATACAAAAGGTATTTTAAACGCTGAAAAGGTGGTAAAAATAATTAAAATATTTAGAAAAAAGTAATTTTAAAAAACAAGGTAGGTTGGCAAAAGATAAAAAACAGGTAGTTGCCAGCATACCTTTTTGTTGCCTAAAAACGGTTATATTTAATTGAAAAGAGGAATTGAGCTAAAACGATATTTTAATTGAAAAATTTATAAAGCAGGAATTCGTAAATTACTATAAAGTTTTAGTTGCAAGAGGGACTTTTCAATGTTCATATACAATTTTTTTCAAACTGCTTATATTTTGTTTTAGAGGTGATTTAGTTGTTAAAAGAAATTAAGCATGAAAAAAGCTCAAGAAAAAACTTTGCAAAAGTTGGAGACTTTATAGAAATGCCTAACTTAATTAAGGTGCAAAGAGATTCTTATGAGTGGTTTGTCGAGGAAGGATTAGGAGAAGTCTTAAAAGACATTTCACCAATCATCGACTATTCAGGAAACTTAGTTCTAGAATTTTTCGATTATTACATGGAGGAAAAAACAAAATATTCTTTAGAAGAAGCTAAAGAAAGAGATGCTACATATTCTACACGTTTACATGTAAAAGTAAGATTAATAAATCGTGAAACAGGAGAAATTAAAGAACAAGAAATCTATTTAGGAGATTTCCCTTTAATGACAGATAGTGGAACATTTATTATTAATGGTGCAGAAAGAGTTGTAGTAAGCCAATTAGTTCGTTCACCAGGATGTTACTACGATTTTACCTATGACAAAACAGGTAAAAAATTATTTACATCAACAGTAATGCCAATAAGAGGTGCATGGATAGAATATGAAACAGACAGTAATGATGTTTTTTATGCTCGTGTAGATAGAACTAGAAAACTACCAGTAACAACATTATTAAGAGCTTTAGGATTAGCAACAGATGAACAAATACTTGATTTCTTTGGAAATGAAGAAAAATTAAGAGTAACATTAGAAAAAGACCCAATAAAAACTCAAGATGAAGCATTAATCGAAATCTACAAAAAATTAAGACCAGGAGAACTTCCAACAGTAGATGCTGCTAGAAACTTATTCAATGGACTATTCTTTGATGCAAGAAGATATGATTTAGCAAAAGTAGGAAGATACAAATACAATAAAAAATTAAGTCTAGCAACAAGAATTACAGGAAAAATTGCGCATACAGATATAGTAAATCCTGAAACAGGAGAAGTATTTGTAGAAGCAGGAGAAGTTATATCAAAAGATGTAGCTGATGAAATTCAAAATTCTGGTATAAATGTTGTAGAAGTTAGAGTAGAAGATAATCCTGTAAAAATAATAGGAAATGGAACAGTAAATATTCATAATTTTGTAACAAATGTAGATATTTCAGACTTACATTTTAAAGAAATGGTAAATTATGAAGTATTAAAAAGTATCTTAGATAACACAGAAGAAAAAGATTTACACCATGTATTAGAACAAAGATATGAAGAATTAGTACCAAAACATGTTACAACAGAAGATATTTTAGCATCTGTTAACTACTTATTAAACTTAGATCATAATTTAGGAAAAATAGATGATATAGACCATTTAGGAAATAGACGTATACGTTGTGTTGGTGAATTATTACAAAATCAATTTAGAATTGGTTTAACAAGACTAGAAAGAGTTGTTCGTGAAAGAATGACAATTCAAGATTTAGATGTAGTAACACCACAAACATTAATTAATACAAAACCAATAACATCTGCAATAAGAGAATTCTTTGGAAGCTCACAATTATCACAATTTATGGATCAAACCAATCCATTATCAGAATTAACACATAAAAGAAGAATTTCTGCATTAGGACCAGGAGGACTTTCTAGAGAAAGAGCAGGTTTCGAGGTTCGTGATATTCACTATACACACTATGGTAGACTATGCCCAATAGAGTCTCCAGAAGGACCAAACATTGGTCTTATATCTGCACTTTCATCATTTGCACAAATAAATGAATATGGATTTATAGAAACACCATATAAATTAGTAGATCCAGAAACACATAAAGTTACAGATAAAGTTGAATATATGAGTGCAGACATCGAAGATGGTAATTATATTGCAGAAGCTGAAGAGCCATTAAATGAAGATGGAACTTTTGTAAATAAAAGAGTTAAAGTTAGATATAGAAACGATATCATAGAAGTAGATAGAGAAATGGTAACAGGAATGGATGTTTCACCAAAACAATTAGTTTCAATTGGTGCAGCCATGATACCATTCTTAGAGCATGATGATGCAAAACGTGCACTTATGGGTGCAAACATGCAACGTCAAGCAGTTCCATTAATTAGCCCAGAAGCACCAATAGTTGGAACAGGTATGGAATACAGAGCAGCAAAAGATTCTGGAATATTAATTTTGGCAGAAGATGATGGTGTAATTCAAAAGGTTACAGGTGAAGCAATTACTGTTAAATATAATAATGGAACAACAAAAACACATAAATTAAATAAATTTAAAAGAACAAATGGTGGTACATGTATTAATCAAAGACCAATTGTTGTGGCTGGAGAAAAAGTTAAAAAAGGAGATACTATAGCAGACGGACCAGCTACTAAAAATGGTGAGATGGCATTAGGAAGAAACGTACTAGTAGCATTCTCTACATGGGAAGGTTATAACTACGAAGATGCTATACTTTTAAATGAAAGATTAGTAAAAGAAGACGTATTTACATCAATTCATATAGAAGAATATGATTGCGAATGTCGTGATACAAAATTAGGACCAGAAGAAATAACAAGAGATATACCAAATGTTGGTGAAGACAGCTTAAAAGACCTAGACGAAAATGGTATTATCAGAATTGGTGCAGAAGTAAGACCAGGAGATATCTTAGTTGGTAAAGTTACACCAAAAGGTGAAACAGAACTAACAGCAGAAGAAAGATTACTTCGTGCAATCTTTGGTGAAAAAGCTCGTGAAGTTAGAGATACATCACTTAAAGTACCACATGGTGAAGCTGGAACAATCGTAGATGTAAAAATATTTACAAGAGATAATTCAGATGAATTAGGACCAGGTGTAAACCAAATAATAAGATGTTATATAGCAACAAAGAGAAAAATATCAGTTGGTGATAAAATGGCAGGACGTCATGGTAACAAAGGTACAATCTCTAGAATATTACCAGAAGAAGATATGCCATTTATGCCAGATGGTACACCAGTAGATATCCTATTAAACCCATTAGGTGTTCCTTCTCGTATGAACTTAGGTCAAGTTTTAGAAGTACACTTAGGATTAGCAGCAAAAGAATTAGGATGGAATGTTGCAACACCAGTTTTTGATGGTGCAACATCAGAAGAAATAGAAGAATTATTAGTTAAATCAGGAAATACTCCAGATGGAAAAACAATTCTTTATGATGGTAGAACAGGAGATCCATTTGCTGAACCAATTACAGTAGGAGTTATGTACATGCTTAAGTTACATCACTTAGTAGATGACAAAATACATGCTCGTTCAACAGGACCATATTCTTTAGTTACACAACAACCATTAGGAGGTAAAGCTCAATTCGGTGGACAACGTTTCGGAGAAATGGAAGTTTGGGCACTAGAAGCATATGGTGCAGCTCATACATTACAAGAAATGTTAACAGTTAAATCTGATGATGTAGTAGGAAGAGTTAAAACTTATGAAGCAATTGTTAAAGGAGAAAATGTTCCAGAACCTGGAATTCCAGAAACATTCAAAGTATTAATAAAAGAATTACAATCATTAGGATTAGATATGAGATTATATACAAAAGATAATAAAGAAATTGAACTAAAAGAAGATATCGACGAAGGTATAGACTATAACGAAGCAAAGAAGAAAGAAGATTTAGTTCTAAATGAAAGCGAAATTGAAAGTTCATATATAGAAGCTGACGATGAGGAAATCGATTTAGACAAAGAAGAAGATAATGATGAATTATTCGAAAATGATGAACTTTTAGATGATGAAGGCCTATATGGTAATGACTTAGCAAAAGATAATCTTGATGATGATGAAGATTTAGATTAAAAAAGATTGCTGCCTAAATTTTATATTTAGGCAGGGCAATTAAATAAATAGTTTTGCGAAACTAAAAAATAAAGTCAAGGGGGCAAGAAATGGACGAGTTAGAAGTCTTTGATAAAATAAAAATTGGTTTAGCTTCTGATGAAAAAATAAGAGAATGGTCAAAAGGTGAAGTTAAAAAACCAGAAACTATAAACTATAGAACATTAAAACCAGAAAAAGATGGTTTATTCTGCGAAAGAATATTTGGACCTACAAAAGACTGGGAATGTCACTGTGGAAAATATAAAAGAGTTAGATATAAAGGAATCGTTTGTGATAGATGTGGTGTAGAAGTTACAAAATCAAAAGTAAGACGTGAAAGAATGGGACACATCGAACTTGCAGCACCAATTGCACACATTTGGTTCTTTAAAGGAATACCTAGCAGAATAGCATTAATGCTAGATATTTCTCCAAGAAATCTAGAAAGAGTTATATATTTTGCATCATATGTAGTAACAGATAAAGGAACATCAGGCTTAATGGAAGCACAAGTTTTAAATGAAAGAGAATATCATGAAGCTGTAGAGAAATATGGTAAAGATTCATTTAAAGCAGAAATGGGCGCAGGGGCATTAAGAAAATTACTAGAAAAAATAGATCTAGAAAAATTATCTGCTAGTTTAAAGAAAGAAATTTCTAAAGCAAGTGAGCAAAAGAAAGTAAAATTAGTTAAAAGATTAGATACAGTAGAAGCATTTAGACTATCTGGAAACAGACCAGAATGGATGGTTATGAATGTTATACCTGTAATCCCACCAGATTTAAGACCAATGGTTCAATTAGATGGTGGTAGATTTGCAACATCTGATTTAAATGACTTATATAGAAGAGTTATAAACAGAAATAACAGATTAAAAAGATTATTAGAACTAGGTGCACCAGAGATAATTGTAAGAAACGAAAAGAGAATGTTACAAGAATCTGTAGATGCATTAATAGATAATGGAAGACGTGGTAGACCAGTAACAGGCGCTGGTAATAGACCATTAAAATCATTATCAGATTTATTAAAAGGAAAACAAGGTAGATTCCGTCAAAACTTACTAGGAAAAAGAGTTGACTACTCTGGACGTTCAGTTATCGTTGTAGGTCCAGAACTTAAGATATACCAATGTGGTCTTCCAAAAGAAATGGCTGTAGAATTATTTAAACCATTTGTTATGAAAGAACTAGTAGGAAGAGGAATTGCACATAATATTAAAAATGCAAAAAGAATGGTAGAAAAATTAAGTCCAGAAGTATGGGAAATATTAGAGGATGTTATAAAAGATCATCCAGTAATGTTAAACCGTGCTCCTACACTACACAGACTTGGTATCCAAGCATTCGAGCCAGTTTTAGTAGAAGGTAGAGCAATAAAATTACACCCATTAGTTTGTACACCATTTAATGCTGACTTCGACGGTGACCAAATGGCTATTCACTTACCATTATCACCAGAAGCACGAGCAGAAGCTAGATTTTTAATGTTATCTGTAAACAACTTATTAAAACCACAAGATGGTAAGCCAGTTACAGTACCAACACTAGATATGGTTCTTGGAAGTTATTACCTAACAATGGCCTTAGATGGTGAAAAAGGTGAAGGTATGTACTTTAAAGATAAAGATGAAGCTATAATGGCTTATGAAAACCATGATGTTGGAATACATGCAAAAGTATATGTAAGATTTAGTAAAGAAGTAGATGGAGTAGTAAAAACAAAGAAAGTACAAACAACAGTAGGAAGAATTATTTATAATGAAGGAATTCCTCAAGATCTAGGATATGTAGATAGAACAGATCCAGAACACGAATTCGATTTAGAAATAAACTTCCCAGTTATAAAGAAAAACTTAGGAGATATAGTAAACAGATGTATAAATGTACATGGTTTATCTAAAGCAGCAGAAGTTTTAGATTATATTAAAGCAACAGGATTTAAATATTCTACACTTGCAGGTGTTACATTCTCTGTAGCAGATGTTAAGGTTCCAGATGAAAAAGCTAATATATTAGCAAAAGCTGAAGACCAAGTAGAACAAATAAGAAAACAATTTAAACGTGGTTTAATAACAGACGAAGAAAGATATAATGCAGTTATTAATGTATGGGATAAAGCAACAAATGATGTTACAGAAGCAATGAAAGAAAACTTTGATGACTTAAACCCAATATACATGATGGTTCAATCTGGAGCCCGTGGTAATATGAACCAATTAAGACAAATTGCAGGTATGAGAGGTCTTATGGCAAGTACTACAGGTAGAGCAGTAGAAATTCCTATTAAATCATCATTTGCAGAAGGACTAGATGCTTTAGAGTACTTCATTTCTGCACATGGTGCTAGAAAAGGACTTTCTGATACAGCTTTAAGAACAGCTGACTCTGGATACTTAACAAGAAGATTAGTTGATGTATCTCAAGACATTATAGTAAGAGAAGAAGACTGCGGAAGCCATGACGGAATTGTATTATGTGACATAAAAGAAGGAAACCAAATAATCGAAACATTAAGAGAAAGATTATTAGGAAGATTTGTTATAGAAGATTTAAAAGATCCTAAAACAGGAGAAATTTTAGTAGATACTAATACAATGATAACAGATGCAATAGCAGATAAAATAGTAGCAGCTGGAATTGAAAAAGTTAAAGTACGTTCTGTTTTAGGATGTAGATCAAAACAAGGTGTATGTCGTAAATGCTATGGTATGGGATTAGCAAGAAAAGACTTAGTAAATATAGGAGAAGCAGTAGGTGTTATTGCAGCACAATCAATTGGTGAGCCTGGTACACAGCTTACAATGAGAACTATCCACTCTGGTGGTGTTGCAGGTGTTGCAGATATCACACAAGGTCTTCCTAGAGTTGAAGAGTTATTCGAAGCTAGAAAACCAAAGGGACTTGCAATTATGGCAGAAATCTCTGGTAAAGTTAAAGTAGTAGAAGACAAGAAAAAGAAAGAAGTTATTATTACTTCTAAAGATGATTCTAAGACTTATACAATACCATTTGGTGCAAAACTAAAAGTTATGGATGGTGACGAGATAGAAGCCGGAGACCCAATAACTACAGGTTCATTAAATCCAAATGATATCTTAAAAGTAAAAGGAGCAGAGGGAGTATATACTTACCTTGTACAAGAAGTACAAAAAGTTTATAGAAACCAAGGTGTTGATATAAACGATAAACATATCGAAGTTATCGGAAGACAAATGATTAAGAAAGTTAGAGTTGAAGATAATGGAGATACAGATTTATTCCCAGGTTCTTTAGTAAATGTATATGACCTAGAAGAAGTAAACGAAAAAGCTATAGCAGAAGGAAAGCGACCAGCAACAGCAAAACGTGTATTATTAGGAATAACAAAAGCATCATTAGCTACAGAAAGTTTCTTATCTGCTGCATCATTCCAAGAGACAACAAGAGTATTAACAGAAGCTGCAATAAAAGGTAAGACAGACGATCTTATGGGATTAAAAGAAAATGTTATGATAGGTAAATTAATACCAGCTGGAACAGGAATGGATAGATACAAAAATCTAAAAATTCATGTAGAGGGTCAAGATGAGGAAGAACAAAATGCATAAAAAGGGATTTGGGGACGGTGCTAAAATCCCGAATCAATTAAATAAAATTTAAAAATGGTAGCAATATGCTACCATTTTTTGTTTTATAGAAAACAGGGAAAAAAAGACCGTCCCCAAATCCCGAAAAGAAAAAAATAATCCAAATTTGACAAAAAATGTAATTGACTTTATAAGATAAAACGAGTTATAATATATGCTAGGAAAAATAGAAGGAATTGATGTTATATGAAATTATTAAATAAAAAAATTGTATTGATTATGATAGGAATAATTGTAATGCTACTTGCATTATTATCAGGAAAAGTGCAAGCTGCATCACAAGAGTTTGGATTACAAGAATATAGAAAACCAGTAGGAAGTACACAATATGGTTATAAAGTAAGTGATAAATATGTATGGAAAATAGTAACATATTCTGGTAGTGCAATAAATTATGATAGAACACTTTATTGTTTAAAAGCAGAACAAGGATTCTATACTTCAGAACCAGGAGTTTTTAAAGAAACATATAATTTATCATATGACTTTATGAACAAAAATAGTATGAATCCATTACCTGTACCATCACAATATTATAATCAAATAGTGTGGATTTTAAATCATTCATATATACCAAGTGCATCTACTGCAAGTACAGATAAAACAACATTACTACAAAATGCAGGAATAACAGGAACTAGCGAACTTACAGATGATGATATAGATGTTGTACAACAATTAGCATTATGGTATTTTACAAATTATGATGATTCAACATATCACAAAGATTTTGGAAATCAAGCATCTTTCCAAACAGTATTACAATCAACTAAAACTAGTGGTGGAACAAGTGCATATCAAGCAATAGAAGATATTAATCAAACTAGATATGACCAAATGGATAAATTGTTTGTATATCTTGTAGAAAATGCAAAAAAAGCAACAGCAAGTTCTAACAGTACTTCATCACCAATAGCTATGGGAAATACTACCCCAACAGTAGAAGTAAGTGGAAGCAATTATATAGTAGGACCATTTAAAATAGATAAAAACAATGACACTCCATATACTATAAACTTTAGTATAACAGACCAAAGTGGTAAAAGTTTAGCCGGAAAATATACTTTATTAGACTCAAATAAGAGTCAAACAAGTCAAACTTTAGAACAATTAGTTGGAAGTAATTTCTATTTAAGAATACCAATAAGCACAGTAAATTCAGAAAATATTACAAGTCTAAGATTTTCTATGAATGGAAATTATACTATAACAACAGCTACATATTGGACTAAATCTGGAGATAGTACAGTACAACCAATAGTAGAATTGGGTAGAACACCAAAAGCTTTTAGTGGTAACAAAGAAGTAACATTTCCAAAAGAAGGTTCATATAATTTAAAACTTATAAAAGTAGAACAAGGTAATACAACAAACAAATTACAAGGTGCAACATTTAGAATTACAAGTCCAAATGGAACGGTAACAGAAACAACAAGCTCAAATGGTGAGATTAATGTAGGACCAATTACTATAAATACACCTGGAACAGATACAATAACAATAGAAGAAACACAAGCTCCAGATGGATATGAAAAAGTAATAACAGCACCTATAAATGTACAAGTAACAAAAACACTATCAAGTAATACATATACTATGTCAAATGCTGTAATAACTAATACCCAGACGGGATCTAGTATAAGTGTAAGTGGAAGTACGATAACAGTAACGGTAGAAAATAAATTAATACCAAAAGATAGTGAATATAATTTAAAACTTGTAAAGGTGGAACAAGGAAATACAAGTAAAAAGTTACAAGGGGCAGAATTTAGAATCAATTCACCAACTGGTGAAGTAACACAAACAACAAATGCAAGTGGAGAAATAAATATAGGACCAATTGCAGTAACAGCCACAGGAACAGACACAATAACAATAGAAGAAACAAAAGCACCAGATGGCTACGAAAAAATAATAACAGCACCAATAACAGTACAAGTAACAAAAGTATTCGAGAATAATACATATAAAATGTCAACTGCACAAATAACAAATGCACAAACAGGAGCAAGTTTAACATTATCAGGAAATACAATAACAGTAACAGTAGAGAATAAATTAATTCCAAAAACAAGCGAATATAACCTAAAACTTGTAAAGGTAGAAGAAGGAACAAGTAATAAATTAGAAGGTGCAGAATTTAAAATAAATTCACCAAATGGAGAAGTAACACAAACAACAAATGCAAGTGGAGAAATAAATATAGGGCCAATTGCAGTAACAGCTACAGGAACAGATACAATAACAATCGAAGAAACACAAGCTCCAGCAGGATATGAAAAAATAATAACAGCACCAATAACAGTGCAAGTAACAAAAGTATTCGAAAATAATACATATAAAATGTCAGATGCGGTAATAACAAATGCACAAAATGGAGCAGATATAAGCTTAAGCGGAAATACAATAACAGTAACAGTAGAAAACAAAGCAAAATATTTTGATTTAGCATTAAGAAAATATATAACACAAGTAAATGGAGAAAATGTTGCAAATACTAGAGTACCAGTTATAGATACAACATCGCTTACAACTGGAACAACAGCAAGTTATAAGCACAGAAAAGATCCAGTTGCAGTAACAACAGGTGACAAAGTAATATACAATCTTATGATATATAATGAAGGACAAAAACCAGGTAGAGCAACAAAGTTACAAGACCAATTACCAACAGGCTTAGTATTTAATAGAGTAGTGTCTGGAAATTTTGAATTGGATTCTTATAGTGAAACAGATAATCTATTAAAATTAAGAAGAACATCAAATACAGATAATCTTGATGCATATAATGGAACTACATTAGATTCAGAAACAATACAAATAGAATGCGCAGTAACAGCAGTCCCAACATATAAAGAGCAAATCTTAACAAATGTCGCATGGATTTCCGAAGAATATGATGCAGAATCAAATGTAACAATAACAAACGAGGAAAATGCAGATAGGGATTCTGTTCCAGGAACACATCCAGATGTAAATAAAGATAATATGGAAGATTATACTGGAAATAATAATAAAGAAGATTTAACAGATGATGATTATTACTTCAAAGGTCAAGAAGATGATGATGACTTCGAAAAATTAAAAGTAGTATATTTTGACTTAGCATTAAGAAAATTTATAACTGGTAGAAATGATATAACATTAACAAATAGAGAACCACAAGTTGATGTAACACAATTAGCTGATGGAAGTGATACAACAGCAATATATAATCATCCAAAAGATCCAATACAGATGCAAAGAGGAGACATTATAATATATACTATAAGAGTATATAATGAAGGGTCTAAAGATGGTTATGCAAATGAAATAACAGATTATTTACCAGAGGAACTAGAATACTTACCAGATCACGAAATAAACCAAGAATATGAATGGCAAGTATCAAGTGATGGAAGAATTGTTACAACAGATTATTTATCAAAAGAAAAAGAAACATCATCAAGACAAAACTTATTAAAAGCTTTTGATGGAACAACATTGGATTATAAAGATGTAAAGATAGCATGTAAAATAAAAGATACTGCAGAAGTTGGTAAAAAGCTAACAAACTTAGCAGAAATAACAGAGTCTAAAGATTCAGATGGAAATGATGTAGTAGACAGAGATTCTGAAACAGATAATGTAGAAGTACCAACAGACGAAGATTTACCAAATTATAAAGATGACGAAATAGATAAAGACTATGTACCTGGTCAAGAAGATGACGATGACTTCGAAAAGGTAAAAGTAGTATATTTCGATTTAGCATTAAGAAAATTCATAACAGCAGTAGATGATACAGAAATAACAAACAGAATACCACAACTAAGTATTGGTGAAGATGGAAATATAGATTATAACCATACAAAAGATCCTGTAGAAGTAGAAAATGGTAATATAGTAACATATACATTAAGAATTTATAATGAAGGTATGATGGCAGGTTATGCAAGCAGGGTAAAAGATGATGTGCCAGATGGATTGGAATTCTTGCCAGACAACGAGATAAACCAAGAATATAGATGGGTATTATCAGAAGATGGAACAAGTATAGAGACCGATTATCTATCTAAAGAGCAAGAACAAACAGAAGGTGCAAACTTAATAAAAGCATTTGATCCAGAATTAGGAATAACGGATACAAACCCAGACTATAGAGATTTAAAAATAGCATTTAGAGTAACAGAACCAAACACATCAGATAGAATATTAGTAAATACAGCAGAAATATCAGATGACAGAGATGAAAACAATGATCCAGTAGATGATATAGACTCTACTCCAGACAACAACAATGAGTGGAACGAAGAAGATGACTTAGACAAAGAATTTGTAAAAGTTAAATACTTTGATTTAGCTTTAAAGAAATGGGTAAGTAGAGCAATCGTTACAAACCAAGATGGCTCACAAAACATAATAGAAACAGGACATACAGGAGATGAAGATCCAGAGACACCAGCAAAAGTAGATTTAGGAAGACAAGACATAAATAGAGTAACAGTAAAATTTGAATTCCAAATTAAGATAACAAACGAAGGTGAAATTGCTGGATATGCAACAGAAGTAACAGACTATATCCCAGAAGGATTAAGATTTATTGGGGAAGATAACCCATTATGGTATCCAAGAGAACCACTAAATGGAAGAGAAAGAGTTGGAACACAACAATTAGCAAATACATTATTACAACCAGGAGAAAGTGCAACAATATCAATTCTATTAACATGGATAAATGATCCAAATAATATGGGATTAAAAACAAATATAGCGGAAATAAGCCAAGATGATAATGACAGTGACACACCAGATATAGACTCAACACCAGATAACTTTACAGATGGTGAAGACGATATAGATGATGCACCAGTAATGTTAACAGTAGCACTAGGTGATACACAAAAATATATAGGATTAGGATTTGTAGTAGTAGCAATGTTAACAGGTGGAATTTGGGCAATAAAAAGATATGTTTTATAGGGAATAAGGGACGTTCCTAAAATCCCGGGTAAACCGGGATTTTAGGAGTCCTTTTTGCGTTTAAAGAAAGCTACATATATTTGGCAGGTTCTATTGTGGGAAAAAAGGAACGTCCCCAAATCCCACTAACCTCGAATTTTATAAAAAATTATTGTAAACTTAACAAAAATGTAATATAATTGTAATGTGGACTAAAAAAATTGACGGAATATAGCAAAAACTGTATCCGTAAGCAGGTTCGAGCCACAAAAAAATAACCATAAAAAACTGCTATTTTTTGCTATTGACTATTATTTAGAATATAGTAAAATACACTTAGTAGTATTATAAAAAAAGGATGGTAACGAGACTATGAAACTTATTAAGAAAATAGCTGTAAGTATCATGGTTATGCTTTTAGCATTAGCTATGGGAACATCAGTATTTGCAGCTACAAACCCAGTTACGTTTGGACTAAGTGAATATAGAAGAGAAACAAACGGAAAGCAATATGGATATAGAATAAACAATGGAAATAAAAAAGTTTGGAAAGTTATTGTATACGAAAATGATGGAACTACAATGAATTTTGATAATACAATATATTGTTTAAAAGCTGAAAAAGGTTTTTACACAGCAACACCAAATTCATTTAAACAAACATATGATAAAATGGTAGACTTTGCAGATAAAGCTAGCCTAGTACCTACAATCTTCGAAAACGATGATTACTACTATGCAGCTACATGGATTTTAGACCACGCATATATACCATATTATGCAAAATCAGGTGATTCAGTAGAAGTTCAAAATCAAAAAACACAGCAAGCAGCACAAGATAGGGAAGATTTGTTAAATGCATCTGGAATGGCTGATTCATTAAAGCAAGAATTAACAGATGATGATATAGATGTAGTACAACAAATGGCATTATGGTATTTTACAAATACAAAATCAGATGAAAATCCTGATATATACCATGTAGACTTTGCAGGAGAACCATCATTCCAAGAAATAGCTATAGCAGAAAAAGATGTAGGCTCTTATACAACAATGTCAGATGTTAACCAAACAAGAGCTGATGCAATGGAAAAACTATATCAATACATTGTAAGTACAGCTAAAAGTGAAGAAAATATAGAATATTATAGAACTCACAATGGAAAAGTAGAAGAACCAATAACATTAGCAACAGAAGTTAATCCAACAGTAGAATTAGATGGAGGTAACTACATAGTAGGACCATATAAAATAAATAAAAATAATGATTTACCATTCGAATTAAATGCAAAATTTACAGACCAAGATGGAACAGACTTAAATGGTAAATACACATTATTAAATTCAAGTAAAGAAGAAGTATCACAAGGAACAACAATAAAAGATTTAGTAGGACAAAGCTTTTATATTTCAATTCCATCATCTAATATAGATGACATAACAAAAATAAAATTTAGTTATACAGGTTCATACAGAACTTCATCAAAAGGATTCTGGACAACAACACAAAACCCAGATACTGTACAACCATTAGTTGCAGTAGAAAAACAAGAAACTCCATTAAGTGGAGAAAAAGAAGTTGGAGTTGCAAAAAGAGAATTTGACTTAGCATTAAGGAAATTTATTTCTGAAGTAAATGGAAAAGAAATAAATAGAGAGCCAACAGTAGATATATCAAATTTAAATAAAACAATTGATGGAGCAAAAGTTACAACAGCAACTTATAACCATAATAAAAAACCAGTAGCAGTAAAACCTGGAGATATAGTTACATATACAATAAGAGTATATAACGAAGGTGAACTAGATGGTTATGTAGGAGAAATTACAGATTATTTACCACCAGAACTAGAATTTATAAACGATGTAGAGAATTATCCAGCAGAAACAGACTTTAATGCAGGTTATGGATGGAGAATAGATGCAAGTAATAATAGAATAATAAAAACAAATAAACTTGCTTATTCATCAGAAGCAGCAGATAGAGATCAAAATGCAAGTAATTTAATAAAAGCATATAATGGAACAACATTAGATTATAAGGAAGTTAAAGTAAAATGTAGAGTAAAGAATTCTACAGAATCATTAAAGAAAATCACGAATTTAGCTCAAATTACACAAGAAACAGACAGTCAAGGAGGAGCAGTAACAGATAGAGATTCTGTACCAAATGGAAACTTTACATTACCAACAGATACAGATTTACCAACATATAAAGATGACGAAATAAATTCTGGAAAAGAATATATACCAGGACAAGAAGATGATGATGACTTTGAGAAAGTTATTATTCAAGAATTTGATTTATCATTAAGAAAATTTATAACAGGCAAAAACGGAACAACATTAATAGGAAGAGAACCATCAGTAGATGTAACAAACTTAGCAAATGGAACAGCAACAACAGCTACATACAATCATCCAAAGAAACCATTAGATATGGCAAGAGGAGATGTTGTAGAATATACAATAAGAGTATATAATGAAGGTTCTATAGATGGATATGCAAATCAAATAGTAGATAAATTACCAGAAGAATTAGAATTTTTACCAGAACATGAAACAAATATACAATATGAATGGCAAGTTTCAGAAGATGGAAGAACAGTTACAACAGATTACTTATCAAAAGCAAAAGAAACTTCGTCAAGACAAAACTTATTAAAAGCATTTGACGGAACAACATTATCATATAAAGATGTAAAAATAGCATGTAGAGTAAAAGATACAGCAGAATTTGGTAAGAAACTAACAAACTTAGCAGAAATTACAGAAGCAAAAGATTCTGATGGAAATGATGTAATAGATAGAGATTCAGAAACAAACAATGTACAAGTACCAAGTGACGAAGAATTACCAAACTATAAAGATGACGAAATAAACAACGAATATGTACCAGGACAAGAAGATGATGATGACTTCGAGAAAGTAAGAGTAGTATACTTCGATTTAGCCTTAAGAAAATTTATTACAGCAGTAGATGATCAAGCAGTAACTACAAGAATACCACAATTAAGTATTGGTGAAGATGGAAATATTAAATATGACCATACAAAAGACCCAGTAGAAGTAGAAAATGGCGATGTAGTTACATATACAATAAGAATATATAATGAAGGATTAATCGATGGATATGCAACAGAAGTAAAAGATGATATTCCAGATGGATTAAGATTTTTACCAGATAATCCTGTAAATAGAGAATATAGATGGCAAGAATCAGAAGATGGACAAAGTGTAACAACAGATTATTTATCTAAAGCACAAGAAGAAAATGATGGAGATAATCTAATAAAGGCATATGATCCAGACAAAGGACTAACAGAAAATAATCCTGATTATAGAGATGTACAAATTGCTTTCCAAGTAACAGAACCAAATACATCAGATAGAATTTTAGTAAATACAGCAGAAATTGCAGATGATAGTGATAGTTCTGGAGATCCAATTGATGATATAGATTCTACACCAGATAATAACAATGAATGGAACGAAGAAGACGACTTAGACAAAGAATTTGTAAAAGTAAAATACTTCGATTTAGCATTGAAAAAATGGGTAAGTAAAGCAATTATAATTGATGAAGATGGAACACAAACTGTGCAAGAAACAGGACATACAGGAGATGAAGATCCAGAGCCACCAGCAAAAGTAGATTTAGGAAGAAGAGATATAAACAAAGTAACAGTAAAATTTGAATTCCAAATCAAAATAACAAATGAAGGTGAAATTGCTGGATATGCAAAAGAAATTACAGATTATATCCCAGAAGGTTTAAGATTTGTACAAGAAGATAACCCAGATTGGTATACAAGAGAGCCTTTAAATGGTAAAGAAAGAGTAGCAACAAAATTATTAGAAAACACATTATTACAACCAGGTGAAAGTGCTACAGTATCAATCATCTTAACATGGATAAATGGACAAGATAATATGGGATTAAAAACAAATATTGCAGAAATAAGCCAAGATTATAATGATAGTAATACACCAGACATAGACTCTGTGCCAGATAACTTCAAAGAAGACGAAGACGATATAGATGATGCACCAGTAATGTTAACAGTAGCATTAGGTGATGCAAAATTATATATCGGAATAGCAGCTTTAGTAGTTATAGCACTAGGTGGAGGAGTATTCATAATTAAAAAATATGTAATTTAAAAAATCTTTAAAACAAAAATGCAAAAAAAGAGGGTATTCGGATTAGATATCCTCTTTTTTATATAAAGGTTATAAAATATTAGTAAAGAATTTATGAGTGCTAAAGATGATATAATAACTGGTATAAATTTATTAGACATATAGAACATTGATTTTTTGATGTGGTTAGTTTGTGAGGACGGAAGTATTGAACAAGCACAAGCTGAATATGGCAATATGATGACGAGGCATATAACTTTATTTATGATTATCTTTCAGCTTTTACAGCATTTAACTTTACAGAAGGAATGGAAGAGACACTACAAAAGAGCAGAACTAGAGTAATAAGAGAAAATACACCAGAAGAATTGTTCAATTTTCTTACGCGAGCAGCAACTCCAGCAAACTTTAGAAGATTTCAGGAACATGAATTAGAAGAAATTTTTTATAGAAGAATAACAGGATGGGGTGAGCAACTTACAAAGGAAAGAGGAGAATTAGAAGAAGACGAGGGACCTGAACTTGAATAATAAGGAGGAAGATAGAATGGGAAAAAGAATAGATTTACATATTCATACAACAGTTTCAGATGGAGCATTAACACCTAAAGAAGTAATAGATGAAGCATATAAAAATGGAGTATCTGTAATTGCAATAGCAGACCATGATACAGTAGATGCATATAATGATGAATTATTTGAATATGCAAAAAGTAAAAATATAAAGATAATAAATGCAGTCGAGATTTCTACTAAAGCAAAAAAAGCAGGAGTACATGTATTAGGATATAATCTAGATTTAAATGATGAAGAGTTTAAAGAAAGATTAAGTAAAATTAGAAATGCGAGACATAATTATTTACATGATGTAGCTAAAAAGTTAGAAGAACTAGGATATTATATAAATGTAGAAGAATTAGATAAGATAGATGCTGTAACAAAAGCACATATAGCTTTAGACGCAACAAACAATCCAAAAAACAAAGAAAAATTATTAGCAGAATTTGGGCATATTCCAAGTAAAGGAGAATTTATAGAAACAATAATGAACGAAAATTGTCCTGCATATGTAAAAAAGGAAAGTGCAACACCAAAAGAAGCTGCAGAAATTATAAGAGCTGCAAATGGAAAAGTGGTTTTAGCACATCCAGTAGCATATGTGCATGAAGATAATTTGACCGATGAAGATATTTTGGAAATTGTTAATGATATGAACCCTGATGCCTTAGAAGCTAACTATTTGTATGTAGATAGATATGATAAGAAATTTGATGAAACAGAAAAATGGAATGAATTTGCTAAGAAACACAACTTATTTGTAACAGTTGGTTCTGATTTTCATAATAAAGATGGACTTAGACCAGAAATTGGGTTTGTAAATACAGATTTTGTTTTAGCAGAAGAAGTTATTGAGGAGATTCTTAGAAATTTAGAAAAATAAAGTAAAGATAAGGATAGAGTTAGTAAAATTGAATATTATACAATATGTAATTAAAAAATAATATAAAATGTCTAAAAATAGTATCCGTAAAGTGATAGAGCATTGCACCAAGAATTGGAAGCAATGCTCTATTTACTTATATTAATATAAGGAGAGCCTTTAGCTGAACCAATAATAGATGAAACAAAACATGAAGGAGCCCCATATACAACAGAGCAAAAAATGTTAAAGGAAGAAAATTATTTCGATACAACGAAAAAAATGTCAAAAAAAGAAAGTTATTTCGATACATCGAAATAACTTGAAAAAATAAAATAATCTGTTATAATTAAATTAGAGGTGAAAACTATGTTAAAAAGAGAATATTATTTAAAAAGAATAAGACCATTTTATAAAGAAAATAGTTTAATTAAAATAATATATGGTTTAAGAAGAGCTGGTAAATCAGTAATATTAAATCAAATTAAGGATGAATTACTAAAAGATAAAACTGATGAAAGCCATATTATATATATAAATTTTGAATCGTTAGATTACAGTTTTATAAAAAATGCAATAGATTTAAATAATTATATAAAACAACAAATTAAAGATAATAAAACATACTATATATTTTTAGACGAAATACAAAAAGTAAAAGATTTTGAAAAAGGAATAAATTCACTTCGTATAACGAATCAATGTAGTATTTTTATAACTGGTTCAAACAGCAAGATGACATTTAAAGAACTTTCAACTGACTTAACAGGTAGATATGTTAGTTTTAAAGTAAATCCTCTTAGCTTTTCTGAAGCACTAGAAATAACAAATACAAATGATTATAAAAAATTATTGTTTGATATTTTTGAATGGGGAAGCTTACCACAAAGGTTTTCATTTAAAGAGGATATTACTAAATTAAATTATATATCAGATGTATATGATTCTATTGTTTTAAAGGACGTTGTAGAGAGATTGGGAGTAAAAGATATTACTTTATTTAATAAAGTATGGCAATATATTTTAGAAACTGAAGGAAGAGAATTTTCTGCAACTAATGTCTTGAAATATTTAAAAAATGAATATAGAGAAGTATCTGCAGAAACTTTATATAACTATATAGAAGCATTATGTTCGACTTTTATTATTAACAAAGTATACAGATATGATATACATGGTAAAAGTATTTTAAAAACATTAAATAAATATTATGTATCAGATCTTGGAGTGAAAAAGATAAAAAATACAAATAAAGAAACTAATTATTCAATTTGTTTAGAGAATTTGGTATATAATGAATTAATTTTTAAAGGATATGATGTTTATATAGGAAAATTAAAAGATGCAGAAGTCGATTTTGTAGCTATAAAAGATAAAAAGATTAAGTATATTCAAGTAAGCTTATATTTAAATTCCGAAGAAACAATAAATAGGGAATTTGGAGCATATAAGAGTATACAAGACAATTATCCAAAATATGTAATATCTTTAGATGATGTGGATATGTCAACTAATGGAATAAAGAATTTGAATGTTTTTGACTTTTTGTTAAATGAAGATTTTTAAAGTCAAAAATTGCACAACAAAGTAGTCAAAAAATGCACAATGCTATTGGATGAATGAAAATGTATACAATATCTTTATATGAATCTGGAGATTCATCAGGAGAGGTTTCTTTAAAAGATTTATTTGAAAATAAAGTGAAAAAAAAGCTCGTAAAAAAGGTAGAGTTAAAAAGATTAGCGGAACTGATTGTAAAAGGTGGTTGGCCTGAAGCAGTAAATATTAGTGTTAATGGAGCTATGAAAATTACTAGAAGTTATATTGAGGCTGTACTAGATAAAGATATTATAGAGATTGATGGAGTAAATAGAGATAAGCAAAAGTAGGAGATGAATATGACATAAAAGCAAAAGAGTTCTTAAGTTATAAACTAGTAGAAGCAGATGAAGAAGAAAACAGCATCTTAAGATTGTAAAAATCAAAAGGTGCTGTTTTTTAATGGAAAAACTAATTATACCAAAAATAGAAAAGAGGGATTTTAGGAACGTCCCCAAATCCCTCTTCGGGAAAAAAGGAATGTTCCCAAATCCCTAAGGGTTTTACAAGATACAATGAAAGAACAATGACAATAAAAAACATATTTTTTAAAATGTCATAATAATTTAATATTATGAAAAAAATAAAAGTCAAAAACTCTAAAATGACCTTCCGTAAAGAGGTAGAAGTAAACAAAACGAAATCAAAAAAAATGGAAAAATCTATATATTGAAATGAAATTTTTTCTATGATAACATTTTTTTGATATAAACAAAACAAATAGGAAAGGGAAAAGAGCTATGAAAAAATACATATTTTTTATAGTAGGCATTGGAATAATTCTAGCAGGATTATTAGTTTATAATGTTTACAATGTGCAAAAAGAAAATACCAAAGTTTTTGAAGACCCTGGATATATATTGCAAAGTGCAAGTAGTCAGAGCCAAAAAATAGATAAGTATTATTTCAATGCAGATGAGGAATACAAAATTAAAAATAATCAAAAGGTTATTTTTAAAGATACCAGCGGAGATGAAGTTACAACAGGAAAAGATAACTTCATACACTATAATAATGGATCTATAAGTAGTTTAAAGAAAGGTGTATTAATAAACCTTGCTAATATAGAACAAGATCCAATTACATATTATAGTATCGCTGCAAACCAAGTAGTAAACAAACAAGGTGATAACTATTGGATAAATCATCTAAATGGAAGACTACAATTTACTAATTTAATATGGAAAATTTCTGATACTAAATATTTAATAGCTGGAAATGGAATGACAGTTTCATTTAATGATGGAACAACAAAAGAAATAAATGGTTATTTAGAATTAGAATATTTAGATAATCAAGTTATAAAAATATATAATCAAGAAATTATATATCAAACAATTTCTAGCAATGTAAATATAAAATTACCAGATAATATAGAGATAAATCTACAAAGTAAAACAGTTAGTAAAAATGGCGAAACAAGAATGAACCTAGCTAATATGGTAATAGACTCTGATGACAATGTAGAAATTCAAGAACAACCTGAACAAGAAAATAATGACCTAAATGAAATAGAAGGTATATTACAAAACCAAGTAGATGCACAACAAGCAGCTCAAGATGCTGAAAATGCAAACAATGGAGAAAATGATGGAGTTGCAGGACAAGGTGGAAGTGCTCAAACAGGTGAAGGAGCTGTAGGAACAGATGGAACTACAGGAACAGGAGAAGGTGGTTCTTCAAATTCACAAGTAAATGGCGGAGGATCAGAATCTATAGTTCAAGATTTACCAGAACTTGTAGCTCCTGTATTTAATGTAGAAAGTTTTAATGTGGATTCAATAAGTGTAAATGCTCAAATAACAATTCAAGATGATGAAGCAAGACTTGTTAGAAATTCATACATAAAAATACTAGAAAATTCTACTGGAAAAACAGTATATGCAAGAGAAGAATCTATAGGAACATATAATATAGATGTTTCAGTTTCAACATTAACACCAAATACAGATTATACATTAGTAGTAGAATCTGCTTATGATGTAGATGGAATAACATATACTAAAAACTTTGTATACAAAATATTTAGAACAAAAAGTGTTGGAATAACATTCGAAAAAGATGTATTTACAAATAGCTCTTTAAAATTTAAAGTTTCTGTAGATTCAGATTCAAAAGTAAAGAGTGCACAATTATCTTTAGTATCAAGTTCAGGAACAGTAGACCAAACATATGAAGTAGGAAATGGAACTTTAGCTGGACAAACAGCAGAATTTATAGGACTACAATCAAATACAGAATATACAATTAAATTAACAAATGTATTATATGATGGACAAATAATTTCTAATGGCTTTGAACAAGAAAAAACATTTACAACATTAAAAGATAAACCAGAAATAAGTGGACCAGAATATGAAATGAACAAAAGGGACTCTACATTTACATTAAAACTAACAAATGTAGTAGATCCAGATAATGGAATACAAGGATATAGATATGAAATATATGATACAAGAACTGGATTAGACGAAGCTCCAGTATATACAAAAGAAGTTTCAAGTAATGAAGAAATAATAGTAAATGTAGATGAAAAAATCTTATCAAGAGGTGTACCATATACATTTAAAGTAATAGCATTATTTAATGATAATGAAAAAATTGTTGAGTATGAAAGTGAATACAGTGACATTATGAAAATGGATGGTGTTGCTTTCCCAACAGTAAGATTTGAAAAAGAAACAATTACATACGAAAGAATTCAAGGAAAATTAATAATAGAAGATCCAAACAATACAATTAGTACAGACGAAACAAATACATTATTAGTAACATATACAGATTCAACAGGCTATACAAGACAATTTTCATATCACGGAGGACTTACAATACCAATTGATGTAAATGACTTAAGAAGTAATGAAACATATAAATTTAGAGTTTATACAACAGTTGATCTAAAAGATGAAAATGATCCAATAGATGAATGTTACATTGGTGGAGCAATTATAAAAACATTAACACCAGACACATTAATGGGTTCATTTATACAAAACAATGAAGATACAAGAAATACATTTAACCTTAGCTTTAAATTAAGAAGAGTAAATGATGACACAAGTGGAAGTATAGATACAGTAAATCCAGATGATGAAACATTAAAAGACTTGGAAGCTAATACATTAGCAAATCTAGAGTTTAGAATTTATGCAGGTCAACCAATCGAAAATGCAGATGGAACTGTAACTATGCCAGGAACACCAATAAGAACAGTAAATATAAAAGATGAATACTCACAAGATCCATACAAGAGTAAGATAAAAGAAGAATATTATGATACATCAAAAACAATAACACCAAAATTCTTCGGAGCAGAAAATAAAGACTTTAGGGATCAAAAATATACAATTGAAGTATTAAATGCTTTTGACTATACATATGATGGAGGAAATAAAATACCTTTAACAGAAGGTTTAGGATATAACTATTATGTAATAACAGCAAACGGATATATTCCAGATTATCCAACACAAACAGAACAAGCAATAGATGTTACACCAATAAGAAATCGTGATATAGAAAGTCCAAGAGCAGAATTAGATGCCCAAACTGTTGTTGGATATAAAGCTCAAGCTAAATATGATAATAGTCAAAATTATGCAACAAGTGTTGTATACACAATGATAGATAGTTCAACAGGACAAGTAATTGCAACACAAGAACTTGAAGTAGGAGAAGATGGAGTTATACCTTCAGCAACATTCGATGTTGGAGATGGTACAAAATATGGAACTCAAGATACAGATCAAGCTAGAAGAGGTAATAGTTATTACTTTACATATAAAGTATATTTAGACTTAAACCATGATGGAACAGGAGAAACAGAATGGCCATTACCAACAGACAATGTTACATTAAGATCACAAACAGTAACAGCACAAAAACAAGCACCTAGAATCATAATGTATCCATCTATCTCAACAGAAAATACAATAACATATAAATATAAATGTGCTGATATAGATAATGCATTAGAAAAAGATGAATTTTATGCATATATAAATACAAGTAACAAAAAAGATACAAAAGCAATTAATGCAAATACAGGAAATACATTTGAAGAAGTTACATTTGAAAACTTAATTGCAGGAAACTTAGAAATAAGAACAGCAACAAGACTAATTAAAATAAACACAGCAACAGAAACAACATTAGGATATCAATATTTCGAAGGAAAAATTGATATATCAGATTTAACATATAGAGTTGAATTAGAAGAAAATAGTGTAAGTATAACTGTTTCTGGAGATGAAGCAAAATTAGATAGAATAACAGCATTAAAAGTAACTTTCGAAGATACAGCAAGTAGAACAGTTAGAATAGTACAAGACTTACAAGTTGTAAACAACAATATGTTAACAGTAAGCTTTAATGATATATCAGACTTACTAGACTTAGAAACTGAAGTAACAGTAGAAGCTTACTATGATACAGGAGTTACAGGATATGATACACAAAGTGATTATGTAGCATATCAAAGAACATATAGATCAGGAGAAGAGGTTTACTACTATTCTATAAATAGAGAAGGAAATTTAGTTCCAACAACATCTGTTAATAGTAATATGTTCGAATCAACAAATGCAAATACAGATAGTGAAACTTCAGAAACATATAATTTAATAAACCCAATTGACAGTAGTATTACAGCATTAGAATTAAGTTATTCACAAAACGGATTTACATATCAAAATGATGTAGTATTACAAAAAGAAATTGGTTTACAAAAATTAACAACAGATGGAAGTAATATAATTAAGTTTAACTTAATTATCCCAGGAATAAGTTTATTAAAAGATGGTAGTACAAGTGAATTAGACATAAATGAAGAATTAGACAGAGTACAAATTAATGCTACTTTAATAACAAAGGATACAATCGAAATACAAGACAATAAAATAATTGCAGAATTATGGAAAACAGATGAAAACCTAAGTAATAGTGAAAAGGTAAGAGATATAGAAATACCAGTAAGTGATTTTGCTGGAACTATAGAAATAAATAATCTTGAACCAAAAACATATTATTACATAAGATTTAAAACAAATATACGTAATAAAAATGATGCATCACAAAGTTATACAGAAAAATACTTATATGACGTAGATGCAGATACAGTTGGAAGATATTATTATTTCTCTACATTAGCAAATGTAAATGTAGACAATATTAATGTAGTATATGATCCAGTAACATATAATGAAAAATATGTAAAAGTAACATATACATTAGATAAAGTATTAGGATATCAAAAATTAAGACATGTAATATATAGATGGAGTGATGAAACACAAGATTACACAGAAGAGGTAGCAAACTTTGAGGATGATTTACCAAAATCACAAATGGAAGAACGTATTTCTGCAAATCCAGGAAGTATATTTACATTTGGAACAAGATATAAAATAGTCATAACACCAATTGCAATTATAGCTGATGAAAGTGCAGAGGGTGGACAAAGAGAAATAGATTTAGGAACAAAAGAACAAGAATTCTATTTAGAACCATTATCATCACCACTAGTAGCTATACAAGGTTATCGTCAAGATACAGTAAAAGAAGATGGAACAATAGAAACAGGAACAAAAATAAGATTTACAGTAACAATGTATGATGATGATAAAATAGCTGTAAATGATAAATATACAGTAAAAATTTATAATCAAAATTACGAAGAAATTACTCCTGAAGAATACAAAGGAGAATATAATACAACTGACGTAAATAATGAATTTATCTTAGAAAATGTAGCAAAAGACCAAAGTTATACATTAGAAGTAAACTTTGACTTAGACTACACAAATGATGGACAAGAGCCATATACACATGACAATAGAAGTACAAGAACAGTAGAACCAATAAATGAAAGTGGTATATCAGCAGGTAATATAACATCTGTAAACAATAGCACAGAAACAAATAAGATAGACTTATTATTCTACAATAGTTATAAAATAAATGAAATAAAACAAATTAAATATTCTATCTACAATACAAGTGGATATAACCAAAGTGATACAGAAGACTTTACACCAAAACAAACTACATCTATCACAGATAATGAGACATACTATTCATTTACATTAAATAAAAATTTACCAACAGAAGGTAGATATTATATCGAGATACAATTCTTTGATGAAAATGGCGACATTGTAGACACAGCAAGTGTAGAACATATTTATATAGCAAACTAAATAATGGGGGAATAGTTTTTCCCCCTCCATACTAAAAAATAGGGGTGAATAATTTGAGATCATTAGCAGCAGGAAATAAAAAAAGATTTGCAATTTTTGCAATTATAATAATCATAATAGTCATATTATTAATTACTTGTCTACGATTAGCCTTAAATCATGAAGTAGAGGAATACCGAATAGAAAGTAATGTAACATTATATGATAGTGAATATGAACCATTACAACCAGAAGAAGCTGGAACAATTACGAAAAAATGGGATGGAAATTATTATTTAACATTAGATAATACAAACGAAACATATAAATTAAATCCAGAAGTAGTAAGCTTTAATGGAAACAATTCACAAGTTACATTATATGGAGAGGTATTTAAAGTCTTATTAGATGGACAAGTAGAAAAATATTCTAAAGATACAACAATAAGAAATACTTCAGAAGATGCATTTTATAAAATTGCAGATAGACAATATTTAATGATAAGCAATTCTATAAAAAATGAATCTGGAAGTATAAGTACTTCAAAATATCTATATATAATTATAGATAAATCAGGAAATACTTTATTATTAAATAACGAAATATATGCAAGAACAATAAATCCAATTGTACTTTCTACAAGTTCATATAGATTTGATATAGCAAATGAAAAGTTGATAGTAGGAAATGAAGAAATTAACTTAAAAGATATTATAGGAAGTACAAACGAATATGTAGAAAAAGAAGAAGAAAAAGATATGGATTGGCAAAATCTAATTCCAGAATACAATGGAGGAACTTCAGAAAGCGGAAGCGATAATTCTGGAAATGGTCAAAATGCAGATGGATCTGTAATAAACAACCAAGGTGGAGACCAATCAGGAACAAATGCAGGAACAAGTGGAAATGCAGGAAATGGTGGAAGTACAATAATAAACAACAGTAATTCAAGCACAAATCAAACACCATTATCTAAGAGTGTAAGCCTAAGAGGAGCAATAGCTACATCTTCTTACATAGATATAGAATATGCAGTACAAGATCCACAAAATAGATATCAAACAGTTTATGCTTTTGTAGAGGCTGTAGGATATGAAAACACAATAGCATTAGATAAAAATGCTACAACATATAGGTTAACAGACTTAGAGCCAAATACAGAATACAAAATAACATTAGGATATAAAGAAATAACAGAGGCTAATGAAGTTGTAGATAATATAGAAGATGTATTATCTGTAAGAACAACAAAAATCAATGCAAGTATTGATATCACAAGAGTAGGAACAGGAAGTAAAAAAGTATATTTTAATCTAAAATTAGATCAAAATTATGCATTTGATTATGCAAAAATTGCACTATACGTTGATGGTGTAAAAGAAAGTGACATGGATGTAAACTTAACACAAGCTGTAAAAGCTGATGGTTGGTCAGATGTACTTACATATGAAAATTATGGAAGTGAAATCACAGTACAACTAGAAGGAACATCACATGACGGAACTGTAGTTAATACAAATATTCAAGCAAAATATAGAAATTATTAAAAGGAGGGTGAAAGAACATGGAACAAATTTTAGTTGCAACAGTAAGTAGCATTGGTTGGATGATAGGATTAACATTCCTAGGTTTAGGAATTGGAATCGGAATTTTAGGTTCAAAAGTAGCAGAAGCTGTAGGTAGAAACCCAGAAACAAAAAGTGATATTGTACATTCAGTAATGACAATATTAATAGTAGTTGCAATATTCTTATTACTACTATTCGCATTTATATTTTTATTATTATTTTACAATCCTTTAACAGTATAGTAGGTGAAAATTATGGAACTAATAATACCAGCGGTTGTAATAGTCTTAATAATGTTTATCTTCACATTCTTTATGTTTAAAAACTTAGTAAAGAGAATTAATAATAGTACCAAAAAGTACTTTTTAGATAAACTACAAGACTTTGACTATATAATAGCTGAAAAAGAAAAAGAAATAGAAATATTATCAGAGCAAATTAAACGTTTAAACGAAGCTAAACAATCAGGAGAAAATGGGGAAATCATAGAGATACCAGAAATTAAAAAGCCAGAAGAAAAAATAGTATATGATATCCCAACACCAGAATTTAGAGAATCAGGGTTCTTTAAGAACTATAAAGGTTTAAACAAAGAATTTGATGTTAATGAAGAAAAGATTCTAAAAGACTTTATAAAAGTACACGAAAATGATGACACAACAGAATATAAAGAGCTTGATGCATTTTCTAAGTTATTTACACAAAATGCAATATATGAATCTTTAACACTAACACCAGAAGAACAATTGGATTTGGTAAAAAGTGTTTTAACTAAAGAAAATAAAAAGTTTATAGAGCCAATTATTAAAACAATAAAGAATTTTAATGTTTTAGAAATGTTGGACAAAATAAAAGAAAGAATGGACAAAATTTCTCCAACAATATATGTATATGTTAGTGGAGATAGTAACAAAAACTATGATTACTTAAGTTCTAAAGTAAAAACAAAATTATTTAAGAACATGTCTAAAGGTATTATAATAGAATACAAAGACAAATTATATGACTATAGTATATAAGGAAAAAGGGTGAAGAAATGAGCGAGCATATTAGCAATCTTGTAGAAAGTAAATTAAAGAAAATTAAAGAAGAGAAAAATGTATTTGATACAGGAAAAGTAATTAGGCTAAAAGACTATATTATAGAAGTATCTGGCCTTGAAAATGTTGCTTATTATGAAAAAGTAACAATTAGAGAAAAAGGGATGGGATATGTTAATGAAATAAAGGAGAACTCTGTAATAGTTGCTGTTGTTAAAGAAGATAAGCCAATAGAAATTGGAGATACTGTAAATACAACAGGGGAAAGATTTAGAGCAATCTTCGCAGAAGAAGCTTTAGGTAGAGTTACAGATTTATTCGGGATAGATTTATTAACAGGAAGAGCATTCGAAAAATTTAAATATATAGACATAGAAAGACCAACAGTACCTATAATGGATAGAACTCCAGTTAACAGACCAATGATGACTGGAATCGCTGGAATAGACTTAATATACCCAATTGGTAGAGGACAAAGACAATTAATAATAGGTGATAAGAAAACTGGAAAAACACAAATTGCTTTAGATACTATAGTAAACCAAGGACAAATCATGAAAGAAAAGTCTAACCAAAATGATATTATATGTATTTATATAGCAGTTGGTAAAACCAAGAAAGAAATTAAATCAATATACAACGAATTACTAAGAAGAAATGCATTATCATATACAATGATAGTAGCTGCTACAAATGATGATAAAACTACAGTACAAAGTTTAATACCATATGTAGGATTATCAATAGCAGAAGAATACATGATGCAAAAGAAAGATGTAGTAGTTGTAATAGATGACTTAAAAGCACATGCACAAAGCTATAGAGAAATAAGCTTAATATCAAACAAAGCACCAGGAAGAGAAGCTTATCCAGCAGATATATTCTTTTTACATTCAAGATTATTAGAAAAAGGATGTCAACACAAATGTGGTGGATCTATAACAATTCTTCCAATAGTAGAAACAAAAGGTGGAGATATAACAGATTATATTTCTACAAACATTATATCTATAACAGATGGACAAATTGTTCTATCTGAAAAACAATTTAAAAAAGGTCAAATACCAGCTATAAATTATGGTGTATCTGTTTCAAGATTAGGTGGAGCAGTACAAACAGAAGATATGAAAAAATTAGGTTCAGGCATAAGACGTGAACTTCTAAGTTACTTAGAAACAAAAGAAGTATACGAACTTGCAAATATGGACGAGATGAGTCCAGAATTAAGAGAGAAAATGAGAAAAGGTAAATTAATAGAGCAAGCTCTAAGACAAAATAAATTTTCTCCATTAACACAAGATGAAATTAAAGAAAGATTCAAAATGTTAGGTGAGGATGCTAAATGAGAATAAGAAATGTAGTAAAAGTAATGAATTTCCATTCTTTACTTAGAGTAGACTCTGCAAGAAGAAATGCTGAAAAGTATTTTGAGTATGAAAAAGAAATCACAGATTTTGCAGATAACATACTAAATAATAGAAACTTAATATTAGATAAAAAGATATTAAAGTTAAATAAAGAAGATAAACCGTTAAATGTATATATTGGAAATGACTTAGGTTTTTGTGGAAACTTTAATACAAATGTAAATGATTTAGCAAAAGCTGATTCTGATATCGATAAAATTATTATAGGAAAGAAAATCATAAATGAAAAAAATAATGTGATTTTATCAATGACAAAAGATGAGTATCCAAGTAAGATAGGAGAGATTGAAGATATTTTGTATGATGCAATATTAAATGCAAAATATAGTGAAATAAATATCATCTATAATCATTATTATAATATAAGTAAAATCGAGCTTAGAAAAAAGAAAATATTACCAATAGAAAACATAAAAGAAGAGGAATCACAAGAAAAGAAGCATCACTTAGAAGACTTTGCGATAGAGGGAGATATAAATAGTATATTAAGAAATATAATTGTACTATATTTATCTTATGAAATAAAAATTGCAACAGAAAATAGTTTCGCCTCTGAAAATATAATGAGACAAACTATTACAAAAGAATCTTTAAAGAAATTAGATGAAATAGAAGAAGAAAATTTAAGAAATGAAAGAAAAGAAACTAATAATAAGAACTTTAAAAAAGTCTTAGAAAACTTTACAAATTTAAATTTTAAAGATGAATAAAAAGTTTTAAACAATATAAAGACAAATATTAAAAGTCTTAGAAAATTCAAAAGACTAAAAATAATAGGAAGGTGTAGATATAATGGCTAACAAAAAGGAAGTAATAGGAAGAATAATTGGTATCTCTGAACTTAATGTTAAAGTATTATTATTTAACGAAAACGTTAAACTTAATGACATATTAACATATGAAGATGAAGAAGGTATCAGAAAATTTGAAGTTGTTCAAATAGATAACAATGTAGCATCTACAGTACCTTTTGAAAGAGTTATAGGTCTAAAAAAAGGAGGTGCTGTAACTTTAGAAGAAGGTGGGTTACAAATAGAATACTCTGATGCAATATTAGGAAAAGTATTTAGCCCATATGGAGATGTAATTAATCATAAAGAATTAAAATCTTTAAAAACAAGAAATGTTTACGACAGAAAACTTTCTTTTAAAGAATTAAATATAAATAATGCACCATTATGGACAGGAATAAAAGCATTAGACTTTTTCGCACCACTTCAAAAAGGTTTTAAAATGGGACTTTTAGGTGGAGCTGGAGTTGGAAAAACAGTTTTAATAAAAGAAATTATTAACAATGTTTATAAAAGATTAAAATCTAATGCAGTATTTATTGGTGTTGGTGAACGTTCTCGTGAGGGACAAGAATTAATCGAAGAAATGCAAGAATCAGACTTATTAGATAAAATGTCTATGGTATTTGGACAAATGGGTGAAAATCCATGTTCAAGATCTAAGGCAGTATATAGTGGGTTAACACTTGCTGAATATCTAAGAGATGAAAAAGACCAAGATGTATTAGTATTTATAGATAACATATATCGTTTTATACAAGCAAAATCTGAAATATCAACAGAAATGAAGAGGGTTCCAATTGAAAATGGATATCCTACATCAATGGTATCAGATATAACAGACGTAGAAGAAAGAATAAACTCTATAGATAAGGGATCAATAACATCGTTCCAAGCTATATATATACCAGCAGATGATATAACAGATGAAGCAGTTCAAGCTATAACAACACATATGGACGGACAAGTAGTTCTTGACCGTAAAGTTGCAGAAAAGGGTATTTACCCAGCAATAAACGTATTTAAAACAACAAGTAAAGCAGTGGATGCAGAAGTAGTAGGACAAAAACACTACGATTTAGTTCAAGAAACATTAAGATATTTATCAAGATATGAAGAACTGGAAGAAATAATTGCAGTTCTAGGTATTGATGAATTATCAGAAGAGGATAGAATGATTTTCTATCGTTCTAGAAAGTTAAGAAATTACTTTACACAACCAATGTTTGTTTCTGAGAACTATACAGGAATAAAAGGGGTTATGGTAGATATCGAAGATACATTAATAGATGTAGAAGATATCTTAAATGGAAAATATGATGATGTAGACGAAAGTAAATTATTATTTAGAGGTACATTACATGAATAATGAAAAAGAAAATATACAAGAAGCTACACCAAATGTAGCAAAAATGAATGTAAAAGTTTTAAACATACGAAATGGTTTAAAAACATATGATAATGTTTCCATGATAAAAATTAAGAGTAAAAAATACAACTTAAGTATCATGGAAGATTATCTACCAGTAATTGGAGAAGTAGATGGCGATATTGAGATAATTGCTATTGATAATTTTGTTAAGTTGACAAATATAATAGGATATTATATGCTTAAACATAATGAATTTAAATTATTTATAAAAGAGGAATAAAATGTTAGATACAATACTTTACGAATTAAGCAAAGTTGCTTGGGTATTGCCAATATTTTTAGGAATAATATTATTATTAAGTTTTATAATGTATTTAGTTACTAAAAAATTTGACATACACAAAAAAAGTGTAATGGTAAGTGGAATGTTTATGGGACTTAGTAATAAGCAAATTATAATGATTATATCAATCTTTATAAGAACATTTTTAGTAATATTTACCGCTTGCGTTTATAGTAAAAGTATATTATTATATTTACTAATGATAGCTATTTCCTCTATAATATTTGCAGTACTTAATTTAAAGAAAGCAATTTTAGAAATAGTAAGCACTAGCGCACAAATAGTTGCGTTATATTTAATAAATATACTAACAAGTTATATGATAGAAGAAAGTAATGATACATATGTACTTGTAATAAAAATATGTTTAATCGTATTTTTAATAGTATATGCAGTATATTTCTTCTTAAAGAATTTTGAAGATATTATTACAAACCACAAAAGGAGAACGGTTGATGAAGGAAGAAAAAGAAAATCAAAAGAAAAAGGAAGAGAAAATAAACTTAAAGGAAGCAAAGGAAAAGAAAGTATCCAAGAAAGCAGTGAAAACTAAAGATGAAGCTACTGATAACAAAGAAGTTAAAAAAGTAGCAAAAAAAGAACCTGCTAAAAAAGCTACAAAAAAGAGTACTAAGAAGGTATCAAGTAAAGAAGCTTCTAATGTAGAAAAAGTGGAAGATAAGGAAACTTCAAAAATGACTGAAGTAAACAATGCAAAATTAGATGAAAGCATTGCTAAACTTACAAATAAAAATATAGATGAAATAAAAGAAGAAATACAAAATGCAGTAAAAAGTGAAGAGACAGAAAGTAATACTTCTACAAAAGATGAGAAAAAGCCAACTAGTATACAAGATGAAATAGATGATAGAGAAGAAATTATTATTAATGAGCCAGAAGAAAAATCAGATAATCAAAAGAGAAAAGAAAAACTTGAAGAGGAATCTGAATTAATAGAAAAACAAAAGAAAAGAAGAAGTTCAATAATAATGGCATCAGTAATCGCTGCACTAATTTTGATAATTGTTATAGTAATAATTATTATAGGAAGTTTGAATTCTACAACAACAGAAAACCATGATTTTTACCAATGGTATTCTGGTCAAAAAGTAGAATATAAAGGACAATTAACATTCACAAGAAAAGAAGGTCTTACAGAACTAAGAGCTACAGATAGAAAAGTTACTTTAGATTCTACACCAGTATACTATGCAGATGAAAATAACAAAGTTATTTTCCCAGAAGATATGGCAATAGTATATCCTAATAATAATGGTATGATGTACAGAATAAATCATTTTGCAGATATTACTGAAGAAGATGGAAATATCTATTTAGAGACTAATTTAGCAACCAAAACAAATAAAACTAAATTAGAAAAAGCATTTTTATATGATGGACAAGACTTATATTTCTTCTTAGAAAGAACAACAATTACAGTTAATGGAACAAATTATGAAGTTTCACCATTATCATATGTTATAGTAAGATATAAACAAAGTGTTGAAATATATAACTATGAAAAAGATGAATATCAAGTTATAGATACAACAGAAACACAAGATGCAAAAGTGGTAACAGATACTTATACAATTAATATGAGTGTAGATTCTTTACAAACAGCAGAAAAAGAACAATTATTAATAAAAGGTTTAAGTTATTTACAAGAGTTTGGAACAACAGAAGAAACACAAGAATAAACATATCGGGATTTGGGGACGTTCTTTAAATCCCGATTTTGCTTTGTGAAAAATGTAAAGTTTTCTATTTGTCGAAAAAAATGAAAAATGACCAATAAAGTTCTTGAAAATTGACCAATAAAATGTTATAAAAATGTAAATAAAGTATGCAAAAACGACTGTGCGTAAAGGGTACAGTCTTTTTATAGAAAAGTAACTATTTACAAAAAATAAAAAATTTAATAATATAAAATAAATAAAAAGAGAATAAAGTTAATATCGAATATTCCCAAAATAAAAATTGTTCGAAAGATTAACTAAAAGAAGAAAAAGAAAAGCGAGGGCAAAGAAATGCAAAAAATAGCAAACCGTGTAAGCCTTGGCGCTGTACACACACACACACACACACAAGTACGTTTAGAGAAATAAAGAGGGTAGCAAATGAGGCTGCTCTATATTGCGTGGAGAACAGGTTGTTTGTAGCACTATATGAAGGAAAAAATAAAGTGCTAGAAATAGCCTGTTTTTTGAGTTCTAGAAAAATAATTTTAATACGAAAAATTTACACCAGAATAATGACAGAAGACAGTTTGGAAAAAGTAGGAGGTGTAGAATAATGAACGTATTAAAGAAAGTTGCTAAAAAAGTAGAAAATTCAAAGATAGTAAAAAATCCAAAATTCTTGGTAATAGGATTAATAATAATAGTATCCATAATAGCATTAATATATTTTATCTTTTTAAAATATAGTCCAATAATGAATTTTAAATATGAAGGATATGCAATAAGTGGAAAAGAAATAACAGAAAACTTACTATCAGGGGATTCCTCAGAGAATAATGCAAACCAAAATATAGAACTTACCAAAATAGAAGAGCAAGGAACAATATTTAAGAAATTAAATGACTACTTTGTAGGAAACAAAGAAAAAACAGAGATAAATTTAAATTATCCAATATATATAAATGGAAATAGTAGCTTATATAACCTATCAGAAGGAAGTACATTAATAAGCAAAGAGTTTGAGGAGGTATCAGGCTATCCAAACTTAAGCATAAGTGAAGGGAAAATATATGATGGAAATAACTTAGAAAGAGCAGATGCAAAGGAATATATATTTGTAAAAACAACAGATAATATATATATAAATTTAGTAGAAATAAAAATAGCGACGACAGTAAATGAATATACAATACCATTAAACAGTATAATAGCATTTACAGAAAATTCAATTAGATACTACAGTGTAAATAATAATGTACTAATTTTTAATGAAATAAACGATGTAGATAATAATTCAAATGTAGAAATAGTAGAAAACAATTATACATATGAAGAGTTATTAACAAGGTTAGGAATATTGCAAAATGAGTCTACAAACACAGAAAATGAAGATAATTCTGCAGAACAAGAAAATGTAATTCAAGAAAATACAGCAAGCAACAATAATACAAATGATAATGAGAATAATGAAGAAGAAACAATTTCACAAACGAATAATAATAGTAACCAAAAACAAAATAATTACATCAAACCACAAGTAACAGTAGAAGACTTCACAGCAGAAGTATATACAGCAAAAAGTACACTAAATATAAATGATCCAACAGGAAGAATAATAGAAGCACCAACATTTGAAATATATAAAGATGGAAAAA
This sequence comes from uncultured Clostridium sp., assembly GCA_946497695.1. Taxonomy (GTDB): domain Bacteria; phylum Bacillota; class Clostridia; order TANB77; family CAG-508; genus Merdicola. The sequence continues at coordinate 10,438 of CAMMLJ010000012.1, read as the reverse complement.
TATATTTAAGAAGAACATTTAGTAATTCAGGAGAAATCCAAATAACAGGATTAATACCAGATACAGAATATGAAATAGTAGGAAAATATATCTATTTAAATGAAAATAATCAAAAAGTAGAAAATACATTTTATGAAGGAACATTCACAACAAAAGGATATGAAGAATTAGGAAGTATAGAAATACAAAAAGAAAATGGAGAAATATTTAGTAATAAAATCCAATTAGTAAAAGTAAAAATAACATCAGACTTAAATGCAGAAGTATTAAAAGGAGTAAATCAAGTAGAGATAGAAACAGGAGAAATAAGAACAGTATTAAAGAATAGTCAAGTAAATGAATTACTACAAGGAAAAGAGGTAACAATAGAAAGCTCAGAAGGGCTAAAGAGTGATAGCAAAATAAATTATGAAATAAAATTCTATGATAAAAATGGAATAGAATTAAAAGTAAATAATGGAGAAGGAGAAACAAGAACATCAAAAGAGGCCCCATCAGTAAGAGTAAATATAAAAGAACAAGATATAGTAAGTGTAACATTAGGTTTAAAACTAACAAACAGAGATAATGTAGAATTAGAAAACTATAAATATGTAGTTACAAGACCAAATGGAGAAGTAGTACAAGAAAAGAGATTATCAGAAAATGAAAGAGAACTATTATTAGAAGATTTAGATCAAAACCAATACTATAAAATAAGTATATATGCAAATTATGATTTAAATGATAATAGAGGAAAGCAAGAACAAATAGAAATAGGAAATTTAGTATTTGCAACCCAAGCAATATCAACATTGGGTTCATTAGAACTAACTGTAGAAAATAAAGAACTAACAAGCACAACTAGTACAATAAGTTACAAAATAAATGAAGACAGAACAGACAAAAGATTAATACAAATATTAAACGAACTAACAATAAACATAAAAGATGGAGAAAATATAGTAAAAACATATACATTAACAGAAGAAGAAATTATAAACTTACAACAAGCAGGAACAAAAGAAATAAAGTATGAAAACTTAAAATCAAATACAACATATGCAATAGAAATAACAGGAAATGTACAACTAGGAAATACACAAGAAGAAATACCAATAACATACAACTATAAAGAATTTACTACATTAAAAATACCAGCAAAAGTAGAAATAAGAAACCAATTTGTAACAGGAAACTTAATAGACTTTGATGTAAGGATAGAAGATGTAAATAATTCTATATTAAATAATAAAGTAAGGCTGGAATTAAGGAATAGTAGTAATGATTTAATAGATTTACAAGAAATAACAACAAATAAAGACTATATAAGAAAGACATATGAAAAATTAGAAGAGAATCAAACATATAGATTAAGTTTTTATGCAGACCAATATAATGAAGGAAATACAGATGCAACATATAAGGTAAATTATCTAATAAAAGAGATAGAAATAGTAACAGAACCTAATATTTTAGGAGACTTAAAATTGATTAGCATGGAAAGGCAAGGAACTGGTAAAAATTTACTAGATGTTAAATCGAAAAATAATTGGCATAGTTTATTATTTTCTACAAGTGCGTATTATGGAAAAGAATATATAGAGAATGATAATACATTAAGATTATATGCCGGAAAAAATAATCTAGCTCAATATTATACATATAATTTAGTGGATTATATTGGACAAACTGTTACAATTTCATTTAAAGCAAAATTGGAAGGAGATATAAAAGCGGTATATTTGGCACAATCAAAACAGGCTACAAATTTAGACATAACAAATAATTTGGATTATGAAGATTGGACAGAATTAACATATACAAGAAAAGTAGATGATACAGGATATCTAGGGTTTAGAGTTGATTCAGGAGAAAATGATGCTTATTTGCTAATAAAAGATTTACAAATAGAACTAGGAGATAAACAGACAGAATATGAAGAGTTTAAGTATAATCAAAATGCTAAAATTAATGTTCAAATAGAAAATAAACAAAAAGAATTAGTAACGGATAAATATTATATAAAAACTTATAAAAATAATGAACTATTAAAAGAGGAAGAATATGCAAATAATCCAAATCAAGAAAATAATATGACATTAAATTCATTGAATTTAGAATTAGAGAGTAATACAAATTATAAATTTGAATTACTTATAAAAGTACATGATAGAGAATATATACTAGACACTCAAGAAATAGATAGTAATAATGAGGAACTAAAAGGAATTGGGACAGTAGATGAATTTTATGATATACAACCAGATGGTAATTATATTATTACAAACAATTTAGAGCTATTCAATAATATAAAAATGACAGGAGAAAATATTAATTTTAATGCGCATATAAATTTTGATGGAAATTCAATTAATAGAAATGTTACGAGTGGATTAGGGTGTATTTTTTATATAACAGGGAACAATGCCATACTAGAAAATTTAGTCTTAAATCTTCATTATACAGATTTATCACCAATTTCATGGAAAATGGGATTGGTAAAGAATAATTATGGAATAATAAGGAATTTAATAGTAAATGTCGAAGAAACTACAAATACTAATAATGTTTACTATGCATTAATTGGGCTAGAGAATTATGGAACATTAGAAAATTTTATTATTAATTTAAAACAGCCAATATATTCAATAAATTACACTGCAACAGCATTTATGTATAATCGAACAAATGGAATAATAAAAAATGGATATGTATATGGAGAAAATATAGAAGAATATACAAGTGCAGGTAATGATGGTCAATTTGGAGGAATAGTTGTTACCAATGGTTTCGAAAATGCAAAAATACAAAACGTATATAGTTTGATTACAATTGATTCAGAGTCTACGAGTGGAAAATCGATAGGAAATATTACAGGATACAATAATAGTGGTTTCTCAGTAGTACAAAATGTATATAGTGTAAATATTTCTGATGGAATTATAAAACAAGATGCTGGTCCAAATGTTACATATAATAGTGGAACTGTAGAAAATTCATATTATTTTTCAGATAAAACATTTTCAAATACTTCAGATAGAAATACTACCAAACTATCATTATGGGATAAAGATTTTCAAAACAAAGTATTAAATAGTGAAAAGGCATTTAATGTAGATGAGCTTGTAGAAAAAGGATATTATCCGCACTTAAATATGCCGGACTGTATGCCAGCACAGGAATATATAGAATTACCAGAAGTAGAAGATAAAGATTTAGTAGATATAGTATCAACAGATATATTAGAACATAATTCAGACAATGTTACTGTAAAGTTTAATATAAATAATCCATCAGCAGAAACTATAACAGAAATAAAAATAGCTAATTTACAATGCGAAATTTTATCACAAGAATATAATGAAGGAAAAAGTGAGATTATTGCAAAATTATATTCTCCTACTATATATGTATCAAGTTATGATTTATTAAGTATAACAAGCCAAGGAGCTTTTGGTTTTCCGTATACAAGAGAATACAAGGATGGAGAAAGAATAATTGATGTGAGTTTATATAGACCAATAAACTCAATAGACGATTGGAAAGAAATAAATAACTATCCAGATGAAAACTATATGCTAGAAACAAATTTAGATTTTAGAAACGAAACTTCAGGAATTATACTTTGGAATTTTAGAGGAAAATTAGATGGAAATGGCCATACAATAAGAAATATAAATATTACAGATTACGCATATTTAATAGCTAATTTATATGGAGAAATTCATAATTTATATATAGAAAATTACAATAATGAAAATAATACAGACACAGCAAATCAAGGAATAATATCAAATATGCAAAATAAAGCGTTAGTAGATGGATTATATGTAAATAATGCAATGTTAACTAGAACCGTAGAAAATGGAAATATAGGAGTAATAGCTGGAAATAGTTCGAACGCCTCAATAATAAAAAATAGTTATGTAAAAAACAGTACAATTATTGCAAATGGTAAATTAAATACAATATATGCTGGAGGAATAGTAGGAAAGGCAAGTAATACAACAATAAATAATTCATATGTGCAAAATATAAATATTCAAATAAACAATGCTATAGAGACTTCCGTTGGAGGTATAGTAGGAAATGAAATAGGTGTAGGTAATATAAGTTATTGTTATGCTACAGGAATAATTCAAAGTGATGGACAGAATTTAGGTGGAATTATAGGAAAAACTACAGGAATAGTAAAAAATAGTTATAGCTATGTAAATATATATGGAATGTCATCATATATTGGAGGAATTGTTGGATTTGATGCTACTGAAAATAATTATTATGTAGAAAAAAACTTAGTACTAGGAAATTTATATAATGTGGTTAACACAGCAAATATGGGAAGAATATTTGGAAATAAAAAAGATATTACAAATAATTATGCATATACTAATCAACTAATTAACGGATATACTTCTACAGAAACAGATGGAGCACAACTTTTAGATTCAGATGATTTATCAAATCAAAATACATATATAAGTATGCTTGATATGAGTAATAACTTTAGCTATGATGAGTTGAAAAATGGATTTTTACCAAAGCTTAAAGATACTGAAAATAGTTTATTACAAAATCAAGATGATGTAAGTTTTATAGAAGAAAAAAAATTAGAAGTTCAAAATATAGAAATTGAAAGAGTAGGAGGTAATACATTAAATTTACGACTAGAAATAAAGAATACAAATAATTATCAAATTACAAATATAGTAATAGATGATATGGATACTAAAATTGATAAAGATAGTACACAAGATGGAGTTACATATATAGATATTACAGCAACACCAAATAAATATTATGATAGTTATAAAATTTCAAAGATACAGTATTTAGATAATGAACAAGAAAAGAGTTTACAGACAGAAATTAGAATAAATGAACAGTTTTATAAAGAAATTTATACATTTGAAGATTGGCAGAATATAGATAGTACAACATTGGAAAATTATAGATTAATGGCAGATATAGATTTTAACGGAAGAAATAATATAAATGTAGGGATAAATATTGCCAGATTAGAGGGAAATAATCATACATTAAAAAACATTAATCTTTCTTTTACAGATGCACAAACAGGTATTATTAATACAGTAAAAAATGAATTATGTAACGTTCAGTTTGAAAATGTAAGTATAGAAAATGAAACAGAAAATAGTAATGTGGGCTTAATTGTAAATAATACAGGAGAAATAACAAATATTTTATTTAAAGATATTACAATTAATGCACCTAACGCAGATTATGTAGCATGTATTACAAAAAATGAAAATTCAAATACATCAGAAATACAATTAAATAATGTTCATGTTACAGGAAAAGGAATTGTATCAGGTTTTATTGCAGAAACATATGCTACAAACTTTGAAAATATTACAGCAGATAAACTTGATATTACAGGAAATGGGCAATATGTTGGAGGAATTTTTGGAAATATTTTAAGTAAACAAGCGTCAAAGTTAACAAATATATCTTTAACAAATTCAAATATCCAGGGAAGTCAAAATGATGTAGGTGGAATTGTAGGTTATATCCCTTATAGTTCAACTATTGAAATATGGCTAGATAATATTAATGCATCCAATAATTATATTTCTGGAAATTATCGTGTAGGCGGTGTTTCAGGAAATGCTGGATATGGAAGATATATTGAAGTAAATGAAAGCACAATAGTTGGTAATAGCTATGTTGGTGGAGTAAGTGGAGTGTGTTCTTTATTATATGATGTAAAATTTTTGAATAGTAATGTTGAAGCCATAGGAAATTATGTAGGAGGTATCTTGGGAGAGCAAATTAATCTAGAAACATTATATGATTGTCATGTTATTGAAAGTAATATAAGTAGTACTGGTGATAATGTTGGTGGATTATTTGGTATTAATAGAAGAATATTGCAGTATTCATCTGTAGAAAATAGTTATATAGAAGGAAGAAACAATGTTGGAACGTTAGTGGGAACTAATAAGATGCTAATTAATTATTCATATGCATATGGTTGTACAGTAGAAGGAAATAACAATGTAGGAGGAATTGTAGGATATACATCAGGTACTGGAGAAAAAATAATACAGTATACATATAATAATTCTGAAATTAAAGGAAAAGGCAATATAGGAGGAATAGTTGGAAATTTAAATAATACAAGTATGACAGAAACATATAATGCTCACTATATAAGAAATAATTATGCTGTTAATAATATAGATGGGACGAATAATGTTGGTGGACTATTTGGTTATATTGCAGAATCATTATATAAACCGGAATCATATTTTTATAGGAATTATGTTCAGTCAGATATAATTAGTAGTGATAAAAGTACAACATCTATAGGAATAGGAAATATGCCTAGAGAAAATATGAATTTGGTAAATACATATTTTTATAAATATTCTACAATAAATGGAGAAAATTTAAATGAAGAAAATGATATGTTTATAACATCTGATAGATATTTAGTAGAGAATGATTTGAAACAAAGAACAACATATACTTCAAAATTAAAATGGAATTCTAATTATTTTAATTGTGATTCACTTGTAAATAACAAATATCCAACAATAAGTTCATTATACTTAACAGAACAAGAAGGAATTGATTTACCAATCGACGCTGAACACATAGTTGGAAACGTAGAAAATTCTGTAGAAATACAAAGTATAGAACCTCAAGAAGAACCGGAGCAAGTTATTGAATATAACAACAAAACAATCCAAACATACAGCACATATTCTTTAATAACTGCAGAAGATGGAACTCAAGCTACAAGAAATGCTAAATTGTATGTAAAAGATAACTACTTATATGCAATACCAAGTACATTAAGTGAATCAGCAAATGGCGATGAAAGTATAGTACCAGTAGCAAACAACTTAATAATTGATAGTTACAATGGAAAAGAATATGAAACAATATTAGGATCTGACGGAAAGTTATATGATTTAAAAGATCCAATAGAGTATCCAGAAAACTTTATCAATTCAGATATTGAAAGTATAGGAAATAACTTAAACTATGATGAAAAAGAAGTAGAAGTAACATATAAGAATGGAGATAAAGTTAAATTTAATTATCAGACAGGTGAAGTAATATCTTCGAGTAAAGAAAGTTCTAAAAATTCAGAGAAATCAATAGGATTATTTGATTATATAAAAGAAAAAATTTCAGAAATAGGGGATAATTCGAATAATGAATTTGATAAAGAAATTTCAAATAAATATGAAGAAAGCAAAGATTTACAAGATAAACTAGAAATAACTTCTGTAGAAGAGGCAATAGAAAAGCAGAATGGAAATAATGTCGATGATACAGAAACTAATGCAGAAGAAACTACAACCACCGCGACTAATAACTCTTTAAAAGAGAATAAATATATAAGTATGTACAATGAAGAGACAAGAAAATATGAAATATATAATGAAGAAGAGTTATTAGATACAAACAAAGAGGAGGTGGTAAGTGAAAACGAAAAAATAGAAACAAATAATTTAAGCGAATATTATGCAAGCGAAGGAGAGACTAAAAATACAAAAATGGGAATAGTATGGATAGTGTTAAGCATAATAGGAGTAGGAATAATATTATTTGTATTAGGGATAAGGGGACATTCCTCAAAATCCCTATAAGAGAAGGCTTAAAATAGATAAAGTGTGTAAAATCTATATAAGCAATGTCGACTTTGATAAAAATAAGACAAATTTTAAAATAATTAAATTAAGTGTGTGTATAAAAGAGCTAATAAGTTATAAAAATAATTTATTAGCTCTTTTAGTGTTTTTATTAAATTAATTCATATTTGAGTTATTATATATCAATAAAATTAATATCACTTTAAATTTAATATATTAAGATTATCAGCATATTCAAAAGAAATCTTTTGGAATCTTTTAGTATTTTTCCATGCAAGTTCTTGATGTGATAAATTAGAAATTTCTTCTACAGATTTATTGCTAAATAAGTTAATAACATAATCTATAATATCAATTTCTTTATCATTAAAAGAAGCTAGTTCATAGTTACCATTACTAGTAATAATAGATTGAATACTACCATCTTTTTTTTCTTTATCATCTCTTTTATATTTATTATCTAATTTAGAAATTTCTTCATATTTACGATGTATAATTACAGGGCCATACTTTTCATGAACATAAATAAGGCCAGTAATAGATACAGCTCTTTTATTGTATGAAATCATATCAATAAACCATAAGTATTTATTTAAACTTGTTAAATATAATTTTGTCTTGCTTGCTATATAAGAAATTAAATTTTGTAATTTATCCAAATTTAAAACAGTAAAGCCATTAAAAATATTAGGAGATGTTTTTAATTCATTTTCAATATACAATTTAAGTTCATAGTTATTATCATGTATAGATTGATTGTTTATAATATTTTTTATTTTAATAAATGTTTTTTCACTAATTCTATTAGTACTATAAGCTTCTTTTACCTTATTAAAAAATTCATTGTTATCCTTCGAAATTAACCTTAAATAATCACTTTGAGATTTAGATGGCAAAGCTCCATTTTCATATCTATTTATAGTCATTTTACCAAAATCTAAAATAGCGGTTAATTCTCTTTGAGAGATATTATATTTTTCTCTTAAATCTTTTATTTCAGATGGAGTGATAATATTTTTAATTTCTCTATATTTATTATAGATTCGTTTTAAATTTTCATCTTCAATATTATTGATAATTAATTCATTTTTGCACTTTTTACAAATTGGTACATTTTCTTCTATGTTAACATCAACACCTTTGTAATGCTTAAAAATTCTTTTTTCAATATAGTATTCTTGTTCACTATTACAATAAGGACAATAATGCTTCATGATATTCACACCTCCTTAATAAATACCATACTCATGTATTGAAATACATATTACTAATCTATTATTATATAATCTGATTTTTATATACAATTTACTGTCTTGAAAAGTTGGAGAGAAGATCCAAATTTCACCTTCATAACCGGCTTCGTCCTTTTCAGGACCTTTATAATAATCATCTACTTCTAAATTTAATAAAATATCTTTTATATCATTAATTAATAAACCATATTCTAGCATAAAACTTCTATTTTTATCTCTATTTGCAAGAACAAATTTCTCTCCATTTTTATCTTTTGTTACAAGTTGCTTAATAATTGTAAGCTTTTGTCTAATTATTTGTTGATGTATACTCTCCATGTTGTTCCTCCTTGATTAACAAAAGTGCCTCTTTTTGATGGCATTTATATTATAAAATATTTTTATTAAAAAAGCAATAAAAAGTATAAATTTTGAAAATTTATTCAAATTAAAATGTATAAATATAAACTTCTCGAGAAAAATAGTTATATAAGAGATATTTTAGGAGGAGACTATGTTTAAGGCACAAGCGATTTATTTTGAAAAAAACATAGAAAATTACGAATTAGGAAAACAACTAATGGAAAAATATAAAGATGTTCCAAAGATAGAAATAGAAAATCACAATAATATAGAGGAGATGCGAAATAAGCAAAACAAAGAATTTGCTAATATGAAAAGAAATTTAATTATAGGAATTAGAAAGACCCATAAATTTGTAGAAAACCATAAAACGTCAGATTTTTTAGTTCCATATACTTCATCAGGTTGTACAGCATCATGCTTATATTGTTATTTGGTATGTAATTATAATAAATGTGCATATTTACGTTTGTTTGTTAATAGAGAACAAATGGTAGATAAAATAATAAAAACAGCGGAAAAAGCAGATGAAAATTTGAATTTTGAAATAGGTAGTAATAGTGATTTAATTTTAGAAAATAGCATAACAAATAATTTGGTATGGACAATAGATAATTTTAAAAACACGTCAAAAGGAACATTAACATTTCCAACTAAATTTAATATGGTTGATGATATTCTTAATTTGGATCATAGAGGAAAAATAATAATAAGGATGAGTGTAAATCCAGAATTTATCATAAATCGAGTAGAGTTTGGAACGTCAAGATTAGAAGGTAGAATAGAGGCAATAAATAAATTAAAGGATGCAGGATATAAGATAGGTATACTTATTGCTCCAGTAATTTTTGTTGATAATTGGCAAGAACTTTATTTAGAACTTATACAAAGACTATATAGTGAGTTATCGAAACAAGTTAAGAAAGATGTTTTTTTTGAGATTATATTTATGACATATAGTTATGTACACACTAAAATAAATGAAGAAGCTTTCCCTAATGCAATAAATTTGTATAGCAAGGATTTAATGAGAGGTAGAGGAAGAGGAAAATATATGTATAAGGATAATTTAAGAGAAGAAGGTAGAAAATTTTTTATAGAGCAATTACACAAATATTTTCCAAATAATAAAATAGAATATATAGTTTAGAAATATAGTATAAAACGTCTAATAATTAAAAATGTTATAAAAATGTAAATAAAGTATGTAAAAAAGACTGTGCGTAAAGTGTG
>CAMMLJ010000011.1 GCA_946497695.1 uncultured Clostridium sp. | reverse complement strand
AAAAAGGCACTAATTAAAAATTAGTGCCAGTGTGAACGAAGTTCACATTTGTTCTGTAGATAATATACAAAATTACATATCCCATAAATGTTTTTTTAAGTCAACATGTAAATTATCTTTAAAAGTAATTCCTTCTTTTTGTAATAATACAATTTGTTCATTCCACCCGGGAACTAATCTACCATTATAATTTACAACTCTGTGGCAAGGAAAATCCCCATATAGTGCAGAATATTTTAATGCCTTTCCAACTAGTCTGGCATTCCTAGGAATACCTGCCAATTTTGCAATTTGCCCATATGTTGCAACTTTACCTTTAGGAATTTCTTCTACTATAGAATAAATTAAATAAAGTAAATCTTCATCAAGAATTGAACTCATTTAAATCACCAAATATATTTTAATATAATTAGTAAAAAGTAGGCAACAAAAATTAAAAATATAATTTACACAAACAAGTATTTGTGATATAGTATCTAAAACAGATGTTTACAAAGGAGGAAGCAATGAAGTTTGTACATATAGCAGATATGCATTTTGATAGCCCATTTACAAGCTTGGGGAGAATACAAGGACTATCAGATATAAGAAGATTAGAACAAAGAAAAATATTAAAGAAAATAATAGAATATATACAAGAAAATAATATAGAATGTTTATTTATATCTGGAGATTTATACGAAAATGACTATGTAAAACAAAGTACAATAGAATATATAAATAATTTATTTAAAACAATACCAAATACAAAAATATATATTGCACCAGGAAATCACGACCCATATTTAATAAATTCATATTATATGAAATACGAGTGGAGCAATAATGTACATATATTTAAATATAATTTAGAAAAAATAGAATTAAATAATACAGATATATATGGCTATGGATTTAGTAGTTTTTATTCTAAAGGAATAAATTTAAATGAATTAAATTTAAATAATGAAAAAAATAACATATTAATAATGCATGCAGATTTAGATGCCTCAAAAGAATCAAATGAAGCATATAATCCAGTATCAACAAAAGATTTATTAATGTTTGATTATGTAGCATTAGGACATATTCATAAACCAAAATTTGATACTAAAATTGTGTATCCAGGTTCACCAATTTCTTTTGGTTTTGACGAACTAGGAGCACATGGCTTTATTTCGGGAGAAATAAAAAATAAAGAAATAAATATAGAATTTATTCCAATTGATGAAAGAGAATTTAAAGAAATAAAATATGATATATCAAAAATTAATTCCAAAGAAGAATTAATAGAAAAAATACAAGAATTAAAATTAAATAAAAATGATTTTTATAAAATAATTTTAATAGGAAAAAGAAATTTTGAAATAAATATTTTAGAGATAAATAAATTAATTCAAATAAATAATATTTTAAAAATTAATGATAAAACAAAAATAAATTATAATTTAGAAAAAATAAAAAATGAAAATAGTTTAAAAGGAATATATGTGGATTTAATTTTAGAAAAAATAAAAGAATTAAATAATGAAGAAGAAATAAATAAATATTTAAAAGCAATAGAAATTGGATTGGATTCATTAAATAACACATAGGAGGAAAAAATTGAAAATAGAAAAAATACAAATAAATGGCTTTGGAAAATTAGCAAATAAAAATATAGAATTAAATGATGGTATAAATATAATTATAGGAAAAAACGAAAGTGGAAAATCTACTTTATTAAAATTTATAAATAGCATGCTGTATGGAATTTCTAAAAATAAAAGAGGAAAAAATATATCTGATTTAGAAAAATATACACCATGGAATACAGAACAATATTCTGGAAAAATAAAATATAAATTAGACAATAATAATAAATATGAAATTTATCGTAATTTTAAAAATAAAGAATTAAAAATATATAATAATTTTGGTGATGATATTACCTCATTATTTAATGTAGAAAAAAATAAAGAAATTCCATTTTTTTATGAACAAACAAAAGTAGATGAAGATTTATTTGTAAATAGTACAGAAATTATTCAAAATGAAATAAAAATAGATAAAGTAAATCAAAATTTAATTATTCAAAAATTATCTAATTTAGCTACAACAGGAAATGATAATATTTCTTTTAAAAAAAGTATGGAAAAATTAAATAAAAAACAATTAGAAGAAATAGGAACAGAAAGAAGCCAAGATAGACCAATAAATAAAATAATAAATAAAATAAATAATTTAAAAAATGAGAAAAAAGAATTAGAAAAATATGAAGACGAAAAATATGAAATAGAAAAAGAAAATAATTTAATTAAGAATAAAATAAATGAATTAAAAAATAATTTAGATTTTTTTAATAAATTGAAAAAAATAAAAAATATTTATTTAGAAGAAAAAAATAAAATAAATATTAATAAAGAAATAATAGAAGAATATAATAAAAAAATAAAAAATTTAGAAATAGAAAAAGAAAAAATAAATAATTCAAAAAATAAAATTAATTATAAAAAAATAAAAATAAATAAATATATTATTATAGAATTATTTTTATTAATTATTTTTATTTTAATTAATTTAATATTAAAAAATAAATTATTTAATTTAATTTATATTTTTTTAATAATTCCAATATTAATTTATTTATATAAAAAAAATAAATTAAAAAATAATTATAAAAAGGAAAAAAAAGAATTTAATTTTAATTTAGAAAAAATAAATAATGAAATTAATTTATTAAATGAAAATAAAAATGAAAAAATAAATGAATTAAATTATTTAGAAAAAGAAATAGAAAATAAAATAAAAAAAGAATTAATAATTAATAATTTAAATACATATAATTATAATCAAATAATTTATAATGAAGAAATTGAAGAAAAAATAAATTTACTAAATAAAGAAATAAGTGAAAAAGAATTAGAAGAACATAAATTAGAATTAGATAAACAAAATATATTTCCTAAAATAGATAGATTGGCAAATATACAAGAAGAACTAGAATATTCTATGGAAGAATATAATGAATTAAAAAATAATAGTGAAATAATATATATAGCAAAAGAATATTTAGAAAAAGCATATAAAAATATGAAAGAAAATGTAACACCAAAATTTTCTAAAGAATTATCTCAAACAATATCAAATATTTCGAATGGAAAATATAAAAATATGAAAATTACAGATAACGATATTATGGTAGAAGTAGAAAATGGTAATTATGTTTCTGCAAGTTTATTAAGTGAAGGAACAGTAGACCAATTATATTTTTCTCTAAGGATGGCAATCTTAAAAGAAATTTCGAATGAAACGTTACCAATCTTTTTGGATGAATCTTTTGTATTTTTTGATAAGAATAGATTAATAAATACAATAAATTATTTGAATGATAACTATGATAATCAAATAATAATATTTTCATGTACAGAAAGAGAAAAAGATATTTTAGATTATTTAAGTATCAAATATAATTTGATAACCATGTAAATTAAAAGTAGTTTTTTGTTATTAAAAATATAACCCGAACGGACAATAAAAAATAAATTCCCATAAAATCTTATAGGAATTTATTTTTAAATTAAGACAAAATATTGTAATTTCTACGGATATATAATAAAATAGGAATCGTAAAATAGAGATTATAATTACAAAAGCCAAAATAGATAATAAATATATCACAAATTGTAAAAAACTTTTTTAATATACATTACCTAAAATGACAAAAAAAGTTAATACAATATATTAGAATATCAACTATATTAAAGAAGTTATGAGGTGGTAAAGGATGTTTCAAAATATAAGTGCTAATACAGATTATGTAGAAGAAAATAAAAATAAAACAAACTTAAAGGAAAATTTTATAAAGCAAAATTTTTCGAAACAAGCAATATTAATTTATATATTAGCCTTTATGGTGTCTACTGTTAAATTTGGAAATAATATGGCACCATTTGCAATTTCAATAATTGCAGCAATCGCAGCAAATAATATACCAATATTAATTCCTTATGTAATAACGTGTATAGGAACATTTGTAGGATTTGGAGGATCTGGTTTACTTACATATATATTAACGAGTTTAATATTTATGGCACTTTCTATTTTTGTAATGCCAAAATTAAAGGAAGATACAGAACAAAAAAGACTAATGCCACATTTAATTGTAGCTACCATATTAGTTCAAATTGTACAAATATTATTTGGACCTATATTAATATATGACATATTATCTGCAATATTATTTACTATAATTTCGTGTATTTTTTATAAAATATTTAATAGTTCAATTTCAGTAATAAAAGATTCTAAAACGAAGAAAGCATTTTCTATAGAAGAACTAATAGGAACAAGCCTATTAATTGCAATTGCAATATCTGCATTTAGGGATATAGCGATATTTGGATATTCAATAAGAAATATTCTAAGTGTATTAGTAGTATTAATATTAGGATGGCAAAATGGTATATTAGTAGGAGCAACTTCAGGTGTAACAATAGGAGTTGTAATTGCAATAATTCAAAATGGGGATCCGGTACAAATAGCAGCATTTGCAATTTCTGGAATGATAGCAGGCCTATTAAATAAAATTGGAAAAATAGGAGTAATAATAGGATTTCTATTAGGAAATATTATATTAAGTTATGCAGCAAATGGAAATACACATTCTGTAATAATGATACAAGAGATATTAATTGCATCAATAGGATTGCTTGCAATGCCAAAAAATTTAAAAATTAATATAGAGGATTTTGTAAGTGATATAAAATACTTGCCTAAAGCTCCAGATAATAGATTAGAGCAAAAAGAAGATATGGTATATAAATTAAATAATGTATCAGATGCAATATCAGAAATGGCAAATACATATAAAGAAGCAGCAGCAACAATATTAGAAGAAAATGAAGTGGAATATACAAAAAATAAAGAAATATTTGTAACAGAATTAGAAAATAATATAAATGATTTAAAAGATAATGTTTTATATGATGATTTAATAGATGATGAATCTCCAATAATTGATGATATATTTAAATTATTAACAGAGAAAGCAGAAATTACTAGGAAAGAATTATTAAAAATATTTGAAAACCATAATAATTATATTTTAGGGTTTGATGATTCAGTAGTAAGTAATAAATTAATGGATGAAATCGATAAAATGGTAAAGGCAATAAATGCTTCATATAGAGTTAGTAAAATTAATTTTATATGGAAGAAAAAGATTGTTGAGAATAAAGAAGCTATGGTAAATCAATTAGATGGAATATCAAAAACTATATCAAACTTAGCAGAAGATATAACAACTAAAAAAAGCAGTAAAGAATTAGATGAAAAAGAGGAATTATTAAAATTATTTGAACAAAAGAGAATAGATGTAAAAGAATTAAATATTAATAAAGAACAAAATGGAAAGATAGAAATTGGTATATATACTAAACCTTGTGAAGACTATAATAGTACAAATTTAGAAATAGAAGAATGCAAATCAGATAAAATTAAGCAAATAATTAATAAATTTTATAAGCAAGAATTTGAAGTTCAATTAGTAGATTGCTCTATACAAAAAGCAAATGATATTTGCTATTTTAAATATATAAGTAAAAATAAATATAAATTACAAATTGGGCTTGCAAAATCCACTAAAGAAGGAAGTCCAGTTTCTGGCGACACTACTTTAAAAATGAAATTACAGGATGGAAAGCAATTAATTGCAATTAGTGATGGAATGGGTTCTGGACCAAATGCAAGAAAAAGTAGTAAAATAGCAATACAAATGTTAAAAAGATTACTTATATCTGGATTTAATAAAGAAACATCATTAGATATGATAAATTCTAGTATGTGCTTAAATGCAGAAGATGATTCTTATGCAACATTAGATATAGCAATATTTGATCTATATGAAGGTAATGTCGAATTTATAAAAAACGGAGCATCTCCTACGTATATAAAGGATAGACGCCATGTTGACATTATAAAAAATATTACACTTCCAGCTGGAATTTTAAATAATATCGAATTAAAAATTTCAGATAGAGATATATCAGAAAACGAAATTCTAGTAATGTGTAGTGATGGTATTGCTGAATCAAATGCAGAATATGAAAATAAAGAATTGTGGCTTAAATATTTGTTAGAGCAAATGGAAACAGAAAATGTTCAAAAGATGGCAGATATAATTTTAGCAGAAGCGATAGACAATAATTATGGAATTCCCAAAGATGATATGACAGTTATTGTATGCAAAATAGAAAAGAATTGATATACATAAATAGAAAAAGTTCTCTAAAAGAGAGCTTTTTTTGTACTATTTATAGGCAATTGGCAAGTCAAAATATACTTTTAAAATTCTACAAAAAATTTTGGCATTAACTTAATATAAAATTTGCATATTTAGTTGTAATTTGTAATAAAAATGTGGTATATTGTATATGTAAAAAACAAAATTTCTTACGGAGGAAACAAAATGAGTAGAGGAAAACGATATAATGGGGAAGCAAAACTCAACATGAAAAAGGTCTTAGCAGTAGTTGTTGCACTTTTAGTAATAGTTATGTTTGTTTTTGTGATATATAAATTAGTAACAAATGGAAAAGGGGAAAGAATGACAAACAATTATTATTTTACCTCTTTTCAAGATAATAAATATGGAGTAATAAATAATAAAGGACAAGAAGTAATAGCTCCATCTTACCAAGAATATATTGTAATACCAAATAATAGAACAGATATATTTTTATGTACATATGATGTAGATTATTCAAATAATACATATAAAACAAAAGCGTTAAATTCAAAAAATGAAGAGGTATTTACAGATTATGAAAATATAGAACCAATTGCAAATTATGATTCAAACAACATAATTTCTTATGAACAAAACGCTATTAAAGTTCAAAAAAATGGTAAGTATGGAATAATTAATATAGAAGGAAGAGAAATATTGCCATGTGAATATGACGATTTATATTCCTTAAAGAATACTAATAATAGTATATTGGTAGAAAAAGATGAAAAAATTGGACTAGTAGACAGTACTGGTAAGGTAATAATAGAGCCACAATACAAAGAAATAAGAGGTTTAGGAACAGATTATACATCAGGATATATAGTAATAACAGAAGATAATCTATATGGAATAGTAGATTGCAATAATCAAAAAGTTTTAGATACAAAATATCAAGATATAAAAAGTTTAACAGATAATGGAATATATGTAGTAAAAGAAAATAATAATTGGGAATTAGTACAAAGAAATGGTGAAGTAACATTTTCTGATGGACTAAAAAATGTTAAAGATGTATTAGGTCTAAAAAATGGTAATGTAATTATACAAAATACAAATAATAAAGTAGGAGTAATAAGCAATACAGGGGAAACAATATTAAATACAGTATATGATGATATAAAATTTGCTTTTGTAGATTCATATATAATTGAACAAAATGGAAAATATGGAATAGCTAAGAGAAATGATGAGATAGTATTAAATCCTACTTATACAACAATAAATTATATACAAACAGCAGATATAATAGAAGCAAGTGAAGATGGAATAACTTCAAATCTATTAAATAATAATTTAGAAACAAAATTAACTGGAATAGTTACGGAAATTAATACCAGTAGAGGATATATAAAAGTAAGACAAGATAATGAAAATAAATATTACAATTTCAGATTTGAAGAAAGATCAGAAAAAGATATAAATACTTCAAATACATTATTTTTGGATAAACAAAATGATAAATATGGTTATGTAGATAAAGATGGTAAGGTAGTAGTGGATTATCAATATGATGACGCAACAGAACAAAATGAATATGGATATGCAGCAGTTCAAAAAGATGGAAAATGGGGAGCAATAAATGAAAAAGGAGAAGAAATAGTTAACCCACAATATGATTTTTCTAATAATATAAATATTGACTTCATAGGAGAGTGGCATTTAGGTAGTGTGGATTCAAATGCTACATACTACACAAAATAAAATTTAACAAAAGAGGTAGAATAAATGGAACTAAAGACAAGATATCAATATACATATTTTATATATCCGTATATAATTGAACAAAATAAATATTCAAAGTATTTGCAGAACTTGTTAAGAAACAAGAAATGTAAACTAAGAATTTTTGAAAAACAAAAAGACTTGGATATATATAACAAATTTTTACCTAAAGTAAGAAGATTTATGTTTCCAACATTTGATTTTTCAGAAAATAAGAGAAAGAAATTTAAGGAATTAGATGTGGGCTTACAAGCAACAATACTTCAGAAGTATCCTTGTACTATATTCGAATATAATTTGGGTAAAAATGCACAAGGAAAAGCAGGCAGAAATAATGGAATATTTTTTAAGATAGAAAAAATAGAAATAATTTGTTTTTATACTGGAGAATGCTTTATATTGCTAAAAACAGCTATAGAAGATTTAGAACAATTTGATGATGTACTAAATTTTAATTATAAATTTAAAGATATAAAATCAGAATTTATTTCTATGAAACAGTTTGATAATATAAAGATTCAAACAAGTGAATTTGATGATATTAAGAAAATAACAGATATAGTAGACGAAATAGTAGGAAGTTATACAAGAAATATAAATATAGATACAAATAAATTTTTAACTTATTCATATTCATGTATAGACCAAGAACATTGGAATAAAAATAAAAATTTTGAAAATATTAAACATCAATTTTATAAGTATACAAATGTATTGCCAAGTAATTATAATTTGAATGTGGAATTTAGCAAGGAAGATAGAAAAATAGATATACTAGATAAATGGGAGTATATAAAATTTGGTTTTTCTAACCAAGCAACAACATTATTTACTTCAGGAGTAGATACATTTAATTATACGAAATTACCATTTCTTTACGAAAAAGTATATATTTATATGTATATATTACAGTTATACAAAAAAATTTATATGCAAACATTAATAGATCAATATAAAAGTGCTACGAAAGCTACGAAATTAAGAAAAGAATTTTTAAATTTTACGCATAATGTATGGTTACAAGATATTACTACAGATAATATAGGAGAGTTACTAACTAAAAGCTGGTCAGAAAATTTAGAATTAGATAAATTATATTGGAAACTAAAGAATGAATATGATATTTTATACAAAGAATCTAATATAGAGAAGACAGCAAAAAGTAACAAGATAATAATGTTAGTATTAATAATATCTTTAATATTAAACATAATAAATTTTGTAGTACTATTAAGTTAATCGGGATTTGGGGACGGTCCTACAATCCCGATTTTTTTGTATAATTTATTTTATCAAAAGGAGGAATAAATTATGATAAAATGTGGAACTGATATAATAGAAATAAATAGGATAAAAGATGCACTAGAGAAAGAGGGTTTTAGAGAAAGAGTCTATACAGAAAAAGAAATTGAATATTGTGAGAGTAAAAATGTTCAAAAATATCAAAGCTATAGTGGTAGGTTTGCAGCCAAAGAAGCAATATTTAAAGCTTTATCTAATATTATAGGGGATAAATATAAAATTAAGTGGACTGATTTTGAAATAATTAATGATAAAGATGGAAGTCCATATGTTCAACTATATACAGATGTAATAGATAAATCTAAAATTAAAAGTATAGATATAAGTATATCCCATTGTAGAGAATATGCAACAGCAGTGTGTATTGCCGAAATAGAAGACTAAAAGAGAAGAGGAAATATTATGAAATTATTTGATTCACATTGTCATTTAAATGATGAAAAATTTAATGAAGACAGGGAGGAGTTAATCCTAAAATTAAATAATGAGGGTGTAGAAAAGCTAGTTACAGCAGGATATAGCTTAGAAAGTAGCAAAGAATCTATTAATTTAGCTAATAGATATAATTTTATTTATGCAACAATAGGAATATCACCAAATGATATTCCAGATAATATTAATGGAATAAAAGAAGAGATAGATCAATTAAATGAATTGTATAGAACTTCTGAAAAGATTGTTGCCGTAGGAGAAATTGGACTTGATTATCATTGGAATACAGAAAATAAAGATTTACAACGATATGCTTTTATAGAGCAAATAAAATTAGCAAATAAATTAGAATTGCCAATACAAATTCATACAAGAGATGCAGTAATGGATACAATAGATATTTTGAAGACAAATGATGTTAAATGTGGAGGAATATTTCATTGTTGTCCATTTAATAGAGAACTTGTAAAAGAAGGCCTTAAATTAGGTTTTTACATATCTTTTGCTGGACCAACGACATTTAAAAATTCAAAAAATGCATCCGAAATAATAAATATGGTACCAGATGATAGATTGTTAGTAGAAACAGATAGTCCTTATTTATCTCCAGAGCCATATAGAGGAAAAAGGAATGATCCAAGAAAAGTTCAATATATTTTAATGAAAATAGCAGAAGTTAAAGGGAGAACATTTGAAGAAGTTCAAAATATGGCATATGAAAATGCCAAAAGAATTTTTAGAATAAAATAAATAATAAAATTAAAGCCACTATCGAAATTTTGATTTCATTTAGTGGCTATATT
Source organism: uncultured Clostridium sp. (assembly GCA_946497695.1). GTDB lineage: Bacteria > Bacillota > Clostridia > TANB77 > CAG-508 > Merdicola. The sequence goes on along the minus strand of CAMMLJ010000011.1, from coordinate 38,290 downwards.
TTTGAAAATCTAATTAAAATAGGGAAAAAAGGATCGTCCCCCAATCCCGAAAGAACATCCCAAAATCCCTAAGAAACGTTCCAAAATATTTGTTTTTCTAAATCCCTATTTTAGATTTTTTATTGCTTCTATTCTGTCTTCTATAGATGGATGAGTAGAAAACCAATTATTAGCTTTCTTTTGCTTTCCTTTAAATGGTGAAACTATATACATATTTTCTGTTGAATTATTAGCTTGTTCTAGTTTAGAACTATCAGAATCTAGTTTAGTTAATGCAGAAATTAAAGCATCTGGATTTCTGGTGAATTCGACAGCTGTTGCATCAGCCATAAATTCACGTTTCCTAGAAATAGCAAGTTTCATTAATTTACCGAAAAAACCAGCTAAAACAAGTAAAATTAGACTAATAAGAACCATAATTCCATTTGAGCCTCTGTTATCATCATCAAATCTACGCCATAAAAATGCTCTGGAAAAGAAATCAGATAATATTATGACTAATCCTACCATAACTGTTAAAATAGCAGAAAGTCTAATGTCATAATTTTTAATATGTCCCATTTCATGGGCAACTACTCCTTCTAGTTCATAATAATCTAATTTATCTAATAATGCAGTTGTTACACAAATTACAGAATGCTCTGGATCTCTACCTGTAGCAAATGCATTTGGTTGGTTAGAATCCATTACATATAATTTTGGCTTATGTTGTAATCCTGAAGAAACCATTAAAGCATCTAATATATTTATTAATTTTTTATTTTCCTCTTCGGTAGCAGGTCGAGCTCTATTTATGGATAAAACAATTTTGTCGCTATAATAATATGAGCCCCATGCAGATGCAATAGATACAATTAGTGCTATTATTATAGAAAATATTCCAAAGTCTAAAGCATAACATATATAATAGATAATTAATGTTATTACTACTATATAAATAGATATTATAAATCCTGTTTTTATTTTATTTCTTTTTATATCTTGATACATAATAAAACCTCACATTAATAATATATATTTAAAAAGATTTCTTTATACTAAAAGAAATCTTTGGATTTTATTAAAATTAAATTATTTTGAAAAATCAATTTTTACATTTTGTTTTTCTTTTTCATCTTCTACTTCAAATAATTCGCTAGGCTTAAAATTAAATGCTTTTGCAATTAAATTTGAAGGAAACATTTCTATTTTTGTATTATACATAGTAACTGTATCATTATAAAATTGTCTTGAGTAAGCGATTTTATTTTCTGTATTTCTTAATTCTTCTTGTAGTTGTGCAAATGATTCGCTTGCTTTTAAGTCTGGATAATTTTCAGAAACAGCCATTATAGTTTTTAAAGCTTCTGTTAATTGATTGGCAATATCGGCCTTTTCTGCCACTGTAGTAGAGGAAGCCCAAGCTGTTCTAAGTTCAGCAATTTTAGAAAATGTTTCACTTTCGTGTGCCATATATCCTTTTACTGTTTCTTGTAAGTTAGGAATTAAATCAAATCTTCTTTTTAATTGTACATCTATTTGACTCCAAGCGTTTTGAACCCTTTGACGTAGGCTTACCAAATTATTATACATTGCTACAATTATGATACAAATTACAACAACAACTATAATTATTATTGGAATAACCATATATACTCTCCTCCTTTCAGTTATTTTAGCATATTATATGATTTAATACAACATATAATATAAATGTAACACAAATAAAATATATGCATAAAACTTGCCTTCAATGAATATAATATAGTAAATATTAACAATTTTGGAAAATTTGACATATGAAAAAATATATAGTATAATAAAATCTGCTTATGGAAAATAAGCTTAATTTGTGACTTTTTAATCGTGCAGGCGCACGAAGGAGGAATTTATGTTAAAGATTAAAGATGATGAAAAAGCATCTATATCGGTTAAAAGAATAATTGGAATTTGTTTAATATTTTTATTTATATCAGGAATTTGTGTATTCGCAGCAAACAAACAAGTTAAAAATGTAAAAATTACATTATCTAATGGCTGTGAAATGAATATAGTAACATCAAAAACAAAAGTTGCTGATATATTAGATGAAAAACATATCATATTATTGCCAGAGGAAAAAGTAACACCAGATGAAAATACAACAATTGGTGCAAATGGTGAAATAATAATTTCAGAAAAAACAGCACAAGAGGAAGTTGCAGAATTAGTATCAAACGAAACAGAAGCTGCAAATACCGAAGAAGAAAAAACAACTGAGTTAAGCATGGATATGATAGCACAAGCATATAATCCAATAACAGAGAAAACAATAGTAGAAGTTCAATCTATACCTTTTGAAACAGTAACAAAAAATGTAGCAAATGGTGCTAGTCAAACTAAAGACCAAGTTATACAAGAAGGTAAAGAAGGAAAGAAAGAAGTAACATATAGAGTAAAATATCAAAATGATGTAGAAATAGAAAGAACAGAAATAAGTTCTGTAGTACTTGAAGAACCAGTAAATAAAGTCGTTCAAGTTAGAGCGGTAACAAATAGATCTAGTAGAACAAATGCACCAGTGACAACATCAGCTACTGGAATTTCATTAGGAAGATATAAATTAACAGCATATTGTGGATGTGCTCTATGTTGTGGTAAGTCAACAGGAAGAACAGCTTCAGGGGCATATGCAAGACCAAATCATACAGTAGCAGCTCCAGGTAATTTTGCATTTGGAACAAAATTAAAAATTAATGGAATTGTATATACAGTAGAAGATAGAGGTGGAGCTATTAAAGGTAACAAAATAGACATATACTTTAGCTCCCATAGTGCAGCATTAGCTTTTGGTACAAAATATGCAAATGTAGAATTAATTAAATAATAAAAATAATTTTTTTGGGGGTATATTTAATATACTCCCTTTTAGTGTTTTTATAGATATTATGACTAATATCAAATCTCAAAGATAATCCGGTTGTATAGGTTCGGAAAATATAGTATAATTTTTATAAATTAATTTAAAAATTACGAAAGGAGAGTATGATATTTTTATATCGTAGAAAAATAAAAATGAAATTAATATCATGGAATGTAAATGGATTAAGAGCAGTTATAAATAAAGGTTTTAAAGATTTCTTTAAAGAAGTAGATGCTGATATATTTTCTATTCAGGAAACTAAAATGCAAGAAGCACAATTAGATGAAACTATTCTACAAATATTTGAAGGTTACAATTCTTATTGGAATAGTGCAGAGAAAAAGGGATATTCCGGTACAGCAATTTTTACTAAACAAAAACCTTTGAATGTAACTTATGGAATTGGTAAAGAAGAGCACGATAAAGAAGGAAGGGTAATAACATTAGAATTCGAAAAGTTCTATATGGTAAATATTTATACTCCAAATTCTAAAAGAGAATTAGAAAGATTAGATTATAGACAAATATGGGAAGATGAAATAAGAGCATATTTGCTAGATTTAAGTACTAAAAAACCTGTTGTAATGTGCGGGGATTTAAATGTTGCTCATAATGAAATAGATTTAAAAAATCCAAAAACAAACAGAAAGAATGCTGGATTTACAGATGAAGAAAGAGCAAAAATGACAGAGCTTTTAAATGCAGGTTTTATAGATACATTTAGATATAAATATCCAGAAGTAGAAGGAAAATATAGCTGGTGGTCATATATGTTTCATGCCAGAGAAAAAAATGCAGGTTGGAGAATTGACTATTTTATAGTTTCAGAAAGCTTAAAAGATAAAATAGAAGATGCGAAAATATTAGATGATATTTATGGTAGTGATCATTGTCCAGTAGAATTGGATTTAAATATTTAATTAAGCGAAGGGAAGAAAAAAATGAAAGAAAATAGTTGGAAAAAATGGCTATATTGGTTTAGCTTTGGAGTGGCAATTATAATTGTATTTAATATATTTAATAATTTTGATAATTTAAAGCAAATAGTAGGTAATTTCTTGCAGATACTTAGTCCGTTTCTAGCAGGTATTTTAATAGCATATATATTATATTTACCATGTAGAGGAATAGAAAAAAAGCTAGAAAAAAGTAAATTAAAACTCATAAAGAAAAAGGCAAGACCAATCAGTGTAATAATAATATATGTATTGATTTTAATTATTTTAATAATTGCAATGAAATTTCTTATACCAAGAGTATATGATAGTATAATAGAATTAATAAATAATTCACAAGGGTATATAACTGATATTATGAATAAATTTTCTGCTCTTCCAGATGACTCTTTCCTAAAGAAAGATTTCTTAGAGCAGGCAATAGCAAAATTAAAAGAAATAGATATTATGCAAATATTAAATTATTTATCTGGTATATTTAGTTTTGCTACAAGCCTATTAAATATATTTGTTGCAATTGTAGTTTCTGTATATGTATTAGCAGCAAGAGGCAAATTAGTAAAGGCTTTAAAGAAATTTATTATAGCAGTATTTAAACCAAATACTGCAGAAAGATTAATCAAGTATTTTAATAATGCAAATGAATACTTCTTTAAATTTTTATCAAGCCAAGTATTAGATGGAATAGTCGTAGGAATATTAACATCGATAGCTATGTCATTATTAGGAGTAAAATATGCTGTATTGCTAGGTTTCTTTATAGGATTGCTTAACCTTATACCATATTTTGGTGCTATATTTGCAGTTGCAATTTCAGCAATAATAACATTAGTTACAGGAGGCTTAGCACAAGCAATATGGATGCTTGTAATAGTAATTATTTTACAACAAATAGATGCTAATATTATTAATCCAAAAATAGTAGGTGGTTCTTTAAAACTAAGTCCATTACTTGTTATATTTGCAGTTGCAGTAGGTGGAGCTTATTTTGGTATATTAGGAATGTTCTTAGGAGCACCAGTTGCTGCTGTAATTAAATTATTAGTATCAGATTTTGTAAATTATAGATTAGAACAAAAAGCACAAGAAAATATAGAGTAAAAAATAATTAAATATAAATTAGAAGAAGAATATAAATTATTAATAAAACATTAATAATTTATATTCTTTTTTCTTAATAAATAAAATGGTATAATACCAATAGATTCGGATAAAGGGGAAGGATTTTATGTATAATATTTTAGTGTGTGATGATGATAAAGAAATAGTAAATGCAATAGAAATATATTTAGAAAAAGAAGGTTATCAAATATATAAAGCATACAATGGAAAAGAGGCTTTAAAAATAATAGATAATAAAGAGTTACATTTAGTTATATTAGACATAATGATGCCAGAATTAGATGGAATAAGTGTAGCAGAAAAGGTAAGAAAAGATAAAGCAATTCCAATAATTATGCTGTCTGCAAAATCAGAAGATTATGACAAAATAAAAGGCTTAAATGTAGGTGCAGACGATTACATAACTAAGCCATTTAATCCAATGGAATTAGTAGCGAGAGTAAATTCACAAATAAGAAGATACACAAAATTAGGAAGTATTAATCAAAAGGAAGAAAATGATGATATATATAAATCTGGGGAACTAGTAATAGACGATAGTAAAAAAGAAGTTACTGTTGATGGAAAAAATATTAAGCTAACTCCTACGGAATACAATATTTTAAAATTCTTAACAAAAAATAAAGGAAAGGTTTTTTCTATATCTCAAATATATGAAAATGTTTGGGAAGAAGAATCTTATGGAACAGAGAATATAATTGCGGTACACATAAGACATATAAGAGAAAAAATAGAAATAAATCCACGTGAACCAAGATACTTAAAAGTAATATGGGGAATTGGATATAAAATAGAGAATATTTAAAAGGATGTGAAGAGATGGAAGAAAAAAGTATTTTAAAAAATCAGGTTTTAAAAATTCTTGCTTTTTTAACATTACCAATATTTGCAATGATAATAATAATTGATTGCGTATTAATTTATTACTCTGTTGCACACCCAGAAATAAAAGAAAATAAAGATTTTTATGACACAGATATGTTTATAGAATCTTATTTAGGAGAAGTCGAACGAAAAAGTTCAAGCTTAAAAGATGAAGTTGAAGAAGGATATTTTATAGATGAATATGGATATTGGATAGATCCAGCAGAAGAAAATGATAGAATGCCAATTTATGTACAAGATGGAGAATACAGAATATATTATCAAACAAATCATACAAAGAAAAAATTTATATATTTATTAATAAATGAAGAAACAAAGATTGCATATACCAATATACAACAAACCGCTAAAACAAATACCTTAGAAAAGCTAAAACAAGAAATAATAACTAATAATAAATATTGGTCAATATCTAATAATCAAATTCAAACAAATATAGATAGATTATCAGAAGAAAATATAGTACGAAATGAAGATTTACAGGAGATAAGTGAATTTTCAACTAATAAACAATATTATACAGCTTTTGATGAAACAGTACAAAATTTAGATTCTACAAATGATATAACACTTAGTAGAGCTCTATATAATCAGACACAGGCACTATATAAATATGCATATTCAACTTTAGCAGTTAGTATTATATTAGGTGCAATAGAACTTATATATTTAATTTACAGTTTAGGTCATGTAAAAAATAAAGAGGACATTTATCTATCTTGGTTAGATAAAATTCCACTAGAAATATTGATTGGAGCTTATTCTTTATTATTCCTTGTGGAAGCTGCATTATTAGTAATTTGCTTTAGTGTAGTAGCTGTTGATGTTAATTTATGTGTTATGCTTATTATGTTAGTTGGATATTTTTCAATATTAAGTGCATTATGTGGAGCAGGAACATTATTAAAAAGAATTAAAGTACATACATTTTTTAAGAATTCAATTACGTATAGAATTCTAAAATGGATAGTTAAAAAATATAAAAATGTAAAAAATACAATTTCGGCAAATAAAAATTTAGGTGGTAAAATAGCATTATATTTTATCGGAATGATAGCAGTATCTGGAATCTTGATTTTAGTTTTTGGTGGATTTGGAATTTTATTAGATATAGTTTTCTGGATTTGGTGCTATTATAAAATTATGAAAGAAGTCGATAAGTTTAAACAAATACATGATGCTACAGAAAAAATTTATAAGGGTGATACAAATATTAAATTAGATGAATCTTTATATACAGGAGTTTTAAAGGAACTTGCAGTGTACATCAATGACATAGCCGGAGGATTTTCTAACGCTATAAAAGAAAGCTTAAAAAGTGAAAGACTAAAAACAGAACTTATAACAAATGTTTCTCATGATATTAAAACTCCATTAACTTCAATTATTAATTATGTTGATTTATTAAAACAAGAAAATATACAAAATGAGAAAGCAAAAGAATATATAGAAGTTTTAGATAATAAATCACAGAGATTAAAGAAATTAATAGAAGATTTAGTAGAAGCATCAAAGGCATCTTCGGGAAATATAAAAATAAATAAAGAAGTATTAAATGTTAAAGAATTGCTAAATCAAGTAACAGGAGAATTTGAAGACAAATTTAATGGGCGTGGACTAAATATTATAAGTAAATTACCAGAAGAAACTATATATATTAAAGCAGATAGTAGATATTTATATAGAGTATTAGAAAATACGTATAGTAATGTTGCAAAATATGCAGAAGAAAATACTAGAGTTTATATAGATTGTATATTAGAAGAGGAAAATACTGTTGCAATATATGTAAAAAATATTTCTAAAGATGAATTAAATATTTCTGCAGATGAATTGATGCAAAGATTTGTTAGAGGAGATAAATCTAGAAATACAGAAGGAAGTGGATTAGGTCTTTCTATTGCTAAAAGTTTAACAGAATTACAAGATGGAACTTTTAATATTTATTTAGATGGAGATTTATTTAAAGTTGCTATTAAATTTAAAAGAGTATAAGAAGAACTACTTATAATACTAATACACATGAATAAAGCAGTCCTAATTTATAGGACTGCTTTTTAAAAAGTTTTATCTTGAAATAGAGGATTTCGTGTGTTTCTGTTATTACGAGAAGTTTTTAACAAAAGTAAAAAAAGTGTAAGTTTATGTTGTTAAAATACAGAATTATGATATAATTTGCAGGAGAACAAAATATCGCTAAAGGAGAATAAAGATGCAAAATTTATTAGAAGGTTTAAATGACAAACAATATGAAGCCGTTATAAATACAGATGGACCATGTTTAGTAATAGCTGGTGCAGGAAGCGGTAAAACAAAAGTATTAACACATAAAATAGCATATTTAATGGAAGAAAAAGATATAAAACCATGGAATATATTAGCAATAACATTTACTAATAAAGCTACAAACGAAATGAAAGAAAGAGTAGAGGCATTAGTAGGTGATGATGCAAAAGATATGTGGATTGGAACATTCCATTCTATATGTGTTAAAATTTTAAGAAGATTTATAGATAGAATTGGTTTTGACCATTCTTTTGTAATTTTTGATACATCAGACCAAAGAACATTAATTAAAGAATGTTTAAAGGACTTGCAAATAGATGATAAAATGTTTACAGATAGGATTGTTCAATTTGAAATAAGTAATGCAAAAAATGATATGAAAGAACCAGAAGAATATGAAGCTATGGTAAAAGGTGATTATAGAAGAGAAAAAATAGCTTCTGTATATAATTTGTATCAAAAAAGATTAAAAGAAAATAATGCTATAGATTTTGATGACATTATAAATTATGCTATAAAAATATTTAGAGAAAATGATGATGTATTAGATTATTATACAAATAAATTTAATTATATATTAGTAGATGAATATCAAGATACAAATAAATCACAATTTACATTAATCAGAATGCTAGCAAAAGCACATGGAAATATTACTGTAGTTGGAGACAATGACCAATGTCTTGTTGGAGATACAAAAATACAAACTAGCGAAGGGATAAAACTTATAAAAGATATAAAAAAAGGAGATAAAGTTCTAAGTGCATCAGGAAAAGGAAATATTAATGAGGGAATTGTGGAAAGTACGAAACAAAAAGAATATGAAGGAAAAATTATAAAAATAATAACAAAAAAAGGTTTCATTTTACAGGGAACACCAAATCATATAATATTTTCAAAATTAATACCTGACCAGGATAATTATTATGTATATTTAATGTATAAGAAAGATTTAGGCTATAGAATAGGACAAACAAGTGGTGTAAGAAAGAATGATGTGGGAGATATACAAAATGGCTTATGCGTTAGAATGAGACAAGAAAAAGCAGATAAGATATGGTTGTTAAAAACTTGTAAAAACTTACAGCAAGCTAGATATTATGAATCTTATTATGCTTTTACATATGGAATACCAACATTGGTATTTCATTCACAAGGAAGAGAAATGCAATGGACACAAAAAAATATAAATAAATTATTTAATTCAATAGATACGGAAACAAGAGTTGAAAAATTAATGCAAGATTTAGGACTTTCAAAAGACTATCCAATTAATATACCACAAGCATCAATGAAAGGTGGATCCCAAAGGAAGATTGTTAAAGTTGTTTATTTTTCAGGAACTGAAAGAAAAAATGGAAAATGTGGACATAGAGTTTATATAAATTCTGCAGACAAAGGGCTAAAAGAAAAATTAGAGAATAATGGTTTAAAAACTAGAAAGGGAAAAGCATCAACATGGAGAATCGAAGTTGAAAGATCTAATTATGAAGACGCTTATAAGTTTGCAGAAAAAATAAAGAATATTTCAGATGATATTATATTAACTTCAAAAATAAATTTAATAAGACATGAATTATATAATTTTACTCCTTTAGGCCACATAAGAGAAAATATGGTGGTTGTAATAAATAAAGATGGAAAGTTAGAAGAGGATATTGTAAAATCAGTAGAAATAGAAGATTACGAAGGAAAAGTATATGATATTAATGTTCAAGATTACAGACAATATTTTGCTAACAATATATGTGTCCATAATTGTATTTACGGATTCCGTGGCTCAGACATTTCAAATATTTTAAATTTTGAAAAAGATTTTAAAGGAACAAAAATAATAAAATTAGAGCAAAATTATAGATGCACACAAAATATATTAAATGCAGCAAATTCTGTAATCAAAAATAATGAAGTAAAATATAAGAAAAAATTATGGACAGAAAATGAAGAAGGATCATTACCAACATTTCATGTTTCAGATGATGAATATGATGAAGGAAGATATATCGTAGAACAAATAAATCATTTAAGAAGAGAAGAATATTATAAATATTCAGATTTTGCAATTCTTTATAGAATGAACTCACAATCAAGAGCAATAGAGGAAATACTAAGAAGAGAAGATATCCCATATAAAATTGTTGGTGGGCTTAAATTCTATGAAAGAAAAGAAATAAAAGATATAATTTCTTATTTAAGATTAATTAATAATCCATCAGATAATTTAGCATTAAAAAGAATTATAAATGAACCTAAAAGAGGAATTGGAAAAACAAGTTTAGATAAGATACAAACAATATCAGAACAAACTGGAATACCAATGTATCAAATAATAAAAGAAGCTGATCAATATGGACTTAATAGAGTTTATGCAAATGCACAAGGATTCATAGAAGTCATAGAAGATTTAATAAGTAAAAAAGATGAATACACAATAACAGAATTAATAAAACATACATTAAAAGAATCTGGATATACAAAAGCTTTAGAAGATGAAAATAGTATAGAAGCAGAAAATAGAATAGAAAACTTAGAAGAATTCTTAACTGTTGCTGTACAATTCGAAGAAGAAGAGGCAGATAATGATTTAAGCACATTCTTAGAGGGAATAACTCTTTCTAGTGATATAGATGGAATGGATGATGAAGAAGAATCTGTTACATTAATGACATTACACTCAGCAAAAGGATTGGAATTTCCAGTAGTATTTTTAGTAGGTATGGAAGAAGGAATCTTCCCAGGATATAAATCTATAGGAGAGCCAAAGGAATTAGAAGAAGAAAGACGTTTATGTTATGTAGGTATAACTAGAGCAAAAAATAATTTATATTTAACATGTAGTAGACAAAGAACAATGTTTGGTTCAACAAGTTGTAATCCTGTATCAAGATTTGTAAAAGAAATACCAGAAAACATGCTAGAAGGTGCAAATGAAATAGAAAGTGAACCAGAAAATAAATTTAAAGACAGTAGTTATGAATGGAGCTATGGAAAATCAGGCAATAATGGAAAAGTCGTAAGCTATAAAGTAGATATACCAAATGCTAAGCCAGAACCAAGTTTTGCATTTAAATCTGCAGAAAGCTTTTTAGCAAAACTAAATAGCAAATCACAAGGAAACACAACAGATTTATCGAAATATAAAGAAGGTCAAAGAATATATCATAAACGTTTTGGCGAAGGAAATATAAGTAAAATAGAACCAGAAGGAGACGATTTAAAATTAGACATTCAATTTGACAAGGTAGGACATAAACGACTAATGGCAAAATTTGCAAATCTAGAAATTATAGACTAATTTAACTAAGTATCGCATAGGGGGATTTGGGGACGTTCCTTAAATCCCTATTTATAAAAATCAATGATTTTAGCAATTGGCTAAATATCATAAATATATTAGAGGAGAATGGAATGAAAAAGTTATTAATTGATATGGACGATGTTATTTGTGAAAATGGGTTTATTCGTATGATAAATGAATTCTTAGGGACTAATTATAGAGCAGAAGATGCAAATTCATATTACGTAAATGATTTAATACCTATAGATAAATTTGAAGATTGTGTAAAATATTTTGAAGAAAAAAATTTATATGACTATGTAAATATAGTTAAAGATGCACCAGAAGTTATAGAAAAACTTAATAAAGTATATGATATATATATGATTACTGCATATATTTTTAGGGATAAACCAGAAATATCAGGAAATCAATTAAAAAATAAATTTGATTACTTAACTAAGAATTTACCTTTTATAGATCCAAAAAAATTTATATTTTTACCTGATAAAGAATTAGTAGATGCAGATATAAGAATTGATGATAGTGTTGATAAACTAAAAGGAAAAGCAGAATTAAAATTATTATTTACAGCATATCACAATAAAAATATTGGTGAGGAAGAATTAAAAGAGAAGAAACTAACTAGAGTAAATAGTTGGAAAGAAATAGAAAAAATATTACTTAAAAAAAATATATAAAATTAAAAACTGCCGGTTGGCAGTTTTTTTGAGGTCACAGTTTTATAATAGAGGGATTTAAAGAACGTCCCCAAATCCCTATGCGACACACCAAAATTTCTGTAAAATTCGATGTATAAAAAATAAAAATTGGATAATAATATAAAAAAATGAAAAAGGAGTGATAATATGCCAAATTTAAGTCAAGTTGAATTACAAAATTTAAGACACCTTATAGGAGCACATGAGACTTCATATCAAAAGTTAAATGCGTATTCTTCAGAAGCTGTCGATCCACAAATTAAGCAAATCTTTGCAAAGTCTGCACAAGATGCTTTAAATACAAAACAAAAATTGATGAGTTTTTTAAATAATTAAAATCAGGAGGTTAGATTTTATAATGAATGAAAAAATTATGGTAAATGATATTTTATCAGGAGTTAAGTCTAGTTTAACAACATATCAAAACGCAATAGCAGAATGTGAAAATATGGAGCTTAGACAAACTTTACAACAAATAAGAAATAATGATGAAAGTTTTCAATATGAATTATTTAAGGTTGCACAAGCAAAAGGATATTATAAACCAGCGTCTAAAGCTACTGTAACAGAAATAGATGAAGTAAAAAATAATTTACAATAAAATATTACTGTAAACAAACACCTGCATTTTATAAAATGTAGGTGTTTTGAATTATTAACATAACTCTAAATAAATATTACAAAAATATTAAGTTGTATAGATAAACGAAGAAAAAAAGAAAAAGAGAGACTTTTTAAAGAAAAAAAACGAAAAAATCATCGATTTTAAAATTTGAAGAAAAAAATCTTTTATTATATTATATAACCAATGTGTATACAAAGGAGTGTTAAAAATTATTAAGGTAAGAAAAGTATTAATTAATTTTAGAACTTTAATAAAATTATTAGCATTATTAGCCGTAGCAGGAGCACTAATTTGGGCAGCAATAATTTTTATTTATAAGCCAATATATAGTGTAACTTTAAATGGCGAATTTATAGGATACTGTGAAGATAAAACAGAAATGCAAAATAGGATAAATGAATATATGGATAATGGATTTGGAGAGAATGTTGCGTTTGTGGAAATTAATGATTTACCGGAATACAAAATGTGCTTTTTAAAAAAGGGTATTACAACAGATGATGATGAAATTTTTCAAAAAGTAATAGGAAATGGTAAAAATTATTATACATATTATGCAATGGTAGTAAATGGACAAGAAAAACTATATGTAAAAAATCTTGAAGAGGCAGAAGCAGTATTACAAGAATTAAAAGATAAAGATAGTGCAAATAAAGATAATATAACAATAGAAGAAAAATATAATACGGAACTTGCAACATTAGTTGCGAAGGAAGATGCGGTTAACCAATTATATGAAGAAAAACAAGTAGAAAGTACAGTAATGATAGCAAGCACAGCAACAAATAGAAAAACAAGCAATAGAGTAAGTACTTCTACTAAAGTTTCAAGTGGAAAAGCAAATTTAGGAATAACATTAATAGAACCAATAAGCGGAATAATAACTGCAAGGTATGGAGAAAGAAGTAGTGTTCGTTCTAGTGCGCATACTGGTCTTGATATAGCAGCACCAGCAGGAACACCTATAAAGGCAGCAGCTTCAGGAACAGTAGTATTTTCTGGAAGAAAGGGCTCATTTGGTAAAATGATTGTAGTTTCGCATGGAAACGGTGTACAAACATATTATGCACATTGCAGTAGTTTACTAGCTTCTGTTGGAGATACAGTTTCTCAGGGAGAAGTTATTGCAAAAGTTGGAAGCACAGGTAATTCTACAGGTAACCATTTACATTTAGAAGTAAGAGTAAATGGACAAAGTTATAATCCTCAAAAATATGTATATTAAAATTTACATATTGCTTTGCAAAAACACAAGTGGCGTAGCTTAAATTAATAAAAAATATAATAAAAAGAAGGCTAATGATTAGCCTTCTTTTTGAATCCCAAAAATATAGCCCATCAAATGAAATAAGAGATTCCAATGATGAGCTAAAAAAATAAATTATAGTCTATTTTAAATTTTTAGATAAAACTTGATAGAAATTATTTTTTACTATTAAAGTACCATATTCATTTAATTTGTTTTTAAATAAATTAGAATTATTTATACTTTTGCCGAATTCAGTTAGTGTACAAAGGAAAGTTTTAATACCTTTAAAGTTTTTATTAATATTTTCCATAACTAAATAATAGCGATTTTTATATGTATATAAAGAGAAATCTTTTGTAAAAGAAATTAAACCATTAAGCTTAAGATTTTTTAAAAGTAAAACAAAATCAATAATATCATCAAAAGTATTAAATTCGTAAATTATAGAATCAGTTGTTAACTTATTAGACTTTCGTTTTGCTCTAATTGTTCTCTTTTTATATGTAGAATTTGTTATATCAAAATCTGGCAAAGACCTAGTAATCGTGATAATAAAATCACCGTCCAAAGTTGCTAAAGCTTCTACCATTAACTTATAATTTTTAGTTATAAAACCTATTTGTTCTTCTGCTTCATCCAATATTTCCATAAATAGTTTTTGCGAATCGGAAGAATTTGACATAAAAGCCTGGTAATCTATATCGTTATCTGCTAAATCTTGAAGGTCAAGAATAATTCGAATTTTATCATTACTTAATTTTTCAAATCTCATTAAAATATCCCTCCCGAAATATATATTAATTATACTATATATAAAGTATAATTTAAATGAGTAATATTTGGTAATATAATATATTCTGTATTAAAAAAATAGGTACCTTTAATATAGCATAAAAGAAAATAAATTAAAAGAAAAAAATGGAAAAAAACAAAGAATTTTTATTCCCCCAAAATTGTAAATATGACTTGAAAAATCTGTGTAATATATATATAATATTATGGAATTTAATTGTTAATTTCCGTAAGGAAAAGGAGGAGCAATAATGGCAACTAAAGACAAAAATATATGGGTTTTATTAATATTTATTTTAGCAGGATTAGTAGTAGGTGGATTGTTAGGAGAACTTGCTTCTAGGGTTGATTTTTTATGGTGGCTTGGGTATGGAAATAGTTTTGGACTAGCAGAGCCATTAGTATTAGACTTAAGTATTGTAAAAATCACATTTGCGTTAGTAATAAAAGTTAATATAGCAAGTATAATTGGAGTTTTGCTATCTATACTTATATATAGAAAAGTGTAATTTAAAATGGGGGCAGAAAGGAATAAATTATGATAATGAAAATGCTCCCAAATTACGAAAGACCATATGAAAAACTAGAAATATATGGAGAAGAAAATTTGTCAAATTCTGAATTGCTAGCAATAGTAATTAAAAGTGGGACAAAGGAAGAGTCTGCATTGGCAGTAGCTCAACGTATTTTAAATATGGGAAATAATTGCAAAACAAATGATATTACATTTTTAGAAGAACTTACAATACAAGAGCTAACCAAAATAAAAGGAATAGGTAGAGTAAAAGCAATACAAATAAAAGCTGTTTGTGAACTTGCAAAAAGAATAGGCAAGCCTATATGTGCAGAAAAAATTTTAATAAAAGGTTCAGAAGATGTTGCAAATTTATTTATGAAAGAATTAAAAAATTCAAAAAGAGAAGTTGCAAAGCTAGTAATATTAAATAATAAAAATGTAGTAATAAAAATTAAAGATATATCATTTGGAGGACAGAATTTTGTAATGCTTGATCCGAAAGATATTTTTACAGAAGCAATAAAAATGCAAGCACAAAGATTAATACTTGTGCATAATCATCCAAGTGGTGACCCTAAGCCAAGTAAGGAAGACATATTACTTACAAGTAGAATAAAAGATGCATCAATGTTATTAGGTATTTCTTTTTTGGATCATGTAATAATAGGAAATAACAATTACGAAAGTGTTTTCGCAATAATGAGAAAGAAAGGATTGTTTTAATATGTTTAAATTTTTAGGACTTAATTCTAAGGATATTGGAATAGACTTAGGTACAGCAAATTTATTAGTAACTTTAAAAGGGAAGGGAATTGTACTTAATGAACCTTCAGTTGTAGCAATAGATAAAAATACTGGAGAAATTTTAGCAACTGGATATGAAGCAAAAGAGATGCTAGGAAGGACTCCAGAAACTATAAAGGCAGTAAGACCTCTAAGGGATGGTGTTATTGCGGATTTTACAGCTACAGAATTAATGTTAAAAAATATAATAAAAAAAGTATGTAGACAAAATAATGTTGGTAAACCAAGAATACTAGTTGGAGTTCCATCAGGAATAACAGAAGTAGAAGAAAGAGCAGTAGAAGAAGCAGTTATGCAAGCAGGAGCAAAAGAAGTGTACTTAATAGAAGAACCAATGGCAGCAGCTATTGGAGCTAATTTGGATGTTTCTGAACCTAGTGGAAATATAATTGTAGATATTGGGGGAGGAACAACAGAAGTTGCAGTAGTTTCTTTAGGAGGAATAGTTATAAGTCATTCTTTAAGAATTGCTGGGGACGAGCTAGATGAAGATATAATTAATTATATTAAAAGAGAATATAATTTAGCAATTGGAGACACTACAGCAGAAGAAATAAAAAAACAAATTGGTTGTGCACTTCCTCTAATGACAGAGATGACGATGGATGTTACAGGAAGAGATTTAAATACAGGGCTTCCAAGAAATATAGTTGTAACTTCTAGCAATATTCAAGAAGCAATCGAAGTTTCTATAAATGAAATAGTAGAAACAGTTAAAGCAACATTAGAAAAAACACCACCAGAACTTGCTTCTGATATTATGGAAAAAGGTATTGTGCTTGCAGGTGGAGGAGCATTAATTAAAAATCTAGATAAATTGTTAAGTGAGAGAACTGGAATGCCAGTATATGTTGCAGAAGATCCTTTAGATTGTGTAGTAAAAGGAACTGGTAAAACATTAGAAAACATAGAAAAATTAAGAACAGTATTAATTAACGCAAGAAAAAGAGTATAATTTTAATTATATGGGAAGGAAGTAAGAATGTATAAAAAGAAAAAAAGTGGAGTTATTGGAATAGTTGTTACAGTAATAATTTTAATATTATTAGTAATACTTTCAAATATAAAAATAGAAAATTTAACAGTTGTAGAAAATGTTTTTAGTACAATAGTTATGCCATTTCAAAATGGGTTTACAATGCTAAAAAATAAAATCTCAGGAAATGATACATTTTTTACTGATTTAGATAATTTAAAAAACGAAAATGAAGAGTTAAAACAAAAAAATAGTGAATTAGAACAATCACTAAGAGAATTAGAAATAATAAAAGCAGAGAATACTACTTTAAAAGAGCAAATGAATCTTAAGGAAAAATATGGAGAATATAATACAGTATCTGGTTATGTAATTAATAGAGATATTAGCAATTATACAGGTATGGTAGTTATAAATGTAGGATCAGATGATGGTGTTCAGCCTAATATGACTGTTATTGCAGATAAAGGACTAGTTGGAAATGTAGTGTCTGTAACTGCAAATACAGCGAAAGTTCAAACGATTGTGGATCCAGCAAGTTCTGTAAGCTGTATTATTAGTACTTCTAAAGATGCATTTATAACAAAAGGAAGTATAAATGGTAGTGGAAGAGAAATAAGAGCAACATATATACCAACAGATGCAGTATTAGTTCAAGACACAAGTGTAGAAACATCAGGGCTAGGAGGAATTTATCCTAAAGGAATACATGTAGGAACGATAAAAGAAGTCGTTAATACTAAAAATCCAACAGATAAATATGCAACAATAGAAACAGCGGTAGATTTTTCAAAATTAGATACAGTACTTGTAATACTAAATTAAAGAAAGGAGAGCATTTATGAAAAAAGCAGTATGTATATTGTTAATGTTTTTAGCTTTCCTTATAATATATTTTTTGCAAGTAAATTTTTTTACATGGTTTAATATTGCAGGAGTAATGCCAAATCTATTTGTGGTACTAATACTAGTAATAGGATTATTTGCTGGGAAAAATACAGGAATATCTACAGGGATAGTTGCGGGACTACTTATAGATATTTTCATAAGCAAGAAAATAGGAGTGACAGCAATAACCTTAGGGTTAGTAGGCTTTATTGGTGCTTTATTAGATAAAAACTTTTCAAAAGATAGTAGGATAACTCTTATTCTGATGGTTATAATTTTAACTGTACTTTATGAAATATTAAATTATGCTATAAATGCAATTATATTTTCTTATTCATTAGAACTAATAGATTTCTTTATAAAATTAGCAATAGAAACATTATTTAATATATTAATAACCATAATATTTTATCCACTTATTCAAAAATGTGGATATGCTTTAGAGGAAAATTTTAAAGAAACAAAAATACTAACAAGATATTTTTAATGTAGGATTGGAAGTGATTAATTGAGCAAGAAACCAAATACAAAATTTAGATTTAATTTTATAACAACTATTATATATGTAGTAGGAATTATTTTATTATTACAACTTTTCAATCTACAAATAGTGCATGGTAGTGAATATAGGGAGCAATCAAATACAAGATTAACACGTGAAAGTACCATAGAAGCAGATAGAGGCTCAATACTAGATAAATCGGGGAATACGATAGTAGGAAATACAATGGGATTTAGTGTTGATTTATACAAAACGAAAATAGATGATAAAACATTAAATCAAACTATTTTAAATGTTATAAATGTGTTAGAACAAAATGGAGATTCTTATATTGATGATTTTATAATAGATGTAAATCCATATGCTTTTAATGTCTCTGAAGAAAAAGTGGAGAATTTTAAAAAGGATAATGATATAGACGAAAATGCGACAGCTGAAGAGTGTTTTAATATAATGAAAGAAGAGTACGAAATAGAAAACACGGATGTACTAGAAGCAAGAAAAATAATGGCAATTAGGTACGCAATACAGCAAGAAGGATATAGTAGTACAAGACCACTACAAATATCAAATAATATAAAGAGAGAATCTGCGTTAATATTCAATGAAAAAGCAGCAGAATTCCCAGGAATAAATGTTGTTGTTGAACCAGTCAGAAATTATGAACAAGGTACAACTGCTTCACATATAGTTGGTTATACCGGAAAAATTACATCAAAGGAATTAGAAACTAGAAAAGATACTTATGACCAAGATGATATAATAGGAAAAAATGGAATAGAATCTATGTTCGAAGAGTATTTAAAAGGTGAAGATGGTATAAAACAACTAGATATGAGTGTTGATGGAACTGTTCAAGAAGAATATACAACAAAAGAAGCTGTAAAGGGATCAGATGTTGTATTAACAATAGATTTAAATTTACAAAAAGTAACGGAAGAAGCACTAGCAAATACTATCAATAAAATAAATAGTGGCGGATATTCACAACAATATGATACAAATTCTGGAGCAGCAGTAGTAATGGAAGTTAAAACAGGAAAAATATTAGCAATGGCAAGTTATCCAACATATAATCCACAAGATTTTGTTGGTACAATATCTACAGAAAAGTGGAATGAATATAATAACAATCCAGATTTACCACTAATGAATAAAACTATTCAATCAGCATATGCACCAGGTTCAATATTTAAGATGGTAACAGCAATTGCAGGTTTAGAGTCTGGGGTAGTTAATACTACAGAAAGAGTAAATGATACTGGAACATTTTATAGATATAATAGTAGTTGGCATTGCTGGCAAAGAGGTGGACATGGATGGCTTAACATTACAGGTGCAATAGAAAAATCATGTAACTACTTCTTCTACACAATTGGAACAAGAATGGATATAGATACATTAGCAAAATATACTAGATATTTCGGGCTAGGAGTAAAGACTGGTGTAGAATTGCCAAGTGAGGTAGCGGGAAGTGTTGCTTCAAGAGAAACTGCAGAAAAGAATAATCATTCTTGGCAACCAGGTGATATGATGTCTGCTGTTATAGGACAAAGCTATAATGCATTTACACCATTACAAATGGCTAAATATATAAGTATGGTAGCAAATGGTGGAAATAAAATAACGCCAACAATAGTAGAATCTGTTATAAAAGCAGATGGAACAGAAATACCAAAAGATGAGGTAGAACAAAAAATAAAAGAAAAATTAGGAATAACAGATGATGGAACAGAGGATTTAACGATATCTCAAACAAGCATAGATGTAGTTAAAGAAGGAATGCGCTCAGTTACATCTGATGAATCTGGAACAGCATATAGTGTATTTAGAAATTTCCCAATAGAAGTTGGAGGAAAAACAGGATCTGCAGAAACAGAAAGTGGTGAGGGAAATGGTAAAACTAATGCTTGGTTTGCAGGTTTTGCTCCATTTGATGATCCTGAAATTGCGGTAGTTGTATTTGTAGAAAATGGTGGACATGGTTGGTATACAGGAGAGACTGTTAGAAATATAATGGAACAATATTTTGGAATGAATACTACACAAGTACAAGAAGATATGACACAAGCACCATATGTAGAAACATATAGATAAGAATGAAAGGAAGTTTAAAATGGCACAGTATATAACAGTAAATTTAAAAAAAGATGTAATTGTTATGAAATTAAGCGAGAAAGCAACACAGGCAGATACAATTAAAAGTTTAAAGAAGAAATTACCAGAGCTAAAAAAATTATATCAGCAAGAAAAAACACCGATATTTGTGACAGGGAGAATTTTGAAAAATAAAGAATTAAAAGAGATTCAAGATTTGATAAAAAAGAGTATAAATGTTGAAGTAGAATTTGATACGCCTAAAGCCTTAGGGCTAAACGAAATAAGAAGAACATATAATAGAGATGTAGAAATCTCAGAATCTAAAATTCACAGAGGTTCATTAAGATCAGGCCAAAGAATTGAATATGAAGGAACATTAATAGTATTGGGTGACGTAAATGATGGAGCAGAAGTAATTGCTGGTGATAATGTAGTAGTAGTAGGTAATTTAAGAGGATTAGCTCATGCTGGTGCCAAAGGAAATAAACAAGCAATAATTGCAGCACATAGAATAGATACTCATCAACTTAGAATTGCTAATATAATAAAAGAAATGGAAAAAGATGATGAAGCATATAATGTTGCATACACATATGCATATGTTGATGAAAATGGAAGAGATATTATTTTGGAATAATATATAAATCAAAAAAGAATGTACTAAAAATTTGATAGTACATTCTTTTTGATACTTGGCTTTATTTTATGGTATAGCCCAACAAATCAAAGATTTATACGTGCTTCATAGCCAAACTATCGGAGCATTATCTGCAAATTAAAAAATGTGGATAACCTAAGTAAAAAGCAATAGTAATAAACAGATTATTAACTCATTATCTTTATCATTTTCTTTATATAAAATAAATATAATAAATAGTATAATTAAATCATCTAGATACAATTTAATACCTAATATATTAATACAGATATTATTATCAGTAACTGAAGTAGAATGTGTTTGATTAGAATTTTTGGAACTATAATTTGATTTTTGTGTTGGCACTATATTGCTTTTGCTTTTTTGTAGCTTTCGTATATTGTTCTTGTAATAATTAGAATAAGGAGGAGGAAATTTATACATTTTTATCACCACCATTATCATTTTTAAACATTTCTAATAATGGAGCCATGTTTAATAATTTCATGTATTGGTCTAATTTGGTTTGTCTACTTTCTCTAAGATATGGTTTTAAAGCTAATAACAAATTAGATCGTTTATCATTGTGAGAAGAATTTATTTTATCCATCATCTCTTTTATTTTTAAGATGGTGTTAATATCTATATCCGAATTTGTTGTTTTTTCAGAAGAGCTTTTATTTAAGTCATTAGAAGAGGATGACTTGTCAGTAGATTTTAAACTGTTCAAAATGTCATTAACTTTATTCATATCTATATTGCTATTAGAAAAATTTTTAATTAAATCTGATAAATCATCACTCATAACAACCTCCCAAGACTTATTTATTTAAGTTATTTTTTAAATTTTTTATAATTTCATCTTTGTTTTCTGATTTCATGATTTTATTTGCAATTTCCATACTTTTTTCTAAATCTTTTTTATCTACTTTAGATAGCATACTCATTAATTTTGCCATATCCATATTATCCATATAAATCACCTCTAAATATATATATGAATTTTGTTATATTAATATATTAAAAATACAAAAAAATAGTGACAGTTTTATAAAAATAATAAAAATGTAAAAAATAAGCAAATATGAGCTTCCGCTAAGATAAAAGTTAGAAGAAAAACAAATTTACATAAAAATATCACAAATATGAGAAAAACATTGAAAAATAAGGAAAAAGAGTGTATAATATTAGTATATGGGATTATTATTTTTTTTAGGAGGAAAATATGAAAAGAGATGTTGTAAACAAATTAATAGCAGCAATAGTCACTGTTTGTTTACTTATGACATATGTGTCTACGTTAACAAACTCAGTTTATGCTGCCTATGAAGAATTAGAGGAACAAGGAATTGTATCAAATAACAAAAATATAGAATTTGATGCATATTTTAAACTAGACGGAACAAACAAACATAGTATGGATGCAGAAATAACTGCAGAACAAAAACTATATGTAAAGGTAAATGTAAAAAATGCAGGATATTTAGAAAATGCAACAATATCATTCGAAAATCCAAACTTTGTAATTTCAAGAGCTTTTTCAGTATCTGGAGATATAAAAGCAATAGATTATGATAATAATCAAATTACATTAAACCAAATAAAAAGTGGAAAAGAAGTGGAAATAGAAATTCCTGTTAATTTTGTAAGAAATGATAATATGGATTTAACATATTTTTCTAGAGAAACAAAATTAAATTTAACAGGAACCTATTATGATGAGAATGAAAGAGAAAGAAACATTAAATCTGATATAAATGTTAGATTTAATTGGAAAGCTGAACCAAAAGCAATACTAAATGAAGATGTAATAAAATATGGCGCTCATAATAATAATGTTTATATGCAAACATTATTAACAAGTGCGTTAGAAGGAAATTCACTTCCAGTAGAAGAAACAAAAATAGAAGTTACAGTACCAAAGATTGCAAATAAAAATCCAGATGAGGTAAGAATATTTGCAAATACAACAGCAACAAATGGTACAGAGTTTACAAAAGATATGTGGTCTTATAATAAAGACACCGGAATATTAGAAATTAATTTAGAAAATAAAGAAAATAATAATCAAGTTAATTGGAAACAAGGAGAAGACAAATTCTACATAACATACATATATGCAGGTGCTACAGCTGATGCAACTGTGATTACATTGAATGCAAATTCAAATATTAAAACATATGTAACAGAACAAGAAGTTACAGCAAATGTTCAAAAAAATGTAGAATTAAATGGAGAAATTAGTACAGTAGTTGATACAGAAGTAACAGCAACAGCAGAAATATATAAAGGATATATGTATGCAAATAATAAATACGAAACAGAATTTAACTCAACAGTATCAGCAAATATAGCATATATAGATGCTGTAGACAAATTAGTTATAAATGAAAATAATGCAAATTTTGTTACAGGAAATGAAGCTACAATACAAGCAGGAAATAATATTTATTATAAAGCTGTATCTATTAGTAAAACTATATTTGATAAAGTTTTAGGACAAAATGGAAATATTCAAATATATGACCAAAATGGTAACAGAATAGCCGGAATAGATAAAAATACACAAGTAGACTCAAATGGTAATATGGTAATTACAATAAACAATCAAGATGTTACAGCTTTAAGAATAGAAACAACAAAGCCACAAGCAGAAGGAATTTTAACATTTAATATTAATAAAGCTATAAAGGCTACAACATCTTTAAATAGAGCTACAATAACAAGTATCCAAAGAATGGATGCAATAGTTTCTGGAAATATAGTAAGTGCAGACATGGTAACAGAAATGAATGCAAAAACAGAAACAACAAAATTAAATGAAACATCAACAAAAGCAGAACTTTATATAAACAATACAAATTTAACAACAACTGCTAAAAATGAAAATGTAGAAATAAAAGCAATATTAACATCAAATGATTATACATGTGACTTATATAGTAATCCAACACTTCAAATTACTTTACCAAGTGAAATAGAAACATTAGAAATAAAGACAATTAACTTATTATATAATGAAAATATTCAAATATCTACATATGATGTAATAACAGATGCAAATGGAAATAAAGTAATCAGAATAAATATGCAAGGAGAGCAAACAGAATTTGTTACAGATATAAGTAAAGGTATTAATGTTGTAATAAATACAGATATTACATTAAGAAAAACAGCAGCAAGTACTTCAAAAGAAGCTACATTGAAAGTAACAAATGCTAAAGCAATTCAATATGCAAATGATGGAATTGCTACAGTTCCAATGAACATATATGCACCACAAGGAGTTGTTTTACTAAGTAGTGTATCTAACTTTAGCAATAGTAATACAGAAGTAGTTTCTTTACCAAATAAAGAACAAGCTGGAAAAATAGAGATAAAATCAAATGCAAGAAATATAACAATGAAAGCAACTGTAGTAAATAACTATGGTAAAGATATTAAAAATCCAAAGATATTAGGAAGAATACCATTCCAAGGAAATAAAAAGACTGATGGAACAGAATTAGGTTCAACATTAAATACAGTATTAACATCTGGACTTACAGTTTCAGGAATAGACAATAATTTAGTAACTATATATTATAGTGAAAATGGTGATGCAACAGCAGATATAAACAATTCATCAAATGGTTGGACACAAACAATAAATGATGCATCAAAAATAAAATCATATTTAATAGTATTAAATAACTATGTAATGCCACAAGCAACATCTTTTGATATGTCATACAATGTACAAGTGCCAGAAAACTTATCACATAATGAAAATGCTTTTGGTACATATACAGTATATTATGAAGAAGATGAAAATGCTCAAACAATAGCAAAAGAAACAATTGCTCCAACAGTTGGTGTATCTACAGGAAAAGGACCAGAATTAAAAGCTGACATATATTCAAATGTAGGTACTACAGCATCAACAGAAGATATTATTGAATATAAAATAAAAGTAAAAAATGATGGAGAAATAGATGCAGAAAATGCAAAAGTAACTGTAAATTTACCAGATATGGTAGATTATGCAGAATATATACAAGAACCTATGGGAGAAAGATATGAACCAAGACCAGAACAAAGAACATTAGAACTTTCAGTAGGAAATCTTGCAGTAGGAGAAAGTAAAGAAGTATCATTTACAATAAAAGCAAATAAAGAAGGAACATTTAAATTAGACTTAGTACTTTCTGCAGATAACTTAGAAAAATCAGAACAAGTATCAACACCAGAAGTACAAGTATCATTAGCAAGCTTTTATATAGAATTTACAACACCAACTCAAGACAATGTTGGTTTAGGAAGTCAAATAGAATATTATATTAATATTTCTAATGCAACAGATAAGAAAATAGATGATGTAGAAGCAACTATTACTTTACCAGAAAATGTTGAATATGTAGAAGCATTGAGACAAGAATATGGTGGAGCTAACCCATCACAAGAAGATGTAAAATATGATGAGAAAAACAGAAAAGTAACATTTAATGTTGGCGATATAGAAGCAAATGCAGCTGCAGAATATAACTTCATATTAAGAGTAAAAACAACAAAACAAGAAGATATAAATATGCAAGTTGTAGTAAAAGGTAAAGATACAAATGAACAAAGAAGTGCTATTATAATCCATACAACAGGAGATAATAAATTAGAAGTAACAACAGGAACAGATGTAACTGAAGAATATTTACAAATTGGAGATGTTGTAACATACACAATAACAGCAAAGAATGTAAGTTCAGGAGTTATTAAAAATGTAAGAGTAGCTGCAACAATTCCAGACAACTTAAAATATTTAAATACAACATATTATTTAGATGATAAAGAAATGTTTAATGGATATTTATTAGAGAATAAAGTATCACAAACAACTATGGATTTAGATGCAGGACAAACACTTAAATTTGTAGTAAGAGCAGCAGTTAATAAAATGATAGATACTTCTAAAGAAGAAGAGGATTCTAATGTAGAAGTAGATGTATCTGGAGATGGTACAGAAGATTATCATGAGGAAATAAATAATAAAATAGAGAATGACAATGTACAAAATTCTAATACTTATAGAATATCTGGTGTAGTATGGGAAGATAGTAACAGAAATGGTACTAGAGATGCAGATGAAAAATTACTTTCTGGTATTCCAGTAACAATAGTAGATGCTGAAACAGGTAATGAAGTAAAAAATTCAAGCGGTAATGTAATAAATGCTACAACAGATGAAAAAGGAGAATATATCTTAAGTGATTTAATCCAAGGAGAATATATTGTTAAATTTAATTATGATAATTCACAATATGTAATTACAGAATATAGAAAACAAGGAATTGATGAATCTATAAACTCTGATGCAATTAATACAACAGAAAATAATGGTGTAGCAATCACAGATACTTTAAAAATTACAGATTCAAGTATGAGTAATATAGATTTAGGTTTAACAACAAAAGGAATATTTGATTTATCATTAAATAAAACATTAACACAAATTCAAATGGCAGATGGAAAAACAACTAAATCTGTATCATATGATAAAAAGAAACTAGGAAAAATAGAAGTTGATGGAAAACGTATAAATAGTACAAATTTAGTAATAGAATACACAATGACAATTACAAACAATGGTAATGTAGCAGGATATGCTAAAAAGATTGTAGATTACTTACCAAGCGAATTAGAATTCAGTTCTAACTTAAATAAAGATTGGTATGTATCAGGAGATACAGTAATTTGTACAGGATTAGAAAACGATATTATAAACCCAGGAGAATCAAAAGAAGTTAAATTAGTATTAACTAAGAAAATGACAGATAATGGAACTGGAACAGTATCAAACAAAGCAGCAATTACAGAAACATATAATGACCAAGGTTTATTAGATGAAACATCAGAAAATGATGATACAAACTCTACAGCAAACGTAATTATAGGTATTAAAACTGGTGGACCAGTAACTTATGTAGTATTAACATTAACAATATTAGCAATAGCAGCATGTGGAGCATATATAATAAATAAAAAAGTATTAAAGGTTTAGAAAGGAGGAAGGGAATATGAGAAAGTCAAAATTATTAGTATTATTAATAATAGCAATGCTTATACCGATAATAACAGTATTAGCATATCTTTCACCAAGTGCAGAAGCTAGTTCTTTTAACTATCAATATACTGCTTCAACAGCACCTCCTTTTGTAACTACAATAGATGGTAAATCAACTGAAGTGTACTGTTCACAAGCAGGTGGTTCACTATGGACTAGTTGGGGTGTAATAACATTCTATAGTAAATCTACACATGATATGTCACCAGGGCTAGCTTACGCATTAAGACAATGTTGTTCAATGAATTCTAAACAAAATTTAATTTGGATGACAGATATATCTGATAATATATCTGCTCCATCTTGGCATCCTGACTATGATGATGCATTAGTACAATATAACAAGATAGCAGGATTTAACGAATATTATAGTAAATTACAAGAATCAGGAAAAGATGTAACATTCGAAGAAACAGATGCAACACTACAAAGTTCAGAAAATGGGGTATTTAAATTAGGACCATTCAAATTATCGTTCTATAAAAGTGCCTATTCTGGAATCTCAAGATTATATCTACAAACAGATATTGGTACAACAATAGAAGTTAGCAGAGTAAACTTTGGAGGATATACAGGTAGTGTATCAGACATAGATTCTGGTGAAGAATTTTATGTACTATTATCTCAAGAAGATGCAGGACAAGCTTCAAAAGTTAAATTAGTAGCAGATTATAAATACGAAGAAGCAAGTGGTACATATACATACTATGAACCAGATAATGCTCACAAAACAATGAGTGGTAAAACAGTACAACGTTTAGTAACAATAGATTATACTGGAGGAACTAAAACAGATGATGATGATACTCCAGAAATAGAATTAACAATTGACCTAGCTGGTAAAGTATTTAAAGACAATTTAGCTAATAAAGATGGTACAGAAGATGGTATTTTAAGTACTGGAGACGAAATGCTAGAAGGAATAGAAGTAACATTATTCGATAAAGCAGGAACAGAAATTGCTAAAACAACAACAGATAAAAATGGTTACTATGAATTTAAAGACCAACCAGCATCAAAACAATATTATATAAGATTTAAATATAATGGACAATTATATGAACCAACAACATATCAAAGAGTAAGTAAAATAATAGATAATGATGGAACATTAGGACCAACAACTATAGCAGAAAGATCATATGCAACAGATGGTAAACAAAATAGACAAAACTTTAATAATAAATTTACACCAGTAGATAGTACACACACAGTACCAGATAGAAATGATACTACAAATGCAGCATTTGATATTTACGCATACACAGGACCTAATGGAATGGAACAATTATTATATTATGGAGTATCAAACTCTAAGGAAGAATTGTTAAATATCAACTTTGGTATTAAAGATAGAGAACAATTTGATATGAACTTGAGAAAAGATTTAGTAAAAGTTGATTTACATATTAATGGTAAATCACATACATATGACTATCCAGGAGGAGAACAAGACTTAGAGGTAGATATAAGAGGTACAGATATACCAGATTATAACAGAGCAATTAGATCTTCAGATCTACAATATAAAGCAGCAGCACAATATGACCAAGACCCAGATAAATTACAAGTAATCGTAACTTATAAAATTCAAATAAGAAATCAATCAGTTGGTAAGATTACAGGATATATAACAGATTTAGCAGATTACTATGATACTTCTTATGAATTTATAAGATCATATGATGAAAACGAACAAGAAATTTCTTGGGAACAACAATCTGATATATCAGGTTCTGGAAAAACATATCATTCAATGCATACAACAGCATTAGCTGATCAAGGAATTGATGATAAGAAATGGATATTTGTAGAATATAAAGTAACAAATGATGCTTTAAGAGCATTAATAGAAGAAAAACAATCTACTAAAGAGAACTTTGCTCAAATATCTGGATATAGAAATACTTATAGAGAACAAAGAAAAGACCTAAACGGACAAGTAATAACAAATGCAGGTGAAAATGCAGGATTAATTGATATAGATTCTACACCAGCAAACTTAAATCCAACAGATTCAAGAGTACAAGAATTTGTAGCATACTCTAAGACAGACGAATATCAAAGTTTAGGTGGAGAAGATAAAACAAAACAAAGTATGGCAGTATTCGAAGATGATGCAGATGCAGCACCTGGATTAAAATTAATAGTTGATGATATTAATAAGAGAAGACTTACAGGTACAGTATTCGAGGATGCAGCATTAGCAGAGAAATTAGAACAAGATAATGAAAGACTTGGTGATGGAGTATATGCAGAAGGAGAAAATGTAGTAAACCAAGTTAAAGTACAATTGATCTGTACAAATACAGATGTAGAAATAAAAGAGGCTAGAACTAATGAGGACGGTTCATATGAAATAACAGATTATATCCCAGGAGATTATTCTATTAAATTTACATATGGAGATTATGAATCATTAGTAGCAGTACAAGCAAATAATGAAATGTATACAGGTCAAGATTATAAATCTACAATATATCAAGAAGCTAACTATTCAGACTCACATTGGTACAACAATAATATAGACACAAGAACAAATGATGCTAAAGATGATCAGACAAGAAGAAATGAAGTAAATTCATACAGTGAGGATTTAAAATATACAAATGCAACAGTATTAAATTCTACAGCTCAAACAGATGAAGCAACATTAAGAACTTTAGCAGATAAAACAAATATGAATGCAAATACAGCTCAAATGAGTATGGAAGTTGAATATGTTGGTCAAGAAAGAACAGAATACTTAGTAAAAAATATAGACTTAGGTATTATTGAAAGACCACGTTCAGACATATATGTAGAGAAAACAGTTTCTAATTTAAAATTATCAACAGCAGGTGATGGACAAACAATATTTGACACAAATCAATCAGTATCAAACTTAACATGGGTACCTAATACTAGAGAGAAGAGAGGATTAATACAAGGAACAGTAGATGAAAACTTAGTACATGGTGCAACATTAGAATTAACATTTAGTATAAAGGTAATAAATACTGGTGAGACAGATTATAAAGATGAAACATATTACAATACAGGTGTTATAACAAATGCAAACAACATAGTAACATTAGATCCAGCAATGATAGTAGATTATGTATCTAACAACTTAGTATTTGATACAAACTTAAATTCTGGATGGCAAGAGATAACAGATAAAACACAATTAACATCTGGAAATGATCCATATATTAAAGCAGTAGATGAAAATGCATTTAATGGATTACAAAAGGTAATAGTTTCAACAGCTGATAACCCAATAGTTCAATCTGATCCAATAGTACCAGAAAAAGCTAAAAATAAAGTAGGAAAAGCATCAGAAACACAAACA
The DNA here is from genome assembly GCA_946497695.1 of uncultured Clostridium sp. Taxonomy (GTDB): domain Bacteria; phylum Bacillota; class Clostridia; order TANB77; family CAG-508; genus Merdicola. Next base: position 7,643 of record CAMMLJ010000011.1, on the reverse strand, counting down.
GCAACAGTATTCTTAACTAAAGTAATTTCATCAGATGGTAATACTACAGAAGATACAGAATATGAAAATACAGCAGAAGTTATAGAATCTATTACAACTAATGGTAGAAGAACATATAACGCAGAAATAGTTTCAATACCTGGTAACTATAACATTGGAGAACCAGATACAGCATTATCAGAAAGAATTGCAATAGTTCCACCATTTGGTGCAGAAGATGTAGTTAAATATGTACTTATTGCAATAGCAGTAGCTGGAGTATTGGGAATAGGAATCTTCTTAATAAAGAGAAAAGTATTAAAAAAATAGATTAACAACCTAACAGGGATTTTGGAGACGTTCCTCGGGATTTGGGGACGTTCCTCAAATCCCTGTTTTTTGGTGCGATTTCTCTTCGGGATTCGGGGACGTTCCTTAAATCCCTGTTTTTTGGTGCGATTTCTATTAAAAGTGTTTTGGGGGTTCTACCGGGATTTCAACACCGTCCCTAAATCCCTAATCCCTTAATTTAATCTCGAAAAATGTCGTACGGAAAATTTGGACATTTGTAATATTTAATGATAGAATATACGAAAAAAAGAAAGGAAGTAGATATATATGACATATGGTGAAGAGCTAAAGGAAAAACTATTCAAAAAAAGAGTAAATGGATGGTTTAAGATTTCTGATGAACTAAAGAAAGAAATCTTTGAATATAGCGAAAGATATATGGAATTTTTAAACAACTCAAAAACAGAAAGAGAAATAGTTAAAAGTTCTGTAGAAATAGCAAAAGCAAATGGATTTAAAGATATAAACGAGGTAGAAAACCTATCTGTAGGAGACAAAGTATACTATATAAATAAAGAGAAAAGCATGTATCTTGCAGTAATTGGAGAAGACAAACTAGAAAATGGACTAAATATAATTGGATCACATGCAGATTCTCCAAGATTAGACTTAAAGCCAAACCCATTATATGAAGATCAAGAATTAGTATATTTTAAAACCCACTATTATGGAGGAATAAAGAAATACCAATGGACAACTATTCCTCTTAGTATTCATGGTGTAATAGTGAAAGGTAATGGTGAAAAAGTAGAAGTAAGAATTGGTGAAGATGATAAAGATCCAATCTTTACAGTAACAGATTTATTACCACATTTAGCAAAAGAGCAAGAAAACTTAAAATTAAAAGAAGCAATAAAAGGGGAAGATCTAAATCTTTTAATAGGAAGTATGCCTTTTGACGAAGAAATTCCAGAAAGAGTAAAACTAAATATTCTAGCTATATTAAATAAAAAATACGGAATAGTAGAAGAAGATTTAGCAAGTGCTGAATTAGAATTAGTACCTGCATATAAAGCAAGAACACAAGGCTTTGATGAAAGCATGGTAGCAGGATACGGACAAGACGATAAAGTTAGTGTATATACATCATTAACAGCAATGATGGAACTAAATAATATAAAAAGAACAGCAGTATGTATTATAGCAGACAAAGAAGAAATAGGAAGTGTTGGAAATACAGGAATGGAATCACATGCATTTGATACATTCGTAACATACCTATTAAATAAAACTGGAGAGAATAGAGTTAATTTATTAGAAAAAGTATTCTGCAATTCTAAAATGCTTTCAGCAGATGTTGATGCATGTTTAGACCCAATATATGCAAATGTTTCAGACAGACTTAATGCAGCATATATGGGGTATGGCGTAGGAATAAACAAATACACAGGTTCTGGTGGAAAGTACGAAGCATCTGATGCAAATGCAGAATATTTAGCAGAAGTTAGAAAAATATTTGATGATAATAATATAAAATATCAAATTACAGAATTAGGAAAAGTAGATGTAGGTGGTGGCGGAACTATAGCATATATTCTTGCTAACAAAGGAATAGATGTTATAGACTGTGGTATACCAATTCTATGTATGCATTCACCATATGAAGTAGCAAGTAAATATGATATATATTCTGCATACCAAGCATATAAAGCATTTTGGAATGCATAGGGATAAGGGGACGGTGCTAAAAATCCCGGTTTAACTGGGACTTTTAGCACGCTTTTTTACGGAAAAAGATTTTGAAAAAGTAATATTTAGTTAGCTATATTACCACTAAAAGAAGACCTAGAATAGGGAAAAAAAGAACGTCCCCAAATCCCTACCCAAATCCCTATGTAACGACTTGAAAAAGCTGGAAAAATTGTGTATAATAATATACAGAGTTTATAAAAAAGAGGAGAGAGTTATGTTTCAAAAATTAGAGGCAGTAGAGAAAAGATATGAAGAATTAACAAAATTAATAAGTGATCCGGAAATTATAGCAAATCATAATGAATGGCAAAAATATGTAAAAGAACATGCCGAGATTTCTGATGTAGTAGAAAAATACAGAGAATATAAAAAAGTAGAAAAAGAAATGGAAGATGCCAAAGAAATGATGGCAGATAAAGAGTTAAAAGAATTAGCAGAAGCAGATTATTATTCAGCAAAAGAGAGATTACCGAAATTAGAAGAGGAATTAAAAATGTTATTAATTCCAAAGGATAAAGATGATGATAAAAACATTATATGTGAAATAAGAGCTGGTGCAGGTGGAGAAGAAGCAGCATTATTTGCTGGTACATTATTTAGAATGTACAATATGTATGCAGAAAGAAAGCATTGGAAATTAGAGATATTAAATGAAAATGCAACAGAACTTGGAGGATATAAAGAAATATCTTTTATGATTACAGGAAAAGGTGCATATAGTAGATTAAAATACGAAAGTGGAGTACATAGAGTACAAAGAGTTCCAGATACAGAAAGTAGTGGAAGAATACATACTTCAACAGCAACAGTTGCAGTTTTACCTGTAGTAGAAGATGTAGAAATAGAGATAAATCCAGCAGATATAAAGATGGAAGTTTTTAGAGCTTCTGGAGCTGGAGGACAACATGTTAATAAAACATCTTCAGCAGTAAGACTTATCCACGTACCAACAGGAATTGTTGCAGAATGTCAAACAGAAAGGTCACAATTACAAAACAGGGAATATGCAATGAAGTTATTACGTTCTAGACTTTATGAAATAGAAAAAACAAAGCAAGATAATGAACTTGCAAATGAAAGAAAATCACAAATAGGAAGTGGAGATAGAAGCGAAAAAATAAGAACATATAATTACCCACAAGGAAGAATAACAGATCATAGGATAGGATTAAGTATATTCCAAATGGAAGATTTCTTAAATGGAAATCTAGATAATATGATAGATAGTTTAACTGCTGCACATATGGCAGAAAAGTTAAAGGGAAATGAAGAAGAATAATTTATAAATAATGGCTAGGGAATTAAGTTTCCTAGCTTTTTTTATTCTTTATAAAATATTTCATAATATTATTAATAATAGCATATATATAAAACAAAACTAAACGGGAGTGATAATTATTACTGAATTAATAAAGACATTTTTAATAGGAATATTTTTTGGAACTTTTGGAACGACGATTGGTGGATTAATTGGAGTTAACTTAAAAAGTAATTCGAATAAATTTTTAGGATTTATTTTGTCATTTGCATCTGGATTAATGATGGCTATTATTTGTTTTGATTTATTACCAGAAGCAATGGAAATATCTAGTTTAGCAGTTATTTTATTAGGAATTTTGCTTGGAATAATTACAATGATAATTTGCGATACACTTGTAAAAGAAAAATTTAGCGGTAAAAAAGAAATGAATAGCTTATTAAGAACAGGGATAATAATAAGTATTGGGTTAGCTCTTCACAATGTACCAGAAGGTTTAGCGATAGGAACGGGTTTTCAAGCTTCGATAAATTTAGGACTATCATTAGCTATAGTAATTGCAATACATGATGTGCCAGAAGGAATTAGCATGGCAGTACCAATGAAACATGGAGGAATGAGTAAAGGAAAAGTAATATTCTATGTAATTATGTCAGGAATAAGCACTGGAATAGGAGCTTTAGTAGGTCACTTAGTAGGAGGAATATCAGAAAGTATAATAGCAGCATCATTAAGCTTTGCAGCAGGAGCAATGCTTTATATAGTTTCTGGCGAATTAACACCAGAAGCTAATAATATGTATAAAGGAAGAATGAATGCTATAGGCAATATTTTAGGGTTTATTTTGGGAATAATTGCTATAAGTATATAATTTGATGTACAGTGATAACAAAAATAAATGATATAGCTAATTAATAAGAAATTATAAAGTTATAATTTATAGAGCAGACTAAAAAAAGCAGATACAAATAAAATTGTATCTGCTTGAATATTATTAATTATTTTCTTTAAAAGAAGTTGCTATATCATCAAAAATAGTTGTATATTTATCTTTATTTTCTAAAATAACTTCAAAATCTAAAATGTAAGTATTTTTTTCTGTTTGTATCCATACTACATTAGAATAAAGATCTGTTTCTAAACTTGAATCGTAGTATGTGAAAGTATATTTATATGCTTCACAATTAGGGACATCTATTTTGATAACATCTGATATATCTCTAGCATTTTCTCTCGCGTTTGAAACATTATCTTTTTCAGAAGTAATGGCTTCTTCTAAAGATATATTGTTATCAACATTATCTATTATTGTGCTGTATAACATCATTTGGTCTTTTAAAGAATAAAGGTCTAGTACATATTCTGAAGAACCTGATGCAGCTTCTTTAAAATCTACTTTACCAGGTATTTGTATACTAAATTCATTATTACTTGATGTAACAGTTACTGGAGTTAGATATTTATATAGTGAATATATTCCAAATCCTAGTAGTATTAAAATTAATATTACTACTATAATGATAAATAGTTTTTTTAGTTTCATAAAAAATCCCTCCGTATAGCTATTGTATTATAAAAATTGATACAATACAACATGAATATAAAAAATGTTATAAAAATGTAAATAAAGTATCTAAAAAAGACTGTGCGTAAAAGGTAGAGAGTTTTTAGATATATATAGCTATTTACAAAAAATAAAAAATTTATTAATATAAAATAAATTAAAAGAGAAAAAATAAATTCGAATAGTCTAAGAATAAAAATTGTTCGAAAGATTAAAAATAAAAGCGAGGACAAAGAAAATGCAAAAAACTGCAAACCGTGTAAGCCTTGGCGCTGTACACACACACACACACACACAAGTACGTTTAGAGAAATAAGAAGAGTAGCAAATGGGGCTGCTCTATTTGGCGATGAAAACAGGTTGTTTGTAGCATTATATGAAGAAAAAAATAAAGTGCTAGAAATAGCCTGTTTTTTGCGTCGAAATTTGAAAGAGAGTATATTGAAAAAATGCTACACCTATGTAAAGTCTGTAAGTAATTTAGCAGAATTAGGAGGTGTAGAATAATGAAAGCATTTAAGAAAGTAACAAATAAAATAAGTAATTCTAAGATAATAAAGAATCCTATATTTTTAGTAATTGGATTAATAGCAATAATTTTAGTAATAGCATTAATATATTTTATCTTTTTAAAATATAGTCCAATAATGAATTTTAAATATGAAGGATATGCAATAAGTGGAAAAGAAATAACAGAAAACTTACTATCAGGGGATTCCTCAGAGAATAATGCAAACCAAAATATAGAACTTACCAAAATAGAAGAGCAAGGAACAATATTTAAGAAATTAAATGACTACTTTGTAGGAAACAAAGAAAAAACAGAGATAAATTTAAATTATCCAATATATATAAATGGAAATAGTAGCTTATATAACCTATCAGAAGGAAGTACATTAATAAGCAAAGAGTTTGAGGAGGTATCAGGCTATCCAAACTTAAGCATAAGTGAAGGGAAAATATATGATGGAAATAACTTAGAAAGAGCAGATGCAAAGGAATATATATTTGTAAAAACAACAGATAATATATATATAAATTTAGTAGAAATAAAAATAGCGACGACAGTAAATGAATATACAATACCATTAAACAGTATAATAGCATTTACAGAAAATTCAATTAGATACTACAGTGTAAATAATAATGTACTAATTTTTAATGAAATAAACGATGTAGATAATAATTCAAATGTAGAAATAGTAGAAAACAATTATACATATGAAGAGTTATTAACAAGGTTAGGAATATTGCAAAATGAGTCTACAAACACAGAAAATGAAGATAATTCTGCAGAACAAGAAAATGTAATTCAAGAAAATACAGCAAGCAACAATAATACAAATGATAATGAGAATAATGAAGAAGAAACAATTTCACAAACGAATAATAATAGTAACCAAAAACAAAATAATTACATCAAACCACAAGTAACAGTAGAAGACTTCACAGCAGAAGTATATACAGCAAAAAGTACACTAAATATAAATGATCCAACAGGAAGAATAATAGAAGCACCAACATTTGAAATATATAAAGATGGAAAAATATATTTAAGAAGAACATTTAGTAATTCAGGAGAAATACAAATAACAGGGTTAGTACCAGAAACAGAATATGAAGTAATAGGAAAATTCATGTATTTAAATGAAAATAATCAAAAAGTAGAAAATACATTTTATGAGGGAAGCTTTACAACCAAAGGTTATGATGAATTAGGAAGTATAGATATCCAAAAAGAAAATGGAGAAATATTTAGCAATAAAATACAACTAACAAAAGTAAAAATAACATCAGACTTAAATGCAGAGGCAATAAAAGGAGTAAATGAAGTAGAAATAGAAACAGGAGAGATAAGAACAGTCTTAAAAAATAGTCAAGTAAATGAATTACTCCAAGGAAAAGAAATAACGATAGAAAGCTCAGAAGGACTAGAGTCAGATTCAAAGATAAATTATGTAATAAGGTTCTATGATAAAAATGGAATAGAATTAAAAGTAAATAATAATGAAGGAGAAACAAGAACATCAAAAGAAGCACCAACAGTAAGAGTAACAATAAAAGAGCAAGATATAGTAAGTGTAACATTAGAATTAAAGCTAACAAATAGAGATAATGTAAAGATAGAAAACTATAAATATATAGTAACAAGACCAAATGGTGAAGTTGTACAAGAAAAGAGATTATCAGAAAATGAAAATAAATTATTATTAGAAGATTTAGACCAGAACCAATACTATAGAATAGGAATATATGCAGATTATGATTTAAATGACAATAGGGGAAAACAAGAACAAGTAGAGATAGGAAACTTAGTATTTGCAACTCAACCAATATCAACATTAGGATCATTAGAATTAACAGTAGAAAATAAAGAATTAACAAGTACAACTAGTACTATAAGCTATAAGATAGACGAAGAAAGAACAGATAAAAGATTAATACAAATATTAAATGAATTAACAATAAACATAGTAGAACAACCAGCAAATTCAAATGATAATGAAGAAGACAACACAAAAACAACAGTAGTATACACAGATACATTATCAGGAGATGAAATTACAAATCTACAACAAGCAGGAATAAAAGAAATAAAATATGAAAACTTAAAATCAAATACAAAATATACGATAGAGATAACAGGAAATGTACAATTAGGAAGCACACAAGAAGAAATACCAATAACGTATAATTACAAAGAATTTATAACATTAAAGATACCAGCAAAAGTAGAGATAAAGAATCAATTTGTAACAGGAAATTTAATAGACTTCGATGTAAGGATAGAAGATGTTG
>CAMMLJ010000010.1 GCA_946497695.1 uncultured Clostridium sp. | reverse complement strand
TATATTTTTTTATTCTGTTTTCTAATCATGTATTACTTTCCTATTATATAAAAAAATAAGACTAGCTAATGCTAATCTCTTGCTGAACGAATTAAATCGTTCATTATCTGATTTGTTTCACTTTGATTGTTTACTTCTTTTCCTTCCAATCCTAAACTAGAACCTACTTTTTTTCTTACTACCGTAGTTTCTGTATTAAATTGTGGATTTTTAGATTTATAAGCTTTTAATGCAGTATCAAAATCAAGTGTATCTGACACTTGACCTAATACTTCACTTGCAACAAATTTAGCAAATTCGGGTTTTATTCCTGCTTTAACTACTTTTGTTGTTGCATCTAACATAGAATATTTAGAGTTAAGCTCTTCATATTTAGATTTATAGTCATCTCTTTCGGATGTGATGTTCTTAAGTTTTGCATTAATTCCATCATCTCCCTGAATAGATGCTTCTAAATCCTCGTACTTTTTCTTGTAATCTAAATTTTTAGCTTTTTTTAAGTCATCATCATATTTACTTTTAGCAATATATCCTCCTGCAGAAAGATTAGCTAATTTCATTCCTTTTTCTTCAATAGCTTTCGAAAAATCATCATATGATAATGAATTTTCACCAAATAAATTTTTTAATTCTTCATCCATATTTTATTCCTTTCTACGCTGATTTTTTTAAATGATAGTTCACTCTATCGACTGCGTGCTTGCATTTATATCTCGACAAGCTAGAGTTATTTTTGGTTTCTTTAAAGCTCTAACCATAAAAAGAATTGGCGCAAACTAATGGATTCGAACCACTACAAACAGTTTTGGAGACTGTTGTGCTACCGTTACACTAAATTTGCATAAAAATAAGAGCTATTTCTAGCTCTTTATTAAAAACATATTTTTTACCGTTAAATTTCTTTTTCAAATTCTAGTATTTTGTCTTGTATACTTTCATATTCTATTGCTTTTTCTGTCATATCTCCACTCTCATTTAAATTCTCTTGTATTACGCTATCTAATCTTTCTATAATATCTCCTGTTTCGTCTATTGTATAATTACCATCTTTTATTTTTATTCCTACCTTATTTAATAGCTCTATTTCTTTTTGTTTTAATCTATTCTTCAATTCCATATTTTTTCTTTTCCCTTCTACTTGTCTGTCTTACTGTTGCAAGTTTTCCTGTTTCTGGATTAACTGCTATTGTTATATTTTTTCCATGCACATAAAAACTCTTTCTACCTTTTGAATCTTCTTTAATTGTACCATATCCTATTGGATTTTTCAATGTATCTTGTACATCTTCAAATGTTATATTTCTAGCATAAGTCCTTGATATTATATGTTCTCCAATTTCTGTTATTTTTACTCCATTTACTTTACTTCCTATAATATCACTATTATTATACTTGTTAGCTATTTTAGTTACATTAGCTATTTGTGTACTAATATTTTTATCCTGATTTCCCATGTATAATCTACTATTATCTTTAACTAATGATGTTTGTTTTATAAAATCATCTAACTCATTTTGATGTGTTTTATAAATTAATGAACGTTTTGCAAAATTAGTTTTTGTTTCTAAAATAAGTTTATTATCATTCATATTAGATTTCAGAATGCCTTGTAATCCTGCTAATTGTTTTTTATCATTTCTAATTTGTCTTTCCATTTTTCTTTGTATTTGCGTTGCTTCATATTTGCTTATCTTTTTTCCATTATATTCTACTTTTTCATTTTTCCAAGCATTTAATTGTTCTTGTGAATATGTCCTAGCAGAACCTTCTAAATATGGATGCCAATCATGTCTACAGTTTACACCTTTAAAACCTGTTGCTTCTCCATAACCAATATCTCGCAAATTTAAATATCCTTTTTTTCCACTTCTACTAACTATTTTTCCTTGCCATCTTGCATGTTCTGGTCTTGCTCCACTATGTGCTGTAATTTCCATTAAATCCCAACCTAGTTCATCTGCTCGTAACTCTTGTAATTTACCACAATTTTGATTAATAGCTGTAATTACATTCATTCTTACAGCACTCTCTACACTTCTTCTAGCTCCACTTGGATATTGTATAATTGCTCCTTGTTTACTTATATTCTTAATTTCATCTAAAATAGCTTGTGTATAGCTTTTAACTCCTGTACTAGTAAACATATATGCACTATTTATAGCATTATAAAATTGTGTTTGCGCTGTATTTGCTGTAGTCATACATAAATTTTGCAAATTACCTGATGTTCTTTGTATAGCTACATTCATTATTTGTTTTATACTTTCGCTTTGAGCTAAAGGTTTAGGATCTAATCCTGCTTCTTTATATATTTCGTCATCATAACTTAATGATGTTTCAGAGGCTTCTGTAAATATTCTATTTACTTCTTCATAACTTGTATTGTTATATTCTGCTACTAGTTCTACTATGTCTTGATATAAAATTCCCATTTCTTGAGCAATTTTTATATCATTTATAACTACGGTATTCGCATATCCAAAATTAGCTATTCTTGTTGCTATTTCTTCTATTATGTCTAGTTCCAAATTTGCATATAATTGATTTGCTTGTTTTTCTATATTTATAAAATCTTGTTCAGTTAGCATATTATAATTCCTTTATATATTTTCCATACTTTAAAGCTATTTCATGCTCGATTTTACAACCTCTAGCATTTTCCCAACCTTTCATAAATACTACGGCATCTGCCTTATCTAAAAACTCTATTGACCTTGCTAAATATGCTATTGGGCTTGCATAGCAATCAAAATCTTCAAATACTGTTTCTAACACTTCATGTCCTTCTTCTTGAAGTTTCTTAACTAATGCTTCTCTTTCGTTTTTGATTTCTTTTTCTGTTTTACCTCTCATAGGCTGACTAATCATTATTTTCATGAACTATTCCTCCTTTATATTCTCAGTAAATCCAAAAGCTTCTTGATTACTCATTTTCTCTTGCTGTATTTTTTCTAATTCTTTTTTTACTTGTTGCTCATTTAAGTTTCTATAATTAATCATATAAGATTCTTTGCTTCTTAAGTTTTGAGATACTTCTTGCATTGCCCTTACTTTCTCTGCTCCTCTATCTTCTATTATGCTATCATCAAAATCTATTGTTACAACACTCGCATCTATACTGACATTTCCAAAAACAGTAGAAGCATAAGCAATTGCTTTTATAATAGTAATTAAACTATCTTCTAGCATTTGCTCATGCTTCTTTATTGTTCTGAACATATCTGAATTTTCTGATATAACTCCCGTGGCTGTTTGTATTGCTTGTCCATCAAATTTATATCTTTCTTGTCCAAATCCAACCTTACTTGATAATATGTTTAATTGATAATTTACTGTACTAATAAATTGATCTGCCCTTAAATTTGCATCATCATGTTCTATCATTGAATCTTTATTAAAACCTTTAGGCATACGATAAACAGAAATATCGTTAGGATCAAATACCATTTTGCCTTCTCCATCATCATAAGTCATCATTTCTTCTGCTATAAATGTTCTTCTTCTGCCTATTGTCACTTCATTATCTAATCCATCATATGCATTGTCTAAACACTTTAATGTATCTATTGCATTAGCATAAACAGACAAACCGAATGGCGTTTCACTATCTATATTGTTGCAAATATTTGGCTTAATAATAGAAAACCATGGAATATCACTCTGTGTATCAAATTCTTCTAAAAATCCTTCTTTTTCTTCGTCATTTGCTTCTACAAAAGAACTATATTTACCTTTAAACATATAGTTCTTTATTACATAATTTCCTTTATCATTTAAAACATGCATTGCTATATAAATATATGTTTGTCCTTTTTTATGTTTGGTTGTTACAAAAGCACATTCTATTATCTTTCTGTTTTCCCATGTTAGAGGTATTATTTTTTTACATTCTACAAATTCTAATTTTATTTTTGCATTTGTTACATCTAATATATTCTCTTCTTGTTCTATGTCCTGTACTGAAACTACTAATGCTCCTGTACCAATAGCAAATGATTTTTCTAAACCTTGATTTATAATTACTTCCGCATTGTTTTGTCTTAATATATCATTTAATGCCTTTGTATCTTCATCTTTTTGTAAATTTATAGACACTTTTTCATTGAAAAGTAAATCTGCCCAATCTTCTGCAACTTTTTTAGCCCCTTGCAAAGACTTTTTTTCCATTTTTACTTTTCTTTGACCATTATAAATATAGTAATTATGGAATCTTCGTACTTTGCCTCTATACCAACTTGACCAAATATCTATATATTTTTCCCAATTTAACTTTTCTGATATGTCATATCCTTCATTACTAAAAAATTGTTGTAAGTTCATCTTTTATCTCCTACTATTAATTAAATTTTCATAAAAACTATTTATTGAATATTCAAATGCGTCCAAACTGTCTATGTCTGTTGTTCCATCGTCTAATCTTTCATCTGGTTTATTATCATTCCACAAAGCATCTTGAAAAGCTTTTGTTATTATCGTATTTTTTCTTAATATAAAGAATCTTCTTTGTGCCATTAATGTGCTACTTAAAAATATTCTGTCATTTATTAACCCTTTACTACAATCTACTACTTGCACTGGTAATCTCTCCTTTTGACATCTTCTGATTAATCCTAAAGTTATTACATTCCCTAATGCTCCATAATCACAAAAAGCGTACTGACATTTATCATATATGTCGTACACTCTTTTATAAAACTCTATAAATTTTTCATATATTTGTTCTGGGTCATAGACTCCAGATAAATCCATTTCATCTAAAACATAAACATTTCTAAAATTATATGTAATACCACTTGCTACAAATTTTATTTTAGACTTTCCTGCACCGTAGTCTACTCCAATTGTTACAATTGCTAATTGTTCATTTATTTTATCTACTAGAAAGTCTTTTGTTTTATCTGCAAATAACATATATATTGTTCCTTCTGCAGCTTTCCAATCTCCTAGTATATATCTATCAAAAAATACTGTTCCTCTATATTCTGTTTCTAAGGCTTGTAATACTTCTTTTGCTAAAAAAGGATTATCATATAGTGTATATTTTTGCTGATAAATATCTGCATCACTATCTAAAAACTTTTTAAACCAGTGTGAAGGTCCTTCTGGATTGCAAGTTCCATCAAATTTACTGTATGGTTTATCCAACCTAGATTTTAGCATTTGAAAAACGCCTTCATCCCAAGTTGCAACCTCGTCTCCATAGCAATATTTAAAACTTGGTCCTCTTATTTTATTTATATGTTTTTTATTATCTGCACCTAAACAATAACATTTTTCTCCAAATAAATAGGCTGTATTATCTGCTTTTATTTCAGAAACTAATTCTGTCCCCCATATATCTTGTAAAGGTTCTATTACATTTCTTTGCAAAGTTCCTTTAGTATTACCTAATATTACAGTTAATCCTGGTTTTCCTATTCCACTTCTTATTCTTTTAGGTATTACATAATAGTCTAAATATGTTTTTCCACTTCTAGTAGCACCATATTTTATATTCCATCTTCTATTAGCGTTGTCTAAAAATTCCCTTTGTTTTACTGAAAACATTAAACAACACCACCTAATCCTTTTAGTACTTCATCCAATTTATCTAATGTTTCCTTGTTAGCTTCTTTATCATTTCCAATTATTTCGTTTAAATCCTTTAAAGCAGATGCAAGCATCTTTAATCCTTGTCTATCGATTATTCCTTGCATAGTTTCTATTTCTTCATTTTCAATAATTTTTTCTTCACTAGGTTTATTTGCTTTGTAATCATATTTTACTTTTTTTGTTTTCTTTTTATTTTTTACTATGTATGTTTCTAATTGTGCATTAGCTTTTATTATATTAAGTGCTAAATCGTTTGCAACTGATTTTAAATCTACTATTTGTTGTGCTTCTTTTTCTGCTTCTTTTTCTGTTACTTTTTCTATTGTTTTTGATGTTTTTTTGATGTCTTTTTGATGCTTTTTGATGTTCCATTCTTTTGTTTGTGTGTTTGTAGTTTTATTTCTTGATATTCCTTTTTCTTTTAAAAAAGCATTTATTGATTTATAATTTCCTGAAATGTATTCCTTTTCTAACTGCTTCCAGTCATATTTTGCCATCAACTCCCACCTGCTTTATTTATGTTTTAATATCTCTTTTATGAATAAATATATTATATAAATAGCTAAAATTACTATTATAATTGCTATCGTTCCTAATACAGTAATTCCTATAATGCTAAATATAAATAATAAAACATCTAACATTGTCCTACCTCTTTCTTACAATATTCTATACAATTGCAATTAACACATTTAGCTTGTCCATCTATTGTTACTACTACACTACATTCTTTATAGTTTTTATCTTTGTAATGTATACAATTAGGACATATTTCTTTTTCATATTTTTTTATCATTTCATTATCACTCATATTTTTACCTCTTAATATATAAACACTATGTAAGATATAAGCAAGACCTTTTTGAGCTCTAAAGGATTGGATATCTAGCTTCTCCTTCTTGCTATCTACCTTCAAGGTTCTTTATATCCTACATACTATTTACATTTTAATAACAATTCCAGCTAGGATTAAATTGTTAAATTATATATTACAAAAGAAAGGAGAATACATATAAAACTCTTATGTTGATTTGTATTACCTAGCATATACAACTGGTTGCGCATCTGGGAGTTGAACCCAGTATTTCTAGCTTATGAGACTAGCGAGATTACCGTTTCTCTAAATGCGCAATAAAAAGAGTAGACATTAAAAACATCTACTCTCAATAAATTATAGGGTCAAACAGTATTAGATATTTATTATCTAACTTATTTGCTATTATATATATTAGCAACTTTTAATGTCGTGATTCAACCTTATTTTTCGTGTTGTAAATCAAATTTATCAAATTCTGTTAAAGCTTCTCCATGTTTAACGCACATGTATTTATATTCATATCCTAATTCACTTGCAGCTGTAACTAAGCTTTTACCATTTATGTATATTTTCGTTAAAATCAATTTATTTTTTGATTCTAATTTATTTAATTGCTCTAATATTTTGTTTTGTTTCTCTTGTTGTTCTATTATATAATCATATACTTCTTTTATTTTATCTTGTAAATTTGCTATCTTTTCTGCTTCTATATCATATATACTTTTACTTCCTTTAGGCATATCTGATAAAGTTGTAGTTAATCTATTAATTGTGCTATTTAGTTCCTCTATATATTCCATTTGCTCTTTAATCCATTCTTGATTATATTTGTAATCTTTAAGGTCTTTTCTGTTCATTTGTGCCTCCTTAATTATTAATTTATTCTATAGCAATTCCTTTCGTATAGCTCATGTGTTAATATTGATTTAATATCTTTTAAAGATACATATTCAATTTCATCATCTCCACATATACCAACTTCGTTTAATTTATTTCCTTTACAATCTGTTATTCCTACTGCTGCTACTTCTAATTTCTCTATGTATTCCTCCTCAAAATCTTCTGCAACTACTACTTCTACAACATCACCTATTTCTATTAAATCTATTATGTTAAAACTATGGTTTACTATATCTTCTCTTACAAATTGATTATTATCTGATATATTTAATCTATCAGTTATATAATATTGTGCTACAGTACTCTTTACTTTTCTAATTTTTCCATTTTTAGTTTTAATAAATTCTCCTACTTTAATCTCATCCATATTTTATATTTCCTCCGAATTATCTAATATAAATTGTTTTACAGTTTGTCCAGTATATTTGTATGCTCTGTCATCTATATAAATTTGTGCTGGTAATTTTCTATTTGTAACTCCTACCAAATTAACTTCCTTCCAAAACTTCTCTTCATCATTTATTTTTATAGCATCACACCAAAAACCTTGTTTATTCCACCAATTAATAATCTGCATTAGCTCTCTTGTGGAACATATAAATACTGGTATTTTAACCTTTTGTAAAAATAACATTAAGTCTAATACATTTTTATTATACTCATCATAAATACTTCCATCTTGCCAACCTTTGCTATATTTATGTATTACTCCGTCAAAATCAAAGCATACTGCATGTCCTTCTTTTAATTTTAAATCTAATTCTTTAATCTCCATTATTACCTCCTAATAGTTCTGGATTGTCATATATGTTTCCTATTACTTCTGTATATTTTAATTGTTTATCTTTTTTATTTGGATTTCCTTCATTAAATAAATATTGCTGTTTTGTTTTTAATTCTTGTCCCATAAAAGCACATAAATATTCATCATAAATTATTAAACATTTATTTTCTGCTCCTAATCCATTTTCAAAATATGATTTTATTATGTCACCCTCATATATTTCTTTTCCGTTTTTATCGTGTAGACCTGTATATTGTCCTACAGATTCTGGATTTACTGCTTTAAACCAATTCTCATCATTTATATCCTGTATATCTACTGTTCCATCATCTAAAACTGATAGATTTCCATATATCCATCCATCTTTACCATTATTAAATTTTTCTTCATTTACAGTAAAACCTCTAAATTTTATATCTCTCATCTTCTGCTTTCCTTTCAAAATATTGTTTTATACAATTTCTTAATGTATCCTTATCTTTTTCATATTCTCTACAACATTCTTGACAACATCTGTCAAACATATTTGTTACTAATTCGTCTATATATAAATCTATTATCTTGTCCTTCTTCTCTATCTCTGTTTTCCAGCCTAAGTTCAAAAATTCTAAATCTGTATTTGCTTTTTCTTTAGCTTTTATAGAATCATTTAAATTTTTTGCTAAATTATCTGCTAATAATTTCTTATATTTTTCTATCTCTGCATTCTTCTCTGCAAGCTCTGTGTTCTTCTGATGTATCTCTGCAGAGTTTTCTTTTAGCATATTTAAGACTGTTTCTATATCTTCTTGTAATTCTTTAAACCCCTCTATTGTTATTCCAAATTTGTTACCATATAATATTTGTCTATTTGTTATTTTTCTTAATCTACTTATAGCCTCTTCTTGCTCTTTAGTCATCTAATCACCTTCTTCTTTTATTGTATTATCGACATATTACATCCTTCACATTTAGCCCATAAATGTCCATTATATGTATTCTTTATAGCAATAGCTTTACACCCACAAATCGGACAAGTAAATTCATAATGTTTACCTTTTTCTTTACAAACATCATTTGCTATATTTACAAACTTCAAAAAATCATCAACTTCTTTATCTTCCAAATTATTTTTCCTCCTCAAAATTTAAAATAATATCGTTTAATTTAATCAGATTCTTTGTTTCTGGTTTTAATTTCTCATATTTTTCTTTGCTTATAGTTATAGATTTTGCATTATGTGCTATAAGCTGTTCTATCTTTTTATCTTCTGTCATATTTATTTCTCCTTTAATTTGTATTTAATAACTGGTTCTAAATATATATCTTTAAGTCTTTCATCAATTTCTAAAATATCAAATAGTTTATCTATATATTCTTTTTTTACGCATTGTTTATTATTAAAGAAATCTATAAAAGTTCTAGGATTATCTATACCAAGCATATCTGTTAGTTCTTTCCAAGTACTAATTCCTTTTTTATCTAATTTAACTTTAATAATACAAGATAATTCACTATTAAAATTTTTTATATTTATTCTTCTTTTCTCTGACATAACTCATTCCTCCTTATCATTATTTCTTTATCTATTAATTTATTTATATAATCTTCTTCTTTTTTTATTGCCTCATCTAATATTTTTAACATTGTGTGTTTAGATACCTTTAATCTATCTTTACTCTTACTTAAAAATGGTTCTGAATATCCATACCAATGTTTTGTTTCTATTTTTAATCTTATCTTTTCATCTTCTGATTTTTTCACTTTTGTTCTTATATTTTTTAATTCTTTTATAGTTATATATTTTAATGCTATTGTGTTTTCTACTTTCTCTTCTTCTGTCATTGCTTGTCCTCCTTACTATCTAATTTATACTTAACTAATGGCTTTACAAATTTATGTATAAATTCATTTAAAGTAACCTTTTTTAATCCATAATGTTCTGCTAAACTTTCACTCATATAACCTTCAATTTCTCCGTTTTCACTAAATCTACGTAAACTCATAGTAGTATCTTCTGGTCTTTGACACCAATTATATTTTCTTAACTCATCTGTTTGTTCATCATCTCTAAAAAATGTATACGTTTTTTCTTGTTGTGTTTTATAAGATAATATAGCTGTTTCTATAAAAAACTCATTATCATACATTTCTTTGCTTATCTTTCTTAATAATTCTATTGGCTTTTCTATTTCTTTTTTATTCATTGCTTGTCCTCCTTCTTCTCTAGCTCTCTTAATACTCTATCTATTGCATAGGCATAAATATAATTTCTATTTCCCATTCCTTTTAATATGTGTGACCATTCCTTTAATAAATTTTTATTACGCTCTAAATCATCATTATATTGTTTATTTTTTATAAAATATTCATATCCCCATCTGCTTCTTTCTTCTGATGTCATTGTTTCATTCAATACTTCTGTTATTGCTTCTTTTAATTTAATATTTTCTTCATCTAAAGTGTGGTCAGTTGTCATAACCCAACAATTTTTTAATATTTCTTTTGTTTCTTTAGTTATATTTCCCATTTACTCCTCCTCTAATTCTTCTACATAGCCTGCTGTTGTTAAGTCATATAATGTATCTTCAATTCTTCCTAATTCTTCGTCAAATGAATGATATGTATAGTCATTATTCATAATTTCTAAAACTATATTTCTTTTACTTTTATAAATTAATATTTGATGGTCTTCTTCTCCGTCGTAACATACTGCAGAAAAATTCTTTTCATAATATAATCCATTTTCATTTTCTTTAAATCCAAACTTCTCTAATTCTTTTAAATCTACTTTCTTTCCTGTTATTTTGTTATATTCAACTATTCTTAACATTTAATCGCCTCTTAATTTTTTTACAGCTTTTGTCCAACACTTTGTGCAACCAATTCCTTCTTCGCAATCTTTTTCTTCTTTATTAACGTTTATTTGCTCTGGTCCAAAAACTTTTGAAGGACATAATGTAACTCCTCCTTCTGAAAAAATTTCTTTGCATCCTTCTTCTGTAGCTCTTTGTACTATTATTGTCATTATTTCTTTATATGTAATATCTTTTACTTCTTCATCAAATAATACCTTCTTATGTCCTAGCATATCATAAACATTAGACATTTAATCACCTAGCTTTCTTCCCATACAGGAAATCTATCAATTATATTTTCTGAACTTATAATCGGTTTTTCTTTTAACCATTTTCTAAACTCTTTTTCGCAACTCTTACATAAGTCAAAGTCATGTTTGTAATTGCCATCTCTTTGTCCTTTACTGCAATAATGCATTATTCCTATAAATCCTTTTTGTCCTATAAATGGTATTTCATTGCCACATTTATCACAAATATATTTTGAGTTCCATCTTCCTTTTCCTATATTCATTTTTTATCCTTTCTGTAATCTAGTAAATTACAATATTATTTATCCTCCAATAATTTTTTAGCTAAACTTATCTTTCCTTTATTAATCCAATATATTCTACTCTCTTTGTTGTGTTGTTCATATGGTTCATTTTCTTTTTCGGCTTCTTCTAATTCTTCTTTTACTTTTTGTTTTGATATAAACTTTTCTTCAAATTCTGGTGTATCTACATATACTATTCTTTTATCCTTTAAATCATCTTCTAATACTTGTAATTTATCTATTTTCTTTTTATCTTCTTCTCTTTCTGCTAAAGTATTTTTGATTGCATAAGCTACATTTTTACTTCCATCGCAATGTTTTCCTATGATTACGTTCAGTTCGTTACAATCACAATAATTTTTATCTAAAACTAATTCTATGTATTTATTTAATTTCTTTATATCCTCTTCTATATCCATCCTAATTCCTCACATTTCTTATTTATTGCTTTTAGTTCTTGCATTGTAAAATAATCTCTATTAATTGCTAATTCATTTTCGTTTTCTTCACAAACACTTATAGTTTTATCTACTGCAAATATAATATGTCTTTTAGGCTTTAAATCAAAACATTTTACATATCTAAACATACAAGTGTTATCAAACATTATTCTATATCCTAATTCTTCGAACATTTCATCTGCATTATTCATATGACCACTCCAATTCTTGAAATTTTTTATTTATTGCTTGTAATAATTTGTAATCTATTTCTAATGGGAATATTTTATTTTTACTAATTCTATTAGCATCAAAAGTTCTATCTCTTAAATAAAATCTTATATAATAATCTTCTTTTATATGTTTATATCTTACGACACCAAAAGCCTCTCCAACATCTTTTTCATATCCTAACTCTTTAAACATCTTATCTGCTTCACTCATCTAAATCTCCTCCAATTCAACAATCACTTTACTTTTATTAGAATACTTGAACTCATCTACAAAACTTGTAACTATCTTTCTGTTGTCATCTTTTAATACTTTCATCTCTACTAATGCATCTAATATAAACTTTTTAGCGAAGCTTATGTTATCTAAATCTCGTCTTTTATTTTGCTCGATCCAAGTAAATTTACCTCTTACAGGTTTATTTATATGTAAATTTCCTAATTGTTGTTTAACACACCAACCAATATAATCTTGTTCTTTTCTTTTGGCTAAATTTCCAACAATTTTATTTGTTCTATTTGCTTTTGTATATTCATTTAAGCCCATTAAACGCTTATCTATTTCAAATCTATATGTTGCCACTTTTCTTTAGCTCCTTCCTTCTTATTTCTGTCCAGTTTTCGTATCCAGATATAAAATTTTTGCAATTCATTATTCCTTTAAAATTTTTATCTTCTAGTTTGTTACAACCAAGACAATATGTGCAGATATATTTTGCTTCTATTTGATCCATCTTCTATAGCCCCAATTCTTCTAAAGTGTAATCTTTGTTTAATTTCATGCACTTATACATAGTATTTGGCTTAAAATTAGGAAAATCCATACTAGGCTCTGCTTTTAATGTTATGGTTAAATATTCATTGTTTTCGCCATTCATATTATTATCTGTTTTCCTTATTGTTTTTACTTTATTTCTAAAAGGTCTAATAACTCCTCTTAAATATCTCTTTTCTACTTCATCTAAAATTTCTGGCTTATATTCATATACCGTTTGATATTCTGGCTCTTCTATTTTAATTATTTTTCCTAATATTCTAGATTTAAAATTATCTAACTCTAATATATTTCTTATATAACCTTCATTTTCGAAAGAGTCTTTATCATCTTTAACTAAAACTTCTCCATTTACAAATGTTATTTTTGTTCCAATTGGCGCTTTCTCTAAATCTTCGAATGTATATTCTACTTTTTGTAGCTCTTCTTCTTTAAACCATTGCTTGTTTCCTTTCTTGCTTTCTGCTAAATACTGAAAGCTTTGATTATTTTCATCAATATGCGTTATTGTAAATATTCCTCCTGTTACTACATTGTGATGAATAATTTTCTTTACATATTTAACTCTATCTCCAACTTTATATCTCATAACTTCTTCCTCCTAATCTATTCTTGAAATATGATTATAATTAACTACTTCATAACCTTTTTGAGTTATCTTATAAACAGTTACTGCTTTACCTGTGTATTCACACTTTTTCTTTGCTGTTTCTTCCACATATCCCATTTTTTCTAATTCTGTTAATCTTCATCTGCATACTTCCATTTATATCCAAAAGTTTTATTTCTTCTTCCAGCTAAAACATTTGCTATACTACTTTCTCTTATATTATTTATTTCTCCTGCTATAGTAATACTTGAATATGTAGCTAGATATCTTCCTTTCAGGTCATATTGATTTATTTTCCTTACATTATTTCTTAACACTCTACTACTATGTATTGCATTATCACTTATAGATACCCACTCTAAATTTTCAACTATGTTATTTGTTTTAATTCCATCTATATGATTTACTTGTGGTAGTTTTTTAGGATTCGGAATAAATGATTTTGCTACTAATCTATGAACTTGTATATATTTACCCTTTCCATTTTTATATAATGCAACTTCTAAATATCCATCTTTTCTAATCTTTTGACTTTTAATTCTTTCTTTTTCTATATTTGTATTTTTATTTATAAATCTCATTCTTTTAACTCTACCAAGATTACTTACTTGATATAACCCCTCATATCCTTCTATATCTTTCCATATCTCCTCTTTCATATAGTTCTCCTTTACTAAATTTGACTAATATGTTGCATATTATCTGCAATCATCTTTTCCTCTGCAGTTGCCTTTCTATAAATCACAACACTTTTCTTCGTTAAATAGTCTATTTTACTTCCACATTCCACTAATTCGTGATAATCATTTACTAATTCAGTTAATCTTGGTCTTACATGATTCATATCAAAATATTGCGAATATTTTTTCTTATTCATCTCTGTTTCAATTTCTCTTGCAGTCATTTCTCTATTACCTAATACTTCTAATATTTGTATATACTTTGTTAATTTTTTAGGCTTTATATCTTCAAAGCTTAATTGCCTTGTTATATTACTTATTTTCATTCGTTATCACTCCTTAATTAGCATACAAACTTTCAAACTCATCTTCTGTATAATTACGTTGCTCTATTTGTTTATCAGTATTTACTTTCTTTTTATTTTCTCTTTTTGCTTCTTCTAATGTCTTTATGTTGGCTTTAGTCCAGTTGTTTAATATTGCTTTAATATAGCTAATTGTCTTTTTGTTATTTTCTACAGATATTTGCATTGCATAAATCACTAGTTCACTAGACAAATCTTCTGCATAACTTTCTAGAATTTTTAGGCTATATGGACTTAAAAAGCCAATATTATTATTATAAAAATCAATAACTTCTTGTAGACCGTCAACACAACTGTCGCCTACATTATCATTATCATTGTCATTTACATTTTCATTTACATTTACATTTTCATTATCATTTACATTAGTTTCTGCTTTGCTTTCATTTTGCTTCACTTTTGCTTCTTTTTTGCTTTTCTTTTGCTTTCCATTTTCGTATTTTTTATAGTTAGCATCTAATTGTGGTTTGACAAGAGAAAATATTGCTTTAGATATTCCTGTTAGCTCTATCTCTTTTTGATTTAATGCATATTGCATTATTGCATCATATGTATCTGCTTGATTTTCTTTTGGCAACTCACTTATTGCTTCATAAAAACTTCTGTAAAATATGAAACTATCTCTTGCCATTGTTTTCTCCTTTCATAATATTTAAGGGCTAAAACTTATTTTTGCTTTAGCCCCGTTGTTTAATCTTCTCCTATTATTTCTACATCTTTAATATGATATGTTCCGCAACTATTCCAAGCTATGTATCCACCATCATGCCCATAATGTAGTTTTACTTCTTTTCCAATAGCATTTTTTAATTTTTCTATAAGTTCGGTTTCATTTTCATATACTAAATATACTGTTTCATCACTTTGCGCCGTATATCCACTAGATTTTAAATATACTTCATATCTTCTAAACCAATTACCTTCTAAATCTACAGCTGTTATTACTCCTTGATGTGTCCCTTCTGTTGGTGGATAATTTATAAATCCGTGAAAACAGCCAAATATAAGTACTCCTAATGCAAGTGTAAGCAATATTGTACCAATTCCTGCGAATAATACTTCATGTTCCCAACTATCTGCTGCTATAATAAAAAATATTAAACTTAAAACAAATAATATTATCATTGCTCCTATAATCATAACTTTTCCTCCTACAAATAACTTTTTCCATATTCTTTTATAAAATCTTCTTTTGTTTTGTTGTAATATTCCATCCAAGTCAGTTGTCCAATTTTATGAGCATACTCCATAAATTGTTTATTAAAATGGATTCCTGCATTACTCATATTGTGCATTTCTGGTATTAAGAATATTACTAATCCATCTTTTATACTTCTTTGCCTGTTAGGACCTCCAAAGACTTCATGTCTATGACTTCCAGAAAATCGTATTGTTTTCCATAATGGATCCTCAGGCATAATACAAAATTCTTCTTTCATTTATTTCTCCTTGTGGGGGATCCTTCGTGGCACTAGCTGAAAAGAGTGCTCTTCTCCTTATTTTTTCGTTACCAATTAGTGCCACGTTTATTCATATTTCATACCTAATAGCTTCTATTTTCTTTTTCAAAGCATTCTGTTTACTATCTATACTTTCATAGGCTTTTTTAAATCTAAATAATCTAGCCCCCAATTCTGCTAATTTTTTACTATCTTCTTTTACAAATTCTTTTGCCATTGCTTCAAAATAACTCATTGCTGGTGGCTTTTCTTTTTGTGTTTCTTGCCATTGTTTTCTTTGCATATATACTTGTTTATTTTCTTGTATAGAAATATCTGTTTTTAACATGTCATATTCTTGTTGTATTCTTGCTATCATTTCTCCAATTAAGTAATTCATATTTGCATATATCTCTATGTTTTTTGAAATTAGAAAACCTGTATCTGCGTTTTCTACTAACTCATTTTGTAATTTACTATATGTATCAGCAATTTGTTGGCTATTTGCATTTTGAATTGTAAAAGGGTTAAACATATATAATTTTTCAAATTCCATCTTTTACCTCTCTATATGTTCATGCATAAATACATATTCTGAATTATTTCCCATATTATTTAATAAGAAATCACTAGCTTGTCCTTTACTTAAATGTGTATATCTTGCTCTATATTCATAGCAATATTCTTGTACTTGTTGTTTCTTTCTTATTCTTTCTTCAAGTTCTTCATCTTCATAATTGCCTTCAATTAGATATAAATCATAATTTTTAGCTGTTATACCTTCTAACGTTCTTGTATCTGTCGCATATATGACTTTATAATCATCAAATAGGACTCTATATCCACATTGTGGTACATCATGATATAGTTTTATTGGTACTATTTTTAATAACTTATAATCGTATTTAGTTCCAATTTCTAACACATCTATATTTCTTTTATCTACTCCACATTCCAATAAAGGGTCTAATAGCCATTTGCAACAAGCAAACCTTAAAGTTGGTCTTTCTTGTGCTAATTTTCTAATAGTTGCTTTTTTGAAGTGATCTGCATGAATATGTGTCAATAACACAATTTTTAATTTTTTATAATACTTTTCTATTCTTTTAAATGTTACTCCACAATCAATCAGAACAATATCTTTTATTATTACAGCATTTCCTGTACTGCAACTGGATATAATTTTATAGTTCATTCATAGATACCTCTTTTTCAGTATTTTCATTTTGAACTTCTACTACTTCGTCTTTTGATTCTTCTTGTTCAATGATTGTATCTTCTTCGTTATCTACGTATTCATATGTACCATCGGTATTAATTGCTGTCATATCTTTTTCTACTGCTTGTTGCATATCAATACTCATAATTCCCCATTTTGAAATTAATTGTCTAAGCATTGTTTTATAGGCCATTCCGTCAAAATCTTTTTCCCAAAAAGTATATCCTTTATGTGCAGAATAGCCTTTAGAATATTTTAATGCATGTTTTTCCATCTTAGACTTTGACCAATAAAGAGATTTTCTAAATCCATTTGTATATTCAAACATTGCATAATATCCTATTGTTTCTGCATTTTCCCTTTCTTCTTCATCTTCCATAAGATTTACTTCTATCTCTTCATTTAATGGATCATACTTAATTAGTTCACCTTTTTTTATAGCTAACACATTTAATTTTTTATACTGACCGCTTCTAATTGCTAATTGTATATATCCTTTGTAACCTAGTTGAAATTGTGCTACTTTTATGTAGGACTCATCTCCATCCACACCTTTAACTTTTTTATTAAATGGAACTAAATAGTATTGTCCTAGCTGAGGACTTGGACTTAAATTAAGGCTTTCTCCTAACAATGCTCCACTTAATATTGTTCCAGCATCACACTGCTGTAAATCAGTATTCGTTGCTACTGCACTTGATATACTAGCTATAAATCTTGTTGCTCTATCTTTATCTCCTAAAGTTTGGTTTATTAAATTTTTATATGTATCACTTTGTATTGCCACACTAAACTTTGGCTTATTTGTTGATTTATTTGTTTTTGCTGGTATATTACTCATAATCATATCCCCTATCTTCTAAAAATTTCTTTAATTCTCTTAATTTACTTTTTGTTCCTCTTACTTTAAATTTAAGTGTTAAGATTTCTTCTTGTTCTGCTACTTTTGGTGCTTCCATAACAAAATTATCTAAAGCATTCTTTGTTGCTACTTCTTGTTTTTTTATTGACATATCAGCTTGTCGTTGAGTTTCTTCTAATTGTTTGCTTTTTAACTCTTCTTGTCTTTTTTTCTCTTCTTCTAATAACTTATGTCTATTTGCAACATCTTGTATTGCTCTACTTATATTTAACGTTTGTTTATATTCAACTAAAATTTCTTCTTTGCATTCCTGTGTTTCTATTAAATTAAGATCATCTTTAATTTTATCTATAAAGGCTTTTGCTTGTTCTTTTAGACTCTTTTTACTTGCTGTTAATGTAATATTTATATTTGCTTGCTCAAAATTTATAAAATCAATATTGTTTGCTGTTTTATATTCTTCAAAATAATCTTTAATTTCTTGTTCTTTTTGTTTTTTTAATTCATTTTCTGTGCTATCTATCTTTTGTTTTAAATCTATGTCAGCTTCTTTATATTTATTAGATACATATGTTTTATAAACTTCTTCAAATTGCATATATGGTGCTAAAATTTGTTCTTTTACTGTTTTCCTCTGTTCTTCTAAATTTTTAAAGTCTTTAGTTAAATCTGCTCTTACTTGCTTTACTGTTTTTACAGTTTCCTCTGTACATACTAATTTCTTTGCATTGTTTACCTTTACATCTATTTCAGTTGATAAATCCTTTAAATGTTCTTCTATCTGTGGTAATTGTTTAATTACTATTAAATTTTCAGTCATCACACTACACTCCTCCAATATTCATTTTCTAATTCTTTTTTTTCGTTTTCCCATATTGACTCTGTATCATCTTTTATGTTGTTAAATTCTTCTTGTAATTTATCTTTGCAATTTTCTAATATACTAACTACATCTTTGTCTTTACTTTCTTTTATTTGCATTTCTAGTGTAGATATTGCTTCTTCTAATTCATAATATTTATCATCTAAATTATTACTAATCATCAGCTTCTCTCTCCTCATCAACTTGTTTTATAGCTCTTGCTTTTTCCATTTTTAATTCATTGTTCTTTTTTTCTATTTCTGCATCATAAACTTTTTTAATAAGTTCTTTATAAAATTCTTTATCTATAATTTTTAAGTAATTTAAAAAATCTCTTGCAAAATCCCAACTGTCTTTTGCCTCTATTTTTTCTCCACTTAATTTACAATTATCTGCTATAAATTCTCTTA
The DNA here is from genome assembly GCA_946497695.1 of uncultured Clostridium sp. Classification (GTDB taxonomy): domain Bacteria; phylum Bacillota; class Clostridia; order TANB77; family CAG-508; genus Merdicola. The sequence goes on along the minus strand of CAMMLJ010000010.1, from coordinate 36,779 downwards.
TTTTACCTAATATCCATTTATCATTATCATTAGGTCTTTCTTTTAATAATAATTCCTTATATTCTTCTAAACTTATTGTTACTTCATTTTTATTAGCCATTTCTATTCCTCCTTGATTTTCTACCCAAACTATGCTAAAATAGTTTTAGGTTCATTTATGAAATTTTTTTATTTTAAGAAGTAATTATCTAATTGGCGTTGGAAATTACTTCTTTTATTTTGCTTACTAATGTAAAATTGTTTCTGTTATAAATCGGTTTCTTTTGTTCTTCTTTTATTAAGTTCTCAACTGTATTTATTTTTCGAAAATGTGTTACTGCTCTTAATTCTGCATTATTGCAATCTTCTTCTAGTTCTTTTATTTGTTTTTGTACTATTGTTTCTCTTACTATTATGTAAGAAATTAAGATCCCTATTATTGCCAATAAGAAAAATATTGTTATATTCATCTTCTTGCCTCCTTCATTTTCTTCAATTCTCTAAGTCTTAATTTTAATTTAGCTTTAGTAATCTCATGCCAAATGTAAATTTTGTCATATTTATCCATATTTTCACCCCTTTCTATCTTAAAAATATATGTGCTAAACATACTAACTCAGTTATAACTATTCCTAAAATTGGTAGTATGTAACTCATAGCTTTACCAAATAAATAATATGTCTTATCTTGATCACTCATCTTTATCCCTCCTTTCTAAATAATCTGTCTTGCTATTTCTTGTAATACGGTTTGTAAGTTTTCTCCTTCTAAACCTAAGTCGTGTAATAATACTGCTCTTTTATCTGCTAATTGTTTCACTCCAGTTCCTTTAATTCGTGGAAAGTCTTTACTATTAAATATTTCTCTAGCTTTAGTCTCTCCTATCCCACGCCATTCTGCATAATCAAAAGGTGTTATTGTTTCATCTAAATCTTTATAATTTTTTGTCGGTTTCTTCTCTTGCATTTCTTATCACTTCCTTTCTGTCAAAATTTGTATTATAATTACCTCACACATAAGAGAAAAATATTTTAATTTGTAGAAAGCGAGGTGTATTTTAATGAACAGAATACCTGTTTCTTCTAGTAGAATTTCAAGTGTTGGTTGGGAAAATAATACACTTGAAGTTCAATTTAAAGATGGTGCTATTTATCAATATTATTGTGTTACTAATTCTGAATATAGAGCTTTTATGAATGCTCCATCTTTAGGTCATGAATTATCTAATTTAGATAAAGTTCATCGTTATAAAAGGATAGATTAGCTTTGCTAGTCTTCCTTTTTTATTGGAACTCCTGCTTCATCTCTAATCACTTTTACTTCATCACAATTTACAAGTATTGAAACTTTCATATCATACTTTTCACTTATGTAATTTCTTAGTGGCTCTGTTAATTTTATTAGTTTTTCAAATTCTTCTTCCATCTTCTCACCTCTTTTGTTATTATTCCACCTATGCTATAATTCTGTTGAAAGGTGGTGAATTATTATGTCTAATGAACAACGTGCTCACGATTTAGCTATTACTGTACTTAATAGAATTGATTTAACTGATAATGATATGGATGCTGTTCCAATTGATTTCTATAAGAAATACTTAGAATTATATAAAACAGCATTACAAGCTTTTAATCGTGATTTTCCAAATGGTTTGTAATTGTCGTAGTAGATGGTACAATTTGTTCCCCAACTTTTGTTCCATCTATTTTTATTATTCTTTTTTCCTTTAAAGTAAATTTTTTAAAAAATTGTTCTAATTCTTGTACGCTACCTTCTATTTTCATCTTCTCACCTCTTTTGTTCCTTTTTGTGAACACTTTCTATAAAAAAATAATCATCAAATTTTCCTTTTATCTGTTCACAAATTTTAACCGCTATTGTTCCACTTGGATTTCTTTCATGATTTACTATAGAACTTATATGAGCTTTAGAACATCCTACTTCTTTAGCTAAACTCGTTATACTAAACCCCGCTAGGATTATATCTCTTTTTAATTTTTCCTTGTCTTTTACAATAACCATTTTTTCACCTCCGTTTCGTTCTGTGAACATTTTATATTTTTAGTTTCTTTTTGTCAACACTTTTTTATAATTTTTTTAAAAAAATTTTACTTTTGTGAACATCTGTGCTATAATGTGAACAAAGTGAGGTGCTAAAATGCTTTCGAATAAAGAGCTTGGAGCTTATTTAAAAAAATTAAGAGAAAATAGAAATTTAAGTTTAAGGCAAGTGGATTACAGAAGCTCTGTTTCTTTTAGTCATTTATCAATGATAGAAAATGGTACAAGAAGACCTACTGCTCTAACTTTAAAGGAACTAGCTAATGTTTACAATGTAGATTATATAGATTTATATGAAAAAGCTGGATATCTAGATTTAGCTGAGAGTGAAAAATTAAAAAATAACGAAAAAAATGGTTCAGCAATAGTATTTGTTTATGGCACTATCCCTGCAGGGATACCTATGGAGTGTATAGAAGATATTATAGACACAGAAGAAATATCTGCAGATATGCTTAAAGGTGGCAAACAATACTTTGGATTAAGAGTTAAAGGTGATTCAATGGAACCAGAATATCTTGATGGAGATACTCTTATATTAGAAAAAGTAGATGACTGCGAAAGCGGAGATGACTGTGTTGTCACGGTAAACGGAAATGATGGTACTTTTAAAAGAGTATTTAAAAATGAAAATGGTATAATCTTACAGCCACTCAATCCATCATATTCTCCTATGGTATATACTAATGAACAAATTGAAAATTTGCCAGTTAGGATAATTGGAGTAGTTGAAGAGTTTAGAAGGAAGAAAAGGAGAAAATAATATGGGATTCTTTAATTTGTTTAATAAACCTCATTTGGATAATGTAGAATTAGCATATCAATTATTACTTGTAGATTGTTCAGAAGACCCAAAATATAAAAATGAAGTCACTAAAATTTTAAATTCATTACCTAAAGATAAATATGGCAACTGGGATAGAGAATTATGGTTAAAAAAAGTAATAGAGTTAGCTGATGCACCAAATACACCAAAACAAAGATATATTTTAAGTACAGCTTATTATTATTTAGGTGCTAAATACAGAAAAGAAGCAATAAAATACTTATCTATGTATATTGATAACGGTATATGGAATGGACTTTTTTTATATGCTCCTACACATACACTTTATGATTACCAAAAACAAAATCTAGTCAACACTATATATTGGTTAGCTGACTGCTATGAAAAAGAATATAATTTCAATTTAGCTCTATCTTGTTATGAAAAAATGATTGAAATACTTCCAAATTACCCCTCTGGATATACAGGAAAAGCTCATTTACTAGTAAAACAGAACAATTCTAAGAAATGCCTTGATTGGCTTAATTCAATAAAAAATAGTAACCTTTATAAAAAATATTATTATAAAGATGGCTTAAACAATACAATTGAAGATAATGAATTTATGATTACTATAGATAAACTTCTAAAAGAAACTGAAGATAAAATAAAAAAACGGTTATGTTTATAAACCTAGAAAAAAATAAATAGATAATGTATCCCTCGCCAAAGTTTTACATTATCTATTCCGACACTACTTGTATAAGCAGTTTTTATTATTATATTATATAAAACCTTCTTATACAAGTATAAAACGTTTGTTTAAGGAGTTTTTTTATGTCTAAAAATAATAAAATGGATTACGAAAAAATAAATAAAGCTATGATGGAAGTACTAGAGGAAAAATATAATGTAAAAATTGAAGCTAAAGTTATAAGAAAGGAGGATTGCAATGGCAAAAAGAGGTAACGGAGAAGGTTCTATTTTCTATTCAGAAAAATTAAATAGATGGGTTGGACAATTCACAGCAGGTCGAAAAGCAGATGGTAAATTAAATCGTAAATCTGTATACGGTAAAACTAGAAAAGAAGTAAAAGAAAAACTTCTTAAGAAATTAGATGACGTTTCAAAAGGTATTTCTACAGATAAAGTTAATATTACTGTATATGAACTAGGTAGAGAATTATTAGATACCAAATATGCTACCAATAAAATAAAAGGAACTTCTTACAATACTATGAATTATCCTCTCGAAAAAATCAAGAAAAGTGATTTAGGAAATGTAAAAGTTCAAAAGGCTACTTATAAAGACATTCAGAATTTTCTTAATGGTATAACAAATTTGTCTAATTCTTACATTGAAAAAATAATGATTCAGTTAAATTCAATTTTTAATGAAGCTATGAATAGAGATTATATTTATAAAAGCCCTATGAGAAATGTAATAAAACCTGTGTCAGAAAAAATAACAAAAAAAGTGGATGCTTTTTCTATTGAAGAACAGAAAGAATTAATTAATAGGTTTAAAGATAGCAAGTATGGAGATATGTTTAATATTGCTATGTTTACTGGTATGAGAATTGGAGAAATCTTAGCTTTACAACCTTCTGACATTGACTTAGATAAAAATATTATTCATATAACTAAAACTGTTTCAAGAGACAAAAATAAAAAACCTATAATAAGCAAAACTCCCAAAACTTCTGCGTCATATAGAGATATTCCTATTACTTCCCTTTATAAAAATAATATAATAAATGCATTAAATAATATGCAAGATAATCCAAATAATTTAATATTTTGTACTCGAAATCTAACAATATTTACTCCTTCTAGTGCTAATTGCTTTTTTAAGAGACTTTGTAATAGAAAAGTAGCAATCACAACAAAAGATGTAAATATTCATATGCTTAGGCATACCTATGCAACAAGATGTATAGAAGCAGGAATGCCAGCGGAAGTGTTACAAAAACTATTGGGGCACAATAATATAACTACCACTATTAATACGTATACAACTATATTTGATAAATTTAGAGATGATGAAGTTGCAAGAAGCGTAAAAAATATTTCTTTAAAATTGGGAATATGAAAAAGAATTAAAATCTAGTTGCATTAAAATTGCATTAAAGCAATAAATTTATATAAAATAAAAATAGCTGTAACATTTATATCCTAAAAGTTACAGCTTTTTTTATATTATTTATTAGTTTTGTGTATATGGTAAAACAGCAATATGTCTTGCTCTTTTTACGGCTAAAGTAATATCTCTTTGATGTTTAGCACAAGCTCCTGTTGCTCTTCTTGGTAAAATTTTACCTTTATCATTAATAAATTTTCTTAATTGTTCTGCATTTTTATAATCTAATTCTAAATCTTTATCTGCACATAAAGGACATACTTTTTTTCTCATTTTTCTAAATCTTGGATTGAAATCATCATCATTTCTATTGTTTCTTCTATTTTGTTTCTTGTCTGCCATTTATTTCTCCCCCTTTCTGATTAAAATGGTAAATCATCATTAGAAGTAGTTTCGAAGTCTGACTCTCCACCTGTTGGCATAGCACCAAATGCGTTATCAAAACCTCCTGAAGCTTCTGCATCTCTTCTTCCTTCTGCAAAATAAGCTTCTTCTGCAACAACTTCTGTTACATAATGTTTTTGACCTTGGTCATCATCCCAAGTTCTTGTTTGAATTCTTCCTATGATAGCAACTTGTTGACCTTTTTTAAAATATTTACTACAAAATTCTCCTAATTTGCTCCATGCTACTATATTAATAAAATCTGCTTGTCTTTCTTCTCCTTGACGTACAAATCTTCTATTAACAGCTAATGAGAAAGAAGCAACTAGAGTATTATTTGTTTGTGTATATCTTACTTCTGGATCTCTTGTTAATCTACCTAATAATTCTACTTTATTCATAATTTTATCCCTTACCTTTCTTTAAAGGCCCCCGTATTATTATTTTTCTTTTCTTACTACGATAAATTTCATGATGTTGTCTTCTATTCTGTAATTTCTTTCTAATTCATCTATTGAATCTGGTTTAGCTTCGAAGTTAATTACTACGTAATATCCTTCTTCTTTCTTTTTGATTGGATAAGCTAATTTTTGTGTACCACGTTCATCAACAGATTCTACTTTACCATTATTATTAATCAAATCTGTGAACTTTGTTACTAAATCTTTTATAGCTTGTTCTTCAATAGATGGATTAATAATGATAACACTCTCGTATTTATTCATTATATTCACCTCCTCATGGTTTAATAACCCATCAACTAAATGGGTAAGGAGAAAAGATCTCTCTTTTCAGCACAGGTATTTTATCATATTTTTTCTTGTTTTGCAACCGATTACTTGAAAAAATTGACATTTTATAGTAAAATGAATAGGGATTTGGGGACGTTCCTAAAATCCCTATTTTAATATATAATTATTTATATTATTATAGATATAGCTGGGCTTTGCCTATTTATGTTATTTTACAGATAGGAGATTTATCATGTGGGATGCAATTTTAGATAGTTTAATAGATACCGTAAAGCTAATTCCATTTTTGCTAATAACATATATAATAATGGAATTTATAGAACATAAAACAAGTCATAAAACTAAAGATGCTATTAAAAAATCCGGACATTTTGGTCCATTAATTGGCGGTATTTTAGGTGTTGTACCACAATGTGGCTTTTCTGCAGCAGCATCTAGCCTTTATTCAGCTAGAATAATTACTTTAGGTACATTAATTGCTGTATTTTTATCTACTTCTGATGAAATGTTACCAATATTAATTTCTGAAGCAGTAGATGTAAGAATTATCCTTTCAATACTAGGAATTAAACTTGCCATAGCTGTTGTTGTTGGTTTCCTAATTGACTTATTTTTTAGAAAAAAATTTGAAACTTCAGAAGATGAACTTGAAATAAAGGATTTATGCGAGCATGAACATTGCCATTGTGAACATGGACTATTTAAATCTGCTTTAAAACATACTATAAATATTACTTTATATATTTTTATAATATCTTTAGTTTTAAATATACTTATATATTTTATTGGAGAAGATAATTTAGCACATATTTTAAATTCTACACCTATTATAGGGCCTATTATTGCTTCATTAGTTGGATTAATTCCTAATTGTGCATCATCTGTAATTATTACTCAATTATATCTTTCTAATGTACTTAATTTTGCTACAATGATTGCAGGACTTCTTGTTAATACAGGTGTTGGATTATTAATTTTATTTAGAACTAATAAAGATTTAAAAGAAAATATTAAGATAACAGTATTGCTATTTGCAATTGGTGTTATTTTTGGAATTATATTTGATCTAATCGGATTTAATATATAATTACATCAAAAAGAGATTACATACAGTAATCTCTTTTTTTGTTATATAATTTCTATATTCCTAATATCTCTTTTGCTTTTTTTACATCATCATTTGTTGGGATTTTTACATTTTCGAATTCATATGGTACATTTAATTCTTCCCATTTAAATTTTCCTAAATTATGATATGGTAAAATCTCCACCTTTGTAACAGTTTTTAATGAAGCTATAAATTCTTTTAATTTCATTAAATCTTTTTCTTTATCTGTATAACCTGGAATTAAAACTTGTCTTATCCACATTTCTTTCCCATGATCACTTAAATATTTTGCAAATTCTAATTCATATTTATTAGAAGCTCCAATTAAATCTTTGCAAATATCATCATTTATACATTTTATATCCAATAAAAATAGATCTGTAAGTTCTATTACTTCTTTAATCTTATCTGTAATTGGTAAATTTCCAGAAGTATCAATAGCTACTTTTATATTTCTTCTTTTCATTTCTTTAACTAAAGTTATTAATGCATCTGGTTGTAATAATGGTTCTCCACCACTTACAGTTATTCCTCCATTTTTTTGCATATATGCTGTATATCTTTCAATTCTTTTTACAACATCCTTTATATCATAGATCGTTCCAGAATTGACATCCCATGTGTCACGATTTTGGCAATATTTGCATTTTAAATGGCACCCCTGTGTAAATATTACAAATCTGATTCCAGGACCATCTACTGCACCTAATGTTTCAAAGGAATGTATTCTCATTTGATTCTTTACGTCCATAATAATCCTCCAACTTATTTTTTGCATAAATATAGGGATTTTAGGAACGTCCCCAAATCCCCTTTAGGAACGTTTCAAATCCCTATCCTTGATTATATTCTTTCATGAATAGTTCTGTTTATTACATCTAATTGTTGTTCTCTTGTAAGTTTTATGAAGTTAACTGCATATCCAGAAACACGAACTGTTAATTGTGGATATTTTTCTGGATGTTCCATTGCATCTTCTAATAAAGCTCTATCAAATACATTTACATTTATATGATGTCCTGTTTTTATAAAATATCCTTGTAACATGCTTACCATATTTGTAATTTGTGTTTCTCTGTCTTTTCCTAATGTTCCAGGTGTAATTGCAAATGTATATGAAATACCATCTTCTGAATACTCATATGGTAATTTTGCAATAGTGTTCATAGAAGCTAATGCTCCATTTGTATCTCTTCCATGTAATGGATTTGCTCCTGGTCCAAATGGTTCTCCTGCTCTTCTTCCATCTGGTGTATTTCCTGTTGCTTTACCATAAACAACATTTGATGTAATTGTTAATATTGATAATGTATGTTTAGAATGTTTATATGTTATATGTTTTTGTAATTTTCTTAAGAATGTTTTTACTAATTCTACTGCTATGTTATCTACCCTGTCGTCATCATTTCCGTATTTTGGGAAATCTCCTTCTACTTCATAGTCTACTGCTAAACCTGTCTCATCTCTTATTACTTTTACTTTAGCATATTTTATAGCAGAAAGAGAATCTGCAACAACTGATAAACCTGCAATTCCGCATGCCATTGTTCTTAAGATATCTTCTTCTTTATCATGTAAAGCCATTTCTAAAGCTTCATAAGAATATTTGTCATGCATATAATGAATAGCATTTAATGCTTTTATATATATTTTTGCAACATAATCCATCATTTGATCAAATTTTTCCATAACTTCATCATAGTCTAAATATTCTGAAGTTATTGATTCAAATTCAGGTGTTATTTGTTTTCCAGATTTTTCATCTCTACCACCATTAATTGCATATAATAAAGTTTTAGCTAAGTTTGCTCTTGCTCCGAAGAATTGCATTTGTTTTCCTATCTTCATTGCAGAAACACAACATGCTATACCATAGTCATCTCCAAGTGTGATTCTCATTAAGTCATCATTTTCATATTGGATAGATGATGTATCAATTGATATTTTTGCACAATATCTTTTAAATGGCTCTGGTAAATTCTTTGACCATAATACTGTTAAGTTTGGCTCTGGAGCTGCTCCTAAGTTTTCTAATGTGTGTAACACCCTGTAAGAATTTTTTGTAACTAATGTTCTACCATCAATTCCCATTCCTCCGATGCTTTCTGTTACCCAAACTGGGTCTCCACTGAATAATTCATTATATTCAGGAGCTCTTAGGAATCTAACTAATCTTAATTTTATTATAAATTGATCCATTAAAGATTGTGCTTCTTCTTCTGTTATAACTCCATTATCTAAATCTCTTTGGATATATATATCTAAGAATGTTGATGTTCTTCCTAAACTCATTGCTGCACCATTTTGATCTTTAATTGCAGCTAAATATGCAAAATATAGCCATTGTATTGCTTCTTTTGCATTAGAAGCTGGCTCAGATATATCAAAACCATAAGAGCTAGCCATTTCTTTTAATTGTTTTAATGCATTAATTTGATCAGCAACTTCTTCTCTTTGTCTTATAATCTCTTCTGTAAATTCATCTGTATTTAAAGATGTATCCATTAATAATTGCTTATCTGCTATTAATGCATCAACACCATATAAAGCGACTCTTCTATAGTCTCCTATAATTCTTCCTCTTCCGTAACCATCAGGAAGTCCTGTTAATAAATGTGAGCTTCTTGCTGCTCTGATATCTTTTGTATATACTTGGAATACACCATCATTATGTGTTTTTCTTAAGTTATGATAAATATATTCAACCTCATCATCAACTTTATATCCATAACTTTCTGCTGATTTTTCTACAATTCTAATACCACCATTTGGCATTATTGCCCTTTTTAGTGGTGCATCTGTTTGAAGTCCTACGATTTCTTCTAAGTCTTTATCTATATAACCTGGTGCATATGCATTTATTCTAGAAGGTGTTTTACAATCTGCATCTAAAACTCCCTTTTCTCTTTCTTCTTTATATAAATCTAATACCTTGTCCCATAATTTTTTTGACTTGTCTGAAACTCCTTTTAAAAAGTTTTCATCTCCTTCATATGGAGTATAGTTAGCTTGAATAAAGCCTCTTACGTCTATTTCCTTGGTCCATTCTCCATCTTCTTTAAAACCTTCCCATTGTTTGAATTTCATAACATACCTCCTGATATATTTTTGCCTATTTTTTAGGCTCCTATACCATCATAACATAAGTGATAATAGTTATCAATAAGTTTCATTAAAATTTCAGAATAATTTATCATAATTTTGAAAAAATATTATCAATTTATTAGTTAATATTTACTTTATAGTTTCTTCTAGCAAATTTATTTAAATGCTATATTGAATTTACAAAATGATTAGGAGGAGCACTATGGCTTTAGATTATTCTATAATTGGTGAAAGATTAAAAAGAGCACGACTTGCCAAAAATATGACTCAAGAAAATTTAGCAGAACAGTTAGATGTTTCTGTTGCTTTCTTAAGTAGAGTTGAACGTGGTCATTCTCACTTAAATTTAAATAGATTAACTCAAGTTTGTGAATTATTAGATGTTTCAGAAGGTTATATTTTGTCTGGAAGCTCAGAAAATTCAGAATCATACTTAGAAGAAGATTTCAAAAAACTTTTAGCAAAATGTTCTCCTGAAAAACAAAGACTTATTTATAATATTGCAAAAACAATAGCCGAAGATGGTAATTAATTATAATAATTCTATCATCTCCGGCATATTTTTTCCTTGTGTTTTTGGAATTTCTATTATCCTAAATTTAGATATTTTCTCTCCAAACTTTATTTCAACTATATCACCTATTTTTACCTCATAACTTGGTTTTACTTGTTTTTCATTTACAAATATTCTTCCTTTATCAGCCATTTCGTTTGCTATTGTTCTTCTTTTTATAACTCTTGCTACTTTTAAAAATTTATCTATTCTCATAAAAACTCCTCATTTATCTTCTTCTAAAACATCCACAAAATGTTCCAGAATTATTTTGGTTATTATTATTGTTATTATTAGAATCTAATACTCTTACTCTTCCATTTACAGTTAATACCTGATTATTATCTTCATTATTATTTCCATTATCGCAATTATTATCACAATTGTTATGGCAAACATTACTACAATTTCTTAAATTGCGGATAATCCTACAAATAAATTTACTAATCCATGCGGCTAAAAATGCTAGTATTGTATATATTACCGTTAAAATAAAAAATATAGTACTAGAAAATATAACCGCAACTAATAATAATATGGAAAATATTATTGCTGCAACAAGTATAGGACAATCTAAAAGTTTTTCTAATGCTATTGATATTACTATTACAGCAAGTGGTATTGCAAAAAATATTAATAAAACATTCATAATACACTCCAGTCCTTTCAATGTTCTCTTTGAAGCCTTATTTTCTAACTTTATATATATTATGAATGTTTATTTATTTTGTTACTAATTATAGTTAACTTCTACTAAGTATAATCCATAAGGTGGTAATGTTTTCCCCGCTTTTTGTCTATCTTTTGATTCAATTATTCCCGTTATTTCTTCAGGTTTTATTTTTCCCAAACCAACTTCTACTAATGTTCCAGCTATTATTCTTACCATGTTGTATAAAAATCCATTACCAGTTAGTTCTATAGCAATTCGCTCATTATTCTTAATAACTTTTGCTGAATATATTGTTCTTACACTACTTTTATTACTTGTGCCACTCGCCTTAAAACCTGAAAAATCATGTTCTCCAACGAAATAATTTGCTGCTTCCTGCATCTTATTTACATCTAATGGCATCTTAATATTATATTCTAGATTTCTATAAATTGCACTGCCTGTTTCAGAATTATTAATTACATATCTATATGTTTTCTGTTTACAATTATACCTACTATGAAATCTATCCGGAACTTCTTCCGCTTTTTTTATAACAATAGATTTTTTTAATCTAGAATTTATAGCTATTGCAAATTTCTCTATTGGAATACTAGAATTTGTCTTAAAATTTGCAACTTGTCCTAGAGCATGTACTCCTGCATCTGTTCTTCCAGATCCTATAAGTTCTATCTCTTCCTTTGTTATATCTGAAATAACTTTTTCTATAGTCCCTTGTATATTTAATTTATTTGGTTGTTCTTGCCAACCATTAAATTCTTTTCCATCATATTCTATAGTTAACTTGATATTTCTCATATTTCCATACGTCCTTCTAAGGCTTGTAATAAAGTAATTTCATCAGTATATTCTAAGTCTCCACCTATCGGAATTCCTCTTGCAATTCTTGTAACTTTAATTCCCAATGGCTTTATTAACTTAGATAAATACATAGCTGTGGCTTCCCCTTCTACTCTAGGATTTGTAGCTAAAATTACTTCTTTTACCTCACCAGTTTGTAATCTGGTTAAAAGCTCTTTTATTTTTATATCATCAGGTCCTACTCCATTCATTGGCGAAATTGAACCGTGTAAAACATGGTAAACTCCTTTATACTCATGTGTTTTTTCCATAGCAATAATGTCTTTAACATCTTCTACTACACAAATAGTTGATTTATCTCTCTTAGGATTTGCGCAAATAAAACATGGGTCAGTATCAGAAATATTAAAACATACAGAACAATATTTTAAATTTTTTCTTGCTTCTTGTATAGATTTTACAAATTCTTCTGCAACTTCGTCACTACAATTTAGCATATAAAAAGCAAGTCTCGTTGCTGTTTTATTTCCAATACTAGGTAATCTTTCAAAATTTTCTATTAATTTTTCTATTGATGGTGAATATATAGACATGTTTACTCCTTACATTATTCCTGGTATATTAAATTTTCCCATTTGTTGTTCTGTTGCACTATCCACTTTACTTAACGCATCATTTACACATGTTATAATTAAATCTTGTAACATTTCTACATCATCTGGATCCACTATATCTTTATTTAGTTTTATTTCTTTAATAACTTTTTTTCCACTTACTTTTACAGTTATAGCTCCTCCTCCTGCTGTACTCTCAAATTCTTTAGCTGCAATTTCTGTTTGTGTTTTCTCTAAATCAGCTTGCATTTTTTTTGCTTCTTTCATTAAATTATTTAGGTTCATTCCTCCGAATCCACCCATTCCTCCTGGAAATCCTCCACGTCTTGACATAATTTATACCTCCTATTTTTATTCTATTATATCTATTGGAATATCTAAACCTTCTACTAAATTTTCGAATTCTGATTTTGTCGGTTTAGCCTCCACATGATTATCTACTAATTTTACTTTCATTTCTTTTCCAAAAGCCATTGATATTTCTTTTGTTATTGCTTGCATATTTTCCGGCTTTTCTAAAATTCCTTTAGCTAATGGTTTTAGTCCATTAGTAAAATTAATACCTACTGTCATATCATTTATTTCTGAAATATTAGTATTTAGTAAATTTGTATATAGTCCCATTTTTCCTTCTGTTTTAAATCTTCCAACAATGTCTTTCCAAAAAGCGTTATTTTTTAATTCTTCAGGTGTTAATGGTTTTCTTTCTATCTTTTTTTCTACTGTTGTTGGTTTTACTACATTATTAGATCCACTCGCAATTTTATTTTTCCCAGCTTGACTTAAGAAATTTTCTATCCTAAATAATCTTCTTTGTAATTCTTGTAATTCGTTATTATTTACATTTTGATTATTTGAAATATCTGCAGGAATTTGCATTACATTTCCTTTATTTGAATCACATAATTTTATAAATCCTGCCTCTAGCATTATCGTCTTTTGAGAAGACCATTTCATATCATTTTCTAAATCTGATAATTGATAAATCAAATGAACTAATTCTTCTTTGCTAGATTTATCTGCGAGTTCTTTCAACTTTTGTTTTTCTGCTTCACTATAAATACCTGTTTCGCCTGCTACTTTATATAATAAAACATCTTTTACATATTTTATTACTTCCCATAAAAAGTTATTTTGATCTTTTCCTTCATTAATTACGGTTTTTAGTGTTTTTAGGCAATTATCAATATTTTTTTCTAAAACGCTCTCCACAATTTCTTCTATATAGCTTAATTTAGGTATTCCTACTAGTTCTTTTACTTTATCTTCATTTATCTCATTATCCCCATCTTGCAGGCATCTTTCCAAAATACTTAATGCATCTCTCATTGCTCCTTCTGACAAGGAAGCTACAATTTTTAATGCATTTTCATCTGCATCTATTTGGCTTGATTCACATACAATCTTCAATCTTTTTACAATATTTTCTAATGAGATTTTTTTAAAGTCAAATCTTTGACATCTTGATAAAATAGTTGCTGGCAATTTTTGAGGTTCTGTTGTTGCTAATATAAATTTAACGTGTGCTGGTGGTTCCTCTAATGTTTTTAACAAAGCATTAAATGCTCCCGTAGATAACATGTGGACCTCGTCTATTATATATACTCTATATTTTGCAAGAGTTGGTAAAAAATTAACTTCATCTCTTATTAGTCTTATATCTTCAACACTATTATTTGATGCAGCATCCATTTCTACAATATCTGTTAAAGAACCAGCAAGTGCAGCCTTACATATTTCGCATTCATTACATGGTTCTCCATTTTTTGGATTTAAGCAATTAACTGCTCTTGCTAATATTTTAGCAGCTGAAGTTTTCCCTGTTCCCCTACATCCATTAAACAAATATGCATGTCCAACTCGTCCAGCTATTAATTGATTTTTTAAAGTTTTAGTAATATGTTCTTGCCCCACAATTTCGTCAAAAGTTAAAGGTCTAAATTTTCTGTATAATGCTGTATATGCCATTTTACCACTTCCCTTTAATTTAAGTTTAGCCTCTCTATGGAAAGCAATTACCCACATAAATACACTACTTATTGCTGCTTCCTTCCGGACCTGACAAGGTTCATAGCTTTTTATTGGGATTGCCCTCCATACAAAGGCTAAACATCGTAACTTTATTTTATATCCGTTGTTATTATATATGCTTTCTTATATTTTAGCAAGACATTTTACATTCTTTTAAAAATTACATCACTAAAATCTGTCTTTTCTATTTGTGATTTTCCTTGTGTTTGAATATCTCCAGTTGGTAAATCTATTGATATTGTTCCTTTATATTTAATATTTCTAGTTGTCTCAATTATAATATCAAAAGTTAATTTGTAATTTAAATCTTCTGGATTCACATTTCCCTTTGCAAGTAATGTGCCATCATGTATTATACTTTCATCATTATTTCTTACTTCACATACATTTTGGTTAACTGAACGTAATAAAACAATACTTCCTTGATTTGAAATTTCTAATTCGTCTAAATTTGTTTCTTTCGCTCCTTTATATGTTAATGAATTATTCACTAAATGAGCTTCATCTTCTACTATTTCTCCTTCAGAATTAGCTCTATATATTTTAATATTTTCTGCACCACTATTTTTTTCTATATTGAAATTTTCAAATGTAATATTTTTAATATTAGCACTTTTTGTATATTCATTATTTTTTTGAAGCTCTAAATATATATCATTATTTTGACTTACACTAAAATTCCATTTCGTGTCTGGTACAGCTTCTATTTCGTTGCTCTCCGCTGTACTTACAACTATCATTCTTGATAATTGAAATGGTAAATTTGTTTCACCTTCGACTTGATATCTTAACATTATGATTCCTGCAACAACAAAAATTATTACTATTATTGCTAATATTATACATATGTGAATTATTTTTTTATTTTTTAATTCATTAATTTTCAATATCCACACCTCTATTACTCTTCTTTTTTTCTCTTAATTCTTTAAAAAAATTTTGCAATATACTTTTACATTCATCTTCCAATATGTTTTTTTCATACTGTGGTATGTGATTAAATTTATATTCTGTTAAATTTACAACTGATCCACAAGCTCCTGCTTTAAAATCTGGAACACCATAATAAATTTTTCTTATTCTTGAATTAATTATTGCACCCATACACATTGGACATGGTTCCATTGTTACATATATATCACAATTTTCTAATCTCCAAGCATTTATTTTTTTACTTGCCTTTTCAATAGCAATAATCTCTGCATGCTTTATAGTATCTTTTTTGGTTTCTTTTAAATTGTATCCTCTTGAAATTATTTTTCCATCTTTTACAATTATAGCACCTACAGGAACCTCTCCTTTAATATATGCTTTTTTAGCTTCCTTTAATGCTTCTTTCATAAAAAAAATACTTTCTTCCATATATTCTCCTATCGGGATTTGGGGACGTTCCTTGTAATCCCTATTTTTGGTGCACTTAGCTGGATTCGAACCAGCGGCCTCTCCCTTAGGAGGGGAGCGCTCTATCCACCTGAGCTATAAGTGCTTATTTTTAATACTTTTGTATTATATCAATTTTATTGCTTTTTTTCAAGCTAACTTATCATGAAATTCAGTGATAACGAATAAAAAAGAATAAATAAAAAAACATAGCAAAATTAAGAAAAAATTGCTATGTTTTTTTGGAAAAAAATAACTTTTTCGCACAAATAGATGATAAAATATAAGTGAAAAAATACGAAAGAAGGTGGTATATATGAAAATGGAATTTTCAAAGAATACAACTGAAGTATTTACGAAAACAATATTTCACTATGTACCAAAAATACTAAAGTATATAGATGAAATAAAAGAACCGAGAAAAAGACATGACTACTCAATGAGATATTTGATAATGTCAGAAATGTTAATGTTTTTGAGTGAAGGAAAATCACAAAGATTTACAGAAACAGCATTTGAAGAAACAAAGTATTTAGAGAATATTAGTAAGATAACAAAAGAAAAAATAAAAAAGATACCAGAAGCAGAAATATACACAAATGTATTTTCAAGAATAGAAAAAGAAGAAATGGAGAAATTTCAATATAAGATAAATTATCAAATGATAAGAAATAAAATATATGAAGATTCGAAAATATTAGGAAAATATAATTTAGTACTAGATGCAGTAAGATTTCAAAAAGCGCATTATGAAATAAGTCCAGAGTGGTTACACGAAGAGAAAGAGCGGAAAAACAACATGGTATTTGTCAATGTTAGAATTAAAGTTAGTAGCAAATAGAATGGCAGTATCAATAATGAATGAAATGATAAAGAATGAAGATAGAATGAAAGAAAATGAAACAGAAGCAGATATATTAAATAAAAGTGAAGAAGAGATAAAACAAGATTGTGAACTAAATGCATCAAAAAGATTACTACCAAAGTTTAAAGAGAGTTATCCTAGATTACCAATAAGGATAATAGCAGATTCATTGTATCCATCCATAGGATTAATAGAGTTATGTGAAAAAGAGAAGATAGAATATATATTTGTATTGAAAGATAAAAAAATACCAACAATACTGACAGAGTTTTTAACATTAGTAAGTCTACCAAGAGGAAATAGAGAAATAATTGAGAATAATGAGAAAATAGAATTAACATTATGGGAAAATAATATAGATTACAAAGGAAAGAAAATAAATGTAATAAGACAAATAATAAAAAATAAAGAAACAGAGAAATATAGTAAATGGATGTGGATTACAAACCGAGAAATAACAAGAAAAAATTTATACAAAATAATATATTGTGCTAAATTAAGGGATTATATAGAAAATCAAGGGTTTAGAGAGCAAAAAATAACAAGTGGAATAGATTTAGAGCATGTATATTCAAAAGACATAAAAGCAATAAAAGTAATATATACAATAATACAAATAACGCACTTAATGTTGCAAATAATAGAACATTCAGATATATGTGGAGATTTCAATAAAAAATATGGAAGCGTAAAAGTATTTCGACGAAAATTCTACGCACACCTAACAGAAAAAGATATAAACATAGAAATTATTCAAATCAAAATCCAAATACGCTTCGACAAATCATTAATGATATATTAATGATACAAAAGAACATTGAAAAAGTCAAATTTTAAAATATAGCATTATAGGGAATTTGCGGGCTTTTTTAGAAAAGCACAAACGATTAAAAATCTTGATAATACTGCATTGCGAAAAATATACAGAAAATAATCTTTAAAAACTTTAATTTTCTAAGAAAAAATTTTTTATTCGTTACCACTGCATGAAATTGAAAAGTATTGAATTTTATCCATTTTTTCGGTATAATAACAAGAGTTAAGAAAGGATTTTATTATGCAAAAAATATTAGGTTCAATGAGAAAAGCAATTGAAGAATTTCATATGATTGATGAAGGTGATAAAATAGCTGTAGCATTATCTGGCGGCAAAGATTCTATAACATTATTAATGGCTCTTAAAAATCTACAAAGATTTTATCCCAAAAAATTCGATTTAATTGCCATATCAGTTAATCCTGGTTTCGAATTTTTTGATGTAAACTTATTATACGAGCTATGTAAAAAAATCGATGTAAATTTATATGTTGTAGATAGCTATATAAAAGAAATCGTTTTTGACATTCGTAAAGAAAAAAATCCTTGTTCTCTTTGCGCTAATTTGCGACGTGGTATTTTAAACACTACTGCAATTGAACATGGATATAATAAAATCGCTTTAGGTCATAATGAAGATGATGTTTTAGAAACATTTCTTATGAATATTTTGTATACAGGCAGCATTTCCACCTTTGCACCAGTCTCTTATATGGATAGGTCAAAAATGACTTTAATAAGACCACTAATATATATTAGTGAAAAGCAAACACGTAGTTTTATTAAAAATAATAATATTACTATTATGCCAAAGACCTGTCCAATGGATGGTAAATCTAAACGTGAAGAAATAAAAAAATTATTATATGATTTAACTAAACAAATACCTCATGTAAGAGCAAATATGTATGGTGCTATAAAACGAAGTAAAATTAAAGGTTGGAATATTTGATTTAATTATAGTTTAATTTAAATATTGTTTTTTATTATTTAGTTCATTAAATTATTCTTAAAGTGCTGTTATACTTAATATAAATTTTTTAGGAGGATAGCACATGGATTTAAAAGAAGCAAATAAAATTATTGGTAATACTTATAAACAAATTAGAAAAAGTAAAAAATTTACACAAGAGGAAGTAGCTGAAAAAAGTGATTTGACACCAGAATATCTATCAAAATTTGAAAATGGTAAATATAATGCTAGCATATATAATATTATTTTACTTTGTAAAGCTATTGATACTAATCCAACACAATTATTTAACCAATTCTTTGATGACGATTCAGAAGCTATTATTACAACTATAACAGATGAGTTAAAAGATATGGATGTTTCAGATCAAAAATTAATTTTAAATTTAATTAAACGTATGAAAAAATAAAGTCAATATTTAATATTGACTTTATTTTTTCTTGTATTAATTTTTAATTATTTCGTTTAAATCTACTTTTAATTTTTTAACTTTATTTTCTGCATCTTCCATATTATTTCCTTTTACACCGACATAGAATTTTATTTTTGGTTCTGTTCCTGAAGGTCTTACACATACCCAAGAATCATTTTCTAAATCAAAATAAAGTACATTTGATACTGGTAATCCTGTTTCCTTTTCTTCTTTAGTTTCCATATTTATTATTTTTCCAGTTTTATAATCTCTAAATTGTTTTACAACATAATCTCCTATTTTTGAAGGTACATTATTTCTTAAATTTTCCATCATTTCTTTAATTTGTTTTGCTCCATCAATGCCTTCTAAAGTTAATGACAATAACTCTTCTTTAAAATATCCATATTTTTCATATATATTAATCATTTGATCCCACAATGTTAATCCTTTTTCTTTATAATATGCAGCTGCTTCACAAAGAGCCATTACTGCGGCAATACCATCTTTATCTCTTGCATGTGTTCCTATTAAACAACCATAGCTTTCTTCAAATCCAAATAAATAAGTATTTTTATGTGTTTGTTCAAATAATTTTATTTGTTCACCTATATATTTAAATCCTGTTAAAACTTCTTTTAATTCTATATTATAATTTTTAGCAATACTATCTGCTAAATTTGAAGAAACAATTGTCTTTATTAAAACTCCATTTGTTGGAATCATATTTCTTTCTTGTTTTTGTGATAATTCATATTCTGCAATTAATAATCCTGACATATTGCCTGTGAAAGATTTATATTCACCTGTTTTAGAATCTTTTGCATATACCCCTAATCTATCGGCATCTGGATCTGTTGCAAGTACAATATCCGCATCTTTTTCTTTAGCCAATTCTAAGGCTAATTTAAATGCTTTTGGATCCTCAGGATTTGGATAATCTACTGTAGGGAAATCACCATCTGGTAGTTCTTGTTCTTTTACTATAAATACATTTTCAAATCCTAATCTTTTTAGTATAGTTCTAACTGGTATATTTCCAGTTCCATGTAATGGTGTATAAACAATTTTTAAGTATTTTTCTTTTTTTATTATATCAGGGTTTAATACAAGTTTTTGTAGTACATCCATATATTTTTCATCTATTTCTTTACCAATTACATTATAAAGTTTTTTATCCTCAGCTTCTTCCTGTGAAATTTTCTTTATATCTCCATAATCTGTTATATTATTTACTTCTGTTATTATTTCTTTATCTACTGGTGGTACTATTTGTGCACCATCTTCCCAATAAACTTTATATCCATTATATTTTGGTGGATTATGACTTGCAGTTATCATAACCCCTGCAATACAATTTAATTCTCTTACTGCAAAAGATAGTTCTGATACTGGTCTTAATGCATCAAATAAATATGTTTTAATACCATTTGCATTTAATATTAATGCTGTTTCTTTACTAAATTCTGGAGACATATGTCTTGAATCAAAAGAAATAGCAACACCTCTATCTTCTCCACGTTTCTTTTTTATATAATTTGCTAATCCTTGTGTAGCTTTTCCTACTGTATATATATTCATTCTATTTGTACCAGCGCCTATTACTCCTCTTAATCCTGCTGTTCCAAATTCTAATTCTTTATAAAATCTATCTTCAATTTCTTTATTATCATTCTTTATATTCAATAATTCTTTTTTTGTTTCTTCATCAAAAACATTACTTGTACACCATTTTTTATATTCATTTAAATATTCCATTTTTTCCTCCTTCATAACACAAAAATGGGCTATAAAGCCCATTTTATATATTGTCCTTTTATTTTTAATTTTTCTTATGAAAATTTATATATAATTCTCTTGCTGTTTCTGGGCTATCCACACCATCTGCATTTTTTACAGGTGCGAATTCGTCTTCTCTTTTTACTCTCATTACTGCCATACTTTCCATACTTTGAAATGCATCGAATATAAATGTTTCAAATTTATATGCATTTGGCTTTTCAGCTTTTACTAATTCGCCTTTTGAATTAATATAATTAGCCTTTTTAAAAGCTTCATGATATGGTAATTTATTAGCTGCAATTTCATTTATTCGCTTAATATTGAATAAATTACAATTTATATGAGATTCTCCAAAAACCAATTCTCCATTTTTATTTCTTTTATTACTCATTTCTTCTGATATTTCGGTATACTCTACTACACTAGGTTTTGAATTTCTTTTACAAAATACTCCAACTCTTTCCTCTGGTCTTGCTTTAACAACAGATTTTCCGGCAGCCATGCATTTTTTAGTTTCTGCAATAGCAACAAAAATTGGATCTACCATATTTACTAAAGGATTATCTACTGGGCCTATAAATACCCATTCAATATTCCTTTCGTTCATATCTTTTAAAGCTCCACTCTTTAACATTGACTCAAAAACACCTCCATGACCATCAGCTGCTAATTTTAGAAATCCTTCTTCGTTTACCAATATTTTTCCGTCTGTATCTATCATTGGTAATTCACCTTGAATAAAAAACATTATATCTTTCTTTGGATATCCAAAATAATCATGTTCTTCAAAAAATTTAACTGTTTCAGCATTATTTTCATGACTTGTCATAATATACCAAGGAATTGTTATACCATATTTTTTATTTGCTTCTTTAATTGGCTTGCAAATTAGTTCAAATAAAGATTCATGTGTATCTAAACCAATATCAAAAGTTCCTTTTGGACCATTATATCCAAGTCTTGTTCCTTGTCCTCCAGCCATTGTTAGAACTGCAAGTTTACCTTCTTTAATTGCTTTATCTCCTATTTTTTCCAAATTTTCATATTCTTCTTTTGATAATTTGCTTTTATCTACATAATCAATAGGTTCTATTACATCGTCGCCCATCTCTACGCCTTTTTTTGTCTTTTCATATAATTCTTTCATTAAATCAAAATTTATATTTAAAATTTGATTTAATAATTTTTCTTTGCCTTTTTCATTTAGCTTATCATAGTAAACTAACAGTTGTTCTTGATTGTTTTTCTTTAGTATTTCTTTTACTTTTTCTAATTTTTCCATAGATCTGCCTCTCTTAATTTTATATTATTATAAATGACATGTATTATATTATAATATAAAATTTTTTTCGTCAATATCTACGGATATATATTTATGCTTTCTTTTT
This sequence comes from uncultured Clostridium sp., assembly GCA_946497695.1. Classification (GTDB taxonomy): domain Bacteria; phylum Bacillota; class Clostridia; order TANB77; family CAG-508; genus Merdicola. The sequence goes on along the minus strand of CAMMLJ010000010.1, from coordinate 14,196 downwards.
TTCTTTCACATACTCTGGAAAAATTTTTTCTACTTCATGTTCACCAGATGTATTTAGTATCTTATCTGTATTATCTAATATATTTACTATATTTTTATTAAATTCTACAATTTCATAACAATTAATTAATATAAAATCATTTTCTTTATGATTCTTTTGGTATTTTATTAACATCTTATTAATTTCTCTAACATATTTTTCATTCCCATTTATTATTATATATTTTTTACTATGGTCATTAAGTTGTTTTTCTAATTTCTTATAATCATTTATTGTTTTTAAGTTCCAATCTATTGAATTAATTTTCTCCTTTAGATTTTGTTTTAAATTTAGTTTCGATAGCAACAATTTTACTGTTTTTTCTAAACTGTTTTGTAAAACTGTGTAAATTTCACTGTTTTCATTAATTATTCTTTCCATATATGGAAGTAGCATTGTTATTAAATGTACTTCATTAACATAGAAACTAGACATCCTTTTAAAACCTTTTTCATAATACATAGTATCCCTCCAATATTTTTGGCTACTTACAAATTTTACCATTCGTTATTTTTGTTGTCAATATTTTCCATTTCTATTTTTGTATATTTCATCGACAAATATTTTATTTTCTTATGTATATTTTTTTTAATTTTTGTTCATATTCCTAGTAAATAACTAAATAAATTAGGGGGTTGCCATTATGAAATCAAAAATAAACTTTATCCTTATTTTAATTATATTAATATTTATATACATCTTTTTACTGTCTATTAATTACACACAAGCTGTTTCTTTAAATTTATCCGATAGTGTTTTTAGGTTACATATTATTGCTAATAGCGATTCTAGTGACGATCAAAATTTAAAATTAAAAGTTAGAGATAATATCATCGACTATATGAATACTTTAACAGAAAATACATCAAATAAAGATGAGGTAATTTCTATTGCTTCAAACCATTTAAATACTTTTAAAGAAATTGCTTTAAACACCATAAAAGATAATGGCTATAATTATAATGTAAATATCGAAATAGGCAATTTTTATTTTCCGACAAAATCATATAGTAATATTTCTTTTCCTGCAGGAAATTATGATGCATTAAAAATAGAAATCGGAAAAGCGATAGGACAGAATTGGTGGTGTGTTTTATTCCCTCCTCTTTGTTTTGTTAATTCTACTACAGGTATTGTTCCTGAAGACTCTAAGAATATTTTAAAAGAAAATATGGATTCTGAAAGTTATAAACTTATAAATGAAGGAAATAATAATGAAACTAATACTTCTGATATAAAAATTAAATTTAAAATAATCGAATTTTTTAATAATCTAAAAAAATAATAAAATATTTATTTATAATATAGTTGTCAATATTATCGTTTTATGTTATATTTTATTAGGTATAGAGTGTATAACACTCTATTTTTCATGTAATAATTTCTAAGCGATAATAATAATACTGGAGGTAATTAATTTGGATAAATTGATAATAACAGGTGGTACACCTTTAAAAGGTGAAGTTACAATTAGTGGTGCAAAAAATGCTGCTATTGCAATACTACCAGCAACACTTTTAATTAATGGTACTTGTACTCTAGAAAATGTACCTAATATTAGTGATGTTAAAATATCTTGCAAAATATTAACAGAATTAGGTGCAAAAATTGAATGGATTAATGATAATACTTTAAATATTGATACAACAAATATAACTTCTACTCATGCTCCATTAGATTTAACAAGAAAATTCAGAGCTTCTTACTATTTAATTGGTTCTTTACTTGGTAGATTTAAAAATGTAGAAGTAGGTTTACCTGGTGGTTGTAATTTAGGACCAAGACCTATAGATCAACACATAAAAGGTTTTGAAGCATTAGGTGCAAAAGTTGATGTGTCTCAAGGAAAAATTCAAGCTAAAGCAAAAAAATTAATTGGTAATGCTATTTATTTAGACGTTGTATCTGTTGGAGCTACAATAAATGTTATGCTATCTGCAGTTCTTGCAGAAGGTACTACTACAATTGATAATGCTGCTAAAGAACCACATGTTGTAGATGTTGCAAACTTTTTAAATACTATGGGAGCAGATATTCGTGGTGCTGGTACAGATGTTATTAAAATAAATGGAGTTAAATCTTTACATGGTAACGCTACATATTCTGTTGTACCTGACCAAATAGAAGCTGGAACATTTATGTTAGCTGCAGTTGCATCTAGAGGAGATGTAACAATAAAGAATTGTATTACAAAACATTTAGAATGTGTAACTGCTAAAATACTAGAAATAGGTGCACATGTTGAAGATATTGATGGAGATACTTTAAGGGTTTGGGCTACAAAGAGACCAAACAAAGCAACTATAAAAACTGCGCCATACCCTGGTTTTCCTACAGATTTACAACCTCAAATGGGTGTTGTATTATCTATTGCTAACGGAACTAGCATAATAAATGAGAGTATTTGGGATTCTAGGTTTCAATATACTGCAGAATTAAATAAAATGGGAGCTAATATTACAGCTTCTGGAAAATCTGCTGTATTCCAGGGAGTAAATGAGCTATCATCTGCACCTGTTTATTCTACAGATTTACGTGCAGGAGCTGCATTAATAATCGCAGGAGCTATAGCTAAAGGAAAAACTGAAGTATATAATCTAGAACATATAGACAGAGGCTATGAACATATTGAAGAAAAATTTAGAAATTTAGGAGCTAAAATAGAGAGAGTTTCTGAATAAGCAAAGGATGAAATGACAATGTTAAATTTTAGAAGTTTATATAGTGGTAGTACTGGAAATAGTTTGTTCGTAGAAAGTGAAAATACAAAAATATTAATAGATAGCGGAGTTAGTTTAAAGAAACTAACTTCTGCTTTATCTTCTAATAATATTTCGCTTAATAATATAGATGCTATTGTTGTTACTCACGAACATTCTGACCACGTACAAAGTTTAGGTATGGTTTCTTCTAAATATGACATTCCAGTATATGCAAATGAAAAAACTTGGGATGCAATGTCAAAGCAAAAAGATAGAATATCTGATACTAATCAAAAGCTATTTAAATCATATGAGAAATTTGAAATTGGAGATTTAGAAATAGATCCTTTTTCTATTCCGCATGATGCTGCTGACCCTTGTGGTTTTAATATTATAAATAACAATGATAAAATTAGTATAGCTACTGATATTGGACATATGACTAATTCAATTATAAATAAATTAGATGGTAGTTCTTTTATTTTATTAGAATCTAATTATGATCCAGAAATATTAAAATCTGGAAAGTACCCATATTATTTAAAAACAAGAATTTTAGGTCCAAATGGTCATTTACCAAACGAAATGGCTGGAAAAACTATTGCTTATTTATTAAAAGGTTCTTTAAAACAAGTTATGCTTGGGCATTTAAGTAAAGAAAATAATTTTCCAGAATTGGCATATCAAACTGTTATAGAAGAATTAATTAATAAAAATTTTGATGAAAATTCTATTAGGATATCTGTGGCTAATAGAACTGAACCTAGTAAAATAGTTACGGTTTCATGATTTTAAACCATTATTTTAACTGCTGTAATTAATCTAATTCTAAAACAGCAGTTATTTTTAACTACTATCTATCATATTACCTATCCTTTCTAAAAAATATTATAAGGAGTTTTACCATGTTAACTATTAATATAATATGTATTGGAAAAATTAAAGAAAATTTTTTTAAAGATGCAATAAGTGAATATTCTAAAAGACTTTCTAAATATTGTAATCTAAATATAATTGAACTTTCAGATGAAAAATTACCTACTAAAGTAAATGATAAAATTATTGATAATATTAAGAATATAGAAGGGAAAAAAATTTTATCACATTTAAAAAAAGATTCTTATATAATATGTTTAGATTTACACGGAAAACAACTTTCTTCTGAAGAATTTTCTTATAAACTTGATTCTATTGCTCTAAACTATAATAGTTCTATTACATTTATTATAGGTGGAACTTTAGGTATATCAACTGAAGTTTTGGATGCCGCAAATGAAAAGATTTGTTTTTCTAAAATGACCTTTCCACATCAATTAATAAGAGTATTTTTATTAGAACAATTATTTAGAGCTTTTAAAATTTCTAATAATGAAACTTATCATTGGTAAATATATGGGGGCTACAGAAGGAACATTATATTATTTTTTTACGTAATTATTTTATTGGGGGAGCTATAATAATTATATACATATAAAAATTGCTCCTTCTGTAAGATTATTAACTATTTTTTAATTTTTTTTGGATTTTTTTAGAAATAATTTTTTGAATAATTTTTTTAATAAAAAAATATATTGAAATAAAAATTAATATTTTAAAAAACATTTTTCCTCTTTGAATTAATTTTATATATCTTACTCCCCTTTCATTTATTTGTCAACAAAAACTCTTCGACAAATTTCTACATATAATTAATTCCATAACGTTTTAGAAAACTATAACTAGCTTATAAACTAAATATTAATATCGCTGTGGTTACTCCTACAATATTTGCTATTAAAGATGAAATCAATGTAAATCTTATTTTTTTTACTCCAATTGAACTTGTATATAATGCTATCGTATAAAAAGTTGTTTCTGTAGTTCCCATTATTGTTGATGCTATTAATCCTATTTTACTATCCACACCATTTTCTTGCATAATATTTGTTGCGATTCCCATCGATGCACTTCCAGAAATAGGTCTTAAAATTGCTAATGGCATTATTTCTTCTGGAATATTTAAGACTTTTAATATCGGTGAAATTAAATCTATCACAAAATCTACTATTCCCGAACTTCTTAGTAAATTAATAGCTAAAAATATAGCCAATAAAGTCGGAAATAATTTTATTACTATTTTTGATCCTTTTTTGGCTCCTACAATAAAAATATCATAGACATTCTTTTTTTCCATTATTCCATATCCTATTGCAAAAACAATGACAAATGGAATTATAATTGTTGAAATGTAATTTATAAAATTCATTTATTAACTCCTTTTTTAGATAAAATCTTAACTGATCCGATTCCAACAACAGCAGCTACTATAGTAGCTATCCATGTAGGTAATATTATATTAGATGGATTAGTAGAACCGCAGAGAACTTCGTATTGCAATGACAGTCGTAGGAATTATTTGTATTGACATAGTATTTAAGACTATAAACATTATCATAGAATTAGATAATTCATCTTTATTTTTGTTTTCTTCCTGTAATGATTTAATTGCTTTTAATCCCAATGGAGTAGCTGCATTTCCTAATCCTAATAAATTAGCAACAATATTCATTGATATTTCTCCATAGGCTTTACTTTCTTTTGTTATATCAGGAAATAAGAACTTCATAATAGGCGTTAAACATTTGGTTATCTTATTAATTAGTGTAGTTTCTTTAATAATTTCCATTATTCCATTCCACATACACATAACACCCATAAAACTTAAAATCATTTCTATCGTTTGTTTACATGATTCAAATATAGAATTATTTAATTGATCCATATTGAAATTAAGTAATCCATATATAAAAGACATAATAATAAATGCTGGCCATAACTTATTTAACATTATATTTCCTCCATATTTAATTTTATTAAGCCTTCGTTTATTTTATACAAACAATTCCCAAAAATAGGAAAATATAATTCTTCTTAAATTATTGACCAAAAAGATTTTATATGGTATTATTGTAGTATAATTTGTCGTTTAATTTGATTAGGGAGGATTGTAAATGAAATCAACAGGAATTGTAAGAAGAGTGGATGAATTAGGAAGAGTCGTTATTCCTATAGAGTTAAGAAATAAATTTGACATAAAAGAAAAAGATCCAATTGAAATATATGTTGATGGATCTTCCATCGTTTTAAAAAAATATGAACCTAATTGCATCTTTTGTGGAAGCACAAAGAAATTAGTAACTTATAAAGATAAATTAGTTTGCCCAAAATGTATTGAAAATTTATCAAAAACTGAAGAAAAATAATATTATTTATTCGTAATATATTAGTCTTAAATAAATTAAATTTATTATATAAAAAGATTGTAACTTATAGTTACAATCTTTTATTTTTCTAAAAATTGTTGATATATTTCATTTTTTGGTACTCCCCTATCTTTTGCAATTTTCTTTATAATTTCTTTTTTATCCAGTCCCATTTTTTCGTAATATTTATAATGTTCTTCAAGGGTTAATTTATTTATTGTATTCTCTAAATTTTCATCAAAAAAATTATCTTCATTAATTATAATTACATATTCTCCTTTAGGTGAATCTAATTTTGCTCGTACTTCTTTAATATTTCCTCTTATAAATTCTTCATGTATCTTTGTTAATTCTCTTGCTAATACAATTTGCCTTTCTCCAACATATTCTTCTAAATCTCTTAAAGTATTTATTATTTTATGTGGAGCTTCGTATAAAATAATCGTACTTTTATTATTTTTTATCTGCTCTAATTCCTTCATTCTTATTTTTTTATTAATTGACAAAAAACCATAAAAAGTAAAATTTCTTGTATTTACTCCTGCAGCCATCAATGCAGTTATTATTGCACAAGCTCCCGGAATAGGAATAATAGATATATCTCTTTCTAATGCTTTTTTTACAATTATTTCTCCTGGATCTGATATAACAGGTGTTCCCGCATCAGAAATTAATGCAATATTATTTCCCTCATCTATTTTATCCAAAATTACATCTGTTTTCTCTTCTTCATTATGTCTATGGTAACTAATTAATGGTTTAGAAATTTCCAAATGATTAAGTAATTTTAATGAATGTCTAGTATCTTCTGCTATAATAATATCTACAGATTTTAAAACATTTATTGCTCTTAACGTTATATCTTCCAAATTTCCAATTGGTGTTGCTACTATATAAAGTTTTCCTTTCATTTTTCCTCCTATTTTTTATTATATATTTCTAATATTTCATCTGTATATGTATTATCATTATTATAAATAATTAATGGTTTCTCTATTTCCAAAAATGGTTTTGCATTTTTTACACCTTTTATTAAAATTAAATTAGGTTTACTATTAATTTTAGAATAAACTATTCTTAGCCTTTTAGGTTCAATTCTATATTTCTTAAATAAAGTTATTATTTCTGCCAACCTTTCTGGTCTATTTACCATATAAAAATTTCCTTTATCTTTTAAGATTTTACTACCATTTGAAATAAAATCTTCTAAATTTGCTGTAATTTCATGTCTTGATATCAACTTATTCATATTTTCATTTTTTACTCCGCTGTTTTCCCTTTTATATGGAGGATTCGTAACAATAGCGTTTATAGAATTATTTTGTAAATATTTTTCTATATTTTTTATATTATCATTTATTATTTGTATTTTATTTTCTAATTTATTTAATTTTACACTACGCATAGCCATTTCAGAAATTTCTTCTTGTACTTCCAATGCATATATTTTATTACACTCAGTTTTTTTTGCTAATAAAATACTAATTATTCCTGTTCCGGTTCCTATATCTAAAATTATGGCATCTTTTTTTATTTCTTTTGCAAAATCACTTAATAAAATACTATCTATTCCAAAACAAAAATATTTCTCATTTTGTATTATTTTTAATCCTTTATATTCTAAGTCATCTATTCTTTCATTTTCTTTTAAATCCATAATTATTCCTCAATATATAAATAGTGGCTTTACAATTAGCACAGCCCAATGAAATTTAATATTGATGTTTTTAGCACAATAATAAATTTCATTCCATATTATATAATATATATATAAATTTTTCAAACTTGGAGGTTTCCTATGGATATTCAAAAAAATAATATTGTAAATAAAAAAAATAATATAATTTGTTCTCTTTATCAAGTCGAAAATTTTTTAAATAAATTTACTGTTTTATTAAAGACTAAAAATTTCGTTCAATTTTTAAAAAATCAATAGTCTGATCTCGAAAAAGCTTTTTCAAAATTTATTTGTTCATCTTTAAAACATTTATTTTCTTCTCCGTCTATTAATATTTTCACAGAATTTACTTCATTTAATTCTGTAACTGTTTTCACTATAGTTTCTAAAATTTTGTTTTCATTTTCTTTTCCTTCTTTCGCATTATCTATAAAATCATGCGATAAATCTATATATAAAATATCTCCTTTTAATTCTACATTATTTAACACAGTATTTTCTGGTATAGCTTTTTCTAATTTTTCATTTTTTGGTCCTTCTATTAATTGTTCTAATAAATATTTATATGGATTATCTATTAAGTCATTAATATTTATTGTTCTAGCTTCTGGATTTATTTCTCCACTCTCTTTATTTATAAAATACAATGAAATAATTGTATTTCTTAATTGTTCATCACTTATTTCTTCTTCTGGCGTATATTCTTCTATTATTTCATTATTTTCAACTTTATTTTTATTAGAAATATATATTACTAAACCTAAAATTACTACAATTAATATTAAAAATAATACAATGAAAATTCCCTCTTTCTTTTTCATATTATCCCTCCTTTTTCTTGATTAATTATTATGAAAGACAAGTATAAAATATAACTAATTTTCCTCTATTTACAATTTGACAAAACGACTTTTTCCGTATAAAATTAGCTTGTGAGATTATGCTTTTTTTACAAAAGTTAGGAAAGGAGAAACATATGGAAAATATACTTCATGTTGGTCTAGATGTTGGATCAACAACTGTAAAAATTGTAGTTATAGATTCTAATAAAAAAGAAATATATTCAGATTATACAAGACATTTTTCAGATACAAAAAATACGGTTTGTAAAGTTTTGGAATCTTTACCAGAGAAATTTCCAAACAGTAAATTTACAATCGCGCTTACAGGATCTGGAGCAATGTCTGCGGCTACATTTTTAGGGCTACCTTTTATTCAAGAAGTTGTAGCTTGCAAAAGAGCTGTAGAAAAATTTATTCCACAAACAGATGTAGTTATAGAACTAGGTGGAGAGGATGCAAAAATAATATATTTTGATCAATCTATTGAACAAAGAATGAATGGAACTTGTGCCGGTGGTACTGGTGCATTCCTAGATCAAATGGCATCTTTACTAGATACAGATACAGCAGGACTTAATGAACTTGCAAAAGACTATACAACAATTTATCCAATTGCATCACGTTGTGGAGTTTTTGCAAAAACTGATGTGCAACCTTTACTAAATGAGGGTGCCGAAAAATCAGATATTGCTGCTTCTATTTTTCAAGCAGTTGTTAATCAAACTATTAGCGGTCTTGCTTGCGGAAGACCTATTAGAGGTACTGTCGCATTTTTAGGAGGACCTTTAAATTATCTTCCTGAATTAAGAAAAAGATTTATAGAAACTCTTAATTTAAAACCTGAAGAAGTCGTTGTACCAGATGAAGCTCATCTTTTAGTTGCTAAAGGTGCTTGTTTAGATGCAATTGACAATACACCTATATCTATTGATGAGTTACAACAAAAAATACATAATTTAAGAAATTCTCAAGACAATACAACTCATCCAATAGATCCACTTTTCAATTCTACGGATGAATATGAAAAATTTAAAGAAAGACATGAAAAAGCAAAAGTACCAAGAAAAGATTTAGATTCTTTTGAAGGAGATTGCTTTATTGGAATAGATGCTGGTTCTACTACTACAAAATTAGTACTAACTGATAATGAAGATAATCTATTATATTCATTATATGCAAATAACGAAGGAAATCCTTTAAAAAGCGTTATGAAAATGTTAAAAGAACTTTACTCTGTATTGCCTAAAAAAGCAAAAATAAGATTTAGTGGTGTTACAGGATATGGAGAAAAACTAATTCAAACAGCTTTAAATGTAGATTTAAATGAAATCGAAACAATAGCACATTATACAGCTGCAAAAAAATTCCAACCAGATGTTACTAGTATAGTAGACATAGGTGGGCAAGATATGAAATATATAAGACTAAAAAATGGAGCTATTGATAATATAATGCTTAATGAAGCTTGTTCATCTGGATGCGGTTCTTTTATAGAAACATTTGCAAAAAGTCTTAATTTATCTATAGAAAAATTCGTACAAGAAGCAATTGTTTCTAAAAGACCTGTTGATCTAGGTTCTAGATGTACTGTATTTATGAATTCTAAGATTAAACAAGCTCAGAAAGAAGGATATAGCGTCGGAGATATATCTGCTGGACTTTCTTACTCAGTTATAAAAAATGCTATACAAAAGGTTATGAAAGTTAGGGATGTAAGTACTTTAGGTAATCACATAGTAGTACAAGGTGGAACTTTTTATAATGATGCAGTTTTAAGAGCTTTTGAAAAAATAGTTGGTAAAGAAGTCGTAAGACCAGACATATCTGGTTTAATGGGTGCATATGGTGTTGCAATACTTGCTAGACAACAATATGAATCAAACTTTGATATGGAATATTATTCTACAATTACCAAAAATGATGATTTAGATAAATTAGAAATTAAGGTTTCACATGCACGTTGTAACAGATGTGAAAATCACTGCTTATTAACCATAAATACCTTTAACAATGGGCATAAACATATCTCTGGAAATCGCTGTGAAAAAGGTGCTGGTATAGTTACAGAAAATAGTGAATTACCTAACTTAATAAAATATAAACAAGAAAGACTATTTAATTATAAACCTTTAGATGAAAAAGATGCTCCTAGAGGTACAATAGGTATTCCTAGAGTTTTAAATATGTATGAAGATTATCCATTCTGGTTTACTTTCTTTACTTCTTTAGGATTTAGGGTAATTATCTCTGAAAAAAGTAATAGAAAAACTTATGAAAAAGGTATGGAATCTATGCCATCTGAATCAGTTTGCTATCCAGCTAAACTATCTCATGGACATATAATAAGTTTAATACAAAGTGGAATAAAAACAATTTTCTACCCATGTATGCCTTATTCTAGAAAAGAATATGAAAAAGCTGATAATCATTACAACTGTCCAATTGTTATTTCATATTCTGAAGTATTAAAAAATAATGTAGAAGAACTAAAAAATCCAGATATAAAATTCTTAAACCCATTTTTACCTTTTGACGCTAAAAATCTAACAAAGAGAATTTTAGAATTAGACGAATTTAAAGAATACAATTTCAATAAAAAAGAATTAATGGAAGCTGCACAAAAAGCAGAAGATGAATATCAACATTTTAAAAATGATATTTATGAAAAAGGTAAAGAAGCTATTGAGTACATTGACAAACATAATTTAAAGGGTATTGTTCTTGCAGGAAGACCTTATCATTCTGACCCAGAAATAAATCATGGTATAGATACATTAATTACAAGCCTTGGTTTATGTGTTCTAACAGAAGATAGTGTTGCAAATCAAGTAGAAGCAAAACGTCCTTTAAGAGTTGTAGATCAATGGGTATTTCATGCCAGACTATATGCTGCTGCTGAATTTGTAGGACACCATGACAACTTAGAATTAATTCAATTAAATTCTTTTGGTTGTGGAGTTGATGCAGTAACTACAGATCAAGTTGAAGAAATATTATCTAGCTATGGAAAAATGTATACATTAATAAAAATAGATGAAGTAAATAACTTAGGTGCTGTTAGAATTCGTGTTCGTTCATTATTAGCTAGTATGAATAAAAGATTAGCTGCAAAAAATGATGAAGCAAATGATGGAAATTATGGAATAAACAAAAAAATATTTACTAAAGAAATGAAAAAAGATTATACTATTCTTTGCCCTCAAATGGCACCAGTACATTTTGAATTATTGGAAACAGCAATGAGAACTGCAGGATATAATCTAGTACTATTAAGAGAATGCACTCAAAAAACTGTTGAAACTGGATTAAAATATGTTAATAATGATGCATGTTATCCATCAATATTGGTTACAGGACAAATGATAGAAGCTCTTGAATCTGGAAAATATGATCCAAACAAAACTGCTTTAATAATGTCACAAACTGGTGGAGGATGTAGAGCAACTAATTACATTGGTTTTATCAGAAAAGCTCTTAAAGACGCCGGATATCCAAATATTCCAGTTATATCATTTAATGTAGTTGGAATGGAAAAAGTACCTGGATTTAAATTAACAATTCCTTTATTAGAAAAATTATTAAGAGGCGTATTATATGGCGATCTTTTACAAAAAATGCTAACAAAAAATAGAGCATACGAAAAAAATAAAGGAGAGACTCAAGCTCTATTTGATAAATGGATAGAAAAATGTAAAGAAATACTTAAAAATGGAAACAGTAAAGAATTTAAACAAAGTATTTATGACATAGTTGATGACTTCGAAAAAATTGAACTAGATACATCTATTGAAAAGCCAAAAGTTGGAATAGTTGGAGAAGTTTTAATAAAATATCATCCTTTTGGAAATAATTTTGTTGCTGATTTATTAGAAAAAGAAGGCGCGGAAGTTGTTCTTCCAGATTTTATGGGATTTATTAAATTTATGGCAACACATAAAGTTACATTTAATAGTTTATTAAGAACAAATCCTATCGTTGCAAAAATATCAAAAGCTGCAATTAGTTTAATTGATATATTAGAAAAAGATTCAAAGGAAGCATTAGCCAAATCTAAAAAAGATTATTTACCACCTTGCAATATTTGGCATTTAGAAAGTACTGTAAAAGATATTTTATCTATTGGTAACCAAACTGGTGAAGGTTGGTTCTTAACTGCAGAAATGATTGAATATATTGAACATGGTATTCCAAATATAATTTGTGTTCAACCATTTGCTTGCTTACCTAACCATGTTGTTGGAAAAGGTGTTATAAAAACAATTAGAGAAAAATATCCTAATGCAAATATTTCTCCTGTAGATTATGATCCAGGAGCAAGTGAATCTAATCAAACAAATAGAATAAAATTATTAATGACTGTAGCTAAGGATAATTTAAAAACAGAAAAATTACATAAAAAAGGAATAGAAAAAGAAAATATTGAAAAAACAAAAGTAACTTATACTAATAAATAAAAATAAATAAAATGTTGGAATTATTTTATTATTCCAGCATTTTATTTTTATATAAAGAAAAACCCCGTGGTTTTCTTTGACATTAAAAAAATAATTGATACTATTAAATAAAAATAGTATCAATTATCAATAAAGCTAAAATTACTCTTGATCATACTAATACAAATAATATTTCAACCTATTAAATATTACTATTTAACTAAGCCTTATACCACTAATATTAATAATTCACTCGAATATGAAAACACTCTTACTAGCTATCTTCGTCCCAAAGGGATTATAAATAACCATTCAAATATCAACATATTCTTATCCCGAATATAATACCTATAATTTAACCTTTCAGCTTACATACAAATATTATACTCTTAGTACCAGTATATTATAACCATTTACTAGCTATAATATGCCAAGTATTCGAATGTAAAAAACCACATTTATAATAGCTCATTACACTCTTCGATTAAATAATTATTAACCTTATATTATAAGTATTTACTTTTTTATTTTTTTTATACATATTTTTAATTTTTTTTTATATATTTTTATTATTCTTCTTGCATTATTAAATTATTTTTTTATAAATTATTCATTAACTCATTATATTATACTTTTTTATTGTTTATGATAATCTTTTTATTATTAAATATTGTATAAAAATATTAATTTAATTAATTTTATAATCTATTTATTATATTATTTATTAAATTCTATTTTTAATAATCTAATTATTTAATAGATTAATTGTTTCTTTATAATAATTTAATATTTCTTAATTTTTTATATTATTAATAATTTAGCCAATTTTCAAAAAATATATTTAATGAGATTTTTATTCTAATTAAGTTTATATTTGATACTAATAAAATTATCTCTAAAATAGCTTTATAAAAAATTTATATTTTCTACTTAATTTTTTTATTTATTTTAGATTTTATTTTCTTCTATTCTCACTAATATTAAAATGTTTTTATAAAAATTATTATTATTTATCTAATAAAGATTTTAATAATATTATATATATAATTTATTTAATTATTTTATTTATAATAAATTAATATTATTTTAAATTCATTATTTTTATTTTTAATCTAATAATTATTTTATTTTTTAGTTTTAATATAAATATAAAAACATATTATTTAATTCTATTATTCTTTAATTGTTATTTTAATTAATATTTTATTTAATATTAATTTTTAAAACTATATACTTTTTATTTGTACATATTTATAATAA
>CAMMLJ010000009.1 GCA_946497695.1 uncultured Clostridium sp. | reverse complement strand
CCTTAAAAATACAGGGGTGTAACTAAATAAAATATACATTTAGTTGACACTACCTAAATTTATAAAGGGGGAATACATATGAAAAAAAGAAATCTAATAATATTAATTATAGTATTTATAATAGTTATTTTATTAGCGATTATTTTTATTACTACTAAACAAAATAAAAATACAAAGAATCAAAATGAAATAATAGATAACAATGGAGAGTATTATATGATCTCATATTCATCAACCTATAAAGATTATAAGATATTAGGAAATGATGAGAACTTTGAGGTAATAACAAATGAAACAGAATTAAAGAAAATTTTAAATGAAATAGGTAGTCAAGATGATAATAAATTTGATAGTCAATTTTTTGATTCATATAATTTGTTAGTTATACAAGCAGGTGTAGATACAGAAGTTAATAATATTGAATGTGATGGAGAAAAAGCTGATGTAAGAATATATTATGCATCACCAATGTCAACTGATGAACAAATTATGGATTTTGATTTGTATCTTGTTCCTATAAATAAAAATATAGATAGTAGTAATGTTAATATGGAATTATTACCATATCCAAATAGATTATACTAAAATAGCAAACCATAAAAATAGGCTTTTAGAGTATTCTAACAGTCTATTTTTTATGGTATAATACAACCATAAATTAAATTTAAGGAGAAAATATGCAAGTAGAAAAGAATAAAGAGTATATCGTAGATATAATAGATAATGGATTTCAAGGAGAAGGGATTGCAAAAATTGACGGACTTACAATTTTTATACCAAATGCAATAAAAGGAGAAAAAATAAAAGTATTAATTGTAAAAGTATTAGCATCACATGCTTTTGGCAAAATTGTAGAAATAATCAATCCATCAGAAAATAGAGTAGAGAGCGATTGTACAACCTACAAAAGATGTGGTGGTTGTTCTTTAAGACATATAAAATATGAAGAAACATTAAAGATGAAGCAAAATGCAGTTCAAAGTTTAGTAAACAAAACTTTAAATAATAAAATTAAAGTAGAAGAAACATTAGGTATGGAAAATACTTATCACTACAGGAATAAAGCACAATATCCAGTTGGTCTAAATAAAGATGGAAAACCAGTAATTGGTGTGTTTGCTAATAGAACACATGAAATTATACCAATAGATACTTGTTTTATTCAGAATAAGCAAACTGAAGAAATTGCAAAATATATATTTAAATTTTTAGTAGATAATAATGCTAGTTTTTATAACGAGAAAACTCAAAAAGGATTAGTTAGACATATTGTTACTAAAATAGGCATAAGAACTAATGAGATAATGTGTATTATTGTAATAAATGGACGAGAAATACCTAATGAAACTAAAATGATATCAGAACTAACTAGCAAATTTAGTAATATAAAAACTATTGTAAAAAATATAAATACAAAAAACACAAATGTTATATTAGGAAACGAGAATATCAATTTATATGGAGATGGATATATTACAGATAAGCTAGGAGATTATACATTTAAAATATCTCCAATGTCATTTTACCAGGTAAATCCAATTCAAGCTGAGAAATTATATGAGCTTGGAGTTAAGTTTGCAGATATAACAAAGGAAGATGTTGTATTCGATTTGTACTGTGGAATTGGTACAATTTCATTATTTATGAGTAAGTTTGCAAAAAAAGTTTACGGAGTAGAAATTGTAGAAGAAGCAATTGTTGCAGCAAAAGAAAATGCAAAAATAAACAATGTGAATAATACAGAATTTATTGCTGGCGATGTAGAAAAAGTTTTAGATGAACTAGTAAATGTAAAACAAATTATTCCAGATATTATTATGGTAGATCCACCAAGAAGAGGTCTAGATAATACAAGCATAGAAAACATAAAAAAAGTATTACCTAAGAAATTAGTATATATTAGTTGTAATCCAGCTACATTAGTTAGGGATTTAGCAAAATTAGAAAATAAATATGAAATAAAAAAGATTAAACCAGTAGATATGTTTCCTTATACAAATGGAATAGAATGTGTTTCTGTTCTTGAATTAAAAAATAAGTAACTATTTAGGAGAAAATTATGAGAAATATAACTGTAGAAATGGCGTGTTCAATAAATGGGTTAATAGCAACAGAAGATGGAAATGAAGATTTCTTATCAGAGAGAGGCTGGGAAATAATGCTAGAATTTCTGAAAGATTATGATGTATTAATATGGGGAAGAAAAACTTGGAATAATATACTAGCATGGGGCGAGGAATATATACAAGATTTAAAAAATGTAAACATAATTATTTTAAGTACTATAGAAGGCACAACTAATGAATTTCCAAATGTTACATATTGTAACTCTGTAGATGACTGCTTACAAAAATGTCAAGAATTAAATTATGAAAAGCTATTCATTTCTGGAGGAGCAACTGTAAATAATGCTTTTATGGAAAAAGGAATAGTTGATAATATTATCTTAAATTATAATCCTTAAATGGTTCAATAGTTTGTTTTTATCTGTATACTATTTAAATTTAAGAAAAAATCAAACATATGATGAAAAAGAAATTTTAAATAACATATTTGAAATATATTATAATGTTCATGGAAGAAAAAAGGTAAATGAAAATTGTGAAATAATAAAATGATTAAAGTACACAAAAAAGCTAATAATATAATCAGGGAGGAGTTGCTATGAATAACAAGTATAAAATTGTTTTTATAGACATAGACGGAACATTAGTTAATGACGAAAAAATAGTGCCAGAAGAAAATATAAAGGCTATAAAAAAGCTAAAAGAAAATGAAATTGAAGTAGTATTAGCATCTGGCAGACCATATCATAGTATAGAGAAATATAGTAAACAAGTAGGTGCTGTACCATATATTATTGGATCTAATGGTGGTATAGTAGCAAATTTTATAGAAGATAAGAAAATATTTAGCACTAATATAGAAAAAGAGAGTGCATTAGAAATCGCCAAATTAATAAAAGAAAATAACATATATTTTACAGTTACTATTTCTGGCAATTTGTTTGTAGAAGATGAACAATATAGTATGACAAAAGAAAATAGAAATGAACTTGTACTAGTAAATTCATTAGAAGAGTATTTAGAAACAAATGATGCACCAGTTATAAAATTTAGTCTTATGGATGATAAAAAAGAAAATCTGCAAAAAGTTAGAAAAGTAGTATTAGATAGATTTAATATTGATGCGACAGAAGTTGATGAATTTATGATTCCTAAAAAATATAGAAAAGCAGAGAATAATTATATGCTTCCATATGTAATGGATATTATGCCAAAAGGAATAAGCAAGGCAAAAGCTATAGAAGAATTATGTAAATATTTAGGTATAGAATTAGCACAAACGATTGTATTTGGCGATGGCCTAAATGACATAGAAATGTTTAATGTTGGAGGTTATAAAGTAGCAATGGGAAATGCTGCAAACCAGATAAAAGAATTAGCAGATGTAGTTACAAAAACAAACAATGAAGCTGGAGTAGCATATGAACTAGATAAAATTTTTGATATAGGATAGATTATAAAAAGGAGAATATGAATGACCAATATTACGTTTCCAGCTTTTAATATAAATCTAAGCATTTCTAGAATAGCATTTACAATTGGTGGCATACATATATACTGGTATGCTATTTTTATAGCTATAGCTATTTTGATTGCAATAATAGCTTTAAAAAAAGATTGTAAAAAATATAATATAAATTATAATGACATATTAGAATTAATGATAATTGTAATACTAGTAGCAATTATATGTGCTAGATTATATTATGTTATTTTTAATATACAGTATTATTTAAATAATCCAAGTGAGATAATAAACATAAGAAATGGTGGACTTGCAATCTATGGTGGAATAATAGGCGGAGCTATAACAACTATAATATTTGGCAAAATTAAAAAAATAAAGATATTAGACATGTTTGATATGATAGTTCCATATTTAAGTTTAGGACAAGCAATTGGAAGATGGGGGAATTTTATTAATGGCGAAGCACATGGAGCAACAACTAATAGTATCTTTAGAATGGGAATTATAGAGAATGGTATATATATGGAAGTGCATCCAACATTTTTATATGAATCTATATGTACTTTAATTATATTTTTTATATTAATGTATCTTAGAAATCATAGAAAATATGCAGGGCAATTAACTATTGTATACTTATTATTATATTCTGTAATTAGAACAATAATTGAAGGGCTAAGAACAGATAGTTTGATGGTTGGAAATATAAGGATATCACAATTAATTTCTATTATCATATTTATAACAGCAATTATTATATTAGTATATAAATATAAAAAGAAAAAAGAAATTAAATTGTTAGATGAAAAAAACAATTAATTTAAGGACTATTACAAATAAGTAATAGTCTTTTCTATTGCATATCATTTTTTTATATGATAATATAAACTCACAAAAGGGAGAATGTATGAAAAAGTTAGTAATATTAGGAAGCACAAAATTTGAAAAAGAAATAAAAAAATGGGTAGAATATTTTAAAGAGCATAATTATGATGTAATCAAATATCCAAGAAAAATAGATCAATCAAACGAATTAATATATAAAGATGTATATATTAATTTTTATAAAGCCTTAGAAGAAGCAGATTGTTTATTTGTATTAAACGAAGAAAAAATGGCATAAAAGGATATGTTGGCCCACAAGTTTATGCGGAAATGAGCTATATAATAGTACAAAATATATTACAGCATAAGAATAAAGCTATTTGGATTTTAAATGAGCCATCCAAAGAAGTTGCAAGTTATAATGAGTTAAATAATTTTATAAATTTAGGATGGATAAAATTATTTAAACCAGAAGATTAATGTAATATGTCATCAAATATTAAAAGATTTTTTGTGTCAAATTATAGTTCTTAGGCATATATCTCGAGTTATATATTTACAAAAGAGGAACTATTTAGTTCCTCTTTTATGTTAATATACCAAATTGCACCAAATTAGATAGGAGTGATTTTATGAAGTTAATATTAATAAGACATGGACAAACCCAGGGGAATATTTTAAATGAGCAAGGAATTAACCTATTTACAGGTGCACTAAATAACAGATGTACAGATTTAACCGAAAAAGGGATAGAAGCAGCTAAAAAATTAAAAGATAATCCAATTATTAAGGAGATTTCGAAGGTTTATTGTTCAGACTTAAAAAGAGCTATAGATACAGCCAGACTTGCAAAACCAGGTTATGAACTTAATATAGATAAACGTTTAAGAGAGAGAAGTTTAGGCGATTTCGAAGGGAAATATCCAGAAGATTTAGAAGATAATGAATGCTATAAAAAATACTTTACAGATGAAAAGTATAAAAAATTTAGAAGAGATTTTATTCAAAAAGCTCCAAACGGAGAAAGTTATACAGATGTAATAACAAGAACAGATGACTTTATAAATTCGCTAAATATGGAAGAGGATATTACTATAGGTATATTTGCACATATGCATTGCATAAGATGTATCTTTTATAATTTACTTAAATTTGAGCCAAAGGAAAAAATTTTTAATTTAAAGATAGAAAATTGTGAACCTTATGTAATAGAAAGAATACAAGACAAAACATTTAAATTAACATCACATAATTTAGATGACTTATTTAATAAAATTTGTTGGTAAAGGAGTTTTTATGGAATATAGAAAGATCAGTTTAGAAGAATTAGATAAATTAAAGAATCTTTATGCTTATGAGAACTTTGAAGAATTTAAGAAGTTAATTATAAATGATATATCAAATGGAATAAAAAATATTTTTGTTATAGAGGAAAATAAAAATTTAATTGGAGAAATAACAGTAACATATAAGTCCGATTCACCAAATGAAACTATAAAAAATATAAGAGTATATTTAGGAGCATTTAGAATTCATAAAGCATATCAAAATAAAGGATTAGGACAAAGGTTACTTAAATATGTGATAGAAGAAATAGAAAAAGAAGGTATAACAGAATTTACAGTTGGTGTTGAAGATGACAATGAAAATGCAAAGCATATATATGAGAAATTTGACTTTACAGAAATAATAGATAGAGGCGAAGAAACTGTAAAAGGAAGAACTTATCAGTATAATCTGTTATTAAGAAAAAGCAACACTAAAAAACTGGAAAAATTAGTTGGAAAATTTAATTTAGGTAGTAAAATTATTAAAGTAACACAAATTCATGGTGGGCTATCTAATAGAATGTATAGAGTAGAAACAGACCAAGCAGAATATGCAATAAAGAAATTAAATAAAACATTAATGCAAAATCAAGCTGAGATTGAAAGAATTGTATTTGCAGAAAAGGTAGCAAAAATAGCAGAAGAAAATGGGGTTTCTGTAGTAAGAGCCCTAGAATTTGAAAATAGAATTATTCACAAAATAGATGAAGATTACTATATGATATTTAATTGGAATTATGGAAGTCATTTACAGCCAGAAGACGTAACAGATGAAATATGTAATACAATTGGAGAGCTGCTAGCAAAAATTCATAATTTGGATTTTTCTAAAATTGAATCAGAAAAATCCAAAGAAATGCAAATAAGAACAATAGATTGGAATTCTTTGGCAAAGATAGCAAAAGAGCAAAATAAATACTATTACAAAGATTTAGTAGAAAATATAGAAATACTTTATGAAATAAATAAGAAGACTAATGAAGCTTTAGAATATGCAAAGAATAATTTAATAATAAGTCATAGAGATTTAATAAAAAAGAATATTATGTGGAATAATAATATTCCAACAGTTATAGATTGGGAATCCAGCGGATATGTAAATCCGACAGTAGAACTGATACAAGTATGTTGGAATTGGGCAAATGGAGACGTAGGAAAATTTGAGTTCGAGAAGTTTGGAATAATTGTAAATAGTTATTTACAAAATGTAAAAAATTATAAAAAAGAAGATATGAAAAAACTTATATATGCTAATTTATGGGAAGCGATAGAATGGTTAGAATACAACTTAAAAAGATCATTATGTATAGAAAGTACATATAGAAATGAAGAAATAGAATTAGCAGAAGAACAAATAAATTACCTAAATCATGAAATAAAATATGCAATGACACAAATTGAGCAAGTCGCAGATTCATTACAGATATAGGTATTGAAGCAGAGGGGGGATTCAGGGACGTTCCTTAAATCCCTATAATGATAAAACTTATAAGTTGAGTTAAAAATTAAATGTAGTAGTACTACCAAAAAGGAGTTTTTATGATAGTTGAAAACAAATATTTTAAAGACATAAAAAGAATCTGGAAAGACAATAACAGTGGGTTTATTACAGAAGAAAGTAATGCTAATAAATAACGATGATATATTAAAGATAGTATATTTAGAAAATAATGTACCAGCTGGATATGTTGCAGTATATAACAAAGATGATTTTTGTAAGTTAGAAGATTTCCCAGATAAAATAGATAGAAATGGTAATGTTTCGTATATATGGGAAATTGTAACCGATAAAAAATATAAGGGAAGAGGAATTGCAAGTAAACTTATGCAATATGTATTGGAAAAATTTAAAGAATATAAAATTTATAGCTGTATTGCAAAAGATAATATACCATCACTAAAATTACATGAAAAATATGGTTTTAAGGAGGCATATAGATTTACAGATTGTAAAGAGCAAATAATGTTAGTAAAAAATAATTAATTTAACTATTTAATATAATTCCGCAGTAATAAAAAATATGAAAGTAAAGGGAGTAATAAAATGAATATTGAAATTTTAAGAGAATATGTTAAAGTTAAACATGAAGGACAAAAAAGAAAACAAGGTACACCATATTATTTGCATCCGTTTGCGGTTGCAGATATATTAAAAGAAAAAGGATTTAATGAAGATTATCAAGCTGCAGGATTATTACATGATACATTAGAAGATACAAATGCGACAAAAGAAGAAATTATGAAATTAAGTAGTAAAGAAATTCTAGATACAGTGATATTGCTAACAAAAGAAAAAGGATACAATATGCAAGATTATTATGATAGAATAATAAATAATGATATGGCTAAAATGGTTAAATTAGCAGATCGATATCATAATTTAACTGAAAGCACAATGACAAATATTTTATTTAAGAAAAAATATATAAATGAAACGAAAAAATGGTATCTAAAAATGGCTGAAGGGACATGTTTCGAAGAAGATATAAACCAAGCCTTAGAGAAGCTGATAAAAAGTTTATAAAATATAAGAAAACTGGAGAAAGAGCTATGAAAAAATTAAATGTAATAATAGTTTTTGATAAAGACGAAAATAAAATTTTAATGTGTAAAAGAACAAAAGAACCGTATAAAGGAAAATTAAATTTAGTAGGTGGCAAAGTAGAAAAAGAAGAAGATGAATTACATGCAGCATATAGAGAATTAGAAGAAGAAACTGGTATAAAAAGAGATGATATAAAATTAATAAATGTAATGAATTTCAATTATAAATTACAAGATATGGAATTGGAAGTTTATGCAGGTAGGCTAAATAAAGAAGTTAAGCTAGTAGAAGAGATTAATAAACTACTTTGGGTAGATAAAAACGATAGCTTTTTTGACATAGATAAATATGCCGGAGAAGGTAATATTGGACATATGTTAAAAAATGTAGAAATATACAAAGATGAAGTTTTAAAATAGGAGGAAACATGGAAAGAATATTAGTTTTAGGAACAGGAGCAGGAATGTCAACAAATTGCTATAATGCCTGTTTTTTATTAGAAAATAATGGAAAATACTTATTAGTAGATACTGGTATGGGTATAGGTGTATTAAAACAAATTAAAGATATAGGTGTAAATATTACCGAAATACATGATGTATTTATTTCTCACAAACATATAGACCATTTATTAGGAATATTTCCTGTTATAAGAATGGTAACAAGCCTTATGGGTGCAGGGGTATACGAAGGTAAATTACATATATACTGTGATAAAGAAATAAAAGAATTAGTAGACAATTTCTTTATTCCAACCTCATATCCTCATCTTATAAAAATGTACAATGAACGTGTCATATTTCATGACTTACATAATAATGAGAAATTTAAGATAATAGGATATGAAACAGAAGCTTTAGATATGTATTCTACAGAATGTAATCAATTTGGATTTCAAACAAAATTAAATAATGGAAAGATATTAACATTCATGGGAGATGTACCATGTAGTGATAAATTACATGATAAAATAAGAAATACAGATTGGGTATTACATGAAGTGTTTTGTTTAGAATCAGAAGAGAAAAAATTTAACGCAAGAGCGAAATATCATTCTACTGTTAAAGATGTTACAGAAAAAATGGAAATGCTTAATGTAAAAAATCTAGTAATGTGGCATACAATGGACAACAATATACCACAAAGAAAAGAACTTTATACAAAAGAAGCAAAGGAATATTATAATGGGAATATATTTGTTCCAAATGATTTGGACATAATCGAACTTTAGGAGGATAATATGGAAGAATTAATTAATAATATAAAAGAAAATGCAAAGATAATTATAAATGGAAAAGAATATATTGTTAAAACAAAAACTTTATATGGAATTGAAGAAGATACAGAAGCATATTATTATAAATGTATTATGAATACAGGGGATACGTTGGTCATAATTCCTGACGATAATTTATTATACATAGGTAAAGAAATTGAAAATTTGGAATATAGAAGACCAGAAGAAAGTACTTTAATATATAATGGAAAAGTATTTGTTAAAACCGGAGATGGTAATCAATTTATAAAGAATATAGAATTTGGGAAAAATGTAGAAGGCAAATGTATTTTTGAAGATTTTGTAGGTATAAATCAAATAATAAGTTTGGGGTACTTGCCAGATGAAGACAGAAGAGCAGATATTTTAGCTGATATAATTGATATTAATGATATAAAGATTAGTAAGGAGTAAATATGTTTAAAGATAAAAAAGTTATTATATTTGATATGGATGGAACACTAATAGATTCTGTTGGGATGTGGAATAAAACAGATGAAACATTAATCAAAAAATTTACCAATAAAAGTATGGATGAATTTTTTGCAGAAAATGATATACAAGCTAAAGATATAGGTCAAATGAGAGATAGTATATTAGCTAAATGTAAAAGTGGAGATATTTATTTAGAATATTGTAAGTGGTTAAAAGAAAAGTTTAAAACCGATACCCAAGCAGAAGAAATATTAAAATTAAGATGGGATATTGCAAATAAATATATTATTAACGAAGTAGATTATAAAGAAGATGCGGATGTATTATTAGAGAAATTAAAAGAAAAAGGATATATATTGGCATTAGCAACAACTACGACAAAAGATAGATTAGATATATACAAGAAAAAATTAAAAAAAGCAGATATAAGTGAACTCTTTGCAGTTATTCTAAGCAAAGAAGATGTACAGCATAAAAAGCCTAGTCCAGAAATACATAATAAAATAATGGAAAAGTTAGATGTAACACCTGAAGAATGTTTAGTTGTGGAAGATGCATTAATTGGTGTACAAGCAGCTAAGAATGCTGGAATTGAAGTTGTAAATATGTATGATAAATATTCAGATTCAGATAGGGAAGAAATTAATAATTTATCAGATTACAAAGTAAAAAATTTTAAAGAATTAATAGATATATTAGATAGGGAATATAGGGACGTTCCTTAAATCCCTATTATGCAATAATTATAGAAAAATTGAATAGGAGATAAAATAATGGATATAGTTGCAGGATGTATTATAAAAAGAGATAATAAAATCTTAATGGTGCAAGAAGCAAAAGAGAAATATTATGGACAATGGAATTTCCCGGCAGGACATTTAGAAGAGGGAGAAAATATATTAGAAGGCGCAATCCGTGAGGCAAAAGAAGAAACAGGATGTGATGTTAAATTAACAGGAGTATTGCCAATGAAAGTGGTGTATCAGAAAGGTGCTCCAACATTAATTGTAGAATTTACAGCAGAATTAGTAAACGAAACTATAAAAATTGATAAAAATGAAATTTTAGATGTTAAATGGATTGAAATAGAAGAAATCAAAAATATGGATGAAAAAAATTTAAGGGCGATAGAGACTAATAAAGCGACATTTCAGGATTTCATAAACAATAAGATTTATCCATTAGATATTTTTGACATAAGAAAATATATATTATAAGCAAAGGAGAAAAAATATACATGTTAGAATTAGTAACACCAACAATACAATACAAAGAAAAAGCAATAGATTTTATAAATGAATTTAATGAATATAAATCAGATATAAATGGAACGGGAGGATTATATAGATATTTAGATGACTATGAAGGTTGGCTAAAAAAATTAGAGGAAGACAAAAATCGTCCAGTAACAGAGGAAAAAGTACCAGCAGAAACTTTTTTCTTAGTTAGAAAAGAAGATGATAAAATAGTTGGTATGATTAATATTCGTTTAGCCTTAAATGAAAAATTTAGAAAAATAAATGGAAATATAGGATATTCCATTAGACCGACCGAAAGAAGAAAAGGATATAATAATATAAATTTATATTTGGGATTAAAAAAATGTAAAGAACATGGAATAAAAAAAGTTTTATTAACAGTGGATAAGGACAATTTAGGTTCGAAAAAAACAATATTAAGATTTAATCCAAGATTTGAAAGAGAATATTATGATGAAGAAACACATAAATGTATAATTCAATTATATTGGATAGATGTAGAAAAAGGGATTGAATTATGGGAAAGTGAACATTAAGGAGGAAAAATGATAGATTTACATATGCACACAGTATATTCTGATGGAGATAAGACTGTAGAAGAAATATTAAAATTATGTGAAGAAAAACACCTAGAATACATATCAATTACTGATCATAATAATTGTATGCAATATAAAGATGAGGCTTTTAGTAAAAATATTTTTTCGGGAAAAGTAATAAAAGGAGTAGAATTGCAAGGTTCAGTACTTAATAAGTGTATAGAAATATTAGCATATGATTATGATATAGATATTTTATCTAAATGGATTAATACATATTTTTCAGAAGAAAAATTAAGAGAGAGAAGAAACAACCAAAAAGTAAGATTTTTAAAAATATGTGACAAAAATGGACTAAAATATGATGAAAGTAAAATAATTTATCCTAAGAAGGTTACAGCTTTCATAGAAAGATCCATATATGATGAATTAATAAGATATGAAGAAAATTGTGAGAAATTGGGAGAATATGCTAAACATTTTGGCTTATTCTATAGAAAATGCTTAACAAATATAGAAAGTCCGTTTTATATGAATTATGCAATAGATTATCCTACATATGAAGAAATAGTTGACAGCATTCATCATGCAGGAGGAAAAGCTTTTTTGGCACATCCATTTGAGTACAAATTTAGTAATACTTTAGAATTTATAGATGAAATACGAAAAATAAGAGAACTTGATGGAATAGAATGCTATCATCCTTCAGCAGAGGAAGATAATAGAATTAATATTTTAAAGGAATATGCAAATAAAAATAATTTATATATTAGTGGTGGAAGTGATTATCATGGAAGCCCAAAACCAGATATAGAAATTGGTTCAGGAAGAGGAAGCTTGAAAATACCAAAAGAAATTATAGAAAAATGGCATAGGAGGGATTAGGGGACGTTCCTTAAATCCCGATTATAAAATATAAATGTTTTTCTAAAGGAGATAAAATGTTTGAGTTAAAAGGAAATATATGTGTTTTAGGAGACAGCATTGTTTATGGTGCATGGGATGAAGAAAAACACGGATATGTAAATAGGTTAAGGGAGGATTTAAAAGAAAATAAGCAAGTAGAAAATGTATATGCTCTTGGAATACCAGGGGAAACAACAGCAGGATTATTAAAAAGACTAGATTCAGAACTTACACCTAGAACTCCTGACACAATAATAATTGGTATTGGTATAAATGATACTATTTATATTAAAACCAAGCAACGAGAAACAATAAGTGTAAATGAATTTATCAACAATATTAACAAAATTGTTGATATTGCAATGACATATACAAATAACATATTAATAGTAGGCTTAACAAGGGTAATCGAAGAACGTACAACTCCAATTTTATGGAATGATAATGAAATGTATTTTAATAGTACAATAAAAGAATATGATAATCTCCTTGAGGAATATTGTAAAACGAATAATATTCAATATTTAAAAATGTTTGATTTATTACAACAAACTGACTTTTTCGATGATGGAATACATCCAAATGAAAAAGGACATGAGAAAATATATAAAGCCATAAAAATGAAAGGAGAAAAATATGATTTATAGATATAGTGAAGCAAAAAAAAGAAATGTTGGAGATAATATGCAAATTACTGATTTATATCCTGTAAAGAATATGCCAATGGATTTTGTTATTGGAGAATTGAATGGGTTTCATGGAACGTTCTGCAATACAAAAAACAATAAGTATTATTTTATATTAGAAGGATTTGCAAAAGTAAAAATAGGAGAAGAAGTAAATGTAGTTAATAAAGGAGATTTTGTAGAAATACCTATTAATATGCCTCACAGCATTGAAGGTAATGTGAAATTTGCAATTATGTGTACGCCATCATTTGATATAGAAAGTGAAAAAGTCTTATAGGAGGTTATTATGGATATAATCAACCAAATTCAAGAAGAGTTAATAAAAAGATGAAACTCATACGAAGCAAAAACAGGATATAATTACTGGGAAGATCATATTAAACATGTAGTAAGAAATGCTATAGAATTAGCTAAGCAATATGGTGCTGATGTAGAAATCGTAACATTAGGGGTGTTACTTCACGATATAGCAGCACCAGCTGAATATGGTTCAATAGAAGAACATCATATTTACGGGGCTAAAATAGCAGACGAGTTATTACATAAGTTAAATTATCCAGAAAATAAAATAGAACATGTAAAAAATGTATAGAAAATCATAGGAGTAGCAGAAAAGCAGAAAGAAATACAGTAGAAGAACAATGTGTAGCTGATGCAGATGCAATAGCACATTTTGATGCGATACCATCATTATTTTCATTAGCATATAAAGATAGAAAAATGAATATACAAGCTGGAGCAAATTTTGTAAAAGAAAAATTAAAAAGAGACTATCAAAAATTAAGTCCTAAAAGCAAAGAATTAATACAAGCAAGGTATAAAAATATAATGAAAGAGGTATTTTTAGAAGAATAATATGGAAGAATTAGAACTAATAAAAATTTTATGGGATTACATGGATTTAAAACAACAACCTGAGAAATCAGATTGTATAATTGTACTAGGATGTAGTGATACAAGCTTAGTAGATATTGCAGTTGACTTATATTGCAAAAAGTATTCTGACAAAATAATTTTTTGTGGTGGGTTTGGAAAAATAACTAAAAATATATGGAATGAAACAGAAGCAGATAAATTTGCAAAGCTTGCTTTAGAAAAAGGAATTCCAAAAGAAAGCATATACATAGAGAATAAATCCACAAACACAGGTGATAATTTTAGATTTGCTAAAAATCTCATGCAAGATGCAGGATTAAATATACAAACATGTTTAATTGTCTGTAAACCATATGATGTAAGAAGAAATGATGCTACATTTAGAAAAATACTTCCGGCAATGGATGGTATTTTTGTTACAAGCGGAATATCCTGCAAAGAATATTATAAAACTCATTCAAAAGAATGGATTGATGTTTTAGTAGGAGATATTCAACGAATGAAAATATATCCAAAACGCGGGTGGCAAGTTAAAGTGGATATACCTATTAAAGTGTGGCAAGCATATCAAGAACTTGTAAAAAGAGGTTATGATAAATATGTAATACAAGAGAAATAGTAATATTGCTAAATCAAAAAGGAGGAAAAAATGGAAAATTATTTTATTATTCATGGTTCATTTAGTACACCATATTCAAATTGGATTGGCTGGTTAGCTGATTTTATAGCAACAGACGGAAAGGAAGTATATGTACCACAATTTCCAATAGGTGTAGGAAAACAAAATTATAAAAATTGGAGTAAATTATTAAAATACTATGCAGACCTAGGGTTAATAAACGAAGAAACAACAATAATAGGTCATAGTATTGCGCCAGTTTTTATTTCTAAGTTTTTAATAGAAAATAAAATAAAAATCAAAAAGCTAATTTCAGTATGCGGATTTAACAATTACTTAGGTATTGATGAAGATTATGATGCAGTAAATGAATCAATGTATTTAGACAATATTGAAGAAGTAAGAAAGTATGCTAAAGAAATTATATGTTTTTATTCTAATAATGACCCATATGTAAAATATGAAGCAGAAAAAGATTTTGCAGATAAGATATCAACTGAAAGAATTTTAATACCTAATGCAGGACATATAAACTTAGAAAGCGGATATGACACATTTGAAGAAATAGTAAGTTACTTATAGGAGGAAATAATGTTTAATGTAGTACATGTTGCAATAAGTGTAAGCAATATAGAAAACAGTATAGAGTTTTATAAAAAATTTGGATTTAAGGAACTAAAATCTTGGGATGCAGCAGATGAAAGCATAAAAATAAGAATGTTAAAGTTAAATGAAATCATATTAGAAATTTTTTGCTACAAAAATCATATAGAGTTACCCAAAACAGCTACATCTACAGCTACAGATTTGCCGGTACTTGGAACAAAGCATTTTGCTTTAGGGGTATCTAATATTGAAAAAGCTAAAAGATGGGTGTTAGAAAATAAAATTGCAGATGATGTAACTATAAATGTTGGCAGATTGGGCAAGCCATATTTCTTTATAAAAGACCCAGATGGAATTTTAGTAGAAATAATAGAAAAAGATATACCTAAAACAGATTTACTAGATAATTCAAAACAAGAAATAGCTAAAATTATAAGAAATGCTAGCAATACAGGGTTTTATGCTAAAAATAGATTTCATTCTATGGAACATATAGCTAAAGTTGTTACATTCTCCTACCTATTAGGAAAAGAAGAAAAATTGATAGAAGAAGAGATGAAACTATTATTAGTATCAGCAGCTTTTCATGATTGTGGTAGAAATGGAAATGATGGAGAAAATGAGCATGCCGAAGCAGGAGCTAAACTTGCTGGAGAGTATTTTACAAAAAATCCAACTAATCCATTTAATATAAATGCAGATGAGCTACCAATAATACAAGTAGTAATACATTATCATGAACATAAAGAACATGAATTGGGAAAATTAAATAAAGATGGAATAGAATATTTGGTAAAAAAATATAATGCACCTAGTGATAAAATAAGCGAAATAGAAAAATTATGTATGTTATTAAAAGATGCAGATGCTTTAGATAGGGAAAGATTTGCAACATATGGAAAATTAGATCCTAAATATTTAAGAAGCAAAAGTGCAAAAACACCACAAATGTTAAAATATGCTAAAGAAATTAATCAGGTTGTAGCAAAAGAAATATTAAAGAAGATTTATGGAATTGAAAACATAAAAGAAGGAATCGATAGTGTCAAATTATTAGAAGAGTTAAAACTAAAAAAAGTTGAAATGTTAGGAAACGAGTTTAGCTTAAATATAGAAGAAATTTTAGATTTATTATTTTAAGGAGAATAGTATGAAAATTTATTTAATAAGACATAGTGAATCTATAGATGACATAGAAGATTGCTATGGTGGAATTGCTGATTTTGACTTAAGTGAAAATGGTATCAAAAAAGTAGAACAATATGAAATTGAAAATTTAGGCATAGAAAAAATATATACTAGTCCATATAAAAGAGCATATCAATCTGCTAAAATTTTAAATAAAAAATTAAATGTAGATTTAGAAATTATAGACAATATAAGAGAATGCAATTCTTATGGAATTTTATCTGGGGTGAATAAAGAAAAAGCAAAAAATATATTTAGCTATGTTTTTAATATGGAAGAATATAAAAATACGGGTTACTATTTAGGTACTAGTTTTTTAGGTGGAGAAGATATAAATAAATTTGACAAACGTGTAGAAGAGGGAATGAGAGAAATTATAAGTAAAAGTAAAGAATTGAACACTATAGCTATTGTAACACATGGTGGTGTATATAGAAGTATTTATAAAAATATACTTAAAGTAAATAAAAGGATAGAAAAAATGGAAGATTTAGCTACGACAGAACTTGCATATGACGATGGTAAATTTGAGATTATAAATAAAAAAGGAATATTATTTGGAGAAAAAATATAGTTTGATAAAAAATATTTACTTTAAAAAAATATGGTGATAAAATATAGTTCCTTACGGAATAGAAGCTGATATGTTCTGTAAAAATATTTTTTTATAGAGGAGGATAGTAGTTACTTACGGTATAATTTTCAGCATGAGTTTGCAGAAAGGGGAGCATAAAAGTTATGGCTAAAGGAAGAAGAAGACGGAGGAGAAAGTTAAAAATTAGACGTGTTGTAGGGCTTCTAATATTCTTATTAGTAGTAATATTCCTGGTTTTACCAATGTCAGTAGAAGACAAAAATGTCGAGATAGAGGTAGGAACTGAATTTAGGGATGAACCTACAATTCGATTTCTTGGTGTTGATCTATCCAAGGCTGTTAAAACGATTGGTGAAGTTGACACTTCCAAAGTAGGAGAATATAAAATCACCTATAAATGGGGAATAAAAGCTGTTACGAGAACTGTAAATGTAGTAGATACGACAGCCCCAGTAATTAATATGCAAGGAGGTAGCTCTTTGTATGTTGATAATTTTAACAATCTGGAAAGTATAGACCCAGGAGTTGTAGTAACCGATAACTATGATAAGGAGGTCAAAGCAAAACGAGAAAGACATAAGATAAGCGAAACGGAATACGAATTCGTGTATACTGCGACTGACTTATCAGGCAATATAGCTATAGCCAAACGGAGGATTTTGAAGGCAACGGGAGTAATATATTTAACTTTTGATGATGGACCATCAGATATTACTACTGAAGTTCTGAATGTTCTAAAAGAAAATGATGTTAAAGCTACATTTTTTATTGTGGATTATTCAGAAGAAGACAAGAGTAAGGTCCAAAGAATTATTGAGGAGGGTCATACTCTTGGGCTACATGGGATGTCCCATGATTATGCTACAATATATTCTTCATTGGATGCTATCACAGAGAATTTTATTGGGTTGCGTAATAAGATATTGGACGATTTCAATTATTCAGCAACATATATCAGATTCCCTGGAGGAGCATCTAACACCATCAGCAAAAATTATTGCGAAGGAATTATGACAGAGGCAATCAATAAGGTAGAGCAAGAAGACTTTACATATTACGATTGGAATGTCGATGTTGATGATGCTGGTAGTGCAAGAACAGCAGACAGAATTTACGACAATTTTGTAGCAGGAATTGCACCAAAGCGTGAGAATGTGGTGTTAATGCATGATGGATATGGACACCAAGCAACAGCAGATGCTTTGCAGAAAATTATTGACTATGCTAATGATAATGGATATGTATTTTCAGCAATTACTGAAGACACTATTCCGGTCCAGCATGGTGTGAATAACTGAAGAACAATCTAAAAGAAACATGATGAAGAATGAATTATCATGTTTCTTTTTAATATATTAATGAGTGTAATAGTAGTTTATAAGGCTATGTATATAAGTCAAATAAAATAAACTTATTGCATTTCTAATTAACTTATGATAAAACACAACTATGGAGGAGAAAATGGATAATTTTAATGAAGATATGCTTGCTGCTAATACAAAAGAGGCTATTGATATTTTAGGAAGAAAATGGCAATATAAATGTATGAGCTGTGCTATAGCCAATGGAGAACTAGAGCTCCCAGGAGGATTAATATACGAAGACGAATATATTACAGTGGGAGCAGATACTGAAATACCACTAAATGGTTTTATAATTATTGCTGTTAAAAGACATGTTAATTCAATTGCAGATTTAACTGTAACAGAAAGACATGAACTAATAGATTATATTTCAAAAATAATACAGGCGTTAAAAGAACTTAATATAATTAATGAGGTAACAATAGTACAAGAAGAAAGGTCAAAACATTTGCATGTATGGATATTCCCTTGCTATGAAAAATATAAGAAAATGTTTGGAAAAGGTGTAGGTGCAATTAAGAATATATGTGAATATGTGAAACTAAACTCAACTAGTGAAAATGTAAAGCAATGTTTAAATACTGTACAAAAATTAAAAGAATATTTTAAAGAAATATAAGAAATGAAAGAAAATAGTGCTTATATTTCATAAATTCAAGAATTACTTGATGATAAGAGAAAATTCATTAAGGAGAAATAGAATGTTAAGTAAAATAATAGAATCAAATAAATATGTAATAGAAAATGCAAAATTTATACAAATAAATAAGAAGGAAATAGAGAAGTTTGCTAATCAAATAAAAGATGTAAATATACAAAATTGGTTATATAATTCACCATACAAATTATTAGATGAGAATATAGAAAATATAATAACATTTTTATTATATTTTGAGGCAATAGACTTTTCTTTTTGGGGAACTCCAAAATGGCAAATAGAAACAAGTAATGGAAAAGAAGATGGTTCTATGGCACTTATGTATGCAATGCTAAGCTATATAAGAGAAAATAAATCATTTGATAATTTAACAAAAGAAAAATTTAAAGAATATCTAAAAGGCAATGTTGATATTCCTCTTTTTGAAGAAAGATTTAAAATTATAAAAAGTGTTAATAAGGTTGTAAATGAAAGATTCGGTGGAGACTTTTATAATGATATATATAACTTAACAAATGATGAAGAGTTATTTAAATTTATAATAGATAATTTTGAAGATTTTAAAGATGTAAGAACATACCAAGGCAAAATAATATATTTTTATAAATTAGCACAATTATTAACATCAGATATTTTACATATAAGGGAAAAGAAAGAAAATATAAAAGTAGATTACTCACATTTAGTAGGATGTAGTGATTATAAAATACCCCAGGGCTTACGAGCATTAAATTTAGTAGAATATAATAAAGAATTGGCATATATAGTTGATAATAAAATAGAAATAAAAGAAAACTCAACATATGAAGTAGAAATTCGTGCAACGGTTATATATGTAATAGATGAAATAAAAAAATTATTAAATAACAAAATAAATGCAATAGAACTAAATGATTATATTTGGCTTATGTCAAAAAATAAAGAATTACCAAAACGACCATATCATTTAACAAGAACTACAAATTATTAATCAAAATTATAGGGATTTGGGTAGGGATTTGGGGACGTTCCTTAAATCCCTGTAGATATATAAATTAGGAGGTAGATGTAAATGAAAGTTTTATCACTAATGGAGCCATGGGGAAGCTTAATTAAAGAAAAAGTAAAATATATCGAAACAAGAAGTTGGAAGACAAATTATAGAGGAGAGTTATACATTCATACCAGTTTAAAAAGAATTCCCAAGAAAGATGTGAGAATACAAGAACTAGTTACGTTATTAAAAGATAAAAATATAAAATATGGATATATAATTGCAAAATGTAATTTAGTAGATTGTATTTATATGGATGAAGAATTTATAAATAAAATAAAAACCGAAAATCCAACAGAATATAGGTGTGGAGAATATGCTGTTGGTAGATATGCTTGGGTATTAAAAGATATAAGAGAAATAGATCCAATACAAGCAAAGGGACATTTAGGAATATGGAATTATTAAATAGGCAAAATTAAAATGAAAAATATTAGAATAAAAAGAGGGAAAAAAGGAACGTCCCTAAATCCCGAAGGAGGAACAAATGGAAGTATTATTTGCAACAAATAATCCAGCTAAAGTAAAAATATATGCTAATAAATTAGAAGAAAATGGAATAGAATTAAAAACATTATCAGACTTAAATATAGCAGATTCTGTAGAAGAAAACGGAAAAAATTCCATAGAAAATGCTATTATAAAAGCCAAAGGATATTATGAATTTACAAAAGTACCAACAATTGGAATGGATAATAGCCTTTTTATAGAGGATATAGATGAAGTAGATCAACCAGGAACTCATGTAAGAAGAGTACATGGAAAACGATTATCAGATGAAGAAATGATAGAATACTATACTGGGTTAGTAAAAAAATATGGTAAGAATTTAAAAGCTAAATGGGTTTATGGAATGGCAATATATGATGGAAAAGATGTGAAAACTTTTACATGGTCAAAGGGGGATTTTTATTTTGTAGGCAAGCCATCACCAATTTTAAATGAGGGATATCCTTTAGATTCTATAAGCATATTGCCAGATACGGGCAAATATTTTGTGGATTTAACTAGAGAAGAAAAAGATGAATACAAAAATAAAGATGCAAAAGATGATGAAGTAATAAAATTTATTCTATCAAGTTTGAACTTAGGGGATGGTCCTAAAAGTTCAAAAAGGTAACATAAAAAATGAACTTTAAGCTCCATTACTAAAGTTCAAAAATTGGAGGAATAATGAGAATACCGAATGAATTAGAAGAAAAAATAGAAAAGGAAATAAAGAATATAAGTCTAACAGAATTAAGAGATACTGCAAGAATTTTAAGTGATAGATATATGAATGCTAAAAGAACAGGACAAAGTTTATTGAATAAAAATTTAGAGGTTCTGGCTTATTCTATTATTAGGATGCCTGCTACTTTTGGGGCAATAAATAAAGCACTAGAAGAAACTTTAGATATATATAATCCTACTATAAAAACAGTATTAGATATAGGTTCAGGAACTGGAGCGGGTGAATGGGCTGTACTTAGCAATATAAATGTAGAAGAAATCATTTGTATAGAGCGTGAAAAAGAAATGGAGAATATGGCTAAAAAATTATTGCAAGGTCATAACAATATAAATTGGAAAAATCAAGATATAGTTCATAGCAATATTACTGATAAAGCGGATTTAGTAATAACTTCGTATATGATAAATGAGCTTAAAGAAGCTAGCAGAGAAAAAGTAATAAAAGATATCTTAGAAACTTTTAATAAGTTAGCTATATTTATAGAACCAGGAACTCCTGAAGGGTTTAATAATATAAGAAGAGTACAAAGATTAGCGCTAGAAAGCAACTTGAATATAATAGCACCATGTACTTGTCAAGCAGAATGTAATTTGCCAGCAGATGATTGGTGCCATTCTATTGTTAGAGTAGAACGAAGTAAAGTTCATAAATTTGTAAAAGATGCAGATGTACCATATGAAGACGAAAAATTTTCTTATATAGCAATTTCGAGAGAGAAAATAGATAATAGTGCTGCTAGAATATTAAGACATCCTAACATTTCTAGTGGCTTTATAAAAGTTAAATTATGCAACAATGGAAATATAGAAGAGAAAACAATAACAAAGAAAGAAAAAGATTTATTTAAGCGAGTAAAAAAATTAAAGTGTGGGGATTTGATATGATTAATTTAGAATTATATAAAATATTTGTTTTTGTGGCAAAAGAAGGAAATATAACTAAAGCAAGTGAAAAACTAAATATATCTCAACCAGCAGTAACAAAGCATATAAAGAATTTGGAAGAACAATTAGGTGTTACTTTATTTAAAAGAAACAAATATGGGATGGAGTTAACAGATAAAGGTAGAGAATTATTTAGTGAGGTAGAAGAGCCTATAATAAAAATATATAATGCCGAAAGAAAATTTACTAGTATTAGAAATATACGTTTAGGTTCACATGTTACAATGCTTAGTAGAATGTTTGGAAAATGTATTGCAGAATATTATAAGCTAAATCCAACTAGTCAAATAGAAGTAACGAATGAAACATTTAATGATATGTTAAATATGCTAGAAAATCAAAAACTGGACATTGTACTTTCTAAAAAGGTCGATGAAAGTGTATATAATACAAACAAGATTGAATTTATTAAATTAGGCTTATTGCATGATATATTTGTAATTAATACGAATTCAAAATATAAAGATAAGGTTTTTAATAAAGAGCAGTTATCAAAAGAGAAGATATATACTCCAAAGAGAACATCAATTACCACTATAAATTTAATGAAAGAATTAAACCTAACAGATGGTATGGAAAATATTAAAAATATTACATATACAACAATGCTTGGAATTCTAAAAACTGAAGATAGTATTGGACTAATAACAAAAGAATACATAAAAGATGAATTAAAAGAAAATAAATTAGCCATCTTAAATACAGATTTTGAGTTTGAACCAATGGAATTTGGAATATATATAAATAAAGAAAATAAGTTTAAAGAATTAAAAGATTTAATTAAAATAATGAAAAATGAGTTTTTGCAGGTATAACAGTTGGTTATATCTGCATTACTTATTTGTATTTTACATAATTTATATTGTGAATTAAATTATTAATTGTAATATAAAGTAGTTTTCATGATAAAATTAGGAGGAAAAAAAATGAAAACAGAGAAAGTTGAAGCAATTTTAAGTGCACCAACTGTGACACTTAAAGAATTATTAAACAAACCGGAATTATTGGAAGGCAAAGAAGGATTTTGGTTTTTTACTCCTTATGCTTTCCCAAATCCTGCTGGACCGGTTGTACGTAAAATGAGATTAGATAAAAACAAAAGATGGATTATCTCAGATATTGACACAGGAGATGATTACGAAGAGTTTCAGGGCGCTATGCCTTTTAAAGACAGCGAGCTTTTTATGTATCCACATTTGGCATGGATGCTTGAAGGGGATTCTATCGAAGGTCATCTGTATTAAAAGCGAGGAACGGTGTTGTAAGATGAAGCAATACCGTTCTTTGCATTTTAAAATGAAAATGATATAATCTAATAAATAGAATTAAAGGAGAAAAACTATGGGAAAAATAATAAAAGTAAGAGAAGTAGGAAATCCAGTACTTAATAAAATATCAGAAGAAGTTGATATAACGAATATAAATAATGATATATTAGACATTATAGATGATTTAAAAGCAACTCTTGAAGATGGAGTAGGATTAGGTATTGCTGCACCACAAATTGGAATTAGTAAAAGAATTATAGTAGTTGGAGCAAAAAAAGAGAATGTAAGATATAATGATGCAGAAGATATACCATTAACTGCTATGATAAATCCAAAATGGGAGAAATCAGCAAATGATACTGATATACAATTTGAAGCCTGCTTAAGTGTACCTTCAATTGCTGGAAAAGTAGAAAGATTTAAAAAAATTAACTTACAATATTACAATGAGCAAGGAGAAAAAATAGAAAGGGAAATACATGGATTTTTTGCTAGACTAATTCAACATGAATGTGATCATTTAGATGGATTTACATTATTAAATAGAGTTACAGATAAAGCTGGGTTTGCAACAAAAGAAAATAGAAAGAAATATAATTTATAAAGAAAAAGACTTGAGCTAATCTAAATTTGAAAAAGTTACCATAATATGTTATAATTAGGGGTATATAAGGAGTGATATTTATGGGATTTTTAGATATATTTAGAAAGAAGACTCCAAAGGTAATACATTATGACAAGCCAGAACCTTATTATTCAAGTGAACACATTTTAAGAGAAATAACAGATGATGGAAAATTACAAATAGATTATATAGAAAAACCAGACTTTAAAAAAGATTATGATACTACAAGATTAGTCTTAGAAACAATACCAGAAAATATAAATGGATATAGAGTTTATACTGGAAAAGTTAGTTGGTATAATCAAAAAGATGCAATAATGCTTGACGGTAATGATTCAAGACATATAGGTCTTACTGTAAGAATGGCAGTTGAACCAAATCTTTTAAGAACGAATGATGAATATGTTAGCTGGGTAATGAAAGGACTATTAAATAAAAATAGAGTACGCGCATATCATGAAAGAGGTTTAATAGATAATCCAGATGTACCATGTGGTAATTATGTTGGTGGAATAGAAGTTAAGGCAGATGGAAGTTTTAAAAAAGTATTTGATAATTTTACAGGAACCTATGTTCATAATATGCCTGCTGTACGTCAAGAAAGAACAAAATATCAAGCAAGACAAAGAACAGAAAAAGCAAAAGAAGCATGAAGAGAACAATTAAATAAAGAATTACATGACTTAGATAGTCCTTATAGTGGTGCAAGATTTTAAAGATATAAAATTTAAATATAGTCGCTGTTATTTAAAATAACAGCGGTTTTTATGCGTATTTTATTAAACTTTAATTAATAAATTCTTGTATAAAAAAATAAAATATGGTATAACTATTTAGCACAAAAATGGAGGTAAACAAAATGACAAATTTATTAATAAAATTATTCATAAAAGATAAAGATGTTGGCAAATTAGAAACAAGAGGAAAGTATGGAATGCTTTCAAGTGCTACAGGTATAGTAGTTAATATTTTGCTTTCAATAGTAAAACTTGTTATAGGAATAATTGCAAATTCAATTTCTATTGTATCTGATGCATTAAATAATATTACAGATGTTGGATCTTCAGTAGTAACAATGATAGGATTCAAAATATCACAAAAGAAAATAGACAAAGACCATCCTTGGGGACATGGTAGAATGGAATATATAACGGCATTTATAGTTGATATAATTATTTTAATGGTTGGATTTGAGTTATTAAAAAGTTCAGTAGACAAGATAATCAATCCAGAACTTCCTGCAATTAATAATGTTACGATTATAATATTAGTTATAGCAGTAATTACAAAATTATGGTTATTTTTATTTTATAAAAAGATTGCTAAAATAATAGATTCTAATGCTATTAAAGGAAATGCATATGATAGTATTTCAGATTCTATATCTACATTAGTTGTTTTAATATCAGCAGTTGTTGCTAAATTATGTGGAATATCAATAGATGGTTATGCAAGTTTAATAGTTTCTGTATTTATCCTATTTACGGGATATAAAGCAATTAAAGAAACAGTAGACTTATTATTGGGAATGAAGCCAGATCCTGAATTTATAAGCGATATAGAAGAAGAAGCTAAAAAATATGATATGATTTCCGGAATACATGATATTATGGTTCATGATTATGGTCCAGGAAGAAAAATTGTTTCTTTTCATGCAGAAGTGCCAGCAGATGGAGATATATGTAAAGTTCATGATATAATTGATCAAATGGAACAAGATTTATTTGAAAAATTTAATTGTATTACAACAATACATATGGATCCAATAGTTGTAGATAATAAAGAAATAAAAGATATGAGAGATTTTACAGAAAAAATAGTAAAAGAGTTAAATTCAGAGTTTTCTATACATGATTTTAGAATGACAGACGGAGAGAAAAGAATTAACTTGATTTTTGATTTAGTGGTTCCAAGAGATAAAGAATATGATAAAGAAGAAATTATAAAAAATGTTCAACAAAAAATACATGAAAAAGATAATAAATATTTTGCAGTTATAAAAGTTGAAACATCATATATTTAAAACAAAAAGCAGCTTAAAGTATGTACTTTATAGCTGCTTTTTGTTTTAAATTTCATCCAATAAGGAATTGGACACATCACAAAGTTTACATATTAATTCATCTTGAATTCTTTTAGCATCATATGCTTTTTTTTCTTCGGCTGACATAAAATAATACTTTATATTGTAAAGATTTGTCAAAAAATAATAAAAATATTATGTATACAAGATTGATAATGTATGATATAATCTAGTTGTTACTCCGTAAACCACAGAAAGCGATGCTTTATTAAAAGCTTTCTACCTAAGAATTGCGAGGAGGAGTGATTCTATGAAAAAGCGGACTATGATGGTACTAGCAGGATTAGTAGTAATATTTTGGATTTCACTAGTATTATTCAATAGGGAAGCAGACCTAAACTATGGTGATGTAAAGGATTTTTGCTACGCAACACAGCAAGCAGGACATCCAATATCACCAGATCCGAAGACGATTAAGCAATATGACGTCAAAACGGATCGATATGGCAATCTTATTTTAGAGGTGACAGGGAAAAAAGGAGAACAAGTTAGTTGTGAAATGACCCCTGACTGTCAAATAATAGATAAGATTGTAGAAATTGATACTCTTAAATATCTATATGCATTCATTTCAATAGCGGTTTTGCTTATGATTATTGCAGTTATAAAAGAGTATACAAAAAAGCGAATAGGGACTTAGGGTTCCTATTCGCTTTTTTTATGTAGATGCTTTAGCTTAAATAAACAACACAGGTAAATTATAATTGCTAGTTGAAATATTCTGGTGGTCACAAAAAGTTCACATTTTTTTAAGGTAATTTTAATTATATGTTTTTATAATTAGCACGAAAAGATTTTAGGAGGTAAGAAATGAAAAAAGAATTATTAACATTAGTGATAGGAATTTTAATAGGAGCAATATTAGCTACGGGAATTTTTCTAGTATTGCAAAATAATTCTTCAAACCAAGGAAGAATGGAACGAGGAGATAGCCAAGGACAAATGGGAGAACCACCAGATGGAAACTCTATACCAGGAGGAAGAATATGGGAAATCCAAATGATTTAGAAAATCAAACTAGTGAATCATAATAATAGGAGGATAAAATGAAAAAAGTAAAAAAAGCACTATTTATAATAGTGCTAATAATAATATTTTCTGTAATAGCATTTTTTATAGGTAGAAAGATTGGTTTAAATACGAATACGTCAGCAACAACAACTGTTACAACAGAAGAATTGGTATCTAAACACACAATAAAAAAAGAATTAACTGCTTCAGGAGAAATACAAACAGCAGTAACAGAACAGCTAGCATTGGATACGAATAAATATTTTGAAATGCTATGTGTTGAAACAGATGATACTGTTTATGAAGGAGAAAATATACTAGAATACACAAATGGAACGTATTTAGTAGCACCATATGATTGTGTGATTTCTAGTACAGCTGTTCCAGAGGCAGACAGCAAATGTACATCAAGTAATTATATAGAAATCAAAAGTTTAAAAGAATTACAAAGTACGTTATCTATAAGTGAAAATGAAATTCAAGAAGTAAAATAAGGCCAAGAGGTAGAGATAAGTTTATCTGCTGATGAAACTAAAACATATGTTGGAACAATAACAAAGATAGATTCAGTAGGAACATATTCTAATAGTGGAACCACATTTTCAGCAATTGTATCATTTGAAAATGATGGCAATGCCAAACTTGGTATGACTATTTCTAGCACCATAATATTAGAAGAAGCAGAAGATGTAGTAGCAGTTCCAATTAATGCTGTTACAACAAAAGATGGAAAGAATTATGTAACAGTAGTAAATAATGGAGAAACAGAAGAAGTAGAAATTGAACTTGGAATTGCTGACGATGAATATGTACAAATATTAGCTGGAGTTGAAGAAAACAATACAATACAAATAACAACGACTACAACAGAAAGTACTATTAGAAACACAAGTACTGAAGAAGAAAATACAAGAAGTAGAGGCCAATCAAGTGGTGAAATGATGCCACGAAACCAAGGAACAAGCGGATGACAAATGCCAGATATGAGTGGTGGTGGACCTACAGGGCAAGGAATGCCACAAGGAGGAAATTAATAATGATAAAATTAGAAAATATAACAAAAACATTTAAAATGGGTGAAGAAACAATAAAAGCATTAGATAATATTAATTTTGAAGTAGAACAAGGTGAATTTGTTTCTATAATAGGTCCTTCTGGTTCCGGAAAATCAACATTAATGAATATTTTAGGCTTATTAGATGTTCCAGATAGTGGAAAATATATTTTAGAAGATATAGAAGTTAATAATGCAAGTGAAAATAAACTTGCAAATTTAAGAAACAATAAAATTGGTTTTATATTTCAAAACTTTAATTTATTAACAAAATTAAAAGCTTTTGAAAACATTCAAGTACCATTAATATATAAAGGATATACAAATGATGAATCTAAAAAGATTGCATATACCTTACTAGAAAAAGTTGGACTAAAAGGAAGAGAAGAACATTTACCAACACAACTTTCTGGAGGACAACAACAAAGAGTTGCAATAGCAAGAGCTCTTTCATGTAATCCAGATATAATATTAGCAGATGAGCCTACAGGAGCATTAGATTCTAAAACTAGTATGTTTGCTTACAGGAAGCAAGGAAGTTTAAGGATTAAGGTACAGATTTAAGTGGCGATCTGGTGTCTATTGCAATATATAGATGTTCTTCTTAAACGGAAACGGTTCTAACAGTAATGTTAAGCGAAGAATAGAGAAATTCAACCAGACCTAAACTGTAAAATTTACTTAAGCTTTTACCATTAAAAACAATTAAAAAGGCAGAGTAATCTGCCTTATTTGATATTATGTTATATTGCTGTATCAAAACCAAAGAATTTTGTCAGCAATTTAATTTTATATAAAGAAAGGAGAAATGCATAAGTATTTTTTATGCAAAAATGGAATGAAAGATAAGAAAGACAACTCGGAAATTAAATGGTTTATAAAAGTATTTATAATGACTTTTATATTATCTATGCTATTTTCATATATATCAGCTAATGGAGTATCAAATTTTAGTTTAATACCAGCTATTTTAATATTAGTATTAGTTATGTTAGTAGGTATATTTTTTGATATAGTTGGTGTTGCAGTAACTGTTGCAAATGAAAATGAATTTCATGCTAAAGCAACAAAAAAAGTAAAAG
Source organism: uncultured Clostridium sp. (assembly GCA_946497695.1). Classification (GTDB taxonomy): domain Bacteria; phylum Bacillota; class Clostridia; order TANB77; family CAG-508; genus Merdicola. The sequence continues at coordinate 31,350 of CAMMLJ010000009.1, read as the reverse complement.
GTTCTAAAGCATCAATTCAGCTTATAAGGAATGCACCAAAGGTTGCAAATATATGTGCAGACGTTATAGGTGATATTTGTGGTGTATTAAGTGGTGCTATAAGTGCTTTAATAGCTGTAAAAATAACTGATCAATTTGGAATAAGATTTGATATACAATTTATAGTAAGTGCTTTAGTCTCTGCTTTAACGGTAGGTGGTAAAGCCTTAGGAAAAGGTGTTGCAAATAAAAATGCAACTAAAATTGTACATACAGTTGGTATTGTATTAAATAAATTGAAATTAAATAAATAATATTTTTTGGGGGTAAGATTTATAATTTTACCTCCTTTGTTTTTTATATAAAATATGATATTCTAATGCAGAGGAGGAGCAAAATGAAATTTTTACATTTAGCAGATTTACATTTGGGAAAAATATTGCAAGAGCAATCTTTAATAGAAGATCAAGAATATATGTTAAATCAAATTATAGAAATAATTGAAAAAGAGAATATAGATGCAGTCTTGATATCAGGAGATGTATACGATAGGAGTGTGCCACCTGCAGAAGCTGTTAATTTACTAGATTGTTTTTTAAAAACACTTATAAAAGAGATAAAAATAAAAGTATTTATGATAGCTGGAAATCATGATTCAAAAGATAGATTAGCTTTTGGAAGCAAAATTTTCGAAGATGAAGGACTATATATAGAAAGTAAATATAATGGAGATTTAAGAAAAGTAGAGTTGCAGGATGAATATGGAAAATTATATATATATATGTTGCCATTTGTAAAGCCAATTGAGGTAAAACAATTTTTTGAGGATGACTTAGAAAATAACTATAATGTAGCGATAAATAAAATAATATCAAAAGAAAAAATTAATGTAGAAGAAAGAAATATTATACTCGTTCATCAATTTGTAACAGCAGGAATGGTAGAACCTGAAAGAACTGAATCAGAGGTGTTATCATTAGGAGGGATAGAAAATGTAGATGTGTCTAATTTTAATGATTTTGATTATGTTGCTATAGGACATGTACATAGACCACAAAAAATAGGAAGGAATACTGCAAGATATGCTGGAACTATGTTAAAATATTCATTTTCAGAGATTAACCATAATAAAACTATTCCTATTATAGAACTAAAAGACAAGGGCGATATAAATATAAATTTAGTACAGTTAAATCCTTTAAGAGATATGAGAGAAATAAAAGGGCCTATAGAAGAATTAATTAAACAAGAAAATTATGAATGTGGAAATACAAATGACTACATTAAAGCTGTAATTACAAATGAAGAACCAGTCTATGATGCTATTGGCCAAATAAGAAGAATATACCCAAATACTTTAAAATTAGAAATACGAAACAGCAAAACGATAAGCAATGTAGAAGAACAAAATATTAATTTAGAAAATGTAAAAAAGAAAACTGAACTAGAATTATTTGCTGACTTTTACAAAGCACAAAACAATGCAGACTTAGATGAAAAACGAACAGAAATTATTAAAAATATAATTTCGGAGGTGAAACATGAAGCCGATTAATATAATAATTAGTGCTTTTGGACCATATAAAGATAAGGTTATAATAGACTTTACAAAGCTAGGTGAAAATGGAATATTTTTAATAACTGGTGATACTGGAGCGGGAAAAACAAGTATTTTTGATGCTATTTCTTTTGCGATTTTTGGCGAAGTTAGTGGTTCTAATAGACCGATACAATCAATTAGAAGTGACTTTGCAGATCCTGAAACAGAAACTTTCGTAGAATTGGAATTTTTACACAAAAATAAAATATATAAAATATTAAGAAATCCAACATATGAAAAGCCAAAGAAAAAGGGTGATGGATTTACTAAAAAAACTGCTGATGCATCATTAGAATTTGATGATAAAGTAGTTACTGGAATAAAAAATGTAGATACAAAAATAGAAGAAATTTTAGGTATTAATGCTAAACAATTTAAGCAGATAGCGATGCTTGCACAGGGAGAGTTCTTAAAAATATTGTTTGCAGAAAGTAAAGATAGGACCGAAATTTTTAGAAAGATATTTGATACTAATATATATAATTTAATTGCAAAAAAGTTAAAAGAAAAATTAAAAGATAATGAAGAAAATTTAAAAGAGCTAAAAAACTCATTTACAACAAATACTGCAAATATTTTATGGAGTGTGGAAAACAAAGTAGACATTTCTGCGAAGGATTTAAATGAGGTGGATATAGCAACTGTAGTAGAAGTACTAAAATCAGAGATAAAAAATAATGAGGCAGAAAATATTAAATTACAGGAAAAAATATTAAAAAAAGAGCAAGAAATAAATGTAGATGAGGAAAATATAAAGAAACAAGAAGAACTTAATATAAAAATAAAGAATTATAATGAACTATTAAAAAAACAAATAGAATATAAACAACAAGAAAAAGAGATAGAAGAATTAAAAACTAAAATAAGTAAAAATCAAAAAGCAAAAGAAAGAATAAAACCAAAAGAAGAAAAAGTAAAAAATCAAGAGGAACAAATACAAAGACTAGAAAAAGATTTAGAAAACTTAAATACTAAAATTATTGATGGTCAAAAAAAGGAAAAAGAGCATAATACAAAAATAGAGCTAGTAAATAAAATAGGTGAAATATATAAAGAATATTGTAATTGTGTAGAAATTAAAGATGAATTATTAGAGAAAGCTAATCGTCTTAAAAATATAGAAAAGTTAGAGCTAAAAAAAGCAGAGCAAGTAAAAGAATATACTAAGATTGAAAATGAGTATAAAGTGATGAATGTGGATTATTTAGAAAAAGAAGACGAATTTTTTAAAGAACAAGCAGGAATTTTAGCAGAAAAATTAGAAGAAAACAAACCTTGTCCTGTATGTGGAAGTATAGAACATCCTAAAATTGCTCAAAAAAGTGTAAGTGTACTTACTAAACAAGAATTGGATGTATTAAAGAAAAGTTTAGAGAATAAACAAAAAGAAAAACAATTAAAACAAGAGGAATGCATAAAAACAAATTCACAAATAAATACATTAGTGGAAGAATTTAAAGATGATTCTAATGAAGAATTTAATTTAGAAAAATTTAAGAACTTAATAAGAGATGAATTTAACAAGAATAAAGAAAAATTAGAAATTAATGAGAAAATGATATCTGAAGAATATAATAAATTATCATTAAATACTTTAGTTCTAAAAGAATTTGATTTTGAAAAATTTAAAGATGGTGTGATAGAGGCTATTAATTTAGAAAAGAATGAATTAATAAAAGACCAAACTATACAGGAAGAAAAAAATAAGCAATTACTAGAAGGAAAAACAAAATTAAAAGAATATAATGAAGAATATTCAAAAGAATTATTAAATCTAGGATTTAAGACAGAGGAAGAATATAAGAATGTTTTAATTGCAGATAAAGAAATAGAGAATCTTCAAAAATATGTAGAGCAATTCAATACAAATGTAACAGTAAACAATACAAAAATATTGGAAATAGAAAAAGAAGTAAAAGATAAACAAAAGCTTGATTTAACAGAATCAAAAGCTAAATTAATTAAAGCAAAAAATGAATTAGAAGAAGAAAGGAAAGTTCATATTCAAGCAAAAGGAAAATTAGATAATAATACAAGAATATATAATTTATTAACAGAAAATAGTAAAGAGCTAAAGAAAAAAATGAAAGATTTTTTAATCTATGATGAATTAAATAGAACTGCAAATGGAACATTACCAGGCAAAAAAAGAATAGAATTTGAACAATACGTACAAGCTACATATTTTGATATGGTCATTTTAGAAGCAAATAAAAGACTTGCTAAAATGACAGAAAATAGATACTGGTTAGTAAGAAAAGAAGAACCAGAAAAAATTTCAGACAAAGTAGGATTGGATTTAGAAGTAGTAGATAACTATAACGGTAAAAAAAGAGATGTAAAATCATTATCTGGAGGAGAAGCCTTTAAAGCAGCTTTGTCATTAGCATTAGGCTTATCTGACGTAATTCAGAGTTATTCTGGTGGAGTAGTAATAGACACACTATTTATAGATGAAGGTTTTGGATCGCTCGATACAGAATCTAGAGAACAAGCAATAAATACTTTAAGCTTATTAATAGACAATAACAAATTAATAGGAATAATAAGCCATGTCACAGAACTAAAAGAAAGAATAGATAAAAAGATAATAGTTACAAAAACAAATGATGGAAGTAAAATAGAAATAGAAGCATAGAGATTAGATAGGGATTTTTGGCAGGGATTTTGGGGACGTTCCTTAAATCCCTTTTTTTCTTACAAAATTTTCAAAAATATATAGAAAAAACTAAATTATATGATAAAATAGTTGCAGTTATGTGTTAAAAAATAATATAAAGGGGAATGAAATCATGAAAAAAAGATTTTTAGTTACATCTGCAGGTGGAACAGATCCGTATACATTAACCGCAGGAACAAATGAATATAATGATGGTTCAATTTTGTCTATATTAAGAAAAATGAAAAAAGACCAAAAACCAATAACAGATGTATATTTATATCTATCCTTAGAAATGGGAATTCGTGAATTTAGAAATCAAGTATTTTCAAAATCTATTAAATCAATTGACAATTCTATAAACATAAAAATTTTTCCAGAAGGTATTTTAGAAGAAATACAAAATCTATGTGAAACTAATAATATAACTCAAGAATTTATTAATAAAGCAGAAACAGAAGAATTAGAGAGAATGAGACAAAATGCAGAAAGAAATAATCAAGTCTTTAATGAAGAAATTGCTCAAAGAGCAATAAATGTAGATAGAGTTATTTTTAACAAAATTAAAGATGATGCTAAAATAGCTATTGCTGCTGCAAATAAATTTGGTATATTTTATCCAGACTTTTATAAAATCATGGAAGAAATAAGAAAATCCCAAGAAAAGAAGAGTGAAGTATATATAAATGTGTCTAGTGGAACACCGGCAATAGAAATGGATCTAGATTTAATATCTCTAACAGTAAATGATATACAACCAATAATCGTACAAGTTTCTAATCCAACAGGTGCTTCAAATTCTAGAGGAAATAGGGTAAATGCAATAGCAAGTGATGAGGAATTAAAACAATTAAATGAAATAGAAGAAGCAAGAAGAAAAACTGATGATTATAAAGAGAGAGCTAAAATTGAAACAATGGAGAAAACGAGAAAATTAATACTTTTAGAAAGCTTAGAAGATAGTTTTGCAAAATATGACTATGCAGGCGTATATGATGCAATCAATTCTAATAAAGAAATAATTAAAAATCCATTGATAAAAAAATATGCTACAAATTTATATTTTAGATACATAGGTGTTGAAACAAAAGCAGAAGATAAAAATATATTTGTAGAAACGGATTATGGACAAATAAAAAAAGAAGAATTATATCCAATTTTTGATGATAATGAAAATTTAGGAAAAGGATTAAAAATAAGAAGAGTACTAGAAAGAATTAATATTATGAAAGTCAAAGCACAAAGAGAAGAAATAAATGACTGGTTACTACTTACACAAACAGTATTAGAATCATTATATAAAAAATTAATTTATAAGACATGTGGTTTGAATTTAGACAATATCCTAAATGACGAAGGAGGAATAGATAAAAATTTATTTAATGAAATAAATAAAAACAATAACAATAAATTTTCTCAATTAAGTTCACTAATACCTGCTAATAAGACAAACCAAGAAAATTATTTAAATGCTGTAACAGAAATAAATATTTTAAATAATTGGTGGGAAAATCATAATACTAATAAAGAACTACAAGATACTATTAAAATTTTAGATATGATTCGTAGGCAAAGGAATTTAACTGCACATACAGAAATATTCATAACTCATGAAATGCTAAATAGTGATTATAGAGCAAAAATAGAAAAAGAAAATGCATGGAGAAGACGCAATAGAATGCCAATATTAAATGCTAATTCGGATGCTATGCAAGAAACGATTAATAGAATTTTAAAAATTTTAAATGTAATTGTTTCAGACCCATATAAAGAACATATAGACGCAACATTAAATATATATGAAACAATTAAAAATAAAATATTAAATTTATTAGAAGAAGAAATAAGAACTCAAGAATAAATTATACTATAATACAGACATACAACATAACAGGTTTATAGGTAGATCCATTAAAAACCTAAATATCTTAACAAGGAATGATAAGCAATGGAAAATAAACCAGTAATTGCAATTTATGATGTAAGGGGAATACAAGATTACATTTTCAGAACAAACAAAGTAAAAGAAATAGTTGGAGCATCACTAATTGTAGATAATCTAGTAATAAGCGAATTTAAAAAAGCAATACAAGACAATAATAACATAGACGAAAATGAAGTTATATTAAATTGGGAAAGTAAAGCACCATTAAAATTTGAAGATGATGAAGCTATTAAAGTAGAAGTTTTATATTATGGTGGAGGAAATTTAGTAGTACTATTTAGAAATGAAGATTTAGCTAAAAATGTAAGTATTACTATGTCAAAAAATATTTTAAGAAATGCATATGGACTATCTCTTAATTATACATTTGTACCTAAAACAGAAAATTACCAAGAAGATTGGAGAGCGTTAAAATTAAAATTATCAGAGATTAAAGCTACTACTCCATTAAATAAACCTATGGGAATATTACCAATTGTTCAATATGATAGAGTTACTGGACTTCCATTTTCTAAACAAATAACAGAAGGAGATAGAACAGTTAAAGTAACATATGAAGCATATCAAAAAATAAATAAATACAATGCTGATAAAAACGATACACCATATGTAAAAGAATTTGACAAAATGAGAGCAAATGAAAGTGAAGGTTTAATTGCAATAGTACATATAGATGGTAATAGTATGGGGCAAAACATAGGAAAATTAATGCAAAATGCAAAAACATATAAAGAAGCAACCAGAGTAATGAGAGAGATTTCTTGTAATATACATCAAGTATTTGAAAAAGATGCAATAGAAAAAGTAATAAGTAAAATGAATGATATATGTAAAAAACATGGTATAAGTAATTTAATAAAAGATGGAAAATATCCATTTAGGAAAATAATAAGTGCTGGTGATGATATTACATTTGTATGTAATGCACGTATAAGTTTAGATATAGTTAAAGAATATATAGAATCTATAAAATGTGGATATATGTATGAAAAACAATATCCATTTAGTGCATGTGCAGGAATTGCCATTGTTCACAGCCATTTTCCATTCTATAAAGGATATGAAATAGCAGAAGAATGTTGCCAAAATGCTAAGAAAAGAGCAAAATCTGAACAAGGTATGGTAAATGGTAAAATAGGTAATTTTGTTGATTTCCAATATTGTTATGCGGGAATTACATCAGATTTAGAAAGTATAAGAAAAAATAAGTATATAAATATCGAAGGATATCAATTATTAAAAAGACCATATGGAATATTTAGTGAAGAAGAAAAGAAAAATCTTAATGAGGAACAAAAAGAGTTTGATATTGACTTTCTTTATAGAGCATTAAATGATGTTAAAAATATTTCTAGAAACAAAGCGAAAAATTTAAGAGACATATATTATCAAACAAAGGCAGATATTGATACAGAGGTTAAGAAATTAAAGATGAAAAATAAGGCATTATCACTTAAAGAAATGTTTGATGCCAATAAAACAGCTATATATTATGATGCATTAGAATTTTTAGATTTATATGCTGAAAGAAAAAATGATAAAGATTATGAGGAGGAGGGAAAATAATGGAATACAAATTGCAAATACAGTTAAAGAGCGATTTATGTGCTTCTTCTGGTGATAGTTTTGGAAGCTTAATAGATAATGATATATGTTATGACAAATACGGATTTCCATATATTCCTGCTAAAAGATTAAAAGGAATATTAAGAGAAGAAGCCGAAGAATACTGTGAGTGGTTTGATGAAACAGAAAAAGAAAAATTAAAGCAATATATTAAGGATATTTTTGGAGAAGAAGGAAAAAAAGATTCAGGCAAATTAAAAATAGATAATGCATATATAAGATTATATCAAGAGAAAATCGAATCACTTGAAAATGTACCACAAAAATATAAGAAATATCTAATTCCTCAAAAAATATTACAGGTTTATACATATACTCGCTTTCAAACAGCAATTGCTGCCGAAACAGGAACTAGTAAAAATGATTCTTTAAGAACAACAAGAGTTGTAAAAAGAGATAACACATTTATTGCAGATGTAGATATAAATGTAAGTGAAGAAGAAATTAAGTTCCTAAAAAATGTAGTTAAATTAACTTCTCATATGGGATTAAATAGGACTAGAGGTTATGGAGAAATACAATGTAATCTTTTATCTTTAGAAGAGATGCAAAAAGATCCTGCTTTAGGAACAGATTATATTTTAAGTAATTTAGTAGATGAAGTTGAAACAAAACAAATAGAAATTAATATGAATGATGAGACAGAAGCTACTTTAAAAATATTATTAAAGGCTGAATCAGAATTAATGCTTTCTAAACAAAATGCAGAAGATTCTGAAAATTACATACCAGGAAGTAATATCTTAGGAAGTATAGCAAAAAAATACATAGAAGCTAATAATATAAATGATTTCGAGAAAATTCCTAGTGAGTTTATTGAATTATTTTTAAATGGAACTGTTAAATATTCAAATGCATATATAACAGATAAAGCTAAAAAAGAATTTTATCCAATACCATTTAGTTATGCAAAAGTAAAAAATACTTCTGATCAATTTTATAATAAAATGTTTAATGTAGACGAAGAGGGGATACAATTATCATCTATTACAGGTAAATTTGTTACTTTAGATGATGATAATTATATAAAAGAAGTAGAAATGTCAGAAAACTACCACCATCAAAGAGCAAAAGACAATAAAATTGGACGTGCATTACAAATAGAAGATGGAGGTTCACTATATCAATATAATGTAATTGGAGCAAATCAATACTTTTTAGCTAATATTACAGGTAAGGTAAAAGATTTAAAAAAATTATTACCATATATAAAAGAAAATGATGTTTTAAGAGTTGGTAAATCTAAAAATACAGAATATGGCAAGTTAAGAATTATAAATATAGTACCAGAAGAGGTATCAAAAGAACAGAAAGAATATAAAAAATTTGCAGTTATATTAACATCAGATGTAGTTTTATTAGATAATGGAAAGGCAACTACAAATAAAGAAACGCTTATAGAAAAGATTAAAGATATTGTAGGACAAGACATAGAATTAGAAAGAGCATTTATAAATTATACAAAAGTTTCAGGATATAACATTATATGGAATTTACCAAAAGAGCAAATGGAAGCTTTTAAAACAGGAAGTGTATTAGTGTTTAATGCTCTAAATTCAATTTCCGCTAAAGAAAGCTATACAATAGGACAAAGAAGAGTAGAGGGATATGGAAATATAAAAATAATAGATATAGCTAATAAAACTGCAAAATTAGATTTAAAAGAAGAAAGCAAAAAGCAATCAAATGAGACTAATGACAATTCAAACAAAAAAATTGAAGTTGGCTTGATATATAGTACATTAAAAGAATCAATTAAAAATTCAATACTAGATGAAACAGTTGGAAAAGCATTAGAAAATATTGAAAAAACAAATTATAGTCTAAACAATTCAACTATTGGAAGATTAATGCTTATGTTAGAACAGTCAAAGACTATAGCAGAGTTTTTCGAGAATTTTGGAGCGATAAAAAATAGTGAAAAATTAGAAAAAGTAAAGAAATTATTAAATAATACACCAAAAGAATTCCAAGAATTACAAGCTGTTAAAGATTTAAATAATCTAAGAAAGCCAGGAACAAATGACGATTCAGAAAGTAATGTGAATTTGTCAGCTGAAGAAGTAGAAAAGTATACATTAGAATATATTAAACAATGTTTAATTCAAATTAAATTGAAAGGGGAGAAATAAAAATGATAAAAGAAAAAATATATTATATGTTAGAAATAGAAAATACTTCGCCTCTTTCTATTGGTGGAGGAATTGATGATGTTACAGATAGCGACATTTTAAAAGATTCTAAAGGAAATCCATTTATTCCAGCAACTACTTTAGCAGGGGTAATGTTACATTATTTAAATACTGACGAGCAAAAAGTATTTGTTCCTAAAATTGCAATTAAAGCAAATAATAAAACAAGAGAGATTAATGTATTAAGTCCATTTTTTGTTTCTGATGCACAAATAACGAAAAATACAGGTATTAGTATTAGAGATGGAATTAAAGTAGATGAAAATAAAATCACTATTGATGGTAATAAATATAATGTTGAAATATTAGAAGCTGGTTCTGAATTTACATTTAGAATGGAATTAACTGTAAGAGATAATGACGATTCAGCTAAAATGAAACAAATTGTGCAAAAATTATTAGCTAATATAAATGCTGGTAATATTTTAGTAGGTGCTAAAACAACAAGAGGATTTGGAAAACTAAAAATAAAACATGTTTATGCAAAAAGTTTTGATGCAAGTAATTTAGCAGAATTGGTAAGTTTTAATAAATTTAATAAAGACCAATATGAAGAATCTAAGATTACTTATACAGAAACAGATGATACATATGACACAATTGAAGTAACATTAAAACAATTAGGTGGAATTAATATTCGTTCTTATAGTGCTAAAAAAGATGATGTAGATTATAGATCTATATGTTCTAATGGAGTGCCTGTCATTCCAGGAACTTCGTGGAGTGGATTAATTAGAAGACAAGTTAATTACTATAATAATGAAATTTGTAAACAAGGTTTTACCAAAGGAAATATAGATGATTGGTTTGGATATGTTAAAGAAAGTAATGGAAGTGCTAAGGCATCATCTATTATTGTAGAAGAATCTAGAATAAGTAATTCTAAAACTTTTAGGCTAACAAGAAATAAAATAGATAGATTTTCTGGAGGAAGTGCAGAATCTGCATTATATAGTGAAGAAATTGTATTTAATGGAGATACGTATTTAACTATAAAAGTAAAAAAAGAATTAAATGGACAAGATAATAAATATATTATAGGGTTAATAGCTTTAGTTATAAAAGATATTGCTAATGGACTTGTAGCTATTGGTGGACAAACAGCAATTGGAAGAGGGCTATTTGAAGTTACAGAGGTTATTAAAAATGGTACAGAAATTGCATATGATAATTCTCAAAAAACTGCTAATAAAACTGAAAGTTTAGATGATATGATTGCTGAAATCTACAAAGTTGCGACAAGTAATAAATAAGGAGGGAAAGTTGTGGAAGCTAAGATTTTAAATGTAATTAATGAGCATAACATACAAAAAGCTTATGTTTTAGCATATTTTTATAACAAAGTATGTGTTGGTATATATGAAAATAATAAAATTATCTTTAATAAAGAAGTAGACTATAATTTATTAACTCAAATTAGAATTTTTAATAAAGATTTAGAAATTAGATTTGTTTTAAATGAAGAGACAAATGAATTTGATATATCTATAATAGATGACAATATTCCAAACCAAGGAATGTTTGATGAAGCGATGTTTATTGCTGGAAATAAAATTGTAGGGGTAAATGATAAATTTACTACATTAAAGCAAACAGGTGGAAAAATAGATATTCCTTTTAAGGTAAATGAAGAAGAAGCAAGTAAAGGATTAAGATTGATAGTAAGAAATTATTTTAATACAGATAAAAATGATCAAGTAGTAATTGAAAATTCTAGATTAGTAGATATTAGAATGAAAGAAGGTGAAAATTAATGCAAGATAATATAAATCAACCAAAAAGAAGTAATATCGATACTAGTGAAAATTATATAAATCCATATAATTTTATATCTTTAGAAAAAACAGGATGTAAAAGAAAAAATAAATCAGAATATGATGGAGATTTAACTGGGTATATAGAATGTACTTTAACTACAAAAACACCAATTATGATTCCAGATACTAGAGAAGAAAAAATAAAAAATGAAGAATTAAACAAGGGAGATTTTAAAAGCTATATTTTTAGTAGTTATGATGAATTTATTCCTGGAACAAATATTATTTCACCAGTTATACCTGGAAGTGAAATAAGGGGAATGTTAAGAAGTGATTTTGAGACTTTTACAAATTCTTGTCTTTCTACAGTAAAAAAAGATAAAAGCTTCATTTCTAGAACTAAAGATGCAAAAACACCCGGAGTTTTGAAAAAGGATAAAGATGGTAATTGGAAATTATATGAAGCAACAAGATATCAACTTCATACAACTCGTAAAGTAAAAGGTCTTCCAGAAGTAAGAAAGGCTCAAGCTAACGAAGATGCAATATATATGGTAAATAATAAAAATAGAATAACATATGAAGATAATAAAAATGTATTACCAAAAGAAATAACAAATGATTTAAAAACAGGTGATACAGTACATTTTAAAACTAGAACTGTAATAGATAAAATAAAAAGAAAAGATGGATCAACAATAGAAAAACCAAGAGATATAGCAAATGAATTAATTGGTGAAGGTGGAAAAACTGGAATACTATTTATTGGAGAACTTGGAGTAAAGAAATCTGGAGCTACCATTCACGATAGTATATTTGTTATAAAAAAGGATAATGAAGGAAATGAAAAGGAAGTACATGCTAAAGATTTGAATAATAGTGTAAAAAAACTAAAAGAAATATTTGAAATGTATAATGATACAGCATTTAATAAAGTAAAGGATAAAGATATAACTTGGTATGATGGGTATGACATTGATAATGCAAAAGTATTACCTGTATGGTATAGCAATAAATTAGACGAAAAAGGTAGAACATATCTTTCTTTAGCTCAAGTAGGAAAAGAAGCATACCATAGAACTTTAAATGAACTTTTAAATGTTACTGGTAAAGCAGAAGAATCTTATATGCCTTGTATAGATGCTACTAAACCATGTCCAACTTGTGGAATATTTGGTTTTGTTAATGATGACGAAAAAACAGATCTTAAAATAGAAAAGAAGGCGGTAGCAAGTAAAATAAGAGTAGCTGATGCAACATATATAGGAACAGAAAATCCATATGCAAAGCCTAAAATAATAAAAGAACTTGCATCTCCGCATATTTCTAATACATTATTTTATTCATTATATTTAACAAATAAAGATCTATTAAATATGAAAGATAATGTAGATTGGAATTATGATTTTGAATTTAATAATGATGGATCACATGCAATTAAAAATATTACAATAAGAGGAAGAAAAGCATACTGGCATCATACACCAGATGAAAATAGTTTTACTGAAGAGAAAACACAAAGAAACTGTGAAATTACTCCTGTAAAATCTAATTGTGATTTCAAATTTAAAATTTATTTTGAAAATATGAATGAAGAATATTTAAAAAAATTGATAGCTGTTATTAATTTGGACTATGTACCTAATAATAATGTTACATTTGAAGGAAAGCCTTATTATGATTTATGTCATAAGATTGGAAAAGCAAAACCACTTGGATATGGAAGTGTAAAAATAAAAGTTAATAATGTAAAAATTAGGAATTTAAGCTTTGATAATAATATTGTTACATATAATATAGAAAATTATGATAAGTTAGATAGAATTGAGTTAAATAATCAATTTGATATGCAATCAGCTTCAATGCAAGAAGCTATTAGAATTTATAATTTTAATTACTTAAAAGCTAATTATTCAGATTCTAAAATAACTTATCCTTTAGCATCTTCTAATGATAATGGTAAGGTTACAGTTGGTAGTCATTTCTGGTTTGTAGATAATAAGAGTACTAGTATGAAGAATCCATATGTATTAATGGTATTACCTCAAATTTTAGAAGGTAGTGAGAAATTACTTGGAATTAATGGCCTAAATGAAAAAGAGAAAAAAGTAATAATGAGAAATGGTAATAAAGTAATTATAGATGGTTTGAAATTACCTAAATATCAGACTTTTAAGGAGAAGAAAAACAATAGACCTAATAATAAGCCATTTAAAAATTTTAATAATAAGAATTTTAGAAGATAAAATTTTAATTAGGTAAATATAATAAAAAATAACTGTGGTAAGGAATATGAATTTTATCACAGTTGTTTTTTGCTTACTTAAATTTATTATGAAGTTAAATGAAATTAATATAAAACCACACTAAAACATTTGTACTTTTAGTGTGGTTTTATAAATTTTGCTATTGCTTATTTTAACCTCTAAAGAGTAATGTAAAACGCCTTTAATGATCAACCCAGACGGTGAGGAGATAGATGTTTCAAATCTCAAATGAGTAATGTTAAACAATTAAAAAGTGGAAAACAGTTGTATGGCACATATGCAGTGTTTCAAAGCTCTAATGAGTAATGTAAAACGCATTTCATCGAAAACATCTAGTGGTGCAAACTTAGTTTCAAAGCTCTAATGAGTAATGTAAAACAATATAAATATAAGCTATTTATATCATTAAAAAATAAAAAAATCAATAGAAAAAGTACATCAATCTTCAAATAAATAAAAATAGATGGTTTAAAATTACCTAAATATCAAATTTTTAAGAAGAAAAAAGACAATAGGCCTAATAAAAAAACATTTAAAAATTTTAATAATAAGAATTTTAGAAGATAAAAATCTATAAAGAATATGAGATTTTTATTTGAGATTTAAATAATTAAGCTAATATCGAAGTTTTTAATTTCACATATATATATGTAGTTGTAAAATTAAAGGTTTTGATTATGGATTACTTTTAGCTAGTAAGCTATGATTGAGCAAATATAATAAAAAATAACTGTGGTAAGAAATATGAATTTTATCACAGTTGTTTTTTATTTAGTTAAATTTATTATGAAGTTAAATGAAGTTTATAAATTCTTGCTATTAGTTATTTTAACCTCTAATGAGTAATGTAAAACTCTTAATACGTCTAAGCTTTACATTGCTGAAAATAAAAACGTTTCAAAGCTCTAATGAGTAATGTAAAACTTGAAAGGAATGATGAAAAAATGGCAGGAAAAAGGTTTCAAAGCTCTAATGAGTAATGTAAAACACAAAAGAAATGGGAGGTACTTATGAAAACAAACATTTTGTTTCAAAGCTCTAATGAGTAATGTAAAACTTTTGGAAGTAAAGCCTGAGGAATTTGATGAGAATTTTGCATATCGTTTCAAAGCTCTAATGAGTAATGTAAAACAAAGAAAGGGTAGAAAAATGAAGAAATTATTAAAAAGTTTCAAAGCTCTAATGAGTAATGTAAAACCATTTATAGGAGGTACACGTATGAAAAATAGTGTCGTTTCAAAGCTCTAATGAGTAATGTAAAACAATATAAATATAAGCTATTTATATCATTAAAAAAGAAAAAAATCAATATAAAAGGTAAAAAATGCTAAAAAAGTACGTCGATCTCAAAAAATAAAATTGCTATAACATACTAAAAATAAGCATTTTTTATAAAACATAAAAATTAAGGGTAGATCGACGTACTTTTTGTGATAAAATAGAATAAAAAATGTAATTTTTAATATTAAAAAATCAGCGTAAACTTAAAGTACCAATGAATAGAGATCGACGTACTTTTTAATAGAAAGAGATGAGTTTTTATGATAACAATTAATGAAATTTTAGGAAAGAAAAATGAAAAAGTTGTAATGGATGATTTATATAAAAAAAGTTATAATAAAAAAATTTATTTTGAATTTCAGAAGTATTATGAAAATAATAAGGAATTGTTAAAAAAACAAATTATAAAAAATCAGTATGTGCCAGAAGAAATATCTTTAAAAGAAATAATAAATTATAAAGGAAAAAGAAGATTAGTTTCTTTAATGAATATAAAGGATAAATTCATATCTAAGTTAGTATTAAGAATATTAGAAAAATATATTACTCCATGTTTTTCAAAAAAGTCATTTGCATATCAAAAAGGAAAAGGCACAACACAAGCGATTATTAAAATTAAACAGTATGTGGAAAATGGAAACTTATTAGTTGGTAAAATAGATATTAAAGATTATTTTGAAAATATAAATCATGAACTTTTATTTACTATTTTAAAAGATTTTAATATAGAAAGTAATGTAATAGAATTAATTAAGAAATTTATAAAGTGTAGAGTAGATTATAAGTTTTCTACATATACCAAAACAAAGGGAATAATTCAAGGAAATCCATTAAGTACTATATTAAGTAATATGTATTTGAATAGACTTGATAAAGAGCTAGATGCTCTTAATATAAAATTTATTAGATATTGTGATGACATAAATGTTTTTGGAAAAAATAAACAGGAGGTAAATCATAATTTAAGATTAATTGAAAAGAAATTGTATAACGAATATTTTTTGAAAGTTAATAAAGAAAAATCAGAGCTTATTAATGTTTTTAATACAAAATTCTTGGGATATAGATTAATAAAAAGCAAAAACGGAATTGAAATAATTAGAGCTTCTAAAGAAATGCAATATACCAATAGATGGAGAACAAATACTTTAGAAAAAATTAATAATGAGTTTCATATAGTTAATGAAGGGATATTAGGCCAAAGTGAATATACAATTTTATTCGAAAATAAAAATAAAAAAGTTTTTATTCCAATTGAAGCTTCTAAAATAATTAATATTTATTCAAATGTTATAATTAATTCAAATTTTTTTAATTTAATGAATAATAAAAATATAATAGTTAATTTCTATGATAAACATAATCGATATATTGGAAAATTTATACCAAATAATGTAAGAAGATCTAGTTTGCTTTTATTAAAACAAGTGATGATATATAATAACAAATATAAAAGACTTAATATGGCGAAATGTATTTTAAAATCAGAAATATATAATCAAAAATCTAATTTAAAATATTATAATAGAAGATATAATTGTCATATTGAAAAAAAGATTAAAATAATTGAAGATATGGAAAATAAAATAGCAGATATACAAGAAAATGAAAAATTACTATTACTTGAAGCAAGAATTAAGGGAATTTATTATTCGTGTTTTAATGACATTTTGCAAAATTCAGAATTTAAATTTACTAAAAGATCAAAAAGACCGCCACTAGATCCTATAAATGCTCTTATTAGTTTTGGCAATACTTTGTTATATAATTACATTGCAAAAGAGATATATAAAACCAAATTAGATATTCGAATAGCTTATTTGCATTCTAGTAATAATAGATATGAAAGCTTAAACTTGGATTTAGCAGATATATTTAAACCTATTATTGTTGATAAAATTATTTTTACTTTAATAAATAAAAAAATGATAAATTCTAAACTTCATTTCGAAAAAATAAATTATGGAATATATTTAAATACAGAAGGCAGAAATATTGTTATTAATGAATTTTATAAAAAAATTAGAGATATAACTACATTAGGAAAAAATAAAATGAGTTATGAAAAAATTATAAGAAAGGAAATTTATAAGCTAATAAATTCAATTGATAATGACGAAAAATTTAGGGCTTTTAAATATTATTAAAAATATGAATGTTATTTTAGTATATGATGTTAACCATAAAAGAGTAAATAAAATAATGAAGATATGTAGAAAATATTTAATTAGAGTTCAAAACTCTGTTTTTGAAGGTACTATAACTGACAGTAAATTAAAAAAATTAAAAGATGAAATTAAAAGAAATATAGACTGTAGACAAGATAAAATATGTATTTATATACTTGGTTCTTTAAAATATGTAAAAAAAGAAGAAATAGGTTCTTTTAATGAACAAAATAATTTTATTTGAGAATTTAATAATTTAAGTCAAAATTAAAATTTTTGATTTTATATATGTAGTTGTAAAATTAAAGGTTTTGATTATGGATTACTTTTAGCTAGTAAGCTATGATTGAGCAAATATAATAAAAAATAACTGTGGTAAGAAATATGAATTTTATCACAGTTGTTTTTTATTTAGTTAAATTTATTATGAAGCTAAATGAAGTTAATAAAATTTTAATTAAAACCCAACACCAAAACATTTGTACTTTTAGTGTGGGTTTTATAAATTTTGGCTATTGTTTATTTTAAGCTCTAGTGAGTAATGTGAAACCATTTCAAAAGCCTACATATAGTAGGAGCAGCGTTGTTTCAAACCTCAAATGAGTAATATAAAACGGCAAAATCAAACAAGAAAAAACTATTAAAATCAAGTGGGGAGTTTCAAATCTCTAGTGAGTAATGTAAAACAATATAAATATAAGCTATTTATATCATTAAAAAATAAAAAAATCAATATAAAAGTGCATCAATCTTCAAATAAATAAAATAAGTAATAAAGTTTAGATTAATGCACTTTTTAATTAATCTATTCATCAATAATATTCAAAAGCCCAAAACCCTGAGAATTTCTAGAACCTAAACCAGCATTATAAATAAAAGTTAAATATTCAGGGTTACTATCAATATAAAACTTACCATTCCAAGCATTAATATAAATACCTTTAAACTTTGTAACACATTTATCTCTATAAGAAACATCAGCTACAACAATATCTAAATCAGCATTAGGAATATTGTTATAATAGGTTTGATATTTCTTATAAAAATTATTATTTATATAAGTCATAAAGTCATTATCCATAGGAGATAAATAGCAAGTACTTTTATCATCTGTCTTTTTAATAGCTACAATAGGAGATAAAGTTTGTACATAAATACTATTAGTAGTAATTACTTTATCCTCGATTTTTAAATCTGGTTTAATAATTCTATCTTTAAAGCGTATACCATTTTTTAAGACCCCTTCATAAACAAGATGAATAAAATAGGAATCAACACTTCTAACCTCAAAAAACATTCTATCAGTAAAATGTATTTGCTTATTTTGTATATAATATTTGCCAATAATTTTGCTAAAAGAAAATAATTTAAATTTATCATTTAGTTCACTAGAATTTAATGTGCCATCATCATGTAATCTTTGAGTAAAAGACTTATTAGAAGAACTAGCTGCTGAATAAATAACTCCTTGCAATATGTGATTATAATTAATTGGTAAAATAAGTGGTTCATCTAAATTTATAAAAACTTTTAATTGCATAAAAAATATTCCTTTCTATGTAAAATAGATATAAAGATTTATATCATCAAAAGATAAAAAAATCAAATATATTAAAATAATACATTTAATTAACTTCGAAATGCTACAATATCATTAGCTTACAAGGAAATGTGAAAATTTTATAAATTTTAGCACTCTACTATTGATTTTGCTAAAAATAGATATATAATATACTTGTAAAAAGTTAAAAGACTTTTACATATGTGCTACCTAAGCAAAAGGGTATCAACACATAAAATAATAAGAAAGAGGAGACGATTATTATGATGATGATACCAAGAAGAAATGATTTTGATTTATTTGATGAGATGTTTAGTGATCCATTTTTTACAGGAACAGAAAACAAGGTTATGAAAACAGATATTAAGGAGAAAAAGGACAAATATGTAATTGATATGGATTTACCAGGCTATGAGAAGAATGACATTAAAATTGATATTCAAGATGGTTATTTAACAGTTCATGCAAATGTAAATAAAGACGAAACAGAAAAAGAAGAAGGTAAGTATGTACGTAAAGAGAGATATGTTGGAGAATGTTCAAGAAGCTTTTATGTAGGTGATAATGTAACAGAAGAAGATATTAAAGCTAAATTTAAAAATGGTATATTAACATTAGAGATTAACAAAAAGGATGCAACTAAAGAACTTCCAGACAAGAAATATATAGATATTGAATAATTTTAAGAAAACACTTAAACTAAAAAGTTTAGGTGTTTTTTTTATAAAAATGCAGTTAATGAAAATTTGTATAATTTTTATTGAATAAAATAATTTGTTGTGATATTAATATAGTTAATATCACATTAATTATTTTAAATTAAGTATAATGTACTAAAAATGATTGGTCTAATTATTTAAAATAAAATTATTACAAAAGCAGAAAAGGAGAAAAAATGTTATCAAAACCACAATATTTATATCAAGCTAAATTAATAATCGATTGTTTTCCAAAAGAAGATTATGATTCAATTCCAAAAGAAACTTTAAAATATATCGAAGATAATATGCAAATTGATTCTAATATCGTAATAAATCCAGAACTTTCATTAGAGGAACAAGATATAGATCCACAAACATGGCAATTTTTACAAAATATTGCAGATAATGTTAGTGATAATGAATTTTATGAAGAATACAAAAGAGAGATTGACGAATATATTAATAATGCAAATGAGCATAATGAGGGATTCAAAGCTAGAATAGATAATATAAATTTAAATAAGGATATTTCAAAATTGCAAAAAGAAAATCAAAAAATACCTAAAGCAAAAGAACTGATTTATGGTTATCAACAAGTGATTTTAAACAAAGATGAAAAAATAAAACAACTAGAACAAGAATGTAACTCATTAAAAGAAATGTTAAATAGAATTCCAAAATTTATAAAAATGCTATTTTTAAGAAATAAAAAAGTCAAACTTTTGAAAGAAAAAAATAATGAATAGTTGGAGGGATATATGGACACAAATGATAAACAAAGATTATGGTTTTGCTCCGATTACGGATTAGAGAATAAATCAATAATAAAAAGATTAAAGGAAAATGATGAAAAATACTATGTAGTAACACATGATAAAGAAACTAAATGGGGGAATATTACGCCATTTTTACAAAGGAAGATAATGAGAGAATCTTTAAAAGGTAACATTATTTACGGTGTTGGCTTAAATGGAGTATTACCAGGTGCAAATATAGCGAACTTAGATATTGAAGTTGGAAATAATGGAAAAGCTATATCTGTATTAGAACAAGTTACTGGAATACTAGGACAAAGAATGAGTTTGGATGAACAATTTGTTGCTGCGTATGCAAGTAATGGAATAGCGGAAATTAATGAAACCGCTAAAAAGTTAAGAATTGGCGAAAACGGAGCAGAAAAAATTACAGAAAATATTTTAATAAGAAATCATCAAGCAATTGGTATTCCGATTGAAAAAGAAGCAGAACTTGCAGAGAGAATTAATTCATCAATGAAAAAAACAAAAAGTGATTATGAAACTACTGTTGCAATAGACGATTTATTAAATAGAGAAGATGATTTTGTCAGAAATTAAAAATATAATTACAAAGATAGATATAGGAGTTGAAGAAGATGGCAAAACAAGAAAAAAAGAACCAAGAATATATTGTTACTCAAGAAGGTGTAGAAAAAGCTGTAACAAGTGCATTAGATAAATATTCAGAAGCTGAAATAGCTAAAAATGAAAAAAAAGATAATTTTTTTACACTAAAAATGTTTGGAAAAAATATTGGTGGAGCAATATTAAGCAAGAAAAGTAGACAACAAATAGAAGGAAAATATATACAAAATTCAGAGAAAAACATTCAAAATATAGCAAAATTGGTATTAGATTCTGCTAAAGAATATGATAAAAAGCCAGCACCGATACCTGTACCTATTCCTACACAAACATCAAGTAAAGCTACTCAGACAAAATCAGAACCCGAAAAAAATAAAAAAAGAAGAATAATTGTTCCAATAGCTGCAGCAGCATTAATAGGAGGTGCAATAGGTGCAGCAATTGCCTCAAGAGCTGATGTAATTATAGATAAACCAAATAATATAACAATAGAATACGACACTACAGAAAATACTTTTGATGCGCTTGCTGATTTAGAACAAAGCTCTGATGATTTAATTATTGAAAATAGAAATTTAGTTGATATTATTAAAGGTACACAATCAGACATTAGAGAAGAAGCATCACTTGTTGGAAGAGCATATTCTGAACAGGAAAGAGTAGATTCTGAAAATATGTCTTTACAATTTATGGATGAATTGGACGAGATAGAAGCTGATAGAGACAATTCTATAGCACAGTATGCATTAATAAAAGAACCTACAGATGCCGAAAAACTAGAATATTCATTAAAGCAATTAGATGTGCAAAATAAATCATTAAATTTTAAAATTAATGTCCTAACAAAAGCAATAGAATTGAAAGATGAACAAAGTCAATTGATACAAGAACATTCTGATGCCGGATATGATAAAGAAAGTCATAGCAAAGAATTACAAGGCAATGAATCATTAGTTGGTTATTATGAAGAAGAAATACAAACCGCTCAAGATGATTTAGTTAGAAATAATCATATTCAAAACCATTTCAAAAATATAAATTTAGCACAAGTAAATGATTTTGAAGAATATTTTAATGCATATGTTGCAGGAGTGAAAAATACCGAAATAGATAAACTAGAAGACTTTGATAAAACATTTAGCGATCAATTAAAAGCTAGTAAATCAAATAATCAAGCTAAATTTTATGATTTTGATAGGGAGTGATTTTTATGAAAAATTTCGAAGCTGGTAAATATATAAAACTAAATAATGGTGAGGAATATTATATTTGTAGAAACTTGTTAGCAGAAAATGATGAGTATTTTTTATTATTAAATATGTCTGGAAAATTGGTTGGAGATAATACAGAAATGCTGTTAATGAAATATAACTACGGTACAGAGGATTTTAAAATTGTTACGGAAGAAAATGAAATAAATAATACAATTAAAAAGATGATAGAATTATCATAATGCGGACAAACAAATTTAGGTTCATATTCTCTATGCTTTCCTTACTATATTGCAGGAAAAGACCATTATGCTATGGTACTATAATGAAAGATACCATTTTTACTTTAGTAGATGGAAAGAGAGCAAGAGAAAACCCAGATGAGAAGTATCCGAAAATAGTACAAGAAGCTTTTCAAGTTTTTGAATGTACATGGGTAAAAGAAAATAATGTAAGTTTAATTACAGAGAAAGAAATGGAACAAATACAAGACAAAAGAAATAAAGAAAAAAATAAATAAATTTAAAGGAAGAACTGCAAATAGGTTATACTAAATGCAGTTCTTTGTTGTCTTTGTTTAATCTTTCCGTCTAATGACGGTTTAATTATTACATTGTAAAAATTATTTATTTACTACATAAATAGAGTTAATTAACAGTTACAAAATTTTTCTTTAAGTTGGGCACAATTTACTGAAAACAGATTTCCTACTTTATCAGATTTTTCTTTACATTGAATTTTATTCTTTTTTAAAAAAGCAACTTCTTCATTATCAAGTCGAATATCGACCATTTTTGATTTTGCACTCATTGCAAAACAATATAAATGTTTATTGTACATATAAGTCCTCCTTAGGTATAAAAATTAATATTATGTAGTAAATTAGATAAATAATTTTAAAAAATTATATATTATCAAAAATGCAAAAGCTGTCGAAATCTGACAGCTTCAAAAATTTTTTTATATATAATGATAAAAACAAAAGAAGGGTGAATAACGTGTCAAAAGATAGTGTGAATAAAATAATTAATGTATTTAAAAATGTATCATTAGATTTTAAAGACAATTTCAATAAAAATTTAGTATATTATTTTGAAGAAAATATTTCAGAGGAAGAAATAATATTGAAATTTAATATAGAATTTGATAGGGAATTAGAATATCTTATTGTAATGAAAAAGCAGAAAAACAATTCAAGTGTTATTCCAAAATTAAGAGGATATGAACTTCTAGCTGATGACGGAAATCCATTTGAAAAATTAAAATTTACTGATGAGAATTATATGTTAGGTAAAATTTATGATTTAATTATTAAAAACTCTTTTGATGAAATTGTATGCTATTCAAATTTTGGAATTTTAATACGAAATCCTTTGAATTTAAAAGGAATATATAATATAAACGTAAAATATGTTGGGGATTAAGAGGCTGATTACTTATGATAGAAAAATATAAAGATGAATTAATAAATGATCTAAGAAAAGAAAAAATAATAATAGATGAAAAAGAAAAAAAAATAAAGAAACGAGAAAAGGAATTAAAGCAAGAACTTGAAGAGCTAAGACGTAAGGAAAGATTGCCTATAAGAAGGGTTAATTTTAGTTTCTTTCAAAGACATTTTACTAGAAGAAAGGAATTCAAAGAGCAGCAAGAAAATATTAAATTAAAAGCGAAACTTTCAGAAGAAATAAATAATGTAGAAAAAGCCTTAGCAGAGGAGACAGAATGTGTAAAGAAAAGAATAGAAGAAACTGGAATAAATAAAGGTTTATCAGAAATTTATAGAAAACTTAACGTGATAAGAAAAGCGAAATGTTTAAAAGATCTAGATGTAAATCCAGATTATGTGATAAGATTTTTGGAAGAAAGAGGAATTACTCCTGTTTTAACAGAAGCAGACAAAAATATTACAAATAATCCAAGAAATTATTCTTCCAAAAGTGCTTTAATAGGCGTTCATAAAACTAAATTTGCTCCTGTAGGCTCACAAATAAAAACTGCAAAGGATGCAGGAGTAATAAAGATAGATAGTTTTAAGATTAATGGAAAAGAATATAGTTATGGTTATGAATCTGAGCAAAATACTGTACACATGGCTATGAATGATGAAGTTTCTTCTCATATGTATGGATCTTGGGAAGACTGTAGATATGCAATTTTAATCCCTTTTGAAAATATTCCAAATGAAAAAATTGGTTCTGCTGCTCCAATGGATACATTTACAAAAGGAAGTATAAAATTGCAGGAAAATTGTTGGTTATTGTGTCCGAAAGATGAAGTCATTCAACTTCAGGAGGAAAATCCAGGAATCAGAGTAATAGGATATGAAGGAGAAAATGTTTTAGGATATTCTAGTCCATTTTTATCTGCCTTAGGTTATAGAGCAGAAGATGTCGGTATGTGGAGTTGGCTTGACGAAGAAAGTGAAAAACAATTTTGCGAGCTAATAAAAAAGGAAGGTTTAGAAACTGAGCCACATACATATACACATTTCCATGAAGATGAAAATATTCTTACAAAGATTAATAAAGCTGTATCATTGTGTAAGACCTTAAGCACTAATGGTTTAATAAAAAGTAAGGAAGATATATCTAGTGTAAATGAGCAATTAAAAGAACAAAATAGTGATGTAGGGACAATTTTAAACGGTTTATGTACAAAATCAGAATTTGTAGATGAAGATTATTCAGAAGAAGCTGTAAAGGCAAATCATAAACAGTTGGACATATTCTTTAAAAAAATGGAAGAAAATGGGTTTGATATATCAGCTGTCTATAAAAATATAATAACAAATATAGAAAGAATAGGTTTACATGATTTAAGAAGTTCGCATGAATATGAATCAGCTTTTATAATTGATGGAGAATGTAGCTATGAAGAGCGAATGACAATAGGTAAATTAAAACTTGCATTAGATAATACAGAAGGTTATGAAACAAATAAAATTGTGATTGCAATGTCAGATTTTTTATCTAGTGTATCATTAGAAAGTATTTTAGCGTCAAGAGATTGAGCAAATGCTAGGAAAGTTGAAACAGATGCAAGATAATATGTTTTGATAGTACAAGGTGGCTTTTTAGTCATCTTGTTTTTCTATAATGTTGTGTGCTATAATTTTCAAAGAAAATGCGAATAAAAATAGGAGTATAAAAAATGGATAATAATGAATTAGCTTATTATGATAAAATTAAAAATTGGGATTTTAGTATGATAAAATATGAAGAAGAAAATTTAACTAATTGGGATATGTACGAAATTTTAAGCGAATGTGCAAATGAAGATTCAAGAATATTGGATTTAGGAACTGGAGGAGGAGAAAAAGTTCTAAATAAGTTCCCAAAAGTAGCCAAAATTCTTGGAACAGATTTTTCGAGTGAAATGATAAAAACTGCTAATGAAAATTTAAAGCAATCTGGCAAAACTAATATAGAATTTAAAGTCATGAATAATTTAAATATGAATACTCCTGATAATTACTTTGACATAGTAGTTGCAAGACATACATGTATTTCTGCAGAGCAAATTTTTAAAACCCTAAAATATAATGGGAAATTAATATTAAGAGGAGTCGATAAACTAGATTGCTGGCAATTAAAAAGGTTATTCAACAAAGGCCAAGCTTTTAATGATATTAAACCAATAAGCCAGATAGATTATGAGAATATAATGGATGCTGGGTTTAAAAATGTAGAGTTGGTTCCAATTTATATTAGAGAATACTATAAAACTAAGGAAGATTTATTAGCATTATTATTAAAAACTCCTATATTAGATGATTTTTCAGAAGAAAGATTTAATAACGGGTTAGTTAAAAAGGAAATAGATTTAGAAAAACTGGACATGTATATAAAAGAAAATACATATGAAAAGGGTATATTATTAAGGAGAATGTATTATGGAATTGTAGCTGGTAAAAGTTAAAAGCATTATTATAGATTAAATAAGAATTATTTTTAGGGGGCAAATATGTTTAAGTTACATTCAGAATATAAACCAACAGGAGACCAACCACAGGCAATTGAATATTTAAGTAATGGAATTAAACAAGGTAAGAAGTTTCAGACATTACTTGGTGTTACTGGTTCGGGAAAAACATTTACAATGGCTAATGTAATTCAGAAAGTACAAAAACCAACATTAGTTTTGGCACATAATAAAACTTTAGCAGGACAACTTTATTCCGAATTTAAAGAGTTTTTTCCAGAAAATCATGTGGAATATTTTGTGTCATAGTACGAGTGTTATCAATAAAGCCCTATTTTTCAAGCAATAGAGGCTTTATTTTTCGGACTATATGGACTATGTAATACTGAATAATACAAGATTAAAAAAACAAAATAGGTGAGTGAAGTTAAAAAAAATTCGTGTAAATGAAATATATATTATTTTAAAATAGGAGGAATGATAAAATTGGAAGATGCCAATGATTTTTCAACAATAGAAATTGATAAAATATTTGATCAATTAGCAAACGAACTAAAATTAAAAAGTTCTGTTAATGAAAATGAAAATTCAGAAATAAAAAATAGCAAAGGTAGGTGATGCCAAATGTGAACGAAGAAAAACAGGTTGCATATTATGCAATAATTCCAGCTACAATTCGTTATGATGAAAGGTTAAAATATGCAGAAAGACTATTATATGGAGAAATTACAGCTTTAATTGGAAAAGAAGGATATTGTTTTGCGACTAATTCATACTTTGCAAACTTATATAATGTAATACCAGGAACAATCTCAAGATGGATTTCACATTTATCGAAATTAGGTTATATAAATGTTGAACTAATTAAAAATGATAAGAAAGAGATAACAGAAAGAAGAATTTACATTACAGATATAAGTTGTAGGAAAATTGTGCAAGATACCTATAAGCAAAATAGCACATACCCCTATAAGCAAAATAAACAATACCCTATGAGCCAAAAAGCTAAAGATATAAAGATAGATAGATTCTTTTATTTAATTATAAATAATAATAAAAGCGAATTGAAAAAAGAATTTAAAGAAATTCAAATATATCAAGAGTTTTATGAACTTTTAATAAAATTTGAATTTAATTATACTGAAGAAATAATAAAAACATTTAGGGATGAAAATATTGAAAAACTAAAGATTATAATTTATACACTTAAAGAAATGTTTTTTAAAAACAAAAGATTATTACAGAAAGCTACAAGAGAAAATTTTTTAGATGTTTATGAGAATTGCAAAGGATTTGAAAATTCTTATAAAAATACTGAAAATGAAATTAGAAATTTTTTTGACTATTATTATACAAGTCTAGTAAGAAAATTAGAAGCTAAATAAATAGCTTTTATTTTTTTGCTTTAAATGGAGGTTTTAAATGATTGAACCGTACAATTTAGATACAAACAACAACCTAAATCAGATGCTTGGTAATATGATGGAAAATGCTTTTTTTTTCTAATTATATTATTTGCAGTATGGATTTTTGTTAGTTTAATAATTTGGCTATTCGGAAGCCGTATTAAGTCCGAAAAAGTGATTAAGTTTGGAATGAAGAATTTGATAATAAGTGCTTTAATACAAATTTTTATTTTAGCAATACCAGTAGTTATTACTTTTTTTTAGTAGTATAGGTAAAATAAAAAATGTTTTAAATTACTATGTTTTATATAAGAGCAGTTGCCATTCTAGTTACTTTTTTTATAAGTAATGGAGGAATGAACAAATGCAATTAAAACAAAAAGCATTAAATTTGAAATTAAAAATATCTAGTATAGCAATACCTTTTATGGTAATGTTGTTAAATGTTAAAACTTATGCAACATCAACAATAGGAACGCAAGAGGTTGAAACAGCTACACAAAATATAAGGGATGCAGTAATAAAATTAGCAATGCCAGTTGGAAGTGTGTTAATGTTTGTAAGTATTGTTATTATTGCAATTAAATTAATTGTAAATGCCAATAATCCAAATAAGAGATCAGAAGGAATTGGTGGACTTGCTTGGGTAGCAGCTGGATTTATGTTGTTATCTCTTGCTTTAATTGTTTCAGGAATAGTATTAAGTGTAGCAACAAATGGTTCTGGAGCAATGGTAGGTGGAGGAGAATCAGTATAGGAGGAAAATATAGATGAGGATATACAAAGTACCTTATGCTTTTAACCATGAAGAAAAAATATTTGGAGGTTATCTATCTTTAAGACAAGCAATATATCTGATATTTGGAGCTTTATCAGTAGGAATATTTTTTATACCATTAGTTAATATTTTTATAAAGTCATTATTATTTTTACTGATAGCTACAATGTTTGTATTATTTGCTTTTCTAAAAGTAGATGAAACTTATGCAGATAAATATTTTATTTACATCATAAAATTCCTATTTAGAAAAAAACAATTTATATTAGAGAAAGGTAAGGAAGAATAATGATAATTACAATATTTTTTGCATTAGCAAGTATTTCGCTAATAATATTTGTACCAATATATTTAAAGAAAAAGAATAATTTATACAAGTACAAGCCACAAGAGAAAATGAGTCTAAAGAAACAAAAGAAAACAATAAAAAATATTTGGGAACTTGGAGATTTTGCAAATTCTATTTTCTGGGTAAGTAACAAATATGTAATGATTATCGAACTTGGAAGTATTGAATATAAACTTATGAATGATGAAGAACAGGACAACATTGATAATAACCTAATGAAAATATCAAAAACATTTAAGAATCAAGTTCAGTTTTTTAGTACCATAGAGAAAATAGACACAAGTTACAAGATAGAAGAAATTAGAAATAATATAAATAAACAAAAGAATAGTAATATCAAGGAATATGGAGAAAGCATAATAGAATATTTAGAAAACATTATGCAAGAAGAAAATTTATATGTTAGAAAAAATTATTTAATTATTGAATCAAAAGAGCCATATAATAAGGCTTTAATTGAACTTAAAGAGTTTTATGATGATTTAAAATATAATTTAACACTTATAAAAATAAAAACAACATTGATAGATGAGCTAGATACAATAGAACTTATTTATAGAGAATTAAACAAAGGAGATAATGAAAAAATAAGAAAAATAATACAGGAGGGAGGTATGGAGTTCTATGTTAAATCAAAGAGTAAAACATAGGAAAGGTGAAAAGAAAATATCTTTAGAAAAGGCTAAAAAAAGAGAAAATAAAAGAAAAAAAGATAATATTTTTGATAAAATGCCAAACATAATTGAATTAATGATTCCTGACTGTGTAGATGAAAAAAGAGATTATATTGTTCTAGGAGATAATAAGTATTCTAGAAATTTTGTAATATCTACATATCCAAATAAAATATTTTTAGGTTGGCTAGATAGAATATTCTCACTTTTGGGAGATGTTTCATTAAGTATTATGGTTAGACCTACAGATCAAGATACAGTTGTTAGACAATTAAATAAAAAAGTTACTATACTGGAATCTGAAAAGCAGACTTATGAGAATAAGGGAACTATTGATTTAATACACCCAATACAAAAAATGATTTATGACTATGATGAAATCAGAAATTTAGTACAGACATATAATGATAAATTATTTTTCGTAAGTATTTTCTTTAGAATAAATGCAACAAATTTAGAAGAATTAAATACAAAAAGTAATTTACTAAAAAGTGAGTTTGCAAAAATATCAGCAAAAGCAAGATGTTTAAATTTTAGACAATTTGAAGGTTTAAGAGCAAATCTTCCACTTGATACTTCTAACATTATAGATTATGAAAGAAATGTAACAAGTGAAGGATTAGCTACAATGTTTCCTATTGCTAATTCTAATACAGAATCAAATGTAAACGGTGTTCCAATAGGAAGAAATTATTTTACTGGGCTTCCTGTTTATCTAAACACTTTTGATAAAAGTTTAACAAATCCTCATATTGTTATTTTAGGAATTACTGGTGCTGGTAAGTCTGTAACAATGGATACTCTATCATCAAGAAGTTTGGTTACAAGGAATACTCAATCAGCAATTTTAGACATAGAAGGTGAATATGTAAAAAGAACAGAAAGTTTAGGTGGAAGAATAATAAAGATAAAACAAGGAATGAGTGCAGGAATTAACTTATTTGATATTGATGTAGAAATAGATGAAAATGGAATGGAAAAAGTAAATATCTTGAACAAAGTTGCAGAAATAAGAGCAATTTTATCTGCCATTATGAGAAACTATATGGATAGAAGTTTAAATGCAAAAGAGTTAGTGGATATAGAAGAAAGTGTAATTGAAACATATAAAGAAAAAGGAATCACTACAAATAAAGAAAGCATTTATGAAGGAATGGAGGTAATGTATTCGCCAATTACAATACTATTTGCAGTAATCGTAATAATAGCATACTCATTCTTTATAAGTGGCTTATGTATTGCTATTGCAAGTACATCTAAAACATTTAAAGAAGCTCAAAGTGCATTAACACCACTAACATTTATATCATTCTTTCCTGGTATGATAGCATTTATGATGGGAATAACAACAACACCAATACTTTCAATAGTACCATTTTTAAACTTTACATTGATATTTACAGATATAAACAATGGAACAATTAATTTATTAAATATTGGTTTAATGGCAATATCTACAATTATTTATATAAGTTTAGTATTTGCACATATTATAAAACAATATAAATCAGAAAAAGTATTATTCGCAAAATAGAAAGGAATTTTAAAATGGATATAATAATAGAAATAATATTTATAATATTGACACTTGCTTTTAGTAGCATATATACAAAAAAAGATTCTAAAGGTTCAAGAAAAGTATTTGCTATTGCATTTATATTAATATTAGCATTGTGCTTTATATTCTCAATAGTTCAAATATTAACAATATTAAATTTATTTGAATTTACAAGAAACTATACACCTTTAGAAATAACAACAACTTTATCAGTAATGTACTGGATTGCATTTGCATTTAGAAATTCTAAATTCTGGGATAAAGTTACAGGATAAAATTTATAAAATATTCTATATTTAGCAATAAGTATAGAATATTTTTTTGCTAATTAA
>CAMMLJ010000008.1 GCA_946497695.1 uncultured Clostridium sp. | reverse complement strand
AAACTACAATAAATACTTATGGAGATATTTATAATTATTATAAACAAAAAGAAACTCAAAAAGTAATTGATTATTTAAAAAGAGAAAGAGCATAAAGTACATTTAAGATTGAATAATATAAATTTTAGATTAATACTAAAATCAGAGTTTTAAAAAAATGTTTTAAAATATAAATAGTATCATAAAACATTGAAAAATAAAGACTTTGTGGTAGTTTGAAAAAGCTATCACCTCGACCATTTTAAATATTGATGTAAATAGCTTGTATCTAAGGATACAAGCTATTTTATTGTTTTTAACTATTGTATATTTATATTAATTTTAAATAATTTATTTTGTTGCCTCTTTGATTCTAAACATAAAATTATCCGATACTTTCGAATAAAACATCAGAACAAATAACTATTAAACTAAATACGAAATCTACTGTTGTTCGTAAAGCTTTTTGAAATTTTATAAATTTGTCTTAAATACAATTAAATATAATTGTTTAAAATTCTTCTATTTTTTCTTTTTTAAAGAAAATTTTGTTCTCTAAAGCTGTCTCTAAGACTTTTTTAGTATATCTTTATCCCCATACCATTGAATTAAATTAATAAATTCGTTTAATTTACACTATCTATAACTTATACTTTCTTCATTTAAAACAATATTAGAATCATTTACTATAGAAATAAATGCATATTCTGTACAGTCATTTCCTAAAGATTTGTATTTAAATATCCAATTTAAATAAAATCCGCATGATACTAGTTTTTATCTTTTACATTATATTTGTTGCCCTATGAATAACTTCTTCAAGCTTTCCCTGTTTTTTTGCTTTGGATAAAATACGTATATTTTGCTCAAAAGCGGGTATATATTCAATATCTCCAGGATTATATGGATTTTTTTCAAATTCTACTTTATCCTTATATAACTTAATAATTAATTCTGATTTAGAAAAAATATCTTGTGTCCATTCTATAGTCGCATATTTTAAATATTCTTTATCTGTAAGAATCATTGAGCCACCAATCATATTTATCTTTTTTGGATTATAAATATTAAAGAATTTCACTAACTCTTTATAATCATAATTAAAATTAACTAAATATGCATCATTCTTTAGCACTTCAATTATAGTATCAGCATTTTTCATATTTGTAATAAAATATAAAAACTTTTCTTCATTAATATAATAATAATTTGTTAAATTTGTAATATCATTATTTTTGATATAATTAACTATTTGTCTTATCTTTGGATTATTTTGTATTTCCTTTGTGGGTTTAACTCCAATGTCTTTTAAAAACTCTACTTTATCCATACTG
The DNA here is from genome assembly GCA_946497695.1 of uncultured Clostridium sp. Lineage (GTDB taxonomy): Bacteria > Bacillota > Clostridia > TANB77 > CAG-508 > Merdicola. Next base: position 61,062 of record CAMMLJ010000008.1, on the reverse strand, counting down.
CCTCCCTAATTATTGTTATATAATTATATCTTTTTTTATTTCTATAAATAATTCTTGATTAGAACCTATTTCCCATAATAATTCTCATCCAAAAATGATACATTATAGTAAATGCTGTTATCCCAATCCATAAAATTGCTGGCTCACTCATTTTATTTTTTCCATTTTATTACTCCATTTTTCCTATGTATTTTAATCTCCTTTACCTTGCTTCATATTCTTCATTTTCCCCTAATATATTACCTTGTCTTTGTTTTTCTTGGCTTATCCCTTCTTGAATTGCTGTTTTTATTAAATATGTTAAATGTTCTGGCTCTGGATAATCTTTTTTATCTAATGCTGCTAATACAAATTTATCCCTAATGCTATATCTTATAATTCTGCCATTTTCATCTGTAACTCTAGAAAGCTGATCTAATAGCATTGAAATATCCATCGGAAAACCATGTTCTTTTGCATAAATATCAGCAAATGCCAACGTTGTTCTCGTATTTCCATCTCTAAAAGGATGCACTCTCCAAATTTTTGCTAAACCTTGCGTAAATTCTGAAGCAATTTCTTCTATGTCTTTGCCTTTCCAACTTGTATTATTTAAAATATCTAGAGCCGAGTCTAAATCTTTTTCAATATTTTCAGGTTCTGAATAATATAAACTTAATCCTGGTATTACAACTTCTATTTTTTCAATTGGAACTGACCTGAATTCTCCTGCCCAATCAAAAATGTCTTCAAAGATATGTTTATGTACTGTTTTTAAAAAATCTGCATCATATCTCTTCTTAAAAGCTTTATTTACATCAATTAATTTTACAAATCCTATATCTTTTTCTGCTTTATTTAACTCATCATACTCTTCTATTCCTAATTTATTTTTTAAAGTTCCGTTTACTTGTATATATGGATCTTTCATAATTACTCTCCTTGTTTTTTTTTATTATATTTATCTATAATTTTCTTTTGAAGTTCTTCTAATTCAATCTTTCCGTCAACATAGTCTTTGGTTAAATTTAAAGTTTCATCTGTAGGTACGTCTGCTCCTGATATAGAAATTGCCAATGCATTTTTTACAAGTTTTATTCGCTCTTGTCTAGTTGTCTTGTCTATAGAATATTCCATATTTTTCATCCCTTCTTACTTTTATTCTTATAAATTACTTATATTATAACAGATTCATATAAATTTTGATACACTCGCATTTAAATATTCTTGCATTTTATTAATGTTACACATATAATTTTAAAAAAATATTAGGCATTACTCTAACTAAAAATGATATTTTATTTATTGGTAGTTCAATTTCTGTTAATGTAAAAAAAACATTATTAATAAACATCTTAATGAATATTATATAGTAAACAAAGATATCGATATTTCTAATTTAACACTTCAGACCGAGAAAGTTTCAGAAGTTAAATGAGTTGATAAAGATGAGATTGTTAAAAGAGTTAAAAATCAGTATGATGGTATAACAGATAAAGAAAGCTGTTGGGAATACTTAGTTAAATATTACGAATGGTTAGAAAACCAATAACTTTACTTAATTACAATTTTCTTTAACTCTTTTCTTTTTAATAAATTTATGATATTTTGTTATAATAATTTATATTAAGGTGTATTATGAAAATAAGTAAAGATATTAAAGATTCTAAATTTAATATAAGAATAATGGGAATTTCCATTCATGAGATCCTTTGGTACTTTATTTTATTTAGCATTGTTGGTCTTATACTTGAAACCATATACTGCTATCAAACTACAGGCATATTAGAAAGTAGAAAGGGATTAATCTTTGGTCCATTTTGTCCAATTTACGGAGTTGGAGCAACTTTTTTAATAGTTTTGCTTAATAAATATAAAGATAAGCCAATAATATTGTTTTTATATGGAGTACTATTAGGTAGTATTTTAGAATTTTTTTTAAGTTTTGCTTTAGAATCTATATATGGTACTAGGTTTTGGGATTATTCTTATTTAGATATGAATTTAAATGGTAGGATCTCTCTGGTTTATTCATTGTTTTGGGGGATTTTATCAATTTTTCTAATAAGATGGTTAAAGCCATTAGTTGATAAAATAATTAATAAATTAACAAATAGAATAACACTATCAATAGAAATTATTGTGGTTGCATTTCTAATATTTGATTTATTTGCAACTATATACTCTATTTCTATGTATAAAACAAAAGCTATAGATAAATATTATAATTTACCACCAAAAACTCATGGTAAATTTGAATCTTTCGTAAATGACAAATTGTTTTCCGATAATTATATGAAAAAAAGTTTTCCAAATCTTCGTTTTATAGATATCAACGGTAATGAAATTTATATACGAGACATTTTATAATTAACTAAACTAGCTTCAATAGCTAGTTTAGTTTTACATATATTCAAATCTTTAAATAAGAAAAGTGGCTTCGCCGCATGTGCAGATTGCTTCGCAATCGCACGGACATAGGTAACTTAACCTTGTTATATACGTAAAAATCTGGCGATTTTTCCTATATAATAAGAAAAGGGATTTCGAGGAACGTCCCCAAATCCCTATTTTGGTAAAACAATTTTTGTTTTTTCTTTATTTCTTTTATATAGTGTTATTTTATTTCCCATTATTTGCACAATTATAGAATCTGTTTGCAATGAAATCTCTTCTGCAATATCTTTTATTGGTGCTTCTACACTTTCTAGTACTTTTATTTTTATTAATTCTCTTGCTTTTAATGCTTCTTTTATTTGTTTTATTAAATTATCACTTATTCCTAATTTTCCTACTTGAAATATTGGTTCTATATGATTTGATAGACTCCTCAAATAAGCACGTTGTTTACTTGTCATGCTATTACTCTCCTATCTCTATAAATCTATGTATATATTTTAATATATTCTTTATTTTTTATCAATATTTTAATTTATTTTACACAAATTTTTTCTTTCATATTTTCAAATTTACTTTCACCTATTCCATTTACATTTTTTATATCTTCGATAGTTTTAAACTTTCCATTAGTTTCTCTATATTCAATTATTTTTTGTGCTGTTGACTCACCTACTCCTGGTATTTCTTCTAATTCAATTTGATCTGCTGTATTTATATTTATTTTTTCATCTTTCTTACTTTTTACATTTGATATTTCATCTTCTAATATTATGTCGTCACCTGCTTCGTCTGTTACATATTCTTTTTGAAGCACTTTTTCTTCTTCACCTATTTTTTCATCATTAATGCTTGGAATATATATCTTTTGTCCATCTTCTAATTGATATGCTAAATTTATTTGAGAAATATCTGCATCCTCCGAAAAACCGTTAGCTGCATCTACTGCATCCGCAATTCTTCCACCTTCTTCTATTTGCACTATTCCTTCATTTTTTACTGCTCCTGTAACATGTATAATAATTTTTGTCGTTTCTTCTTGTTCTATCTCAATATCTGTTTCATTTTGTAATATATCATAATTACTTATCTCATTATATTCGCTTTCCATATTGATACGCGTATAAAAAAACACACATAAAAAGATAATAATTATTATAGAGATAATTACAATTATTGTCTTATTTTCCTTAAAATTAAAATTGCTCATTTATCCTCCTATTCTATTTTTTTAATTCCATAAAAAAAAAGATTGAAATTTGTCGAAATATAATATATTATATATATATTCTTATAAAGGAGTAAAAATATGAAATTCAAAAAAATTATTTTATGCTTAATGGCTTGCATATTAGGTTTATCAATTCTACTACCCGTAAGAACTTTAGCAGATAATAATAATTTAAATATTAACGCAGAATCTGCAATTCTAATTGATGGTGATACAGGCAAAGTATTATATGAGAAATCAGCATATGAAAGGCGAGAACCAGCAAGTACAACAAAAATTATGACAGCTTTATTAACATTAGAGAATTGTAATTTAGATGATGTTGCAACCGTTACATCTGAAGCAATTACATCTGTTCCATCAGGTTATTCTACGGATTTATTATTAATGGGAGAAGAATTAACAATAAAAGATTTACTTTATGCTTTACTATTACCTTCTTCTAATGAAGCTGCTAATGTATTAGCCATACATGTAGCTGGAAGTATAGATAGCTTCGCTTCTATGATGAACACTAAAGCAGTTGAATTAGGTTGTAAAAATACACATTTTGTAAATCCAAATGGGGTTCATGACGATAACCACTATACAACAGCTTACGATTTATCACTTATAGCACAAGAAGCAATGAAAAATGATACATTTAGGCAAATAGTATCTACTGCTTCATATACTTTACCTAGTTCAAATAAATATTCTAGAATCGATAGAACTCTTATAACAACAAATGATTTAATAAAGAAACAAAGTGAAAATTATTACGAATATGCAGTTGGAATAAAAACAGGATTTACTACTCCTGCTGGTAATTGTTTAATATCATCAGCAACTAAAGATGATAAAAATTTAATTGCTGTTGTTTTAAAGTCAAATACGGATAGTAATAGATATAATGATGTTAAAACTCTATTTAATTATGGATTTGATAATTTTTCTAGAAAAGATGTTGTAAAATCTGGTGATATTGTAAGCACAATAGATGTAAAAAATGCAACTTCTGCTACTAAAAATTTAAATCTAGTTGCTGAAACAGGTGTTAATACAATAGTTACTAATGATAAGCTTAATAATACTATAGAGCCAGAAATAACTTTAAATGAAGATTTACAAGCACCAATAAAAAAAGATGCTATAGTTGGTACTGCAACATATACTGTAGACAACATACAATATACAGTTAATTTAAAAGCTGGAAATGATGTAAAAAAATCTTATGTTTTATATATAGTTATTGCAATAGCTATAATTGCTTTAATACTTATATTATTTGAAAAGCCAAATAATAAAAAGAAACAAAAAGGTAAAAGAAAAAAATCAAATGTTAGACCAATAGGATATTATAAAGCAAGGTAAATAAATACCTTGCTTTTCTTTTGTGTTAAATATTTAGTTTAATTTTTCCCATAAGTCTTCTACTTTATGTGGAAGAATATTGTCTTTTTTTAGTTCTTTCTCCTAATAATCTCGTCCAATAGTTACGGTAAAATCTACATCTTCTGTATCTTTACCAGTTTCTGTTTTTGCATTTTGTTTTATTATATTTTTTACTTCTGTCATTTGCTCAGTAGATTGTTTTGTTCTATTAGTTATTTTGGTTTGTTTTACTTTTGATTCTGTATTTCCTACTTTTAAAATATTATATCCCTTTTCTTTGTATTTATTTATAACCTCTTCTAGATTACTAAAATCACTTGTTCCATTTAATATTTGAAGTGTTGGCATTTCATTTGTTACCTCATCTTCTGTAGGACAGTCAAAGAAATATTGTGCAATCATAGCTTGTGCTTCGTCTTCATCTGTTAAATATAGCCATACCCCATTCATTTCTTTTGGCTCTCCTGGTAAAGTTGCAGTTTTTAAATTATCTGTAGAAAATTCTACTGCATATGGAATATAATCTTTTAGAGTATCTATTGGTATATTTGTTTCTATGTTATTGTTTGCTATATCTATAAATTCACCGATTTTTAATATATTACTTGGTTTCAAAGTTTGTTTTAATAGGGCTGAGATAAAATCTCTTTGTGTTCTCATTCTTCCTGTATCTTGAGTTCCATAAGATGAAGGATATGTGGTTCCATCATTGTTATGTCTAAATCTTAAAACTTGTTCTGCTTGGTCACCATTTAATTTTTGCAAGCCTTCTTTTAAATTGATGTGTAAATCTTGGCTAGTATCATCATATTTCATATCCATTGGAACATAAAATTCTACTCCATCTATTGCATCTACTAATTCTTTTAATCCCTCTGTATCAATTGCAACATAGTATTTTAAATTTAATCCTGTTAACTCATTAACTTCCTTTAAAATTTTTTCAGAATTTTTGCCTTGATATACAGAATTTATTTTATCATATGCTGTTGCTTTTTTAGGATTATCCCCTATAAAAGTATCTCTTTGAATTGAAACTAAAGATGCCTTTTGAGAATTAGGAGCATATCTTCCTATCATTATTGTATCTGTTAAATTTAAGCTTTCTCCTAATATTAAAAACTCGATTTCTGACATATTTTTTCTTGTTTCTTCTGTTTGTCCAAATAGTGTTACAAGTAGTCCTTTTAGACCTCCACCATTTACAACAACCTTACTTGTAAATACTCCTGCTAAAATTATTAATATTACTATAATTAGTAATATTATTCTCTTTGCTACTATATGTTTTTTCTTGCTTTGTTTATTTCCCGCTTTTCCTTTACTTTTTACATTATTTTTATTTACAGGTCTGCTATTATTATTTACTTTCTTTCTATTTATATTTCCATTATTATTTTTCATATGTTTACTTGCCAATTTTTTCACTCCTATTATAAGTATGATTTATAGTATAGCAAAAAAAATATTAAACTTCAAGAATTTCCTTGAAGTTTAATATTTTAAAAAAGTAATAGTAATAATAAGTTATTATTATATAAAATTGATGTTATATATGATGATTTAATTGCTAATTGTATTTCTTGTACATCTACAAATGATAATATCGCAAGAATTATATAAATAATTAACAATCCTTCTATAATCCCATAAATTAATCCACCTAATTTGTCTATCTGTTTTATAATTGGTAATGAAGCAATAGCTCCAAATATAAATTTTAAAAAGAACATTATAATATTAATAATTACAAATAATACTACTATAACTATTAGATTAATAATAACTTCTGCTATACTTTTAGCAATTAGATTATTGGTATTTTCTTTAACATTCTCAACTTTTTCATTTATTGCATCTAATATTATATTTGGCTCTGTACTTTTTTCTGTATCATCTTCATTTGAATTTAACGAGTTTTCTATTGTAGTAGTTAAGTTATTATATATATCTGTATGATTTATAATTATTGCTGATATTGGTTTGAATAATATTAATGAAAGTACTAATGATATCACTATAGATAGTAATTTCACAATCACGCCTGTTAGCCCTCTTTTTATTCCAAAGAAAATACAAATTGCTAATATCAAAACAACTATAATATCTGCTATAATATTCATTTAATCCTCCTATAAATTAATAATTTCTATTTTATCTGCATAAACAATACCTGCAATACTTTCTCCTAATAAAATATCGTTTATTTCTGTAGATGAGTTATATTTCTTTATTAACCAACCATTTGTATTAATAAAATCTACTTCTGTTCCTAAATTTACCACTATTACATTTTCTAATGCTCTTATGCTAGTTGCTGCCCCATCAATATTATAAACATTAGTTTTGTTATTAGTTACATTAGTTATTTCCACATCTATATTTGCAAATAACCCAGATGATTTTTCTGTTATGCAAACAACACTATCTTTTAAATTAATATCTGCAAAAGTATTTTTTGTATTTGATATATCTAAAATTTTCTTATCTGAATTATTTTCTATAATATGTATAGAATCATCATACATACATATAAGCTTATTATTATCTTGATATTTTAAATCTACTATTATTTCCTTAGATTCTGCTGGGTAAATATATTCAATAGAATTCGATGGATCAGTTTGTGCTTTTTCTATTGATATTATTTTTACATTTGATTGAATAAAGCTTCCTGATGCATCTACTTCACCATATGCTAAATATTTATTATCATTTGATATTTCTACATCTGTTGCAGTTGTTTGTGATAAAAAAGTTCTAAAAAGTTCTGTTCCTTCTGGATTATATGTTATTATAACATTTTTATGGCTTGTTCCTGTAATTATAATTGAGACATATCCGTTTTTATTCACATAAATATGTTCTATATTTCCTTCTATATCTTTTTTCCATAAAATATCTGTTCCTGATATTAGTTCTAATTTGGAACCTTCATTTTCTGCCATAGCTAAAAATCTATTTGCAGTATCATATACACAGTTACTTATTTCTACTTCTAATTCTTTTTCTTTATTTCCACTTGTTGAATATATATTCAAAATACTTTTATTTAATATTCCAATATAATTGTTATATGCTATAAGATTATTACTTTCTATTTGTGATGGCAATTCTATTGTTGGTCCATTATTTTCTTCTATATTTTTTCTAAAAATATATTTGTCTACATTTTCTCTAAAAGTTCTATTCATCATGTATATTGCTGTAAGTATTGCCATTACAATTAAAATAACTATTATTGTAACAATAATAACAACTTTTTTTCTATTTAATTTGCCTTTATTTTTTGTATTTTTATACTTATTAAAGCTAATTAATTGCATTATTTTCTCCTTTGATTTTTTTTTTTCGTATTTAATATTATCATAAAAACAAATAAATATAAATATTTATTATATATTTTAATTTATTTTATCTAATTATATAAAAGGAAAAAGCATGAACTGTATAATAGTTCATACTTTTAAATTCTCATTTCTTTTAATATATTTACAAAATATATTTATTTATAATTATAATTTCAGTTATAATTGATACTATTCCTAATATTGCAATTACTAAAATTATTATTTCATCATTATATTCTCCTGTAACTAAACCAATAACCATATTTACTTCGCTAGTATTATCTTCTGTTGTAGTCTCTGCTACATTTGCTTCATTACTTATTGCAACTATTTCTGATTTAGAATTTCTTTCTCCCATATTTGTTTCACTATTAACCCATTTTGCAGATAAAGATAATTCTACAGTTTCTCCTGGTCTAATATTTTTGGTTTGCGTTGTTACTATATTACCTTCTTTTGCAGTCCAATTTGAACTTGCTAATGTAAATCCTTCTGGTAAAGTTGTTTCTACAACTGCATATCCTTCTATTTTACCAGTATTTGTAACAGAAATTTTAATATTAGCTGTAACATTTGGTGTAGGACTTCTCTTTCTCATATCTATATCTGTTTTAACAAATTTTGGATCTGTATTTGTCTGTGTAGCTCCATTTACATTAAATGAAGGAATTTCTTCTTCTATTTTCATATTAAATGGTAATGCATCAATTGATGTTTTATTAGTATCTTTTGAGTCAACTTGTGCAATATTTTCAATTGTCTTAGTTTTATCATCGCTAGTTAGCTCATCTACTATTACTTCAAATGTTAATACTACTTTCCCTGGTTCTTCGCTTGGCTCTTGTTCTGTAAGATCCTCATCTTCGCTTGGCTCTTGATCGGTGATATCCTCATCTTCGCTTGGCTCTTGTTCTGTAAGATTCTCATCTTCAGCTTGTTCTTGTTTTAATTGTTTTTTAGGAACATTTATTATTATTCCATTTTTTAAATTCTCTTCTGTATAATCTGTTTCTTCTCCATTAACTTTTATACTTGCATCAACAAATGTTGTTCCTTCTGGTATTAAATCTTTAATTTCAACATCTTTATCTGCACTTCCAGAATTTTCTACTACTAAACTATATTCTATATTTTCATTAGAAACTACATAATCTAATCCATTTTGTGTTGTCACTTCTTTTTTTGATGAAATAATTGGTTTTCTATATATATGCTCTACTTCATTTGTTGCTGTATTTTCTACTTGGCCAATATTTTTTATAATATTTTCATCTTTTTGATCATTTACTTTTACTTCGAATGTTAATACAGTTTCACTTGGTATACTATTTGCTTTTAAAATATCCATATTCACTAGTTTTAGTATATTAAGTAGGCTTTTAGTTTTAGAAAGACTTTGTCTATCTATCTTTTCTGCTACAGTTGTATTTATACCATTCTCTAAATCTTCTTGTGTGTAATTTGTTTCTTCTTCATTTATTTTTATACTACCATCTACAAAAGTTGTTCCTTCTGGTATAGTATCTTTTATAACAACATCTTTTGCTAGTCCACCTGAATTTTGTACACTTATTTGATATGTTATTGTTTCACCAGTTGTTACATAATCTTTATTATATTCTGTAGTTGCACTCTTACCAATACTGATAATTGGCTCTACATAAGTTAAATCAACCTGATTTGTTTCACCTAATGTTTCTTTTCCAGTTACTGTTGTATCTTTATAATTTGCCTTATTATTTATTAAATCATCATCATTTAGGTCATTTACCTGAACGTCAAATGTAAGTTTTGTCTCTCCTCCTCGTGGTACACTAACTGATATTCCATTTTTTAAATCATCTAATGTGTTCTGTGTTGCAGTTCCATTTATTTTAATACTATTTGGTATAAAAGTAGTTCCTATAGGAGCATCATCATTGATTACTGCTGTTCCATCAACTGTTCCTTCATTCTTTAAAGTTATTGTATATGTCACTATATCATTTAATTTAACCTTACCTTCTTGAATATTGCAACTCTTTTCTCCCACTATTCTAATCCATTCTGCTACTATTTTATCATCTATTTCTTCATTCTCTCCAAATGTATAGACTGAAGTATCAGTTAAACTACTCATTGTTCCACTATCACCTATTTGTGTCCATTTTACAAAGGTATACCCATCTCTTGTAGGTAATGGTACTTGTACTTGGTCTTGATAAATTCCTGGTATATAACTTACATCTGAACTACCATTCCAAACCCCTCCATTTGGATCTACAATGAAATCATGTTCAATTAAATCTATTGTTGTTAAGCCAAAATTTGTTAAAGCAAAATTTCCAATTTGTTCACAATCATGTGCATAATGATTTGTAAAAAATCCAAATCCATCTCCACAATTTGGATTTTGTGATGTATCTATTGTTTCATTTATAGAATCTCCTGTAAGAATAATTTGATCTTGCGTTGCTTTTACAGATATTCTTCCTGATCTAGGTATATTTAATCCTTTTACTAAAGTTTTTTCGACTTGAGGTTTTCTATTATCTCCTAATAGATAATTAATTTCCCAGATTGCACTTAATTTATTTCCTGCAGCCTCATACCATAGACCACGATCTGGATTATTAAAGCTTAATAAATATCCTTTTAAATATCCATCTTCTTCTTTTATTTTTAACAATATTCCTGCTGCATTAAAACTGTCTCCATAATTTACCTTATAATCAAATGTTAAGTTCTGTTCTTGGTGGTTTTCTGGGATAATCCATATCGCATTTTTTCCTGCTAACTTTTTATTACCCCTCATATTAACTTTTCTTCCTTCATCTTCTATGGTTATACTCCCTATTGAGGAATCCACATCTTGCTTCCAGTCAAATGTTGTAATAATTTCTGTTTTTCCCACTGTATCATCTAAACTATTATGATTATTTAGATCTAATATTCCACCATCATTTGCCAAAGATGTTACTTGCAATACTAGCATTAATAAAATTGTAGTTGCAATTAACTTTATGAAATCCTTCATACTATCTCTAAGCCTCTTATGTTTTTTCATAATACTTCCCTCTTTCATATTTTCTAATTTTTATATTTATATTATATATATGATATTTTCTTTAATCAATAGTATTATAACCATTTTAACTAAAGTAACAAAAACTTAATCATGTTACAAAAATATATCATTTAATAGTAATTTTTAAACGTATACGGAAGCTCTATAGAACAAAAAGAAGATGTCCTAAAATAGGACACCCTTTATTATCTTTTTCTTCTTCTAATTTGCCATATAATTATACCAATGATAATTATTACAAATGGCAATATAAATATTATACTTCTTATTATTAAATCTTGCTTTTGTGTTGCTGTGTATGATACATATTCAGTTTTCTTTCTAATTGTAACTGCTGGATCTCTATCAGCTAAATATGATACTGTATTTAATAATATATCAGAATTACTTCTAAAATTAATTGCTTCTATTGATTGTGTTGAGCTTGTTGTTGTCATGGTTATAGGCGTATCAGAAACAAAGAAATTATTACCAAAAATTATTAATTTAGACTCTTTGTCTTCTCCTAAAGATTTCGTTAATTCTTCTCCTATTGGGAATGAACCTGTTTCTTCCCCTTCTTGCATTGCAGTTGCTGTTATTGATTGATCTGTTCTATAATAAGAACCTTCTGAAGATTGAATAATTGGTTCTGCTGTAACTCCCAAATTTTCTAGTTCTTCATCACTCTTAAATTCTAGTCTTGTTGCATTAAATAAAATTATATATCCATCTGATATATCTTCTGTTACTTTATGAGTTGATAAACTTGGTAATATGAAATTTGGTGTTCCTGGTAACATTCTATCAAAATCAGTTTCTCTTATAATACCTGTTCCAACAGTTACACCATACATATCTAAAATTCTTTGAACATTTGGTAAATCTGATGTTTTAACATTACTAACCCATAATATATTTCCGCCATTATTTATATAATTAACTATTTTATCAGTTTCTATTTCTGTAAAGTCTTCAGTTGGTGTTGTAATTATTAAAACATCGCTATCATCTGGTATATCACTTGTTAATAAATCCAAATTATCAACATCTATAATATCATTTTCTAAATATTGCTTTGCAAGTTGCATATTTTCTACCATTTCTCCATGTCCTGTTATAAAATATGCTTTTGGTTTATCTTCTGAAGTTGTATCTACTATAGCATTAGTAACCTTTTCCTCTGTTAGGTCTGTTGTTTCTCCTGTTGTATAATTATAACTACTCAATTCATAAGCAGATATTTTTTTTGATCTCTCTGGTGATTGTACAACTATTGCAGATTCACTACTTGATACATTATATTTATCTAATAAATCTGTTCTTTGCGTAGCATCTACAACTTCTACTTTGATATTGGAATTTATTGCACTATACTGTTTAGCAAAATCTAGTATTGCTGTATTTTCATCTGCTCCAAAAAAGTAAATTGTTACTTCTTGATCTATATCTTTTATTATATTCTTACTTTCATCTGATACAGAATATAATTTTTCTTCTGTAAAATCTAGAGTTGGTAAATTCAATTTTTCTGCTAATATATTTATAGCTATATATACTACAATTAATAATGCTATTAATAAAACAACCCTAGTTGTATCAGCTATCCATTTTTTCTTTATTATCTCGAAAAATTTTCTCACTGTAATTCTCCTTTCTCTATTTAACACTTTTTCTTCTTTGTATAACTATAATAGTTAATAATATAAATAGTACTGTATAAGAAAGAAATGCTACTACTTCCGTACAAGCTATTTGACCATTTCCAAATCTGTTAAACATATTCATTAATCCTAATGGCTCTAAGCTTGAACTTAGATAAGGAGTTCCTATCCATGTTACTACATAAAATGCTATAGATATAATAGCTGCTATGACTTGGTTTTCTGTTAGACTTGAAGCAAACATTCCAAATGATATTAATGCAGCTCCTAATAATATGAATCCAAAAACAGTTACAAGTGATGTTTTTATATTTGGTTCTCCTAAAAACATTAATATTACATAATATATTAATGTTAATAATATCGCAATTAAAAGAACTATTAATGCTGCAAAAAATTTTCCTAAAACAATACTTGTTACACTTCTTGGTGCTGTTAATAGTAATTGTTCTGTTCCGTCTTTTCTTTCTTCTGAAAATGTTCTCATTGTTAATAATGGTACTATCATTATTAATATTGTAGATAATGAATAGAACATAGAACTAAACATTGTTGAGCCTGTAACTAATATATCCGCATAGAAAAACATACTTGACATAAATAAAAATAGCCCTATAAATACATATCCTATTGGAGATAAGAAATATGTTCTAACTTCTTTTTTTATTATTGCCCACATTATTTTTTACCTCCTTTTTTCTTATTTACTTTTTTGTTATTCTTCTTTTCTTGTTTATGTTCTTTCTTTTTAATCTTTTCTTGTTTCTTTTTCTCTTCTTGTTGTCTCTTTTCTTCCTCAACTTGTTTTGCTTTTTCTTCTTTTTCCTTCTCGTTTTTCTTAATTAAATCCATGAACGCTTCTTCTAAAGTGATTTCCGGTTTCTTAAGCTCAAATATTGCAATATTTTCTTTAGCTAAATCTGAAAATATTGTCTTTCTAATATCATAATCCTTTTCGGGAATTATTCTATATTCCCTAGTATTATCATCATTTTTCTTTATCAAATCTATTTTCTTTGCGCCTTTTATTTCTATATTATCCATTTTGTTATTTGCATCTTCTACAATTATATTTATCGCATCTTCAACATTTACGGTATCTTCTAGGTGTTCTGGTGAATCTACTGCAACTATTTGTCCTTTATTTATTATTATTACTTTTTCACATATTTGACTTATTTCAGACAATATATGTGAACTTATTATTAAAGTATGATTTTTTCCTAGCTTTTTTATTAAGTTTCTTATTTCTATTATTTGCTTTGGATCTAAACCTACCGTTGGTTCATCTAATATTATTATTTCTGGATTACCTACTAATGCTCCTGCCATACTAACACGTTGTTTATATCCTTTTGATAAGTTTCTTATAAGAACCTTTTTTACATTTTGAAGCCAAGTATCTTGTATAGCTTGTTCTACGCTCTCTTTAATTTGCTCTCTTTTTACGCCTTTAAGTTCTGCCATGTATGTAATAAATTCTTTTACTGTCATATCTTTGTACAAAGGAACTCCCTCTGGCATATATCCTATGCATTTTTTTGCCTTTTTTGGCTTTTTTGAAATGTTATAACCATTAATTATAACTTCTCCTTCTGTTGGCTCAATAAAACCAGTTAAAATATTCATCGTTGTACTTTTTCCTGCTCCGTTTGGTCCTAAAAGACCTATTATCTCACCATCATTAATTTCGAAGCTAATGTTATCTACGGCTTTGAACTTTCCATACTTTTTTGTAACGTTTTTTACAGTTATCACCGATTTTTCCTCCTTTTACAAATATACGTAAATATTATCACTTAAGATTTTAAATTTCAATATTATTTATAATAATAGCTTTTGTTTCACAGAAAATTTACATTTTGTAAACATTTTGAACTTTAGGGACGGAGCTTAAAGTTCTCTTTGTTTACAGAATACCTAATTAAATAAGAAAATTCCTGAAATCCCCAATTTCTTTTACTGTATAATTATGGAAATAATATAAAAAGGAATCTATAGTATTTAACTATGATTCCCTTTACTTTTATTTCTTATTTATTTTTTTCTTTTGTCTCTTTGTTAATACTACTGCATATCTTAATGTTACTGTCTCTAATCCTACTAATCCTACTAATGCAATTATTAACCCTATTGGTAATTCTCCAGTTTCTACACTTATGATTACATTTGCATTTGCTGTATTATCTTTATCATTGTTATCTACAAATCCTGGTACATTTCCTGTTCCTACTAATTTTACTTCATTAGTCTTTTCTCCCATGTTCTCTCCAGTTTGTTCCCAGTTTAATAATACTGTATATTCTTTTGTTTCTCCTGCTCCTAGCTCTGGTATTACTTTTATTAATTTTCCTTCTTGTTCTTCCCATGTTCCGTCATTATTTGCTAGTCTCATTCCTTCTGGAATGTTTTCTTCTATTGTTGCGTTTCCGCTTACTTCTCCTGTGTTACTTACTTTTATCTTGTATTCTACTTGTACACTTGTTTCTTCTGTACTCTTTCTGTAGATTTCCACTTTCTCTATTTTTCCATTTGTAGGTTCTCTTCTTTCTCCATTTACTATTATTCCTGTTATTTCTTTGTCTACTCCTATGTTAAATGGTTTAGCTTCGTAATAATAATATAATTCTATTGTATTATTTACTACATCGTTTCCTTCTTCATCTTTTACGATTTCTACTTTCATTTTACCTTGTTCTTCTTGTGGCTTCTCGATTAATGTATAATACTCGAATTCTTTTGCTGTTGCTGTATAATCGTCATCTTTTTGTCCTTCTATTAATACTTGGCTATTTTGTAATTCACCTGTTTCTGGATTTGTTTCTTCTATTTCTTTTCCTGTTGCTTTTTCCACATAGTGTACTATTACTTTTGCTGGTTGATTATAGTAGTAGTTTACCACTATTTTCTCTTCTGTCATTTTTCCTATACTGTTTTCTGGTAACATACTGTTTCCCTCTTCATCTACTGTTACTACTTGATAGCTTAGGAAATCTTTTGAAGGTATATTGTATTCATCTCCTATATGTCCTTGGTGTAACGTTGGCTCTTCTAATTCTTCTCCTGTTCTTAAGTCTATATGATGTTCTTCTACTCCGGCAGATTTCTTTGCATAATAATATGTTACAACTGTTCTATTATTTGTTATGTTTCCTTCTTCATCTGTTTCTACTTCTATTGTTCCATTTGCATTTGAAGGTACTTCTATTAAATCATATCCTTCAAATGTCTTTTGCTCTGTTGTATATTCATCTCCTTCGTGTTTAGTTTCATCTACTATTTGTTCTGTTAAAGGTTCTCCTGTTAATTTATCTATGTAGTTTACTTCTAACACTGCTTTTTTAATGTAATAGTAATTTACTGTTACAAGTTCTTCTCCCATTGTTCCTTCTGCATTTTCTGGAAGTTTGCTTTCTACTAAGTCATATCCTTCAAATTCTTTGCTTGGTATGTCGTAGTCTTCTCCTACTTGTACGTCATGTGTTTCAGTATATAACACTTTTCCTGTCTTATCATCTATGTGGTTTTCTATTAATCCTGTATATACTGGTTCATAGTAATAGATTAGTGTTTGTTCTTCTTTTGTCATCTCTATTGTTGTCTTTTCTGGGCTTTCTACTAATTTGTATCCCACAAAGTCTTTTGAAGTTGTTACAAATTTATCTCCTACTAGTCCTTCTTTTACTGTTGGCTCTTCTAAGTCTTTTACTATTTCGTGTGTTTCTGGATTTCTTTCCACATATCTTACTGTTGCTTTTGTATTTTGTAGATAATAGTATGTTACTGTTATATCTTGTAATGTCATATTTCCTGTTTTGTTACCACTGTCACTAACTAAAGTATATGTTTTTCCGTCTTTCTCAATTGTTTCTTTTCTGTGGTCTGTATCTGTATTGTAACTATCATCTACATATCCTGTTATTTGCTCTTGACTGCTTAATACAACATTATTGCTGTCATCTGTATCTTCATCTTTCTCTAAGTAATTTATTAATACTTTTGCTGGTTTTAATCTGTAATAATATATTACTTCTTGTGGCTTCTCTTCGTTGTATTTTTCTATTGTTCCTGTAGCATTTGCTGGTAATTTTTCTGCTACAAGTTCGTATTTTTCATTTATATTAGTTGCTGCTTCTGTTTCATATGATGTTCCTTCTTTTCCTTCTATTACTACATCTGCTATTTCTGTTCCATTTGCATCTGGAACTCTTGTTGTTGTAGTACTTCCATCTGTATTCATTATGTAATGATGTACTGTTACTTTTCCATATTTATTTGTGTTTGTTACTGTCTTATCTGTAACTATGCTATCATAGTATTTTAAGTCTCCTTCTGTCTTTTCTTCTTCTGTTAATGTATATACTATTTCTTGGTTGTTACTATCATATTTTGGTAAGTTTTCGAATATATCATTCCATTTATTTGGATTAGTGCTATCTTGTGTTGTTGTACTTCCTTGTGTTCCTGGCTTACTCATTTCTTTTATATATTCGCTTCCATCACTTCCATGTAGTTTAAATACTACTTTTGTAGGACGTTGTCCAAGTTTGTTTGAGTCATCTTCCCAAACTTTACTTACTGGTATATTTACTGTAAATCCAGTTGTTGTAGTTGCATTTGCTGTTACTTCATCACTTGTCATAACTGGTGTTTCGTATTCTATATGTCCTGTAACAACATTTTTTATACTTACTACATCTGGGCTTACATCTTTATATACTACTTTTATTGTTTTATTTACTGTTATTTCTTTTTCTTCTGTAATTTGTATATTTTCTACAGGTTCTTCCCATGTTATTGTTTGTGCCTGTGCATCATATGTTCCTCCTGCTAAATCTGATCTAGCTTCATCTATTGCATATGGTAATGTATCTATTAATTTTACTGTTGCTTTTCCACTATAATCTGTTATTTTAGCAGTGTAATTTATGTTATATGTTATTTCTTGGTCTAAGCTTTCTATTGTTGTTGTTCCTGTTTTAGTTATGTTTTGTTCTTCTTTTGGTTCTACATATGTATGCTCTGGCTCTTCTGGAACTTTCTTGTCTTCTCCATTTTGATTTATATATGCTGTATTCTTTATCTTTGTTCCATCTATTAATTTGTTTACTGTTACTTTAAACTCTACTACTTTTTCTGCTCCTACTCCAACTGTTATACTTATTCCATTTTGTAAGTCTGTAGCTGTCTTTGTGCTATCTGCAACATTGTCTATCTTTATTGAACCTTCTACAAATGTTGTTCCTGTTGGAATTGTATCTTTTACAATTGCTGTTCCTTCTCTTGTTCCGTCATTTCTTACTCTTATTCTATATGTTATTTCATCTCCTAAGCGTACTTTATTTCCACTTACTGGCTCAGCTTCTTTATGTGCTGTTATATTTGCCTTTGTTACATTTGTTGTTACTTCATTTGTTGGCTCATTATCTACTGTTGCTTGGTTTGTTAATGTCTTACTGTATTCATTACTTGCTAATGTATCTACTTTTCCTGCAAATACTACATCTATACTTCCATTTGCTGGTACTTCTACTGGTATTCCATTCTTTAAGTTTTGTTCTGTATATACTGTTCCTGTTGTTCCTACCTGTATTAGTGTATCATTATCAAATGTTATTCCTGCTGGTAATGTATCTCTTACTGTTACTGTTTTTGCTAGGTTTCCTTCATTTGTTATTCTTATTGTATATGTTACTTTTTCTCCTTCTATTGCTTCTGTCTTATCTACCAATTTTTCGCTACTTATTATCGCTTTATATATTGTGCTCTCTTGGCTTCCTGTTACATCTTCACTTGTTTTCTCCGGTGTTAATAACTTAATATTTCCTTTTACATTATTAACAACTTTTTCTTGGTTCATATCTAAATCTACATATACTACTTTAAATGTCTTTGTAACATTTACTGTTCCATTACCTGTATAACTATTTATGTCTGATACGTTCTCTTTCCATGTAATTGTCTTGCTAGCTGAATCATATGTTCCACCTGCTAAATCTGATTTTGCCTCATCTATTGCATATGGAAGTGTATCTACGATTGTTACTTCTGCATTTCCTATATAGTCTGTTACATTTGCTGTATATGTTACAGTATAACTCATTTCTTGATTTGCTACTGTTATTCTGTCTGTTCCTGTTTTTGTTATGTTATTTGTCACACTTGGTGTTTTTAGCCTGTAGTAATATATTACTACTATTTGGTCTTCTGTCATTGTTCCTGTTGCATTCGTTGGTGTTGCTACTAACTCATAATTTTGTGGTATATCTGTTGCCACTTGAGTCGTATAACTTTCTCCTACTTTTCCATTTATTGTTACATCATTACTTAATTTTTCTGTTGTATTTTCTTTATAGTGGTGTACTAGTACTGATGTTGCTTTTAATTTGTAGTAGTAAATTACTTCTATTGTATCTTTTGTCATAGTTCCACTAGCATTTGTTGGTGTAGATATAAGCTCATACATACTGTTTACATTATCTGCTGGTTTAGTTGCATAAATATCTCCAACAACTCCTGTTTGTGTAACATCCTCTGCTGTTCCACCAGTTTGTAATGGAACTTTATCTGTTGTTCCTTCTATGTAGTAGTGAACAATGACTTTGGCTGGTATCTTCTCAAATTCTACTACTACGTGTTTATCTTCTGTCATATCAGTAAATTTATTTAAAATTACTGTTCCATCTTCTTCTGGTGTAAATTCTAGAGGTTCTCCATTTATTAATATTTGTTTTACTTGGTAGTTTTCATCAGGTATTGCAACGATATCATTTTTAGAATCCTCTCCATATACAACTGTCTCATATGGTTTTTGATTTTGTCCAGATATTGTTCCTCCTGCTACATCCACCTCTTCTCCCATTTCGTTTGTTTCTTTATGGGTTTGTACAGCAGTTGTTACTTCTACTTTTTTAGCTTTATAGTAATATGTTACTACAACTCCATCTTTAGTATATATTCCATTTGCATTTGAAGGAGTTATAGAAAGTTCATATTTAGGATTTAATTCTTCTGGTGTTAATGCTACTGTTGTATATTCTGTTCCTATTTCTCCTTTTGTTACTACATCTTGTGCAAGTTCGCCTGATGCTAGTAGTACTTGTTCGTTTGTACCTTCAATATAATGGTGTACAGTTAATGGAACTTGTTTTTTAACATAATAATATGTAATAACTTGTTCTTCTTGTTTAAATGTTCCACTTGCGTTATCAGGAATTACATATTCTCCATCTACTTGTTTTAATTCATATTCTTCTAAATCCATATGTGGAGCTGTTGTATAGCTTTCACCAATTGTTCCTGCAATATGTTCATCTTCTGCAACTTTTGTTTGTGTACCATCTATATAATGATGTACTAAAACACTTGAAGCAGTATTACTGAAAGTTACAACTATATGTTTATTTGTTTGCATATTTGTAAATTGTGGCATTGTGAATGAACCATCTTCATCTGGTGTAAATTCATAATTTTCACCATTTACAGTTATCTTAACAATCTTGTAATTCTCGTCTGGCACAATCTTAATTTCTTTTGTACTGTCTTTTCCATATTCAACTACCTCGTATGGTGCTTCATCTTCACCTGTGATTGTTCCACCTTTTACTCCATCTACTTCTTCTACATCTGTAGTTATTTGGAATTTCTTTAAATTATTTTCTATGGTTATTTCTGATGATTCTGGTACTTCTGGCGCTGTAATAATTTCTCCATAGTTAAATACAAATCCATCAGAATATTTAGACAAGCTTGCTCCTTGTGAATCTGCTATATCTCCTTTTACTGTAGTACTATTAAAATATCCAACTGCAACAAATTCATTTTCATCTCTTTCTGCAACTCCTGTTACTTCGTCTAAATTATCACCTGTTACTTGTTTATACCATGCTTGGTTTCCGTCAGAATCATATTTTATTACAAATCCATCAGAGTCACCAGAAATACTAGGTATTTCCCATGTTGTTTCTTCTTGGTTAAAGTCAACTTGGCTACTATATGTATAACCACCTATAATATATCCACCATCTGTAGTTTTAGTTACACTTGTTAATACTTCATCCAATGTTCCTCTTATAAATTTGCTACTATTAATTGTACTAGAGTTTATATCATATTCTATAATTATTCCGTCATAATTTCCTTTTGTTTTTACTGTTTGCGCTGTTCCTGTGTAATTACCTACAATTATAGCTTTTCCATTATCTAATCTTGCAACTGCATTTGCATTAAAGTCTAGTTCGCTTCCTGCAGTTACACTACCATTTGAGTATAAATCTATTCTACCTGTAGTTGTATCTGTTAATCCTTGGCTTACTATTATGACATCTTGGCTATTATATCCATCCATATCTGAAATTTGTACATTTGCACTTATTGTTGTTTCACCATTTATGCTTCCATCTGTATTAGTATACTCTATAACTTTTGGATTTTCGCCAGTTGTAACACCTGCAACGATATTTCCTTCCAAGTTTTGTGTTAATGCTGTTACATCATAATCTAATCCTTCTTGTGCAACTTCTTTAGCCCATTCATAACTTCCACTACTACTTAGTTTTATTACTATACCTTTTAAGTCGTTTGTAGTATTTGTTAAACCTGTACTTACTTCTCCTACTTGTAAATTTGTACCTGTAAAGCTTCCTCCTACTACATAACCACCATCATTTGTTTGAATTACTTTATGTAATATAACTTCTCCTGATTCTGTATATACAGAATTTGCAATTTCCATATTACCTTCTTTATTATATTTTGCAATAAAGCCAGAATAATATGAGTCGTTTCCTTTTACATCTGCTAATCCATCATTGTTTAAATCAGCTTCTTTTGTAAAGTATCCACTTGTTACAAATCCATTATCTGTAGTTGCTTCTACAGCTTCTACTTTATTCCATTGATCTCCTGCAACACTTGCATTAAATGATGTTCCAAATTCTGTTTCTTGTGCTTTACTTGCACCAATACCAAAATAATATGTTCTATCTGCTTCATTTTCTGCAAGTTCGTAACCTTCTGGTGCTTCTATTTCGGTTGCTTTATATAACCCTGCTTTTAACCCATAAGAAATTTCACCATTTTCGTCTGTCTTTACTACTGGGATTTGTGTATTCATTCCTTCTAGTTTTATATTTTTTACAAAACCTGCGTCTAAGCCTTTATCTCCTGAACCATTTTTACGATAAGAAAATGCTATTTTGTATGTTCCTGCTTCTAGTTCTTCTGTTACAGTTTCAAATACTAAATTATTATAATCTGTAATAGAAGGATTTCCACCAATTTTAGTTGATGTTCCTCCTATTGTAGAATTATCTTTTGTATTTGTAATTGTATAATATACATAATCATAACTTACACTTTCCGAAGATACTGCCCATTCAAAGCTAATATTTCCATCTTTTTCTAGTGTAAATTCTTTTGAAGTCATTGTGCTTGTTTTACTTCTTAATCCGGAAATTCCACTTTGATATGTTCCGTCTTCTAACTTAGACCATGGATATGTTTCTTCATCTAATGGGAATGTAATACTACCTGCTCCAACATTTTCTTCTAATGTTCCTACAACATTTCCATTAATATCTTTTGCAAATCCTAATTCATTATAATTTTCATCTATTTCTTTTATAACAAATTTAGCATTTTGAATTGGAAGTTTTGTTACCCCATCTATTTTGGTTATTTTAAATAATGGTTCATCTTCAAATTCTAAGTTTATTGTATTATCTTGAACACTACTATTGCGTAAGAAATTGTCTCCTAATACCTCTAATTCTAAAGCTCCTTCTGTATTTCTTTTTACTCTAAATTGTAGTTCTCTAGAATCTAGTGCATATCCTTCTGGTGGAGTAATTTCTTGAAGTGTATATACTCCTGTAATGTTCTTTCCTTCTACATATTCGTAAAGATTTGGAATTGTAAGAACTCCTGTCTCATCTGTTGTATATGTTGCTCCTTTCTCGTCAATTCCTTCTCCTGTTATTTTATATTGTGCACCTTTTAATGTTGTGTCTTCTTCTTTTGCAAATTTCTTTACAGAAACTTGATATGTAGGTATTTTCTCGTTTGTAAGTTCTGCTGTTACAGTGTCTTGTGCATCTAACCCTGTTACACCTGTTCCTGTTGTAACTTGTGAATTGCTATTAAAGCTTCCACTTGTAACAACAAACTCTAATTTTCCAGAATTATTTACAACTTTAAATTTAACTGGTGTTTCGTTTACATAGTAATCTTTAGCCTCTGTTTCTGTTAATGTATATTCTACATCATGAGAAAGTCCTGTTAATGTTAAAGTTCCTTCTTTATTTGTTGCAACTGTTATACCATTTCCTAGTCCTTCTCCCTCTAGCTTATATTTTACTCCTGCTAGAAGACTTCCATCTGTATTATCTTTCTTTGTTAAAATTACTTTATATTTTGGTGTATTTTCTACTTTAAAGTTTAGTATTCCTCTAGAGTCTGTTGTTGCTTGTGTAATGTTATATTCTTTTAAAGAATCTTGACCTTCTAGAATTTGTAATACTAACTTATCATCTTGTACTGTTACTTTAAATTTAACTTCTGTTTCGTTCTTTTCGTATGAACCTGGTGTACGAATTTCTTTTAATATATATGTTTTATCAACAAATAAATTTTGAATTGTAAATGTTCCAGAATTATTTGTTGTTCCTAGTTTTGTTTCATCTTCGCCTTCTGCTGTTATACTAAATGTTGCTCCTTGTACAGGTACTGTAGTATCTTCTTTTACCTTTTGCATATTGAAATGATATTTTCTTTCTATTCTAAATCCTAGTTTTGTTGTTTCTGTTTGTGTTTTAAATTTTCCTTCTGCTGTATCTAGGCAGAAATATACTGCGTGTGCACTGTATGAAACATCATTATAACTTACTGTGCTTGGTACTTTTATTTGATATGTAAATACTCTATTTTCTTTTACACTTAATACATAATCACCTAGATCTATTAAATATGTTTTTACTTTTGAAAAGTCTGGTGTAGTTGTCCAACCATTTTCGCTATCATTTAAGTCTGTTGTTGGATTTTCTTTTTCTGAATAATATACTGTAACTTTATCTTTCAAATCTTCTGGTACTGTTATTCCACCATCTACCATTTGTGTAGTATAGTTTGAACCTAGGTCTGTTCCATTTATAGAGAATGTATTTCCTTCGAATGGAATTTTTCCTAATATACTAACTTCGCTTATTGTTCCAGAATAATTATTTGTTACACTTACATTTACAGTTGCTGTATCTGCTTCTGTTTTGTCTATCGTTGCAATTTGTGGTGCAACTGCTGTTTCGCCTGCTTCATTATAATTTGTAGCTTGTTGATTTGTTAAAAGTGAACTTGGTGCTACTATATTTAATGTATCTGTTGCATAATTAACATTCTCTGTTACATTTTCGTCACCATCTACATCATATATATCTGCTGTTGTATTTTTATAATTATTGCAGAATTCGTTATATGCATATAGTTTTACACTTTTGGATTGTGTTACAGATCTTGGATCTGCTGTTAAGTTTGTATTAATTGTAATTGTATAATTTGCTTCGTTTTCGTTTTCTGTTTCTATTTTAATAAATTTCTTTCCGTCTTGTTCTACTATTTCGTATGCTAATAGTTTTACACTAGAGTTAGAAATATTTACACTATTTATTTCTACATCTAAAACTTCTTCTGGTAATTCTACTAAAAATCTACCATTTGTCCAACCTTTCATATTGTAATAATCATTACGTGTAGTAATAGTTAAGTCTATATCTTTTTCTGTATTTTGAGTTCCTATTGTATCTCTATTTACTGTAATGCTTGCAACTGATATTGGTTCTTCATAACGAGCATTTGCAGTATCATCATTTATTTTTGTATATTCTGTACTTCCTTCTATTTTTACATTTCCTGTTAAATATGTATATACATATTCTAATTTATCAAATTCTTCTTTTGTAAATGTTGATGTTAAAACATTATCATCTATCTCTTTAATATTGTATACATAGAAACTAGCATTTTTATTTGCTTTACTTGTTTCAACTCTTATATGTTTTACTGGTTCTTCATACATATATGGTGATGAACTACTATAATTATTCCAATCTTCTTTTGTAAATGTATGTATTTCTTCTCCTGTTTCATCATTTATAACTTTTATGTATCCATCTTCACCTAATGTATTTTCTACATTTGAAAAATATATACCAGTATTTTTTGTATAGTCTGACATATTAAAATATGTTCCTTCTGTATTTAAAAATCTATCTGTATATGGTGTATTAGTTTCTTTCATTTGGATAGAATCTACATTTATTTGATCTCCTGTATATGCATACCATCTTACTTCGTATAAATCTTCTGTTTCTTCTGCTGTTTCATTATATATTTTTAGAGGTTCTTCTTTAGATATTATATAATTATAATCATAACTTCTATATTTTCCAATTGTTACATCAAATCTTGCTACACTTCCTTCTGGCTTTCTCCATAGAAATGTTATATTTCTTTCTGCTATATTTGATTGTATTGGATTTTGGAATTCGTCATTTGGATTGTTAAATCCTTCATAATATGCTTTTACTGGAACTTGTAAGCTTAATGTATCTCCTGTTAAGCTTTCGTATAGTTCATATGGATATGTTACTTTAAAATTAAATGTATTATAATCTGATACTGTTTTTGTAACTATTCCAGCTTCGTTTATAGAGGCTTCTCTTGTAATTGTGAAGTTTCCTGTTTCTTCGTCATATTCAAAATTTACATCACTAGAAGTTACCTCTACACTTGTTGGTTTATATCCATTTACTGTTGGTATAGTTCCTTCTAATACTGCTTTTTTTAGTATTAAGTCATCTGTTGTTTCTCTTGTTGTTACACTAAAGTTTAATGTTATATTTTCTTTGTTTTCGTCTGTTATTTCTTCTATATTTTGTGTACCTGTATAGTTATAAATACTTGCTGTAACACTTCCATACCAGTCCACATTAAAATCTACTGTTTTACTTATTTGTGTTTCGGTTCCGTCATCTGCTATATGTTTACCAGTAAGTACTACACTGTTTACTTGGCTATATTTATTTGTATCATTTCCAAAATTTGAGGCATTTACTGTACCATATATTAATTTTTGTGTTCCGTTATTTACATCTTTTAATGCGATTTCTGTTGTATTATTTGATATATAGTTTTGTTTTATAACATTATCTTCTACTATTGCTGTAGATAGGTTCATATTAGATGTTTTTATAGTTATTTTTCCATCTACTAATTTACCATTTGTTAGTACATTTAAGTTCATGTATAGTGTATCTGTTTTATTTATATCCCTACACATTCCACGTACTTGTTCTGCATACCCATCTCCGTCTAAGTCACGCAAAAAGAACGCATCAAATTGAACATAGTCTGTATTTGGTACTTTTTCGTCACCTTCTTGTACTTGTTCATATTCCATGCTTTTTTGTATTTCTGGATCTGCTAATAATTTAGCTTTTTTGTTTTGTGTATTAACCAGCAGTGCAACTACGGTTATTATTGCTGTTACTACTGCTAATACACTAATTGATAATGTTATCTTTTTCGTTCGTTTCCCTTTCATTTTTTCTGCCTCCTAAAATTAAGGTTTGTGTGTGTTGTTTTTTATTTTGTTATAATTTTGAAATTTTTTGTTGTTTAGTATTACTTAATGTAAAGCATTGCTCGACAACCGTAGGTAGCTGAAGTAGTTAGTCGGACCGTAGTAGTTACGATAGTCTGCTGGATATCTGTCGCCATCTTTCTTGTAATGGCCACCCCTACACACCCTGTTGATGGAACTGCTGGCCTCCATTGTCCAGTCCCACACATTACCTGCTAGGTCGTATATGTTATTTGCTTTCGTGTATTCTGTACTTCCTGTTGGAATTCTTGTACTACTTCCCTCATTTTTCGTTGCTGTACTTCCACTACTATTTACATATTCAAATGTCGCATTGTTATAGTTTCCCCAACTTGTTGAGTCATCTGCTATTTGCTCTTTTGTTTTACTTCCTGTCTCTATTAACCACATCAACGTTCTATCCCATTGGTTTCCCCATATCATTCCTGTTTCTACATTTGTATTGTCTCCTTTAATGTTTTTACATCTTTTATACATGTTGTACCATGTTTGAAAATTTATATCTGTGTTTCCTTTTTGTACTACTGGTGTTTCTTGGTTTATATTTCCTGTTTCATATCTTCCTATATAGAATCCTCCATACTTTTCTACACTTACTATCATATTATTAAATTCTTTTTCTAGCTGATTTAAAAATTCATGGGTTGTTTTGGCTCCTAGTCCTCTAGTTTTTAAAGTTGAATCATAATCATAGCTTTTTACTATATCCGGCTCTCTATAACTCGTTTTACTACTTATTGTCATTACTCCATCGCTTTCGCTCCAGTTATATGGTTTCGTTCCTGTTATTTCATCATAACTACTACTCATACTTGACGAAAACTGATATTGTTTTCCCCATTTCTTTCCATTGGCATCAGTTCCATAGAATTTACTTATATCTGGTACTGGTACTTTATCTCCACTTGCATCTTCTTCTACGTGCATATGCTCATTATTTTCCAAATTTATGGCGTTTACAGTTGATTTTGTAGCTTGTAATACAGTACTATTCTCTTTTTTAGAAAATGCAAAAATTAAACTTGTTAAAACTACTATAACTGCTAATATTCCGCAAATTATGCATACCATTTTTCTATTTATTTGCTTTCTTGTTTTCTCAGCCATTTCAATTTCTCCTTTAAGAATCTTTTTAAGCTCTGTTGATTTTTATTTTATTTATAAATAAATAACTTGTAAATGGCTGTATTTTCTATATTACAACGACATCATTAAAAACATGTTACGGATATACAAATTACGATTTTTCTATTGGCATCTTTACATTTTTTTATCTTTTATGTATCAAAATGACTTTTTAATCTAAAAACTTAAAATTATATATTTCTATAATCTCAACTTGCATATTTTCTCTCAGTCTTCCTCTTAAAAAAAACTCTTCTAAATCTTTTTGATATATGTAATCTGCTATGTTATCATACGCAAACACCTCTATTTCCGAATTATTTAATAACTTTGCTTTAAATAAAACTTTTGATTTTTCTTTACTATTTATTACAAATTTAAAATTTATATCACTTGTTCTTTTTACAAATAAAAAACATTCATTCATAATTATTTGTTAAAATTCTTAGCAATTATTAACTAAAATCATAAAACGATACTTTTTCCTAATCTTTTAGGAAAGGGCTTAAAATACATACTTTCGTCATACCTACCGGTATATATTTTAATGATTCATATTTACCTAAAATAGGAAGGAATAAACCTCTTTAATATCTAATATTTCGCTGGACTACTTCCTTAAAACTAGCCATCTGGATTGATATTAGAGTGCTGCACGACAACCGTCTGTTGCTATTGTTGTTAGTCGGATTGTTGTTGTTACGATTGTCTGCTGGATTGTTGTCGCCATTGTTGTTGTAATTGCCACCCCTATACGCCCTGTTGTTGGTACCGTTGGCCTTTTGGTCTATCCCTAATTTATATAAAAAAGTTTTTCTTCCAAATTCCTTGTATTTGCATATTTCATATAACCTAAATGCCCACATATAAATCTACTTGCTTCTTTACTACTCATATTACCTTTTTTTACTTCTTCTTTTAGATGCTTAACTTTTTGTTTAATTGCTTTTTTTCCTCTATCGCGTAGTTTTAAACGATATTCGTTTATTTTGTATCCACAAAAATTTACTCCTTGATCACTTTTAAATATTTGGGTTTTGTCGTTTAATTCTAATTCCAATTTTATTTTTAAATAATTTTTAATTTTTTCTAAAAGTTCAATGGCTTCTTTCTTTGTTTTTACAAATAAAATCGAATCATCCATATATCTAAAATAGTATTTTACCTTAAGCTCGTGCTTTATATATTGGTCTATTTCGTTTAAGTATATATTTGCAAATATTTGCGAGGTATAATTACCTATCGGAAGTCCTTTTTTACCTGAATTTGAATACACTATTTTTTCTAATAGTTCTACTAGTTTTTCTTCTTTTACTTTTCTTTTTAAAATATTCATTAAAATATCTTTATCTATATTCTGAAAATATTTTCGAATATCCATTTTTAAAATATAGTAATTTTGCCATATTCTTTTGCAATGCTTCATTGTATTTTGTACATCCATAGATGCTTTATGCATTCCTCTATTTTTTATACACGCATATGATGTATTTATAAATTGATTTACAAAATATCTATTTAAGAAACTATCTACTATCCATCTATGTACAATTCTATCCATATATCGTGAAGCTTCTATTTTTCTTCTTTTAGGATACTGTATATAAAAAATTCTATATCCGCCATGTTTATAAGTTCCGTTTTTTAGCTGTTCATATAACCATCTGATATATTCTTCTTGTTTTAGATTAAATAGAATTACTTCTTTTTTATAGTTTTTTCCTTTTCTAGAAAGTAAATGTGCTTTCATAAGATTGTCATAAGTTAAATATTTATCAAATTCATGCCTTATTGTTTTTGCCATAGTATTTTACTAAGCCTCCTATTATTTTTCCCATTTCGTATATTAGGCTCATGGCATATTCGAATTTTTTCTTATCTATCCATGCGTTTTTACACATGATTCTTAACAAAATTCTTTGAACACTTAAATCTGCATCAATTTTATTGATACTTTTAAACCTATCTTTTATTTCTATTTTGTTTAAGTACATTATGCCTTCTAACATCTTATACATAGAATTCTTGTATTCTGTTCCTATACTAAATTTTTCTGTTCTTGGAATTTTTAATATTACTTCTAGCATATATTCAATATATCTTTCGGATTTTGGAATTAATGTTAATTCATTTTCTTTTTTATTTAACTTTTCCAAGCTTTCTCACTCTTTCTAATATATCTTCTTCCTGTTCTTTTCTGTTTGTACAACTTGTACATTCTAAACAGTTTTTGGTTTCCTCAGTATTTTTACCTTTGTATCTATATATTTCTTCTAATTCATCTTTTTCGTTTTTTATATATAAAATAAACGAATAGCCTAGTTTCTCTAACTTCTCTATATATTTCTCTACATTTTTTACTAAAAATCCTACTTTACACAGTTCTTTTCGCATACAAGTTAGTTTTAAGCCTAATTCTTCATTTAAAATTATTGCATCTTTTCCTATTGCTACAAAAAATATTCCATTTTTTGCTAATATTATTGTACCTTCATTTTCTTTTTGTATTTTTTCCACTTCTTGGACGAATTTCATATTTTATTTTCCTCCACATAAACACAAATTATTAATTTTCTATTATTTAAACTTCTTTACTTGTTATAGTGCATCGCTACCAGGGCTCAGTATTACTTAATATAAAGTGCTGCACGACAACCGTAAGCTGCTAAGGTTGCCAGTCGGATAGTTGTAGAAACGAGAGTCTGCTGGAGAGTAGTCGCCATTGACGTCGCAATAGCCACCCCTACACGCCCTGAAGTAGGTACCGTAGGCCTCCATTGTCCAATCATATACGTTTCCAGCTAAATCGTATATATTATTAGCTTTCGTGTATTCTGCATTTCCTGTTGGAATTCTTGTACTACTATTTTCGTTTTTCGTTGCTGTACTTCCACTACTGTTTACATATTCAAATGTCGCATTGTTATAGTTTCCCCAACTTGTTGAATCATCTGCTATTTCCTCTTTTGTTTTACTTCCTGTTTCTATTAACCACATTAAGGTTCTATCCCATTGGTTCCCCCATATCATTCCTGTTACTACATTTGTATTTGCTCCTCTTATGTTTTTACATCTTTTATACATGTTGTACCATGTTTGGCTACTTATATTTGTATTTCCTTTTTGTACTACTGGAGTGTCTTGGTTTATATTTCCTGTTTCATATCTTCCTATATAAAAGCCTCCATACTTTTCTACACTTGCTATCATATTATTAAACTCTTTTTCTAGCTGATTTAAAAATTCATGCGTTGTTTTTGCTCCTAGTCCTAATGTTTTTAATCTTGAATCACTATCATACGCTGTACTTGGATCTTCTGGTACTACGCCCGGCTCTCTATAACCTGTTTTACTACTTTTTGTCATTACTCCATTGTTTTCGCTCCAATTGAATGGCTTTGTTCCTGTTATCTCATCATAACTACTACTTGTACTTGATGAAAAACTATAGTTCTTTCCCCATTTTTTTCCATTGGCATCTGTTCCATAGAATTTACTTATATCTGGTACTGGCACCCATACATATTGGTTTCTACTCTTTTGTTCATCTGCTACATTGCTGTCTGTTACTTCTTCTTCACCTTCGTATATTACATATCCTGTATCTATTTCATTTTCTCCTGTTGCACTACTTCCTACATATCCATTTGGTACTGGTACTTTATCTCCACTTGCGTCTTCTTCTACATGCATATGCTCATTATTTTCCAAATTTATGGCGTTTACAGTTGTTTTTGTAGCTTGTAACACTTCATTAGTTTCTTTTTTAGAAAATGCAAAAATTAAACTTGTTAAAACTACTATAATTACTAATATTCCACAAATTATGCATACCATTTTTCTACTTATTTTCTTTCTTGTTTTTTTAGCCATTTTCATTTCTCCTTCAAGAATTTATAATTATATATATTTATTTTATTTATATATAAATACCCTGTAAATGGCTGTATTTTCTATATTACAAAGACATTGTTAAACTTTATTACGGATATACAAATTACGATTTATTTATTGGCTTTTTTACATTTTCTTGTTTTTTCTGTATCAAACCATTTTTTATTCTAAAAACTTAAAATTATATATTTCTATAATTTCAACTTGCATATTTTCTTGTAGCTTACCCCTTAAGAAAAACACTTCTAAATCTTTTTGATATATATAATCTGCTATGTTATCATATATAAACACCTCTATTTCCGAATCATTTAATAACTTTGTTTTAATAAAACTTTTGATTTTTCTTTGCAATTTATTACAAATTTAAAATTTATATTCCTTATCCCTATTTACTATGTTAATGTTATCGCTTTCTTATTTTCTGAATATTATTCTGCATTCTTTAAACCAGTATAGTATAATCATGCCTATTAATCTAAACTTCTTTCTCTCATATTATATTGATTTTGCATTATTAATAAACATAGGAATCTTCTATGTATTTCTTTTTTACTTTACATTTTGGATTTTTAAGAAATATATTTCTTTGAATTAAATTATTCTTGAACCATTGAATTAAATATTCATTGATAGCTTATTAAAGAATTTCTAATAGTATATACGATATTTAAACATAAAACTAAATATTTTTTAAACTATTTCACATGTCTTTTTTCAGCAAAATTACTTATTTGCTAATAATTCAAAACAAAAAACAGCGAAAAACTAATATATTTTTAATTAGTTTTCCACCGTTTATAAACTATTTATTTATTACTATCTTAGAATTTATAAATTGTCTTTATATTCTTCTAATCTCGCTTTAATTTCACTAGCAGATGACATCCTTAAAATCTCTTGAACTAATTTCTTACATTCTTTGTGATTTAAATTTCTAATCATCTTTCTAGAATTTAATATTTTGGTAGGATTCATAGAAAACTCATCTAATCCTAATCCAACTAAAAGAGGTATAAATCTTTCATCAGCAGCTGCTTCTCCGCACATTCCGCAGAATATCTTAGATTTATGAGCTCCATCAATTGCCATCTTTATTAAACGTATAACTGCTGGATGAAATTTAGTATATAAATTCGATATTTTTTCATTGCCTCTCTCAACTGCAACTGTATATTGAATTAAATCATTTGTACCTATACTAAAGAAATCACATTCTTTAGCTAATTCTTCTGCCATAATTGCAGCTGATGGAATTTCTATCATTATTCCAACTTTTACATTCTTATCAAATTTTATATTTTTTGATTTTAATTCTTCTTTAACTTCATTTATTATAGCTTTTGCACTTCTTAATTCATCTACAGAAGAAATCATAGGAAGCATAATTGCAAGTTTTCCATAAATGCTCGCTCTATATAAAGCTCTTAATTGAACTTTAAATATCTCTGGCTCTCGTAAACAAATTCTAATTGCTCTATATCCTAAAAATGGATTGTCTTCTTTTTCCAAATTTAAGTATTTTAAATCTTTATCTCCACCAATATCTAATGTACGAACAATAACTCTCTTGCCATCTGCTTTTTCTAGAACTTCTTTATATGCTTCAAATTGTTCTTCCTCTGTTGGCATACTTTCAGAATCCATATATATAAATTCGCTTCTAAATAGACCAACTCCTTCTGCACCATTTTCGATAACTGCATCCATATCTTTAGGAGTTCCTATGTTTGCTACTACTTCTGTTTTATATCCATCTTTAGTAATACTCTTCTTATTCTTAAATTTTGCTAAACTTCCCTTCTCGTCTTTTAACTCGTTTTGGATTTTTTCTAATTTAGCAATTTCTTCTTCTGTTGGCTCTAAAAATATTTCCCCTGTTGCTCCATTTATTGCAATATAAATATCATCATTTATACTATCTAAAGCTCCTTTAGCTCCAACTATTGCAGGAATCTCATGAGTTCTAGCCATAATAGAAACATGAGAATTTTCGCTACCATTTTCTATTATGATTCCTGCAACAGAATTTAACTTTAATTTAGCAGTATCTGATGTAGATAAGTCTTTTCCAACTAAAATTGTGTTTTCTGGTAAATTAGTTAAATCTAATTCAGCTTTATCAATAATTTTATTTACAACTTTATTTTTCATGTCTTCTATATCAGATGCTCTTGCAGACATATATTCATCGTCCATATTTTTAAAAACTTCTTCAACTGTTTCAAATCCTACTTTTGTAGCATATCCTGCATTATATCCATCTTCTTGTATTAGTCTTTCTGTTTCTTTAGTTAGTGTAGGGTCCTGTAATATCATTAAATAAGCATTCATAATATCTGCTTCTGTTCCAGAAAGTTTCTCTAAAACTTCCCTTGTATCTTCTATTACATTATTTAGACATTTTTTAAAATAATTTAATTCATTTTCTTTATCTTCAACTTTAAAGTCTGTAAGTTTTACTTCTTCGTGTTTTAATACTTTAGTATGTCCAATCCCAATACCCTTTGATACACCTTTACCTTTTAACATATTTATCTCCTCTTTTGTTTATTATTCTCCAAAATTATTTTTAAAAGCTTCCTCTATTTCTTTCATTGCTTCTTCTTCTTTTTCCCCATCACATTGTACTTCTACATCTGTCTTTTGTTTTATTCCTGCAGACATAATCATTAATGGAGATTTTGCATTTACAGTTTTACCATTAGCTATTAATTTTATGTCACATGGATATTTCATAGCTATTTTGGCAAGTTCTGTGGCAGGTCTTGCATGTAAACCTGTTTCGCTTTCTAATGTAAAAGTTTTACTTAACATTTTTTACTTCATCTCCTTTACTCCAAACATTTTTCTTTAATGCTGCTAATATAAACATTGCAACTAAAGAACCAATTACAATTGATAGTAAATATAATGCTGCATTTCCTACAACTGGTAAAACGAATATACCACCATGTGGAGCCATTAATGTACAATTAAATAACATTGATAAAGCTCCTGAAACTGCTGAACCTATTACGCAAGAAACAATTACACGAATTGGATCTGCTGATGCAAATGGTATTGCACCTTCTGAAATAAATGAGAATCCCATAATATAGTTTAATAAAGCAGATTGTCTATCTTTCTTTGGTAATTTTTTAGGGAAGAATGTTGCAAGTAATGCAATTGCAAGTGGTGCTACCATACCACCAGCCATAACAGCTGCCATAATGTCGTAATGTCCTTCTGCAAGCATTCCTGTTCCAAATGTATATGATGCTTTGTTAACTGGTCCTCCTAAGTCAACAGACATCATTCCTCCTAAAATAGCTCCTAATATTATTTTATTTGCTCCTTGCATTGATGATAAGAAATTATTTAATGCTGTATTTATTGCTCCAACTACTGGGTTAATTGCAAGCATTATTAATCCTATTAAAAGAATACCACCAACTGGATAAATTAATATTGGTTTTACGCTTTCTAAACTCTTTGGTAAGAATGAAAATACTTTTCTTAATAAAAGAACTACATATCCACCAATAAAACCAGCAATTAATGCTCCTAAGAACCCTGAACTTACTAATGTAACATCAGGATTTGATAAAGACGCAAATGTTGTTCCTGCTTTTGCAACAGCTCCTCCTACGAAGCCTACTGCTAACCCTGGCCTATCTGCTATACTCATTGCTATATATCCAGACAAAATACATAACATGAAATCAAAAGCAATACCACCAATTGTTTTAAAGAAAGCAGCAATAGGCGTATTCATACCAAAGTTAGATGGATCAATAGAATAATCATCTAATAAGAATGCTATTGCAATTAATATACCTCCACCAACTACAAATGGTAACATATGTGTTACACCATTCATTAAATGTCTGTATATTCTGCTTCCTACACCATCTGAATTTTCATATTCAGAATCGTCTTTTCCATTACCTTGATAAACTGGAATATTTTTATCTGTTAAAGCTTTTTCTATTAACTCTTTTGGTTTATGAATTCCATCTGCAACTTTTGCTTTTAAAATCTTCTTACCTTTAAATCTTGATAAGTCAATATCTATATCTGCTGCAATTATTATTGCTTTTGCATTTTTTATTTCTTCTTTTGTTAGTTTATTTTTAACTCCAGATTGTCCTTGTGTTTCTATTTTTACAAGATGTCCTACTTCTTTACCTGCATTTTCTAAAGCTTCTGCAGCCATATAAGTATGTGCAATTCCTGTAGGGCAAGCTGTTATTCCTAATATTTCATAGCCTTGCTCTTGTTTTGTTTCTTCTTTAAATTTCTCATTTTCTGTTTCATTTATTATATTTAAAAATTCTTCTTTGCTTTTAGCTGAAATTAATTTATTTTTAAATTCTGTATCCATTAACATTGTAGATAATCTACTTAACACATCTAGATGTACATTATCACTAGTATTTGGAGCAGCTATCATAAATAATAGATTAACTGGCTTACCATCTAGCGCATCATATTCAACACCGTTTGGCACTACCATTGCTACTAAACCAGGTTCAGTTACACAATCACCTTTACCATGTGGGATTGCAATTCCTTCTCCTACACCAGTACTTCCTTCTTCTTCTCTTTTTAATACAAGTTCTGTGTATGCATTTAAATCAGTGATTCTTCCTGTTTTTAACATTAATTTTGTCATTTTATCGATTATGTCATTCTTATCTTTTGCTGTTACATTAAGCTCGATCCCATCTTTGCTTAATAAATCTGTAATTCTCATTTTCTTCCTCCTTTGTTAAATATTATTAAATAAATTGTATACTTCTTCTTTAGTTGCTAAATATTTTGATAAAGCACTAGCTGATCCTGCAGATACTCCCATTTTTAGGGCATCATTATAATTCTTGTATTTTAAAAATCCTGCAATAAATCCTGCTACCATAGAATCTCCCGAACCTACTGTATTTACCCTTTTTCCTTCTGGAGATTTTAGGAAATATTCTTGACCTGCTTCATCAATTAATGCTGCACCAGTTTTTCCCATTGAAACTAACACATTTTGCGCGCCCATTTCTTTTAGCTTTTTACCATATACATAAGCATCTTCTTTAGTATGTATTTCTACATCAAAAATTTCTCCTAATTCTTCATTATTAGGTTTTATTAAAAAAGGATTATACTTTAAGGCTTGTACTAGTAAGTTTTTGGTTGCGTCTACAACGATTTTTACATTTTGTTTTTTTACAATACCACATATTCTCTCATATATATCATCTTTGATTGAACTTGGTATACTACCAGATAAAACTAAATAGTCATTCTCAGTTAAACTTTTTAATTTTTCTAATAATTCTAAAATCTTATTTTCGCTTATTTGTGGTCCGTTAGTATTTATTGCTGTTTCTTCTTCTGCTGAAATTTTTACATTTATTCTTGAATTTCCTCCTTCTAAATCTATAAAATCTGTTTTTACATTCATGTTTTTTAATAATCGTTCTATTTCTGCTCCTACAAATCCTGCTTTATACCCCAATGCTATATTTTCAACTTCTAGATTAGTTAATACTGTAGAAACATTTATCCCTTTTCCACCAGGAAGTATTAATTCCGTTTTAGACTTTTGAATCTTTCCAATTTCCAATTTATCTAGTTCTAAAATGTAATCTAATGCTGGGTTAAATGTAACTGTATAAATCATTTTCTCCCCTCCTATCTTTTGTTAAATTATCACTGTAATTCTATCATATATCATTATTATTTACAATTATTATATTTTTTATTATTGACAAAGCTAATATTTTTTATTATAATTTTTTCAATTTATTCAAGTATTTTTTGACTTATTTTCTAGGAGATTTTATGAAAAAAATTTTATTCTTTTTTGTTTTAGTTTTTATTTTATTATTATATTTTTATTACATGATTTATCCTTCCAATAATTCACATATAAATATAGATTTAATTTCAACTGCTAATCCAATTTTTTTATGTAATAATAAACTTATACCTCGGCTCATATGGTTATTTTTCTTTATTTATCAAATCTAATAAAAATATTAATTTTAGAATTCTAACCACCAATTCTAATATTCCCGAAAATTTAAATGTTTATATTAATAATTCTCTTGTGGATATTTCTAAAAATAATTCATGTTTATACACATCTAATACTAATAATGTGGATATCCTAACTTTTTTTTGGGAGTGGCCATTTAATAATATCGATATTTTTTATACTAACAATTTATATATAAGTTTACAGATACTTTTTGAAAGGAACTAATTTTGAAAAAAACATTATTTTTATTTATTTTAATTTTTTGTTTAATTTCATTAATTATTCATAATAATTATTCAATCACTCAAAATGTAGCTATTCATTCTGATGTGGCAGAACCAATATTTAACATATCTTTCGCGAAACCAATTATTTTAGATAATCATAATCATTCTATACAATACAATTTTACTGTATCTAATTTTAAAGAAAATATTATTTCTGATATTCCCTTTAGTTATTATTTTTATATAGAAAATCTAACAGTTGATTTTTCTATAAAATGCTATATTAATTCAAGAGAAGTTACTTTAACCAATTTTAAATCAGAACCTTTTCTATTAAAAAACAAGTTCAAAGAAGAGCATGTTTTTAATATTTATATAAACTACATCGGTAATTTCGACAATTCAATATACTCAACTATTAAACTAAAATTTTTTTATGAACAATCTAGTTTTTAATAAATTATTTAAGAGAGGTTTTTATGAAAAAAATTTTTTCTTTATTTTTATTTTTCATAGCATTTAATTCAATTAACTCTATTGCAAAATATTCTAATATAATTGAATATAATTTTTTGACTGTAAATATTTTATTAGTAGAGAATATTAATCAAAATTCTAATTCATATACTAAAAATTCTTCCCCTAAATCATTTTCTAATAGTTATAATATTTATTCTACTAATACATATATTAATTCAGATGTTTTTATAGATACCAACACAAATATACAAGTTCAGATCACAAAATAATTTTTCATTTTTTATTGCTGTTTACCTCACTTAATGTCATAATATATATGAAAATAGGAGGTGATATTTTGTATATCTATATTATTGTCGGAATTATAGTAATACTTTTTATATATATCTTAATAACATATAATTCTTTTATTAATTCTAGAAATTTAGTTAAAGAAGCTTTTTCTACAATGGATATTTATCTAAAAAAGAGATGGGATATTATTCCTAATTTAATAGAAGTTGTAAAAGGTTATTCTAAATATGAAAAAGAAACTCTAACTAAGATTACTTCTTTACGAAGCTCTAGTTATGATGAGTTAACTATGGATAATAAAATTAATATAAATGAAGAATTGTCTAAATGTTTATCAAATATCTTTGCAGTTTCAGAAAACTATCCAGAATTAAAAGCTAATGAATTATATGCTAATTTAAGTAGTAATTTAATAAGTATAGAAGACGAAATTGCAAATAGCAGAAAATACTATAATGGTACTGTGCGAAATTTTAATAATAAAATTCAAATATTTCCAAATAATATACTAGCCAAATTATTTAGATTCAAAGAATTTAAAATGTTCGAGGCAAATGCAGAGGAAAAAAATAATGTTGGGGTGAATTTAAATGACTAAAAAACTTATTGGAGTTATACTTTTTATTTTATCATTTATATTAATTTCTTTTTTACCTAATAATTCATATGCTGTTACAGATTATGTGATAGATTCCTATGATATTAACGTAAAAGTAAATGAAAATAATACATTTGATATAACAGAAACAATTACAGCAAATTTTTATGTAAGGAAACATGGAATAATTAGAACTATCCCTTTAGAAAATACCATTGAAAGATTAGATGGTTCTAGATCTACTAATCGTGTTAAAATTACAAACTTACAAGTAAATAATAAATATTCAAAAAGCAATAGTAATGGTGATTTATCTATAAAAATAGGAGATCAAGATACTTATGTAACAGAACTACAAAAATATGTAATTAAATATACATATGATATAGGCTCAGATCCTGTAAAAGATGCTGATGAATTTTATTATAATTTAATTGGAACCGAATGGGATACAAGTATTTCTAATGTTAGTTTTTCTATCACAATGCCAAAAGAATTTGATGCTTCATCATTAGGCTTTTCTTCTGGTAGATATGGGTATACTGACAATGAAAGTGTTTCTTACTCTGTAGATGGTAATACAATCAGTGGTATTTATACAGATACATTACCTGCAGGAAATGGTCTTACTGTTAGACTTACTTTACCTGATAACTACTTTGTTGGAGCTCGTAATAATAATACAGATTATTATATAATTATAGGTATAAGCTTAGTAATTGTATTTATTGCATTTATTTTATGGCTATTATTTGGTAAAGATAAACCTGTTATAGAAACAGTAGAGTTTTATCCTCCAGAAGGTTACAATTCAGCAGAACTTGCTTTTTTATATAAAGGTGAAACAGATGATAAAGCTATAGTTTCACTACTAATTTATCTAGCAAGTAAGGGCTATTTATCAATAAAAGAAACCGAGAATAAGGCATTATTTGCAAGCACAAAAGATTTTACAATATATAAATTGAAAGAATACGATGGAACAAATGAAATAGAAAAACTTTTCTTTGACGGTTTATTTAGAACAAGATCTTCTGTTACATCTTCAGATTTAACTAATCGTTTTTATATAACAGTAAATCGTATAAAGAAACTTTTAAATAAGAAAGAAAATAAAACTAAAATTTTTGACAAAAAATCTTTACAATTAAGAGGTTTTATTATTCCTATGATGCTCATAATATTTATACTAATAACTGTAAAACCTTTTTATGATGCCGGAATGCTAAGTGAACTTCCTGTTGCTCTAATATTCCCTGGAGTTGGTTTTTCACTTATGCTATCAATATTAACATCAAGCAGTCCAAAATCTGCAAAAATATTCATAATTTTTTGGGGCTTATTATTCGGTGGAATCCCTCTTTTTATGATACTTCCAATTATATTTTTAACTTCAATTTCTGCTATTACATATTTTATAGGAATTTTATGTATAATAGTTCTTTATGTATTTAGAAAAATTATATTAAAAAGAACTCCTTTTGGGTTAGAAATTTTAGGAAAAATCAAAGGATTCAAGCGTTTCTTAGAAACAGCAGAAAAAGACCAACTAGAAGCAATGGTTGAAAAAGAACCAGAATACTTTTATAATATCTTACCTTACACTTATGCTTTAGATGTATCAGATAAATGGGTAGAACAATTTGAAAACATTGCAGTTGAACCACCATCATGGTATTATTCTAATACCGCATTTTCAGTTCATTCTTTTGGTACATTTATGAATAGCACAATGACTAGTGTAAATACTTCTATGACATCTAGACCTTCAAGCTCTGGTTCTGGTGGTTCTTCCGGAGGAGGCTTCTCTGGTGGCGGTTCCGGAGGCGGTGGAGGAAGTTCTTGGTAAGAATAGTACGCTTTCATATAGAAAATATTCCAAAATTTTATAATTTTGGAATATTTTTTTATTTATTTAATATAATATTATTAATATTTATAATTATGTATTGACAAATTAATATTATAAGTTATATAATATTAGTTGTAGCACATCGCGGGGTGGAGCAGTTGGCAGCTCGTTGGGCTCATAACCCAAAGGTCGGAGGTTCGAGTCCTCCCCCCGCAACCAGAAAAAAGCTTATATCAATCGATATAAGCTTTTTATTATTTATATAACCCTGTAATTTTTTAATAATCTTTATATATGTAAATCACTTTACGTATTTTCTTAACACATCTATACAATAAAAATAAATTTTTAGCTTTTATTTTTTTCTTTTATCCACATAAATCATACAAAAAACTTTAAATTTATCCAAAATAATAATATAATATAAATCAAAATTTATAATGAGGAGATTTATATGTTACATTTTTCGGTTTTAGAAACTTCAATTAAAGTTTTACGTATTATAAATAACTGCATAGAAGCAATGATAGATTATGCCCTCTCTTTAATTGAAGATAGTGATAAAGAAGAGCCTAGAATCATTTTTTCCTAAACATCTTTGTAGGCAAAATATAGAAAAATGCATCAATACATTACATGATTTACAGGATTGGACTAGAGATAACTATTTACATGAGTTAACTGGTCTTCATGAATATGTATTATTTAGAATATTTCAAGACTTTTTTAATCAAAAGGATGATTTTGAACGTTTCAGAAAAAAAGGCCAAAGGAATATATTCAAATTTTATGTTAAAGATATAGAAAATTATGAACCTGACGAAATTGAAATATTAAAGCAAATTAATAATAGTCATTTTATGAGGGGGATTTATTCTGGGATTGGGACTTTTTGTTTATAGATAGTATCGTAAATTTATATCAAACAGACATAAACACATTTAATTCTATGGGTGTGGATCTAAGAGATTATTTAGATTTAATGCCAAATGATATTAGAAAACAGGTCCAAGCCTCTCTTGAAGCTGAACATATTCAGGATTGTTCTGAGGAGTTTATAATTACACAAATTAGTAACGTAATAAAACAAATGGAATTAGATCCTGTTAGATTAGAAAAATATACCGAAGATGAAATAAGTGATGATATAAAAAGTAGAATGCAATTTGCTCTAGAGCTAAAAAACATTATTATAGAAAGAGAAGCTAGAGGAGGTTTCGCAGAAAAAGAAATCGGTGAAATAGATTTCTTTTTATACCAAAATTATGAACATAGATATATTCAATTAGCTTTGGGTGAAAATAAAGTTTGGGGAAAATTTGAAAACCAATTAAAACAGTTATTGGGTTATTCAAATAAAAATATAAATTTCGGTTTTACAATAACAATAAATAGAGAAAAAACTTATCAAGAAATAAAAGAATCTCAATTAGAAATTTTACAAAACTTTAACTGTAATAATAATTTTCCTGTTAGTGATATACAAGAAAAAGATGATATGTTAGTATCAATTCATTCTATACCTGAACAAAATAAATTTTTCAAAATATATCATTTTATTTTAAACGCTAATGGACAATATAGAAAAGATTCAGCAATTCAATCAAGAAAAAATTCTAAAAAAGATATTAGATTAAATATTAAAAATAATTCTGATAAAAAAATAGATTCTAATGATTTTAAGGATTATATTCTTGACAAAATTAAAACAGTAGTTACTTTTGATGATATGATTGATATTTTAAATAAGCTTAAATTAATTGAAAATGAAGAATGCTTAGCTGAAGTATTATATAAATTCCAAAAAATCGCTACACAAAAAAGTTCTCGTTCAAAATTGATTATTGATAATATAAAATATAGTAACATACAAATTTTTAGTGCTAATGATACTCCTATTATGGGATTTTGTGAAAAAATAAAAAATCTAAAAGAGACTTATTTAGCAAAAATATATGCAACTGATATTATTAACAGATATAAATTATTAGATATATCTAATAATAATGTAATTAATAAAGATTTAATAATAGAAGCAATAGCTTTAGCTCAAAATAAATTTAACTTTTTGGAATTATTTAATGATAAAAAAGTTAATATATTTATATCAAATAAAGGCATGACAGAATATAGATCATATCTATATAAAAACATTTTAAATACCAATTTTGAAATATACATTTATCCAACTACCGAGTCAATTTTTACTACTTTATACCAATTAGGATTAATTATAGATTTTATTTTGTGTGATGAAGATGAAATAATTCCTAAAACTTTTATTAAAGCAGCTAAAAAGGTCCATTTAGATTTATTAAAAGCTACAAAAGAAGATCGAGTAATTATGTTTTCTGAAATTTTTGCCACTACTGCATTACGCAATACTCCTCTGTCAAA
Organism: uncultured Clostridium sp.; assembly: GCA_946497695.1. Lineage (GTDB taxonomy): Bacteria > Bacillota > Clostridia > TANB77 > CAG-508 > Merdicola. Next base: position 17,484 of record CAMMLJ010000008.1, on the reverse strand, counting down.
TTTTGTATCCTCAATATTTACAGATGATGAAATTAAATTATTAGAAAACTATTTTATTAAATCGATTAATGATAAAATTTTAACTAAAGATTATTCTATAAAAAATATTACTGATTTTGACTAATTAAATTCTCGCATAAAAATAGGAATTTATATTTATAATAAATTCCTATTTTTATGTGCTTTTTAACTCCAAAAGGTTATTCTTCTTCCTTTTTATCATATATATTATCTTTTTTTATCCAAACAGAAACACTTCCTCCTGCACAATAAAATATTCCATTTCCATTTGCATCTACATATACGGTTTCATCTAAATTTCCTGTACAATCATAAAATACTGTATTAGCTAATCTTTCCCCCATATTCATTTCTATACAGCCACCTGCATTATCACTCATTACAACTGCTAAGCCAGAATCTGTATGATCTGTATCTCCTTCTCTAACCCATCCTATTATATTTTCATTTTTAAAATAATCTCTTTGTTTTCCATATGAAAAATGTTTTCTTGCTTTTATCATGTTTTCTAACAATTTCTTTTTAGGTGGAATATTATCATGTTCTATTCCATAATAATCACCATAAAAAATACAAGGAATTCCATCTTTTCTCAATAAAATCAATGCATATGCTAATGGTTTAAACCAATCTTGTACCCAAGAATTTAAAGATTGTCCTAATTGCGTATCATGATTATCTACAAATGTTACTGCATATTCTGGGTTTTCTTTTACAAGAGTATTATCCAAAATAGTTCTCATATCATAATTTCCAGAAGAATTTGAAGCATTAAATAAATTATAATGTAATGGTACATCAAATAGTTTCATTTCATAATTTACTTCTTTTAAATAATTATTTATTGCAAAAATATTAGTAGTCCAATATTCTCCAACTGTAAAGAAATCTTTTGCAAATTCTTCTTTTATGTTTTCTAACCATTCTTTGTAAAAACCTGCCCTAATATGTTTTACAGCATCTAATCTAAATCCATCTACATTCGTAGTATTTACATACCAGTCTCCCCATTTATTTAATTCTTGAATAACATCTACATTATTAAAATCAACATCTGCCCCCATTAAATAATCAAAATTTCCATTTTCTTTATCAACATCTACATCCCAATGTTTTCCATAAAATTTAAATATACCTTTTCTTTTCTGTTTTTCATCCCAATCAACCCCATGAAAATGTGTCCAATTCCACTTAAAATCAGAATATTTATTATTTCTTCCATCAAAATTATATTTTGTCCATGCATCTATAAATATTGGTTTATTAATTTCAACAGTTCTATTATTAGGCTCTTCTTCTATTGCCATAACTTCTTCTGTTCCATCTGCTCCTAATCTATGGTTTAAAACAATATCTGCATATACTTCCAAGTTATTTCCTTTTAATACCTTTATAGCATTTATATATTCATCTTTACTACCATACTTTGTATTTATTGAGCCTTTTTGATTAAACTCCCCTAGATCATATAAATCATAAACACCATACCCAGTATCATGATTGCCTCCCTCGCCTTTATAAGCCGGTGGTAGCCATACTCCTGTAATTCCAATACTATCCAAATAACTTGCTTCATTTGCAACTTTTCTCCATAGTCCACAACTAGGTGGTAAATACCATTCAAAATATTGCATTATCGTTTGATTAATTTTTTTATTCATTATTTCATCTCCGTTATTTTTTATCTAGAAAGAGTCTAATAGATATTCTATTAGACTCTTTTTGAATTATTTATATATTGTATTTATATCTATTATTCCTTATTTTCATTAGTTTCTTCTGGTTCAACTAGTTCTATACTTACTACTTTTCCACCATCATTAGTTCTCATTAAAGTTACACCTTGTGTTGATCTTCCTAATACACTTACATCCTTAACACTTATTCTTATTATCGTACCAGTGTCTGTTATCATCATAACATCATTTGAATCGTCTGTAACTCGAATTCCAACTAATTTTCCAGTCTTTTGAGTAACTTTATATGTTATTACTCCTCTTCCACCTCTATTTTGAACTCTGTATTCATCTAAATCTGTTCTTTTTCCAAATCCATGTTCTGTAATTGCTAATAATGTTGCATTTGTTCCGGCTATAATAGATTCCATACCTATAACTTTATCACCTTCACCAAGTTTTATACCAATTACTCCTTGTGCTGTTCTACCCATTGGTCTTACATCTTGTTCACTAAATGTTATGCTCATTCCATCTTCTGTTACTAAAACAACATTATCTTGACCGTCTGTTAATCTTACAGCAATTAATTCATCTTCATCTTTTAACGTTATAGCTTGAAGCCCTGTCTTTCTTGCAGAATTATATTCTGTAAGTGCTGTTTTCTTTATGAATCCTTTTTGTGTTGCCATTAACAAATATTTACCTTCTGCAAAATTAGAGATTGGAATAACTGCTGTTATTTTTTCTCCAGCATCTAAACTTAATAAGTTAACAATTGCTGTTCCTTTTGCAGTTCTACCAGCTTCTGGAATTTCATATCCACGTAATCTATATAATTTTCCTTTATTACTAAAGAATAATATAGTATCATGTGTAGATGCTGTAAATATTTCTGTAACAAAGTCTTCTGCTCTTGTAGAAATACCTGTAATTCCTTTTCCACCTCTACGTTGACTCTTATATGTATCTGCAGGCATTCTCTTGATATATCCAAAATGAGTTAATGCTACTATTATTTGTTCTTCTTTAATTAAGTCTTCTTCTTCTATATCTCCTTCAGCAGGTTTTATTTTTGTTAATCTTTCATCGCCAAATTTAGTTTTTACTTCTATTAAGTCTTCTTTTATTATGTCATATACAAGTTGTTCATTACTTAGAATTTCTCTTAAATGTGCTATTAATTCCATTAATTGTTTATATTCTTCTTCTATCTTCTCTCTTTGCAAACCAGATAAAGTTTTTAATCTCATATCTAAAATTGCTTGAGCTTGTATATCTGTTAGACCAAATCTTTCTATTAATCTTTCTTTTGCATCATCATAAGAACTTCTAATTATACTAATAACTTCATCTATATTATCTATAGCTATTCTTAATCCTTCTAATATATGTGCTCTTGCTAATGCTTTATCTAATTCAAATTTAGTTCTTCTTATAATTACTGTTTTTCTATGATCTATATAATAATCTAAACATTGTCTTAATGTTAATATTTTTGGTTCTCCATCAACTAATGCTAATAATATTGCACCAAAAGTATCTTGCATTTGAGTATTTTTATATAATTGATTTAAAACGACTTGTGCTCTAGCATCTCTTTTTAATTCAATTACAATTCTAACTCTATCATTTCTATCAGATTCATCTCTTAATTCAGATATTCCTTCTATTCTTTTTTCTCTTACTAATTTAGATATATTTTCTATTAATCTAGCTTTATTAACTTGATATGGCAATGATGTTACTATTATTCTTTGTTTGTTATTTGCCATTTCCTCTATCTCTGCTTCTGCTCTGACAATTATTTTTCCTTTTCCAGTTTTATATGCCTCTCTTATTCCGTCTTTTCCTAATATCATTCCACCAGTAGGAAAATCTGGACCTTTTATAATTGTCATTAATTCATCATCTGACAGATTTGGTTCTTCAATTATTCTGATAATTCCATCACAAACTTCTGTTAAATTATGTGGTGGTATATTTGTTGCCATTCCAACAGCTATTCCAGAAGAACCATTAATTAATAATTGTGGTATCTTTGAAGGTAATACTGTTGGCTCTTGTAATCTATCATCATAGTTTGGCATAAAATCTACTGTATTTTTTTCTATATCTGTAAGCATGTATTCTGCTATTTTAGACATTCTTGCTTCTGTATACCTCATTGCTGCAGCACCATCACCATCTATAGAACCAAAGTTTCCATGCCCATCTATTAACATATATCTTAAAGAGAAGTCTTGTGCCATTCTTACCATTGCATCATAAACTGAAGAATCTCCATGTGGATGGTATCTTCCCAAAACAGAACCTACAGTATTTGCACATTTTCTGTATGGTTTATCTGAAGTAATTCCATCTTCATGCATTGCATATAAAATTCTTCTATGAACAGGTTTTAAACCATCTCTTACGTCTGGTAAAGCTCTTTGTACAATAACACTCATAGCATAACTTATGTATGCTGTTTTCATTTCGTTTTCGATATCTCTTTCAATTATTTTTCCATCATGGTTGTCCATTTCTTTACCTCTTTTCTTCTTTCTGCTACATAATGTATTATACTAAAACAGGAAAAAATATGCAAGGAAATTATTCGAAAATCTTACGGAATTAACAAAAAAACACTTTTATACTAATACATTAGCAGCTTCTAATTCCACTTCACTAATATCGAAATTTTTATTATTATTTTTTATTAAATTGTGTATATTTTCTATTGTTCTTGCTTCTTTTATTAAATTTTCTAATGGCATTATTTTTTCTATATATTTATTTACATTTTTTATTTCCTTTTCCATTAAATTAAAGTCTTTATTCTCATAAGCATTTTTCCAATTATTTATTGATTCTTCAAATTTATTTATCTCGTTTCCTTGCTTAACAATCATTTCTTCTATATTGTTGCTTATATTATCTAATATTAAATTTTTTCCTTTTTTTATTACATTTGTTATATTCTTATTTAGTTTTCCATTACTACTTATTTTATTCAATCCTATATCTATTCCGTTTGATATTGAATCTATTATTCCCCCTGTCTCTATTGCTTTTTGCATTTGAGAAATATCATCAAATTTACCTGTAAAAATTCCAAGTGCACTTTTCCCTAAATTTATTGCTTCATCTATTGCTGTATTAAGACCTTCTTTAAATCCGTTTTTTAATATACTATCTTTTATCTGTATAACTTCATCTTCTATAAAGTCTGGTAATAAAAATTTAATACCTACATCGAGTCCTGTGTTTATAATTCCACCTAATGTTGTTTCTAAAAAATTTTTTTGTTCTTTCTCTACTTCTATATTTTTATCACTTATCTCGTTCTGTATGCTTATATCCATATTTCTTATTCTCCTTTAATAAATTTTCTGCTATTTCCAATAAATCTTTTCTAATTGCTTTTATTTTTATTAATTTCTCTGAATTTATAAATATATCTATGTTTGAAGTATATTTTATTATTCCTAGAATTTTTATCGATTTAAAAATTTTATATAAAATTTCTTTATCTATCGAATTAGAATTGTATTTATTAAAAATAAGTCTTATACTTTCTTTTTTTATTTCTTTAGTATATCTATTAATTAACCTACTTATTTTTTTTATTCCTAGTAAATTACATTCTGATAAAAATATATTTGTAGAATCTTTTAATAAGTCTTTTGTTTTTAAAAAATTTATATTTGGATTGTCAAAAATAATTATATTGAAATACTCGGCCTCAATTTTTGAATATTTATTTGATAAATTAATATTATCTATATTTACTATTCTTTTTTCTGGCATTTTATTAAATATTTTATAAATACTATAATCATTAAAATTTGCATCAATTATTAAAACCTTTATCTTTTTCTCTGCAAATATGTCTGCTAATAAAACTGTTATAACACTTTTTCCAACACCATTACATCCAAATATATTTATTATCTTTTTAATTAACAATCTCTCCTTTTTCTATTATATTTTTTTCAAAATTTGATGCATCAATTTTTACTAAAATATGATCATTGCCTACAAACATGAGACATTCTCCTTTTGAAAATGATTTAATCTCTATTTTTTCCTTTTCTGATAATTTTGCATATTTTTCTAATATATTAATATTCTCTTCTTCTAAGCAAAAAAATGCTTTAATATTCGAATTATTTAAAATACTTTTTCCATATGTTCCATTATCTAAACTGAATAAATCAGATACATCTTGAGTTATTGCTACTCCGCTTCCTCCGTATTTTCTTATAGTTTTAAATATTTTATATATAAATGAAGCCACTTCTTTATTTGATGTTACACCTATTAATCTCCATATTTCATCCATATAAATAACTTTTCTTGACTTTCTATTAAGCTTAATTAAATCCCAAAATAAATCTACAAAAATATACATACCATACTTTATGTTTTCTTCTCCTAATTCATATATATCTGCTACTATTAATTTATTTTTAACTTTTATATTTGTATGTTTATTAAAATAATTTAAACTACCTTTTACAAAAGGTAATAATTTTATATGAAATTTTTTTGTTCGTTTATCTTTTCCCAATATTTCATAAAAATCTTGCAATATTGGCATATCCGAACTTTCTTTAAAAACAAGTTTTTTATTTTTCATTTTATATAAACTTTTATCATTAAAATTTATATTTTTATTTTCATACAATTCAATTAGTTTTTCTTCTATAATAGATTTTTCTTCTTCATCCATTTCTCCAAAAATTAAATTAAAAAATCCTTTTAATTTGTCTAACTTTACACTAAGATAGCCTTTTTCATCTTTTTCTATGCTTTCTTCCCTTATATCAAATACATTTATATATGTATTTGAAGTAGGTCCAATTTTTAAAAAAGTTCCATTTAAGGCTTTACATATATTTCCATATTCTCTATCTGGATCTATTACATATTGGTTAATATCTTGCAAACCATATCTTAATATTAATAATTTTATATAAAACGATTTTCCAGCTCCAGACATTCCAAATACACACATATTAGGATTCTTATATTTTTGGCTATTATATCTATCTATAAATATCATAGAATTATTATGAATATTTCTACCTATATAAACCCCTTTTTCATCAAATAGTGATGAAGAAATAAATGGATATGTACTAATAAGTCCATCTGTTAAAATATTTCTTCTAGTAGTCAATTTTAAATCTTTGTCATTATACATTAATGGTAAGCTACTTTTATATATTTGTTCCTGCCTAAAATTTGCTCTTCTAGATTGCATTCCTGATCCTTGTATAATTCCTTCAATTTTATTTAAATTATATTCTAAATCTTTTAATGAATTAGAAAATAAATTAATATAAATATATAAATAATATATATCCTGATTATTTATTTGAATCTCTTTTCGTATAAATTTTGCGTCATTATATGTATACTGTGCTATATCTGCATCCTGTCTATTAATATTTATTTCATTTAAATCTGCGGATACATTCCCAATGTTATAAGTTAAATCTTTTAATGTTTTATATTTATCCTGTTTTTCATAAAATATAGAAACATTCATATTTATATCTGTATCTATCAAATTTTTTAATATTAATTCTTCGTTTTCTCTTAAATAATTTACAATCATTAACCCTGAATAATACATATTATCTATTTCTAAATATTTAGGATTTTCAGTATTTATATATGCAGGACTTATATAATTTTCTTCTAAAAACTTATTTTCGTTAGCTTTTTTTATAAATAGATTTTTTAAAATATTCCTTTTAATCACCTACCTGTTTAAATTATTATTTGTATTTAAGAAAAAATGTAAAATTTTTATAACTTCTTCTTTTTTACATTCTTTTACTTGATTTCCACATTTATTAAGACATTCTTTTATCTTAAAATATTTTTCGTTAAGCATATAATAAATATTCTCTAAATTATTATTTTCATCTTCACATTGCTCTTTTATAACAATATAGTAATTTTTAGTGGATGTTTGTTTTTCAGAATTAATCTTAGTAAGAAACTCAACATATTTTTGCGAAATAACTGAAATATTTTCATTATTTGATTTTTTTAGATTATCAATAATTTTTGAAATATCTTCTTTATTTGTATGAATTAAAATTTGAAGATTAAAATTACAAGTTTTTAAAAAAATTTTATATGAATTTAAAATAGCTTCTTTTTCCAAAGATGTTTTTAAATTAAAATTTATTGGTTGAACCCTTAATATTTTAATAAATATGTTTCTATTTTTTATTTTTATAATACCATTTTTATCTATATTCTCAACAATTAACCAATCCTGTGTTGAATTATTATTTCTTTTTACAAGTATCACCTCTTATCTTTATTCAATAATACTATCATTTCCATTTTTTGTCAACGAATTTCGTCATACAAAAATCGACATATATTTCACATTTAAATTTTTATATAATTAGTTAATATATAAAAATACACCAAAATATTAGAATTTTTTCCTAATATTTTAGTGTATTTATCTAATTAAATTTATTTTAATACCTTATTAAACATCAAGATTCTTTACATATTTTGCGTTTTCTTCTATGAATTTTCTTCTTGGAGCAACTTCATCTCCCATTAATATTGTAAATATTTGATCAGCTTTCATAGCATCATCCATTGTAACTTTTATTAATATTCTTGTTTCAGGATTCATTGTTGTATCCCATAATTGTTCTGGGTTCATTTCTCCTAAACCTTTATATCTTTGTATAGATATAGAGTCTCTTGAAATACCTTTTTCTTCTAACTCTTTATATTTTTCTTCTAACTCTTCATCTGTATAGCAATATATATCTTTCATACCTTTTTTAGAAAGTTTAAATAATGGTGGTTGAGCTAAATATACATTTCCATTCTCTATTAAAGGTCTCATATATCTAAAGAAGAATGTTAATAATAATGTTCTAATATGTGCACCATCAACATCTGCATCGGCCATTATTATAACTTTTCCATATCTTATTTTTGTTATATCAAAATCTGCTCCAATTCCAGCACCAACAGCTAGTATTACTGGTTGCAATTTATCATTATTATATATTTTATCCGCTCTTGATTTTTCAACATTAAGCATTTTTCCCCATAAAGGAAGTATTGCTTGAAATTTTCTATCTCTTCCTTGTTTTGCACTACCACCAGCAGAATCTCCCTCAACAATATATACCTCACAAAGATCTGCTTGCTTTTCACTACAATCTGCTAATTTACCTGGTAATGTAGAAGTTTCTAAAGCACTTTTTCTTCTTACTAATTCCCTAGCTTTTCTTGCAGCTTCCCTAGCTCTTGAAGCTCCAATACATTTCTCTAAAATTGTTTTTGCTACAGCAGGATTTTCCTCTAAGAAATCTGATAAAGCCTCATTTACCATTGATTGAACAATACCTGTAACATTGCTATTTCCTAATTTTGTTTTTGTTTGTCCTTCAAATTGAGGTTCTTTTACCTTTACCGAAATAACAGCAGTTATTCCCTCTCTTATATCCTCACCTTGCAAATTTGAATCTTTTTCTTTTAATATATTATGTTTTCTTGCATAATCATTAAATACTTTTGTTAATGCCCTTTTAAATCCCTCTAAATGAGTTCCACCTTCAACAGTATTGATATTATTAACAAATGTATATATATTTTCAGAATATGCTGTAGTATATTGTATTGCTATTTCTACAGGAACTTCACCTTCTGCTTTTTCTATATAAATTGGTTTTTTGTGTAAAGTTTCTTTATTTTGATTTAAATATTCAACAAAAGAGCTTAATCCACCTTCAAAACAAAAATCACCTTTCTTTATTGGTTCTTCTCTTAAATCTTCTACTTTTATTCTTAGACCTTTTGTTAAAAAAGCTATTTCTCTAAATCTTTCCTCTAATACGTTAAAATCATAATTTGTAGTTTCAAATATAGTACTATCTGCTAAAAACGTTACTTTTGTACCTGTTTTATCTGAATCTTCTATTTTTGTTAATGGTTCTACTGTCTTACCTCTCTCAAATTTCATTCTATATTTTCCACCATCACGACATATTTCAACTTCTGTCCATTCAGACAAAGCATTTACTACTGATGCACCAACTCCATGAAGACCTCCTGATACTTTATATCCGCTATCTCCACCAAATTTTCCTCCTGCATGCAACATTGTATAAACAGTTTCTGCAGTAGATATTTTAGTTTTAGGATGTATTTCAACAGGAATACCTCTACCATCATCTTGAACTGTTATAATATTTCCTGGTTTTATTTGAACATGAATATTTTTACAATATCCAGCTAAAGCTTCATCAACACAGTTGTCTACTATTTCATATACTAAATGATGCAATCCTCTAGCAGAAACACTTCCTATATACATACCTGGTCTTTTTCTAACAGCTTCTAGGCCTTCTAATACTTGTATTTGTTCTGCACCATATTCATGTTTATATTTTTCCATTCTAAAAACCTCCTAATATTGTACCTTTCTTATTTTTATTGTCTTCTGCTCTTTTGGCTATTGACATAGTAGATACATTTGTTTCATATCCAACTACCTTTCCATCTTCATTTGTCATTATTAATGTTCTTGCATCTCCATTTGCTTGTGAAACAAGATTCTCTGTTCTTTTTAAACTTTCTATTAAATTTTTATACTCTTCTGAATCTCTCATTGATTCTATATTATATATACCTATTATATTTTTTTCTTCTAAAACTATATTATTTCCTATGTGTACAAACATTTATTATCCCTCTTTTGTTAAATTTATTGTTCTTTTTTTACTTGTCCGTCTTTTACATTATATATATTATAATTAAAATTTTCAAGTATTAATTTATGAGTACCTGTTAATATTACCTGTGCGTCCGTAATATTTTCCACAAATTTTCTACGTCTTTTTTCATCTAATTCAGACATAAAATCATCTAATAGCAATATTGGATATTCTCCGATTTCATCATAAATAACATATAATTCTGCTAACTTTAAAGATAGTATTGCAGTTCTAAATTGCCCCTGTGATCCATATAGATTAATATTTTTTCCATTAAGATAAACTTCAAAGTCATCTCTATGTATTCCTGAAGAAGTATAACCTTTATATATATCATTTTGAATTTTTTCATTTAATCTTTTTATATATGATTCTTTATCTTTAAAATCACTTATATATTTTATATTTATTTCTTCTAAATTATCTGTTATATTTTTGTGGATGTCTACTATTTTTTTAAGTATTTTATCAACAAATTCTCTTCTATAGTCATATACAATCTGTGCATGATTAGCTAATTTTTCATTCCAAATTTCCAACATATTTTTTGATTTATTTTCAAACTTTATTTGCCTTAAATAATTATTTCTTTGCTCTAAAGTTTTATTATATGAATTCAAATTATATAAATATCTTGGTCTTAATTGGCTAATAAGCATATTTAAAAATTTTCTTCTTCTTTGTGGACCATCTTTAAGAATTTCCATATCATCTGGAGAAAATATTATAGAATTAATATTTCCTAATAATTCGCTTAACTTTTTTATTTTTACACCATTTACCGAAATGTTTTTCTTTTCAGAAATTATATATTCTATTTTCCCTTCTCTATCACTTTTTTCATATTCTATATTTAATTTTGCAAAACCAGAATTTAATTTTATAAGTTCTTTATCTTTACTTGTCCTGAAAGACTTTCCCATAGAGCATAAAAAAATAGCCTCTAATATATTGGTCTTTCCTTGAGCATTATCTCCATAAAAAACATTTATTCCCTTATTAAATTCTATTTCTTGGCTATTATAATTTCTAAAATTTTCTAATTTTAATTTTGTTATATTCATAAAGTTCTCCACTTAGTTATCCACATTTCCGTAAGTTTCTGTGGATATTTTTTAAATATATATTGCATTATACACATAATTAAAAAATAAAGCAAGCTCTTTTTTATAAAGGCTTGCTTTTTTTGTTAATCTTTTAATCTAATTGGTAAAATCATATATACGTAATCACCTTCATCAACAGGTCTTATTACACATGGTGAAATACTAGATCCAAAATGAACAAAAATTTCTTCATCATCAATTACTTTTAAAGCATCTAAGAAATATTTTGGATTAAACCCAGCTTCAATATTTTTACCTTCTGTAGAAACATATATTTCTTCTTTTGCATCTCCGGTTTGATTTGCACAAGAAATTGTTAATTTTCCTATATCAACTGTGACTTTTACAGGATATTTCTTTTCTTTTTCCACAGATGAAGAAGAAATTAAACTTATTCTTTCGAAACAACTTTGTAAAATATTCTTATTAACTCTTATTCTTGTATCCCATTCTTTAGGTATTACATTTGCATAATTTAAAAATTCTCCATCCAACACTCTTGTTACTATTTTACAATTATACATTTCGAATAATGCTTGATTTTTAGAAATTCCTATTTTTATAGGTTCGAAAGAATCAGATATTATTTTATTTACTTCATTTAATGTTTTTCCTGGTATTACTGCACTAAAATCATTAGCTTGTACATTTAGAAAACTGCTTCTCCATGCTAATCTAAAACCATCAACAGCAACAACATTTAATTTATTATTATCAACTTCAAATAAACAACCTGTAAATATTGGTCTATTTTCCTCATTACTAACTGCAAAAATTGTTCTTCTAATCATATTTTTTAATACATTCTGTTCTATTTGTATTGAATTTTCTACATTTATTCTTGGTAATTCAGGAAATTCTTCTGGATTCATTGTTGCCAATTTATATAATGAACCTTCACATTCAATAACTAATAAATTATTATCATCTAAATAAATTTTAATTTCTGTATCAGGTAATTTTCTTATAATTTCACTAAACATTATAGCATTTACTACAGTAGAACCTTGTTCTTCTACTTCACAATCCATTATATATTCAATACCTATTTCTAAATCATATGTTGTTAATTTTATTTCATTATCATTTGTTTGAATAAGTATTCCTTCTAGTATAGGCATTGTAGTTTTTGATGCTACAGCTTTTACTACGGAATTAATAGCTTTAAGAATTTTGTCTTTATAACAAACTATCTTCATTTTTCTCTCTCCTTTATTATAAATAATAATTATAGAAGTAATAGTATTAGGTGTTGTTAATTGTGGGGAAAAGTTCTGACAGTCCCTATTTCCGTAAAAAAACTATGTTTATATTTTCGTGGAAAAGTTGTAATTTAATCCACAAGGTTTTGAAAAAAATGTGGATTAATGAAATATTAACAGTTTATATACACATTATTAACATGTGGTTGTGTATATCTAATGTATTACTTCCGTAAGTAATTAAGTAAAACTTTTTTCAAATATTTGTTCTGGCGAACCAAAGTTTTAAAAAATTTTTCTTTTGTTTGATTTTATCCTATTTTTTTTCTAAAATTATTTTTTTCACACTTTCCACAATTAATTTTGTATTTGTATTTTCTTTTATTTCTTTTTCTATTTTATTACATCCATGCATTACTGTTGTATGATCTCTCTTTCCAAATTCCTCTCCAATTTTAGGAAATGAAAGACCAGCTACTTCCCTACATAAGTACATCGCTATTTGTCTTGGATAAGCAATATCATTTGATCTTTTTGAACTTTTTAAATCTTTCTTATTTATATTGAAATATTTTGCTACTACATCTTGTATATAATCAGCAGAAATTACTTTTTCTTTTTGAGCTGAAATATCATTTATTGCCTTTTCTGCCATTTCTATTGTTATTGGTCCGTTTGCCAATGTAGAAAAGGCTACTAATTTATTAAATACTCCTTCTAATTCTCTTATATTAGAAGCTACTCTTGTTGCTATTGTAGATAAAATTACATCATCTACTATAATATTGTCTGTTTGAGCTTTTTTTCTTAATATTGCTAAACGTGTTTCATAATCTGGAATTGATATATCTGCAATTAACCCCCATTCGAATCTAGATTTTAATCTATCTTCTAATAATGGTATATCTTTTGGTGGTCTATCACTAGAGATAACTATTTGTTTTCTGTTATCATGTAAAGTATTAAATGTATGGAAAAATTCTTCTTGAATTCTTTCTTTTCCAGCTATAAATTGAATATCATCTATTAATAGAACATCAATATTTCTATATTTATTTCTAAATTGTTCATTTTTATTATCCTTTATAGCATTTATTAATTGATTAGTAAATTTTTCTGAAGTTACATATAATACATTTGAATTTGGATTATTTTTTATTACTTGATGTCCAATTGCATGCATTAAGTGAGTTTTTCCTAATCCAACATCTCCATAAAGAAATAATGGATTATATGAAGTTCCTGGTGCTTCTGCGACTGCTAAAGAAGCAGCATGTGCGAATCTATTATTATTTCCAACTACAAATGTATCAAATGTATATTTTGGATTTAAAGAATTATTTGAAACACCTATTTCATTGTCATTAAAACTTTTATCTTCTAACTTAATATCATCTTCTTCAGAATCAGGGTCTTTATATTCTACTATAATTTTACAGTCTTTATTAGTAATAAATTTAAATGTATTGACTACTAAATCATAATATCTTGTTTCTACAGCGTCTTTTTGAAAAGGTGAAGAAGCTATTAATATTATTTTATCATCAGTAAAATCTTTTATTTCTAATGATTTTATCCATGTCTCATAAGAAATATTTGTCATTTCATCTTTTAAAAGATCTTTTGCTTTAGTTAAAAGTTCATTTAGTTCATTTGACATTTCTTTCAATCCTTCCTAAAAAGTATAAGGGAATAAAGAATAATATATATTTTTATTGTTATCCACAACAGTATCCACAACTGTTGATAACTTTGAAAAATATGTAAAAATACTGTAATACAAGTGTCAATATTTACAAAAAAAAATAAAAAATATTACTATTCCCTATTGTTTTTACATTATATATAAATAAAGTTACTTAGTCAATAATAAAGGACAAAAAACTTAAATAAATCTGTGTATAATGTGGATAATTTTGTGGATAAGTGTATAAAAAATATAAAAATTACATTTCATTACAAAATATTACAAATTTTATAAACGTTAGAATACCGTAATATTACACTAGAGAACAGATTTTTACTTTTTACGACAATAAATAGCATTTTTAGGGTGTGAATAATTCTTTATCCACAATGTGTATAAGTCTTAAAATAAAAATTTTCATGCTTGAAATAATATCTAATAAAATGTTGACAAATACTTATTTCCTATAGTATAATTGATATGCTTTTTAATTTTAGAGATAAATATTTATATATTTTTACAACAATATAATAGGAGGTGCATAAAAATGAAAATGACTTATCAACCAAAAACAAGACAAAGAAGCAAAGAACATGGTTTCATGAAAAGAATGAAAACTAGAGCAGGAAGAAACGTTTTAAAAGCAAGAAGAAATAAAGGAAGAAAAAAATTATCAGCTTAAGTATATGGCCACATTAAGTGGTCTTTTTGCAATCTATAAAAAAATAAAGAGTGGTAAGAAATGTTAAATACAGATACATTAAAAAAGAATTACGAATTTAAAAATGTTTTAACAAAAGGAAAATACTATAATGGAAATTATATTGATATTTATATAAAAAAAAATAATAAAAATTTCAATTATATAGGTATAGCAGTAAGTGTAAAAGTAGGAAAAGCTGTAAAAAGAAATAGAATAAAAAGATTAATTAGAGAAAATTATAGATTACTAGAGGATAAAATTTCTGTTGGGTATGATATAATTTTTTTATTGAAAAAGAATAAAAATATTTCTGAGGCTAATTTTTTTAATATAAAATATGATATAATTAAAACATTAAATAAAAGTAATTTATTAAAAAAAGATGAGGATTAATGAAAAAAATATTAATTTTTTTTATAAATATATATCAAAAACATATATCTTCTCTTATATCAAAAGAGGGCATACATTGTAAATTTCATCCTACATGTTCTGAATATACTAAACAAGCTATTAATAAATATGGTTCAGTAAAAGGAAGTTTGTTAGGAATTAAGAGAATTTTAAAATGTAATCCTTTTTCAAAGGGTGGATATGATCCATTAAAATAAAGGAGATTAAAATATGTCATTTTTAGCAAGTGTATTTGGTACAATATTATATTTTATTTATAATATTGTAAATAATTATGGTTTTGCAATAATTTTATTTTCTGTATTATTGAAAATAGTATTATTGCCATTATCAATAAAACAACAAAGGACAATGCAAAAAACTTCAAAAATTCAAGAACAGATGCAGGCACTTCAATTTAAGTATAAAAATGATCCTGAAAAATTAAATCAGGAAACGATGAGATTATATAAATCAGAAAACATGAGTCCTTTTAGTGGATGTTTAAGCGCAATACTTCAATTGGTTATATTATTAGCAGTATTTTATATGGTAAAAAGTCCTTTAACATTCGTAAAAAATGTTTCTGAAGAAGATATAAATAATTATAAAAATGAACTTCAGTCTGCAAATGTTGAAATAAATCAAGCATATCCAGAGATATCAATAATTCAACATAAGGGAAATGAAGATGAAAAAGTATATTTAAATATGAACTTTTTAGGACTTGACTTAAATAAAGTACCTATGCAAAATTTGTCAGATCCAAAAGTTTATATTATTCCAATATTATATATTTTGTCTACATTTATTAGTACAAAAATATCAACAAATATGAATAAAAAAGATAAAGATAAGAAACTTTTAAATGATCATATAGAAGAATTTGAAGGAGAGAGTAAAGAAGTTAAAAAAGAAGTTGAAGAAGTAGACATGGTAGAACAAACTAATAAAAGTATGTCTTTGTTAATGCCTATAATGTCAATATCAATTTCTTTAGTAGCACCGTTAGGACTAGCTTTATATTGGTTAACTAGCAATGTACTAATGATATTAGAGAGATTTTTTATAAATAAATATCTTAAATCTAAGGAGGAAAAAGAAAATGCCAAATAGTATATTTGCAGAAGGAAGGACAACAAATGAAGCTATAGAAAATGGATTAAAACAACTTAATGCCAAAAGAGAAGATGTAATTATTAATGTAATAGGAAATGAAGAAAAAAGAAGTTTCTTTAGTATATTAGAACCAACAAAAATAAAAGTAGAATTAATTTTAAAAGAACCTGTAAAAACAAAAAAAGCTAATATTACAGATGAAGAATTAAATGAAGTATTAGAAACGATGAAAAAGTTTTCTAATGAATTTTTTAATCAATTAAATATAAATAATTTAAGTATAAATGTTGAAGAAAAAGAAAAAAGAATATATATTTCTGTAACTGGAGATGATATTAATTATTTAATAGGATATAGAGGAGAAACACTTAATTATTTACAATTAATTTTTTCAAATGTTGCTAATAAAAAACTTAAACATAAATGTAGCGTAATATTAGATATTGAAAATTATAGAGCAAAAAGAAAAGTTGTATTAGAAGAATTAGCAGAAAAGATATCAAAAACAGTAGTTAAAAATAGAAAGAAAATTGAATTAGAACCAATGTCTGCTTATGAAAGAAAAATAATACATACAAAATTACAAAATAATTCAAAAGTAAAAACTTATAGCGTTGGGGAAGAACCAAACAGAAGAATAATAATAGATTTAAAATAATTTAATAAAGATAAAACAGAAGTCAAAGTTCTGGGTAATAAATAAGAAAAAATAATTGGAATTTTAATTCCAAAATCTTAAATATTTCCAAGCTTTGACTTTTAAATTTAAATAAAATAATCAATTTAAATAAATAAACTAAATAAATAAATTAAATAAATAA
>CAMMLJ010000007.1 GCA_946497695.1 uncultured Clostridium sp. | reverse complement strand
AAAAACATCAAAATTAAATTTACTTTTCAAAATCATCCTAATATTAGGATGAAATAAGAGCATATAAATAAATTAATAGAAGCGGTTAAAAAATCGCTAAAAAATAGACATTAAAAAATTAGGAAATCATACAGTGAATCATAAAAGTCTTCCAGATATTTCTGATGAAGAAATAAAAGAAGAGGTTATGAAATTGCATCAATCAATATATGAAAAAACAGGTTATGAAATGAAATATATTAGACCACCTAAAGGAGAATATAGTGAAAGAACATTAGCAGTAACAAAAGAACTTGGATATACAAATGTAATGTGGACGTTTGGATATTTAGATTATGATGAAAATAATCAAAAAGGAGCTGAATATGCTAAAAAGATTATATTAGATAATTTACATAATGGAGAAATAATGCTATTACATGGAAATTCAAAAGATAATGCAAACGTGCTAGATAGTGTTATAAAGGAAGCAAAGTCAGAGGGGTACGAATTTAAATCACTTGATGAATTTGAAAGATAGGAGTGATAAAAATAAAGAAGACAAGAAATAAATTAGAAAGATTATTAGAAATACCAGTAGAAGTAACTACAAATATACCAAAAATAACATTAGTTGGTTTTGACCAATTAATGATTGAAAACTATATGGGAGTTATAGAATATGAAGAGTATTTGGTAAAAATTAATACTGCTATTGGAATAATAATAATAGAAGGGAATAAAATGAATTTAAATCAAATAAATGAAAATGATGTGCTTATAAGTGGAGAGATTTCTAAAATATATCTTGAAAGTACAGAGGAGGAATAAAAACTGTGATTATAAAAAGATTGGAAGGTTATTTTACTGGTTTTGTAAATATACATGTAGAAGGATATTTTATAGAAAGATTTATAAATATGAGTAGGATACAGAAAATATATTTATGGGATATAGAAAAAAAGAATGATATATATTTAACTGCTAATATTGGAATAAGAGATTTTAAAAAGTTAAAAAAGATAGCTAAAAAAACAAAGTGCAAAGTGGGCATTGACCGAAAAAAAGGAGTGCCCTTTTTTTTACATAGATATAAGAAAAGAAAAATTTTTCTTATAATGATGTGTCTTATTATTCTTTCTTTATTAATATTATCAAGGTTTGTTTGGAATATAGAAATAAAAATAACAGGAGATACATTACAAGAAGAAGAAATATTAAAATCTTTAAATGAAAATGGTTTATTTATAGGAGAAAATAAAAGTAGTATAGATGTAAAAGAAATAATTAATAATATAAGATTAGCAAGAGCAGATATTGCATGGATTGGAATAGAATTAAAAGGTACTAATGCGATAGTAGAAGTAGTGGAAGCAGAAGAAAAACCAGAAATTGTAAATCAAGACGAATATTGTAATATAGTATCAGATAAAGAAGGTAAAATAGTAAAAATAAATGCAAATACTGGAACAGCAATGGTAAAACCAGGAGATGTTGTGAAAGAAGGAACATTATTAATTGCAGGTTGGATGGAAGGAAAATATACAGGTAATCGTTTCGTTAGAGCAACCGGAGAAATAGAAGCAAGCGTATGGTATACAGAAAAAGCAACTGTAGATTTTAAAGAAACTAAAGTGGAAAAAACAGGAAATATGGAGAAAAAATATGCAATAAATATAAATAATTTTCGAATAAATTTGTATAAAAGGCTTTCAAATTTTGAAAAATATGATACAATATATGCAACTAAAAAATTAAAATTATTTTCAAATTTCTATATACCCGTAGAGTTAATCGAATGTAATAATTCTGAAATAAAAGAATATGAAATTAACTATACAGAGGAAGAGGCAAAGGAAGAAGCAAAAAGAAGAGCCGAGGAAAAATTAAATCAAAAAATAACAAATAAGGACAATATAAACAATGTAACAGTAAATTATACAATAAAAGATGATGCAGTGGAGGCAGAGGTAACATATGAAGTCTTTGAAAATATAGGAACTAATGAAAAAATAGTATTTTGAAAGGATGATAAACATGGAGCAAAGAAGTCTTAGAGTTGTTAGTACAAACAAAAATTTTTTCACAAAATTAACAAATACTATAAGTAGATTATTAATACCAACTAAATTAGGTATTAATGGATTAATGATTTCTATTAAAAGAACCAGTTTAGTAAAAGCATTCGAAGCATATAAAAATGAAACTAAAGATGAAGCAAAAAAAGAAAATTTATCGAAAAAATATGAAGATGCATATACATTATATTTAGAAGCAATAGATAAATACATAATGGACTCAATTTATAAAAAAGTAAAAAATGGCACAGCTACAGAATTTGAAAAAGATGCGCTTTCAAATTATTATGAGGTAATACACTTAAAACAAACAGAATACTTAGAATATAAATATAAAAAACAACAATATTTATTACAATTAGATTATCAAACATTAAAATCAGAAGAAATTAAAATACTTCCTAGATATGAAAGATTTTATAGTGTAAAAATAGAACAATTATATAAAGGAGTTTTAAAACACTATTCTATTCAACTTGCAGATAATTTAACATATCAAGATAAAAATATTATATATGATAAAATATTTGATTTATTAGAAAATTATATAACAGAAGTACTACCATTAAAACTTAAATTAGATGATAGTAATATGTATAAAAATATAATCTCACAATATGAAAAATTTGATAGATTTACAGTTGGTAAATTAGATGTTAAAGATACAATAGAAAAGAGAATGATTTTACTAGGAATAAGTAGACAATTATTTACACATAGTTTACCATTAGTTGTTGCAGAACAATGCTATGTAAAAATATTAAAAGATTTGAGACAAATTATTGTAACTACAACAATAGCAAGTAAGAAAGAAGCGGCATATAAATTGTTAATAGAGTTAATAGAAGACTATAATATTAGACTTCTTTCTACTAAAATTTATTGGGACAAGCCAGCAGATAGGGAAGAATACAAATTGTTCTGGAATGAATATAAAAAATTGCAAAAATGCAAAGAGGAGAATATAGAAGAATACGAAAAACAAAAGGAAATATTATTCATAAAAGCAGATCTTAAAAAATTACAAGCTGCTAAAAGGGATTATACAAAGATAATAGATTTTTATAAAAGAAAACTAGTAGAATTAGGTGTAATGAAAGAATTAAAAAATAAATGTAGAACTTCAAAAAAAACATATTCAAGAATCAAAAGACAAGAAAAAAAAGAGATTGGGTAGATAAACAGAAAGGAATAAAATAATGAAGTATGCAGATATAGAATATTTAAATGTGGAACCTAATAATATGTATTCAAATTTAACTGAGAAAGTTATAGATAAATGTTTTGAAACAGAAAATTTAGTAAACAAAAATATAACTATAAGCATTATTTATACAACACCAATCGATATACAGGCGTATAATAAAGAATATAGGAATATAGATAGAGCAACAGATGTTTTATCTTTTCCTATGTTCGAAAAAGTAGAAGTAGAAAAATTACAGAAAGAAAAAAGCATTGTACCAGATGTATTAGGAGATATCATTATTAATTTGAGTCAAGTAAAAATGCAAGCTGATGAATATGGTCATAGTTTTGAAAGAGAATTAGCTTATATGCTAGTACATGGTTTTTATCATTTAATGGGGTATGACCATATGCAAGAAGATGATAAAAAAATAATGAGGGAAAAAGAAGAAAAAGTATTAAAGGATTTAAATATTAATAGGGAGTAATTATGGACAAAAAAAAAGATAGCAGATTATATAACAAAAATTTTATAGAGGCTTGGGAAAATGCTTTTTCTGGAATAGCACATGGGTTTAAAACTCAGAGAAATTTAAAAATTCAGTTAGTAGCAGGAATTATTGTAATAATATTGGGAATTGTATTAAAAATAAGTAATGCAGAGTGGGCAATATTAATGCTTGCTGTATTTTTAGTACTAGGAACAGAAATGATGAATACTGCAGTAGAAGCAGTGGTTGATCTATGTACAGAAGAATATCATGAAAAAGCGAAAATAGCAAAAGATGTAGCTGCTGGAGCTGTTGTTTTAACATCTGTTAACGCAGTAGTAGTTTCTTATTTTTTATTTGCAGATAAAATTATTCAATTATTTAGATAGTAGTAAACTGAATTTTTAGGCTAAGAGAGGAATAAAATGGGTAGTAAAGGAAAAAGAGCTAAAACAAAACACAAAAGTAAAAAATTACCGATAATATTTGTAATACTTATTTTAATATTAATTGCAATAGCAGGGATTTATTATTTTTTCTATAGAGATAATCAAGAACAAGGAAGTAATATAATAGATTTAGGAGTGGCAGAAGGATTAAAAGAAGAAGAGCCAGAAGAACAAAAAAGTATATTCTATGGTAGTGATAGGCCAGTAGCTATTATGATAGATAATCACAAAGGAGCATGGCCACAAGTTGGGTTAAATAGTGCATATAGTGTTTATGAAATAATTGTAGAAGGCGGAGAAACAAGATTAATGGCACTATTCAAAGGAGTAGATTTAGATAAAATAGGACCAGTTCGTAGCGCAAGACATTATTTCTTGGATTATGCATTAGAAAATGATGCAATATATGTTCATTATGGATGGAGTCCAAAAGCCCAATCAGATATATCTTCATTAAATGTTGATAATATTAATGGTATAACGGAAAGTACAGAAAGTTTTTGGAGGATAAAACAAAAATCATCACCTCATAATGTATTGACTAGTACAAAAGATATATTAGAAATTGCAAAAGAGAAAAAATATGATACAACATCTGATAAAGAAAGTGTATTAAACTATACATTTGACGAAATTAATCTAGAAGATGGTATTAATGCTAATGAAGTTACTATACCATATTCAGACTTACATACAGTAAATTATAAATATGATGAAGCAACAAAAAGATATACAAGATATGCAAGAGGTGAAAAACAAACTGATATGGAAACAGGAGAAGCAATAACAACTAAGAATATAATAGTTACATTTGCTAAAAATACTCCTTTAAAAGATAATGAAAACAAGGATAGACAAGATTTAGACGATGTAGGAACAAATGATGGATATTATATAACAAATGGAAAAGCAATAAAGATAAAATGTATAAAAAGTAGTAGAACTTCTCAAACTATGTATAGAGACTTAAGTGGAAATGAAATACAAGTAAATGATGGAAATACATTTTTTAATATATGTCCAATAGATAGTAATGTAACATTTGAATAGTAAATATTAAGACTAGTTTTATTTAAGCTAGTCTTTTATTAATCATAAAAATGTGTTAAAATATTTTCAAAATAATTTGATAAGTACTAAGTTTCTACAAAAAAATAAATTGATATGTGATAATATAAGATAAATAGAAAGGAATGGGCAAATGGCAGAATTTAAGTCAGGCTTTGTTGCAATAATAGGAAAAACAAATGTAGGTAAATCAACTCTTATAAATAAATTAGTTGGAGAAAAAGTTGCAATAACAGTAAATAAATCACAAACAACTAGAACTGCAATAAGGGCAATAGTAAATAGGAAAAATTCACAAATAATTTTTATAGATACTCCAGGAGTTCATAAACCAAAAACAAAATTAGGAGAAACAATGTTAGAAACAGCATATGAAATTGCAGAAGATGTAGATATTATTTTATTTATAGTAGACTGTTCAAAAAAAGAGATAACAAAAGGAGATAGAATAATATTAGATAAAATAAAGCAAATAAATAGGAAAACTATATTAATTTTAAATAAAATAGATTTGATAAAAAAAGAAGAGATATTAAAAGTTATAGATATGTATAAAAATGAATATGATTTTGAAGAAATAATACCAATTTCAGCTCTTAATAACAAAGGAGTAAATACAATATTAGAAGCTATAGAGAAAAATTTAAAACCAGGACCTGCATATTATGATATAGATGAATATACAGATCAAACATCAAGACAATTAGTGGAAGAAGTAATTAGAGAAAAGGCACTGAAATTTTTAAGTGAAGAAGTGCCACATGGTATATATGTTGAAGTAGAAAAAATGCAATTAAGAAATACTACAAAAGGTGAAGAAATATATGATGTAGATGCTACAATATATTGTTTGAGAAATTCACACAAGGGAATTATTATAGGTAAAAATGGTGCAATGTTAAAAAGAATAGTAACAAGTGCAAGAATGGAATTAGAAAAAATGTTGCAAACGAAATTAAATTTAAAAGTGTGGGTAAAAGTAAAAGAAGATTGGCAGGATAAAGATAGTATTGTAAAAAAATTTAAATTCAACTAATTGAATAAATTTGAATAAAATACAAAAGATAATTAAAAGGAGATGATTTCATGTTTAAACAAATTGCTTGGAATACCTTTAAAAAAACAGGAAATATAAATACATTTATAGAATTTAAACAATTAAGAGATTTAGAAAAGAAAATAGAGGAAGAAAAGAATGGGAACAATAAAGACAAAAGGAATTATATTAGTTGAACATAATATGGGTGATTTCGATAAAATGCTAACAATGTTAACACCAGGGTTAGGAAAGATTTCTTGTGCTGCCAGAGGAGCGAAAAGATTTAGAAGTTCGCTCCTTGTAGGTAGCCAATTTTTATGCTTTGGAGATTATATATTATATAAAACAAATTCTACTTATTATATAAATTCTTGTGAACCAATAGAGATTTTTTATAATATAAGAAAAGATTTAAAAAAATTAGAATATGCGTCTTTTATAACCAAAATAATAATTGATGTTACAAATGAGAATGAAAATTCATATAGGATATTACAACTATACTTAAATACATTGTATATGATGTCTGAAACAGACAAAGACTTAGAATTTATTTTAGCAATATTTAAAATAAAATTAGTAAGTATACTTGGATTTGCACCAAATGTTAGAACTTGTGGAAATTGTAATAAGACAGAAAATTTGGAGTTCTTTAGTTTAAAAGCAAATGGGTTTAAGTGTAATATTTGTGGAAAACAAGATACAAGTTGTATTCATATGGAAAAATCTACAATGCAAGCTATAAAGTATATTGTAATGTCACCACCTAAAAAAGTATTTTCATTCAATATAGGAGAAGTTGCAACCAAGGAGCTGGAAATAATAGCTAAGCTATACCTAAATGATAAGTTGGAAAAAGATTATAAAATGGAGAATATTTTTTAATAGTGCATAAAAAAATAAAATAAGCTTGAAAAAAAGCATTTAACCATATATAATAAATTTACAACAAAAGAAAGCAAAATAATTGAGAGGAGAGATTTTTATGAATATAAAAGTTGTTGGAAAGGATTTAGAAGTAACAGATGCAATAAGAGATTATGCAGAAAAGAAAATGGAGAAATTAACAAAATACTTAGATGATTTTGACGGAACAGTTACAATAAAAGTAGAAGGAAATGAGCAAATAGCAGAAGCAAGAGTTGCTTATCAAGGTATTACATACAAAGCAGTAACTGCACATAAAGACTTATATGCCTCTATTGATAAAAATATAGATATACTAGAAGGACAAATAAGAAAGACAAAAACAAAGAGAGAAAGATTGAATAAAGAAGCTACAATAAGAGCATCTCAAGAAGTAGAACAAACAGAACCAGAAAATGAGATAATTAAAGAATTATATTATGAAATAAAACCAATGACACCAGAAGATGCTAAATTAAAATTACAAGAAAATAAAGGAAATACTTTCCTAACATTTGTTAATTTAGAAAATGGTAAAGTAAATGTAATATATAAATTAAAAGATAATAAAAATTATGGCTTAATAGAACCAGAAGCATAATTAATAGGGATTTTGGGGACGTTCCTCAAAATCCCTATTTGTGTATAAAAAAAATAACGGATTCCAGATTTTCTAGCATAAAGATATGCTTAAAAATTCTTGAATCCGTTATAAAAAAATTAAAATGGAAACTATCTATTTAACATTTCATTTTCATATTTTTGAACCATTTTCTTAACCATGTTTCCACCTATTCTACCAGCATCTCTTGAAGAGATATCTCCATTATAACCTTCTTTTAAGTTAACTCCAACTTCAGAAGCTACTTCATATTTGAATTTATCTAAAGCGCTCATTGCTTCAGGAACTAATTTTTTATTTGAATTTGAATATGCCATTATAAATTTCACCTCCTAGGATTGTAAAAAATTTGTTGAAAAGAACTTTGCCTTTTCAATATATATGATGTGTAAATCATAAAAAAATATTCTGGAAAAAAATTGAAAAATAAAAAAGATATATATTGTAAAAAAAATGATAATAATATATAGTATTGTAATGTTAAGTAGAAAGGAATAAAAATATGTATAAATTAATAACAATTGATTTAGATGGAACTTTATTAAATAGATATGGAGAAGTTACAGAATATACAAAAAAAGTAATAAAAAAAGTTGCAGAAAAAGGCATTTTAGTGGTTTTAGCATCTGGAAGAATTTCAGAATCTGTTCTTACAATAGCAAAAGAAATTGGAGCAAATAAATATTATATTTCAGGAAATGGTTCTGTATTATATGATATGCAAAAAGATGAAATTTTATATGAGAATTATTTAAATAAAGAAAAAGTTTTGGAAATAATAGATTTGTGTGAAAAAAATAGTATTTATTATAATATTTATACAGAAAGTTCGGTTATTGCAAAATCATTAAATTATAATGTTGCTTTTTATAATTACGAAAATACTAAAAAAAGTAGTGATAAAAAAACAGAAATAAATATAGTTGAAGATGTTTACGATTATATTAAAAAATTAAACACAGACAAGTTTTTAAAAATGACTATATGTGATGAGAGTAAGATAGTATTTTCTAGTATATTACGAAAACTAAAAAACATTTCAAATATAGATGTGTTAGAAGTTTCTCATATGTCGCAGAAAAAAATAAAATCTGGAACGAAGGAAATATCTGTTGGATATTATTATACAGAAGTTAGTAGTAAAAATGTGGATAAATGGTATGCAATCGAAGAAATTATGAAACGTGAAAATATAAAACAAGAAGAAGTTATTTCACTTGGAGATAATAATAACGATATACTTATGATAAAAAATGCTGGTATGGGAATTGCCATGGGACATAGCAATGAACAAGTTAAACAAGTTGCTGATTTTATAACTACAACAAATGATGAAGATGGGGTAGCAAAAGCGTTAGAAAATATTGTTATATAATATTACTACTTTATTACAAAAATATTATATTTAGATTACGAAATTATGCTATATATTGTTTTAAAAGGTAGAGTGTTGTAAAATAAAATCAGATTATATTGAATTTTAATTATTTAAGGAGGAATAATAAATGGCTTCAAATCCAATGCAAAGACAAAAAAGAGTATCATTTTTATTAGGAATGTTAGTAATGTTAATTATAGCAGCAATAGTAATTGCTTTACTATTTATGCAATTAATTAATTTAAAAAAGGAACAAGATGCGCTAGAAGCAGCTAAAAGAGTTGTATATGTTGTATCTGAAGATATATCTTCAGGTTCAGGAGTGCAGATTTCAGCGATAGAAGGAGACACATCTAGAATACCTAATATACAACAAGAAGAAGCAGATGGTGCTGTAGTGCCAGAGAATGTAGCAACTTCATCTGATTTCTATTCTGACGAAGGTTTAACTCAACCAAGATCAGATATAGTTGCAAAAATAGATTTAAAAGCAGGAACAATTTTAACTAAAGATATGTTAACAACAAGTTCAGAACAAGTTACAAATGACTTGAGAAGACAAGAGTATAATATGTTGTCATTACCTACAGATTTAGTAGATGGCGATTTTGTAGATGTTCGTATACGTTTTGGAAATGGACAAGATTACATAGTTGTGGCTAAGAAACAAGTAACAATTCCAGAGATTGCAGGAGCGCCAGCAGAAGGAGTAATTACTATAAATTTATCAGAAGATGAAACAATTTCTATGTCAAGTGCAATCATAGAAACATATCAGTTATCAACAGCTGAAATGTATGTAACAAGATACACAGATCCAGGAATGCAAGTAGCAGCAACACCAACATATCCAGTAAATGCAGAAGCACTTAACTTAATGGATTCGAATCCAAATATAGTAGAAGAAGCAAAAGCAGCTATAGCAAATAGATATAATCGTACTTTAAGAGAAAACTTTATTAATGGACAAATAAATAGTGTTGATGCAGAAGATAGACAATCTAATTTAGAAACTTCTGTAGAAGAACATATTACACAACAAAAAGAATTAAGACAACAATATTTGCAATCGCTTGAAGATGCAGCTGCAGCAAGTGCAACTACAAGCGCTGGAAACACAGCAACTACAACAGATACAAGTACAGTAAATTAATTTGAATTAGGAGGAAATATGAAAGAAGTAGGATTTATAGGAGCTTTTGATAAAACGGATTTAATTATATATATTGCTAAAATTCTAACTGTATTAGGCCAAAAAGTATTAATTGCAGATACAACAATTACTCAAAAAGCAAAATATGTTGTGCCTGCACTAAATCCTACTTTGTCTTATATAACAGAATTTGAAGAAATAGATATTGCAGTTGGATTTAAAAATATAGAAGGAATAGCAGATTATACGAATAGAAGTATAGAAACATTAGAATATGATTATGTTTTGGTTGATATAGATAATGCTGAAAGTGCAATGAATTTTAAAATAGATAAAGCAGTACAAAACTTTTTTGTAACATCTTTTGATACATATGATGTTAGAAGAGGACTAGAAATTTTAAATGGCTTTCCAAATCCAATAAAAATGACAAAAGTATTATTTGCAAAAGAAGTTACAAAAGAAGATGATGACTATTTAAATTATTTATCATTAGGCTCAAAAGTTATGTGGGAAGATGACAGAATATATTTTCCTTTGGAAATGGGAGATAAAACAGCGATTATAAATAACCAAAAAGTAGCAAAAGTTAGATTTGAGAATTTGACAAGTATGTATAAAGATGGAATGGAATTTGTAGTTGCCAAGATAGATCCTAAACTTCAAGGCCTTATGGTAAGGAAAATAATGAAAGAAATTTAATCTTGAAAAGGAGAGTAAAATGGCTATAGTATCTTTTTGGACAGAGGATGATAAAGAAACAGGACAAACTTCAACAGCGATTGCTGTGGCTACACAAATGGCTATACAACACAATAAAAAAGTGT
The DNA here is from genome assembly GCA_946497695.1 of uncultured Clostridium sp. GTDB lineage: Bacteria > Bacillota > Clostridia > TANB77 > CAG-508 > Merdicola. Next base: position 64,885 of record CAMMLJ010000007.1, on the reverse strand, counting down.
TGTTAATTTCCACATATGAAAATAATAAAGAATTTGAGGCTGCATATTTAAAACCAAAAGCACAAAAAACTAATTTATTATCTTTATTAAATTTAACTAAAAAATCGGTAGGAATTGAATCTGGAGTTACAGGTTTAATGAAAATAGAAGGAAGCAATAAATTGTCTCCAGAATTAATAAAAGATTATACAGGGATAATTTTTAAAGATAGACTAGAAGTATTATCAGGATATGATGGAGTAGAAACACCTACAATTGATGCTTTTTATGTATCTCTAATCAAAAAAGCTAGTATGGTGTATGATATAGTACTTGTGGATTTAAAAAAAGGAATAAATGAACTAGCGCAAGATATTTTAACGATTTCTGATGTACTTGTTTATGGAATGACACAAAAACGTCATTCTATAGAGAATTATGCTAAATCTAGAAAAGAAGGCTATACTTCAAAAATGAATAATATTGTTGGATATATTGGAAGATATGACAAATTTTCTAAATATACTCAAAAAAATATTATAAGAACAATAAAAACTAAGGATTCATTATTCCCAATAGTATACAATACTTTATTTTCTGATGCATGTGATGAAGGATTAGTTGTGGATTATTTCTTAAAAATGCAGACAATATCAGATAAAGATAGAAATGCAAAATTTTTACTTGATGTAAAAGAGTTAATCCAAGGAATTTTATATAAAATAGATGAAATGCAAATGATGAGATAAGTTTAGGAAGGAGTTTCAAAAATGATTCTTAATATTGTATTAATACTAGCTGTTGCCTTAGTATTTGTGTATTTAGTATATAGAAATATACAGAAGAAAAAGAATGCAGAAGTAGAAAAACTAGTAGATGTTGATGATCAAACATATACTTTACAAAAGATGACTGAATATATCAAGAAAAGACTTGATGAAATAACAAAAATAAATTTATATGATTTAGGGCTAACAGAAGAAGAATTAAAAAGAAGAAAAAACAAAAAATATGAATTGAAAAAGGCTTTAAAAGGCTGTACATATGGAGATGTTAATGATAAGAAATATGTAAAAGAATTAATTTATGACATACTTTCAAAAGAGTATGGAGTAGATGAAACAAATATTTCAAAGTCAATTCCTTTTGATATTCCTTCATTACTTACACCACAAGACAAGTTCGATATTATTATATATATGTATAAAAAAGAATTTGGATATGAAGCATTAACAGAATTAATAAAGAAATATGAATTAGATACATTAAAATATGTAGCAGGAGATGCTAAACCTTGTTATGTAATAACAGAGGAAGAAATAAATGATATATATGAAAGAGAAGGTTTTGTACTTACATTCTCAGATAAATTAAATGTAGTAGTACAAAGAATTTATCAACATTATAAAGGATATAGTTCTATAGATGAAATAAGAGATATGAATATAGATGGTGTATCTGGTGGTGTATCTGGACTTCCAGAAAGTTTTTTAAGCCAAGTTGCACAAACAGATGGTGACTATTTAAACGAAGTTATGGAACATAAAGTACCACGTGCTTGTGATAGTATTTGGATATTCTTCCAAGGTAAATCTATACGTTTAGCTTTTCTTTCTTTTGGTTCAGAAGCAGAACTAAAAAGAGTTTGTCAAAATATTTATAAATACAATAACCCAGGACAATTGTCAGATACAAATGGTTATAAGATTAATGAAATGAAAGATGGTTCTCGTGTTGTTGTTGTTAGACCAAGTTTTTCTGAAACATGGGCTTTCTTCGTAAGAAAATTCGATGTAAAACGTGCTACACTTGAACAATTAATTACAATACCAGGAAAAGAAGATGCAATTTCATTATTAAAATATTTAGTAAAAGGTGCACGTATAGTTTCACTTACTGGTGAGCAAGGTTGTGGTAAAACAACAATGCTTATGGGTATGATAGAAAATATTTATGAAACAATGAACATAAGGGTTCAGGAAACTGCATTTGAGCTTCACTTAAGAAAAATTTATCCTACAAGAAATATTTTAACATTTAGAGAAACAGAAACAATTTCTGGACAAGAGGGATTGGACGTTCAGAAAAAGACTGATGGTTCTGTTAATATCATAGGTGAGGTTGCAACTGACCCTGTTGCTTCTTGGATGATTCAAGCAGCTCAGGTTGCTTCTAAGTTTACATTATTTACACACCATGCTAAAACATTCCCAGATTTGGTTACAGCATTAAGAAACTCAATGCTCAGAACTGGTGTGTTCACAAATGAAAAAACAGCAGAAGAACAAGTTGTACAAGTATTAAATTTTGATATTCACTTAGTAAAAGACTTTAGAGGTAGAAGATATATAGAAAGAGTTACAGAATGTATACCTGTAGAAGAAAAAAATGAATATACATTCGATTTTAGAAATGAAAAAACATTAGAAGGTAAGTTTGAAAAATTCTTTGATAATGCAACACATTATTTTACAAAGATAACAAATAAACAATTATATACATATAGAAACATTATGGAATATCATGACGGAGAATATGTTATAACAAATAAAATTACAGATCATAACATACAAGAAATGAGACTAAATATGGATGATAAAGATTTAGCAGAATTTGATAAATTTATAGAAGATCATTGGGGCACTTCAAAAGTAACTTCAAAAAATGCAGAAGAAGCTAAAACTGTTAGAAGAGCAGGAAGACCAAGAAAGACAAAAGAGTAATAAGAAAGGGGTGTACAAACCTTAAATGTCAAATCAAGTATTATTATATTTTCTTATAGCAATAGGTGTTGTTTTTCTAATAATTGTTATCGCTTATTTGCAAATTAGGAAAAAAATGCAAAGTTCCCAATACAAACAAATACAGCAATTAAGAAGAGGGACACAGAAGTCAACATTTTCTGCAGATATTATATTTCAAAGACTATATTTAAAATATAGAAAAATTCCACTTATAAAACGTTATTTATTAAAATTACGTAGAAGATTGGAAATATTAAATATAGATGATGAATATTTGACAAGAAAACAAGCTTCACAAATATTAACAAAAGGTTTAGTAATTGTTATACCTTTTACTATTGTTATTATATGGCTTACTTACACTAATTTTTTGTTACTAGGAATTTTAATAATTTTTGAAATCTTCATAATGGATAGTATGATAGATGGAATGGTAGATAAAATTGATAATAATTTGTTAAAACAACAAATTAACTTCTTTGGAGAAATAAGACACGCATACCATGAATTTAACATGGTAGAGGAAGCAATATATCAAACAGCACAGGATAATGAATTAGAAGTTTCAAGACAAGCAGAAAAAATTTATGAAATATTAATTTCTGATGATCCAGAAATGGAATTGGAAAAGTATTATGATGTGGCACCAAATAGTTATTTAAAGGAATTTGCAGGAATTTCTTACTTAACAAAAGAATATGGTGACAGAAAGAAAGATGGAGCTTCTTTATATTTAAAGAACTTAAATAATATAACACAGGAAATGCAACTAGAAATTTTAAAAAGAGATAAACTAGATTATGTTTTCCAAAGTTTATCTGTAATTTCTATTGTACCGATGCTATTCTTAGAAATGATAAAGAATTGGTCTGTAAGCCAATTCTCATTTACAAAGAGTTTCTACATGGGAAAACAAGGGATGATTGTACAAATATTAGTAATTGTATTAACATTCATTTGTTATACACTTACTAGAAAATTAAAAGATAATGGTTCAGTTAATACAAAAACACAAAATACAGAGAACCCATGGCAGGAAAAATTATATAAAAAGAAACCAATTAAGAAATTTGTTGACCTATTTATTCCAAAAGAAGGATCAACAGATTATAGAAAACAAAAAGAATTATTAAAAGATGCAGCATCACCACTTAAACTCTCTTGGGTGTATGTAAATAGAATAGTTTTGTTTATAGTAGTTTTTATAGCATCAATAATAATAATGATATATTTACATAAATTGCAAGTTAATTATATATATACCGAACCGACTACTGATTATGATCTAATGGGGGCAATGGGTGAGGCAGATGAACAGGAAGCTATTGAGACGACTAGGATAGATAATATTTTCTTGGACATGTTTAGAGGAAATTTAACAGCGACACAAGATGATATATTAAGAGCAATGCAGAGATCAGAATATTACGAAGGGGCTACAGAAGATACATTAGCTACTGATTCAGAAAGAATATATGAAAAGCTGCAAACAATTAATGGAGAATATTTAAAATGGTTTGAAATATTGATAGGATTGGTATTTGGATTAATTGGATATGCTTTTCCAATATTACTTTTAATATTCCAAAAGAAAATGAGACAAATGGAAATGGAAAACGAAGTAATGCAGTTCCAAACAATTATATTAATGCTTATGAGAATTGAAAGAGTAAATGTTGAAATGATTTTAGAATGGCTAGAAAGATATGCTAATATATTCAAAGAGCCAATTAGTAAGTGTGTTAATAACTATGAAGCTGGAGCATGGGAAGCTCTAGAACAATTAAAAGAAGATATATCATATCAAGATATGATAAGAATTGTAGAAAGTCTTCAAGCTGCAGTAGAAAAGATACCTATTGTAGAAGCATTTGATGAATTAGATACAGAAAGAGACTACTACCAAGCTAAGAGAAAAGAATCTAATGACAGATTAATTTCTAACAAAGGCTTAATTGGAAAAGGAATTGGTTTCGCTCCTATGGTATGTATGTTTGTTGGATATTTAATTGCACCATTAGTATTTATAGGTTTAACAAGTATGTCAAGTTCATTTACTACAATGTCAAACATGTAAAAGTAAAGGAGAAAAAATATGGAGAACGCATCAAAAGCATTAACTATTGCTGGTGGAGTTTTAATTGCAGTTATGCTTGCAGTATTAGTATATTATGTCTTTACTCATTGGGGCGATAGTCAAAGAATGCAACAAGAAGAGGTCGAAGTTCAAAAAGTAGAAGATTTTAATAAAAGTTATTTATCTTATGAAAAAGTTTTATATGGTAGTGAATTATTAGGTCTTGTAAATAAGATGAGCGATTATAATATTAGTGATGATGTAAAATATAGTAATTATGGAACTATGAATTTAACAGTAAAAATTCAAGAGTTATCAGGTTCTACAGACAATTTATTTGTTAAAGGAACATATAATTTATCTACAATAAATTCAAGAATTGAGAGTGTAATGAATCAAACAACAAATTCAACTAAATATAATGGGAAAATTTCTGATTCGCAGTGGGAATATTTAGCAAAAGCAAGTAGTAATAGTTCAGAGTCTTTTCAAAAGTTGTGTACAGAATTAAATGTTAATACATCTGTAAATTGGACTGACTTACAAGAAGCTGCAAAAATATATTACCAATATGTACAATTTAAGAGAATGAAATTTAAGCATGCAGAGACAACATTTTTTGATAATGGTAGGGTATCAAGTATGTCTTTTGAAGAAACTAAATAGATTTTGTAAAAAAGGAGGGCAACTAAATTATGGATAATGCGTCAAAAGCACTTATAATAGCTGGTGGAATGCTAATAGCAATTATGGTTGCCTCTTTATTTGTATATCTTTTTACTTCTTATGGTAGTTATGCAGAAGATATGTATGATAGGATAAATGAAAGACAACTAGCAGAAGCTAATAATGAATATACAAGATATGAAGGATCTGATGAAAATACAATTTATGATGTTGTTTCCGTTATAAATAAAGCAAAAGATAATAATAAATCATTAAATTTAAATCCTGGTGATAAAGGGTATATAAGAGTATCAATTTTAGGAGAAAATTCAAACTTGCAAAATTTAGATAATAATGAAATTACTAATCTATTACAGATACATGCAAAAGCAGGTACCATGTTTAAATGTAACGTATCAGAAACAGAAGGTGTAATAAGTACAGTTATCTTTACAAAAGTTTGACAAAAATTAACAGTTTTATTGTTTTAAAAATATTTACAAAACTTGTAGAATAATGGTATAATATTAGAAAGGGTGCATATGAAAAGGACAATAATAATAATTTGTGTTATAGCAATTTGTATAGTTATATCAATTACATATGCATATTCAATGTATAAAAATGATATAAATCAAGTTCAGAAATTTAATAATCAGTTTTCACAATATATAAATCAAGAATTTTTTGGAACAGAACTTGCAACAATTATTAATTTGGCAATAGATAATAATGAAAAGTATGATATTGCTAAAGATGAGTCGGGAAAGTATGTTCCAGATGATTTATATTCTGTAAGAGTAGATGTATATATGACAGATACACAAAAGACATACAGTATGGAAACATTAAATGCGGGAGAGATTCCTAATTTAGTAAATAATTATAGTAATATACAATTTAAATGTACAAAAGTTGAATATCATAAAAACAACAAAAGGATAAGTTATTTATATATTGAACAAATATCTTAAATTTAGTTAATAAGGTTCTTTAATATATATTTTTGAAGAACAAAGGAGGAATAAATTATGGAGAATGCATCAAAAGCATTAATTATAGCAGGAGCAATATTACTTGCAATTTTGATTATAGCATTAGGAGTGTATATTTTTAACCAAGCAAGAAGTGCAACAAATATGGATGATTTATCAAATCAACAAGTAGAAGCACATAATGCAACATTCCAAAATTATGAGGGAACAATAAATGGAACACAGGCAAAAGCATTAATAGATGCAATAAGAAATAATAATCAAAGAATGCCAACATTAGGACAAATAACAGTTGATGGTGTTAGTGGTACAGGTTTAAAAGATAATGCAAAACTAGCAACAGAAAAAAATACTTATCAACCAACAAGTCAATACGAAGTATCTATTACAGAATATCAAACACAAGATGGACAATATAAAGGCTATGTTACAAAAATGAAGGTAACAAAGAAAAATTAACAGAGGAGGAATAAATTATGGAGAATGCATCAAAAGCATTAATTATAGCAGGAGCAATATTACTTGCAATTTTGATTATAGCATTAGGAGTGTATATTTTTAACCAAGCAAGAAGTGCAACAAATATGGATGACTTATCAAACCAACAAGTAGAGGCACATAATTCTACATTCCAAAATTATGAGGGAACAATAAATGGAACACAAGCAAAAGCATTAATAGATGCAGTAAGAAATAATAATCAAAGAATGCCAGCATTAGGACAAATCTCGGTTAATGGAAAAAGTGATAATGCATCATTAGCAACAGAGAAAAATAGTTATCAACCAACAAGTCAATACGAAGTAAAAATTACAGGATATCAAACACAAGACGGACAATATAAAGGTTATGTAACAGCAATGACAGTTGAAGCAAAATAATTTAAATTAAGGAGGAGTAATCATGGAGAATGCAGTAGAAGCATTAAAAATGGCAGGATTTATGCTATTATTTATAATTGCACTATCAATTACCATGGTTACTCTAACACAAGCAAAAACAACTGCTGATAGTTTAGTAAAGAACCAAGATAGACAAGAAACTTACCAATATGTAGAACTTGCAGAAGGTGAAACAAAAGCATTTTCTCGAACAGTTACATTATCAGATATAATTCCAACATTATATAGATATGCTCAAGAAGATTATGCAGTTCAATTCTATAATTCAGACGGTTCACCATTAAATGTATACGAAAGTGGTCAAATGCAAAATGGAATCCATGTTAAGAAAAATGATTTGGATTTAGACACAGAACATTGGGAAGAAAATGGTGTAACTAAATATGAAGAATGGAGAGGAAATACTACAAAGATAAAGCAACATGTAGATGATGTGGTTGAATTTTTATTGCAACCATCATACAAAGATAGACAATTCGAAGAAAAACTAGGTACAATAGAAGATTATGAAGAAGATCAAGATACAAATGAATTAGTTCCAGATATAAATAAACAATATAAAAGAGTAATAACATATACGTTAAAATAATAAAAGAAGGGAAATAGGAGGTAATAAAAATGGGAGATACAGTAGTAACAATTTTAGCTATAGTATTAGCAGCTGTATTAATGTTTATTTTTCCCTTAATGTCAGTTGCTGATCGTAGTGATGATGTTTCACAATTATCTGTTCAAAATAGTACAACTACATTTGTAGACAATATTCGTTCTACAGGAAGAATAACATTAGCAGAATATAATAGGTTTGTGCAAGAGATAAATGCTACAGGAAATACATATGATGTAGAAATTGAAGTAAAAGTATTAGATGAAAACCCAGGAAAGAAAACAGCACAAACAGCCTATGAAAAAATAGGTGAGAATGTTTATTATACAGAATATACTACACAAATTATGGAAGACTTAAATGATGCAAGTAATAATAATACTAAATACTTAAAAGAAGGAGATTTTGTATCTGTTAGTGTAAAAAATACAAACACAACAATTTCTCAATTATTAAGAAACTTCTTCTATAGAGTAACAGGAAATGACTCTTCAACAATAGGGACTTCAAATGGAGGAATTGTTACTGTTAATGGAAGAAATTAAAATAAAAAGAAATAAGGGGTGTCTTGTAAAAAACACCTTTTTCTTTTATTATACAAGAAAAATTTAACAATTTTTCTTGTATAATAAAAGAGATTAAAGAGTTACAAAAGTAAAGAAAGGAATTAAGATGAAATTACAAAGCTGGATAGTAATATTTTCTATTATTGTTATACCGATAGTATTAGTAATGTCTTTATATATTCAAGTGCAAATAAATTACGTTAATTTACAGGGAAATTATGATACTATTTTAAATAATGCAACTTATGATGCAATAAAAGCATTTCAAATTAACGAATTAAATAGTACAACACAAAATATAGCCCAAGAAAAAATAAGAGATGTTGAGGCTTCTGTAACAACATTTTATAACTCTTTAGCTACAAATTTTGGACAAAGTGGATATTCAGAAGAAGAATTACAAAGTTATATACCAGCATTGGTATATACATTGTATGATGGTTATTATATATATACAAAATATAATAATGTTGTAACAGGAAGAGATTCAGAAGGTGATATTACTGTTAATTTAAATTCTGCAGATTCAACTACAGGATTAAAACCATATATATATTATTCAGCTAGATATAAAAAAGGAAACAGAGATATAGTAATAAATTATACATTAGATAATTATATAACTGTGTTTTATAAAGATAGTTCAGGTAATTATCAAACATATTCAGGTTTTTTAATAGATACTTCAAAAACTAATGAATCAGGAACTACATATGATGGGATTTCTATAGATAATGAAGCATTAGCTGAAGTAAACCGTACAAGTTTTGAAGCTAATCAAATTTCTCCACAAAAAGTAAATTATACATATTTTACTAATGCAAATGGAAGAAGAGAAAAAGCATATTGGAATGGCAGTAGATGGTATAAATATAATGTTGATGGAACTACTAATGAAGTTGATGAAAATATGTTAAATCAATTAGGTACCTCTTACCAAAGAGATACAAGTGCACAGAAATACTTACAAGATGCGTATTCTTTTACAAATCAAATAAAAAATATTTTACAAGATATTCAATTAAAAGATATTGTTGATGTAAACCAAGAAGATTTAGGAATTACAGGTAATGTAGGAGAACAAAATTTAATAAATTTTAGTGCAACAGATGGAACAATGCTTGATAACTTTAATGCACATAAATTACAAGTTATCAGAAATTCCATAACAACTAATTTAAGAACAACAATTGCGAAATTTAATGAAAATTCTACTCATCCTGCAAAAATGCCAACATTAACAGAAAATGAATGGAGTCTGATATTAAGCAATACTTGTTTGATTTCATTTATGCAAGGTCAAAATATAGGAAATGGATATTACATGGGCTATAGCATAGTAACAAATAATAAAAATAGAGAATTTGTAGATCCAAAATTAATATATATATTAGATCAAGGAAGTGCTAATCAGTATCATGATGTTAGACATATAGATTTTTCGCCTACTGGAGAGATTATTGGATATAGAAATACAGATTTTGATGCACAAAGTTTTGTTTCAAATGATAGTACAACAAAGAATTATTTCCCTCATGGTAATGCAACCGCTGATTATGCATGTATTGTAACATCAACTGATATTACTACATCAAATGGAAGTAATGAAATGGACAATGCTTTAGGAAATAATATAACTGATTTGGACACTATTTTAGATTCTGCACCAAATAATATAAGAAAAGCGTATTATACAGCTTTATTTAGAGAACGATGCAATTCTTATAAGAGTTTATCTTTAAATTCAATATAAAATTTTAAATATAGGTACTATAAAAAGTATCTATATTTTTTTTAGTAAAACCTTTCTAGTATTAAAGTTTGCAAATAGGGCAAAATATATATTATAAGAGGTTTTTACTATGAAAAATTTTAAAAAAATTTTATTAATTTTAATCTTATTTATTATATTATTATATGTAACTAATATAAGCTCTATTCCGAATAATTTAATATTAATACAAGGTGAAGACTTAAATTTAAAAACATTGTTAGGATTAAATATTTCTAGTTTAAATGGTGAAACTGTAGAAGCTGTTAATTCAGATGATACAAAAATAAGTAATAAAATAGGAAAGGTAGATTTATCTTTAAATTTGGCAGGTTTTTCTGTAAAGGATTTAACTGTTAATGTAATTCCAAATACTGTTGTAATACCAAGTGGAGAAACGATTGGACTTAGATTATACACAAGTGGAGTTTTAGTAGTAGGAATGTCTGAAATACAAGGAGAAGATAATAATAATTATACTCCATATAAAAACTCAGGAATAAAAGAAGGAGATATGATTACAAAAGTAGATAATGAAACAGTTACTTGTACATCTGATTTAATTACAAAAGTAAATGAATCAGATGGAAAAGCTGTAAAAATAACATATGTTAGAAATGGCAGCAATTATGACACAGAAATATTACCAACTAAAACAAGTGATGATGAGTACAAATTAGGTTTATGGGTAAGAGACGCAGCATCTGGTGTTGGAACTATAAGCTTTTATGATCCTAATACAGGTGAATTTGGAGCATTGGGTCATGGAATATTAGATGTAGATACAGAAGAATTGATAGATATAGCAAGAGGTGATATTGTGACAAGTAAAATTGTTTCTATTGTTAAAGGTGAAAAAGGAAAACCTGGAGAATTACAAGGCAGTATAGATAATGGAAAAATAATAGGAGAAGTATATAAAAACACGAATTTTGGAATATATGGAAAATTAAATAATGTTGAACAAATAGAAAATGATAGTGATAAAGTAATGGAAGTAATGCCAAGAGATGAAGTTAAAGAAGGAAAAGCAACTATATTATGCACCTTAGACGATAATAAACAAGAAGAATATGAAATTGAAATTGAAAAAATATATACTTCAACAAATAGAACAAATAAAAATATGATTATTAGAGTTACAGATTCAAGACTTTTAGAAAAAACAGGTGGAATAATACAAGGAATGAGTGGATCACCAATTATACAAAATGGAAAATTTGTAGGGGCTGTTACACATGTAATGGTCAATAATCCAGAGAAGGGATATGGAATATTTGCAGATACAATGTTAAAACAGATGAAAGAAGTAGAAGAGAATTAGAGTTATCTAATTCTCTTCTACTACTTCATCTGAAATTTGTGTTACAGTTCCAGCACCTAATGTTAAAATAATATCATTTTCTTTAACATTTTCTTTTAAATATTTAGTAATATCATCAAAATCTTTCATATAAATTGCATTTTTTCCTAATGAGTTAATTTTATCAACTAAATCTTGAGAAGAAACTCCAAATCTATTTGTTTCTCTTGCTGCATATATGTCTGTAACTATGATATTGTCAAAATTTAATAATGCTTTTGCAAAATCATTTAATAAAGTTTTAGTTCTACTATAAGTATGTGGTTGGAAAACAACCCATGATTTATTATATTTTTTATTCATTAAAGCTTTTGCAGTAGCTATTATCTCTGTTGGATGATGACCATAGTCATCAAAAACAGTTGCATTATTAATTGTTCCTTTATATTCAAATCTTCTATGAGCACCTGTAAATTTTTCTAAAGCAGATTTTATATATTTTTTATCAATTCCATAATAATCACAAAGGGCAGTACATGCCAATGCATTTAGTACATTATGCATTCCTGGAATTTTTAATTGAATTCTTTCGAAAAATTTATCCTTTTTATAAATATCAAAAGCTGGAAAACCATTGTTATCAAATACAATATTAACTGCAAAAAAGTCAGTATTTTTATTAGTAATTCCATATGTTAATTTAGTCGCGTTTGTATATTGCAATAAGTCCAAACAATTATGGTCATCGCCATTAACCACAAGTAAACCATTATCTGGAATTATTTTTACATATTTTATGAAAGCATTTTTTATATTTTCGAAAGTCTTAAAATAATCTAAATGGTCATTATCTATATTTAAGATAATTTCAGCTTTAGGGAAAAACTTTAAGAAACTTTCTACATATTCACATGCTTCTATTATAAAATGTTCACTTGAACCAACTTTATAATTTCCATCTATAGCTTTTAATATTGCGCCAACTTGAATACTTGGATCTAAGCCTGCTTCTAAAAAGCATAATGAAACAAGTGATGTAGTTGTGGTTTTACCATGTGTACCAGAAATACCAATAGTGTCATTAAATGCTTTTGTAAGCATACCTAAAAAGTCACATCTTTCACAAGTTGGAATATTTAACTCTTTTGCTTTTTGCATTTCAGGGTCGTTTGGATTTATTGCAGCAGAATAAACAACAATGTCTGCCTTAGCTAAATTTTCAAAATCATGACCTATTGTAACTGAAATACCATTGCTTTGTAATTTTTTTACTATTTCTGAATCAGCTAAGTCAGAACCTGTAACAATAACGCCAAAATTATTAAGAATTTCAGCGATTCCGCTCATACTAACACCACCGATTCCAATCATATGTACTCTATTATATTTTTTTATTAAGTTAAGATTAGGCATTAAATTCCCCTCCCATATTTAACATGTAAGATTATATAATTATTATGTTTTTTTTTCAATATAATTATTACTATTTTATGATAAATATTTCAAAAATGTTAAAAAATAAATAATTTTGAAAAAATAGAAGGAAAAAAGTTTTTTTTGAAGAATAATATAGTTGTACATATAAATGTACAATAATATTATTTAAAACTTTGGAAGGCGGTGCTCAAATGCAAATCACAAATGTACGTTTAAAGAAAGTAAATTCAGGAAACAAAATGAAAGCAGTAGCTTCTGTAACATTCGATAATGAATTTGTTGTACATGACATAAAAGTTATCGAAAAAGATGGATTATTTATAGCTATGCCAAGTAAAAAAACTCAAAATGGTGAGTTTAGAGATGTAGCTCATCCAATTAATGCTGAAACAAGGGAGAAAATTCAAAGTGCTATACTTGAAAAATATAACGAAACTCCTGATGTAGAAGAAGAAGTAAAAAGCGAAGAATCTGAAGAATCAGCAGAATAATATAAATTATAAAAAACTAGAGTAGGGATACTCTAGTTTTTTGATGCTTATTTTAGACTTGTATGATGACTAAATTATTTATAAATGAATATATTGTTTGTAAAAAATAAGTATGTTAGAATGAATAAAAATAAAGTGGGGATTCTGTATGGAAACTAAAATTAATGGCGAAGAACTGCCATATGTAGTATGTAAATTAAAAATAGGTATAACAGATGTAAGAGTTGTATAAAATGCTTTTACATCTGTTTTGTTCTGTTATAAATTCAGTTTTAAAAGTTGAAAAACGCCAAAAATAGGCGAAAAAAAGAGTAAAAAAGAGATAAATATAGTTATTTATAGTCAGATAAAGGAAAAAAATATAAAAAAATTGAAAAAGTATGAAAATAATGTATACATAAATTGAAAAAACATAAAATATATAGTATAATAATTGATGCTTGTGTGTAGAAATTAAAGGAGAGTGAACGAATATTTTTAACGAAAATAAACAAATTCACACAAAAGAGCTAATAAGAATTACACAAATTCTTACAATAATATTACTAGTTTTATTTATAGTTATTTTTATAAAGTATGATTCTTTATTTCAAGTATCTATAAATGGTGAAGTAATTGGATATGTAAAGAATAAGAATGAATTAGAAACAAAAATAAATGAATATATAGAAAGCAAAGAAGAAGGGGTTGCTTTTAGAAATTTAGAGGTAAAAACAGAATATACACCTGCAATTATGAGTAATAAAACTTCAAACGATGAAGAAGTACTAGAAAAAATTAAAGAAAATATTTCTACAACATACACTGCATATGGAATAACTATAGATGATGACATAAAAACATATGTTGGAACAGAAGAAGAGGCAGATAAGATTGTATCAGATTTGCAAAATGAATATAAAGACAAACTAGTACTTAATATTGGAGTAAAACAGATATTTGGGAAAGAAAAAATAGATACAGTAGAAGAAACTGTAGCTGTTTCAAAATTAAAAACTGAAAATATAGACGTAAAAGTAGCACAAATTGAGGAAGAAACCAAAAAAGCTGAGGAATCTAAGAAGACAGAAAAATCAAGTAGTCAAAAAACAACTAATAATAAAGTAGTTGTTGCAGTAAGACCAATTTCTGGCGGAAAGATAACATCAAGATTTGGAGAAAGAAGTAGTGTACGTTCTAGTGCACATACAGGTTTAGATTTAGCAGCTCCAACAGGAACAGCAATTAAGGCTGCAGCTTCTGGAAAAGTTACATTTTCTGGATATAAGGGCTCATATGGTTATATGATAAAAATTGAATGTGATAATGGTTACGAGATGTGGTATGCTCATTGTAGTAAGCTTTATGTAAATGCAGGTGTAAGAGTATCTGCAGGAGATAAAATTGCGGCTGTTGGTTCTACTGGTAATTCTACAGGTTCACATTTACATTTTGAAATTAGAAAAAATGGGAAAGCTTTAAATCCTCAAAATTATATTTAAAATACGGGGTGAATTATGGGAAAAATATTAGATATACGAAATAATTTAAAAGCAAAAATACATGAACAATTTTATAAACTAAAAGAAAAAAAAGAACAAGCTGTCAAAAAACGTTTGGCATCTAAATTAAAATATATGAGTGATGATGAACTAGAAGAATATATTATGCTTCAAATAAAAAAAATACAAAAGGGTAGTAAAGAAAATAAGAAAGAATTGAAAACAGCAGTAGTAACAGCAATACAATCTATGGGAGAACCAGAAAAACAGTTAGAAGTTACAGCTCAAATAAGTGATGAATTAACTAAAAGAGATAAAGGACAAATTATCGAATCAATAGACTCAACATCAGCCTTATTAGATGATAATGGTATATATATAATTAAAGGATTAGACAAAAAACAAGAGGTAGACATTGTGGAACGTATTATATCAAATCAAAAAGTAAAGACTGATAAAGTTTCAATAGCTGATGTATCAGATGCTGTAGATAAAATATATTGTTTAGTTAATGATGCTAATGATTTTACTTTACTTAAATATATTGGAACTGTCCAAGATAGAATTGCTAGTTTTAAGAAAAGTGGAGATATTCCAGACTCAACAAAAAAACAAGTTAAACAGACACAATTAAAACTTATAAAATTGGCAGCTAAAAAAGTTGTTTGCAATTATAAGAATATAGGATATAGTATGAGAATAAGGGAGTTTATAAAAGCATCAACTCCTACAGGTAAAGCTTCAAAAGAAATGAAAGATATGTTTTTAGAAGCAGTTGCAGTAGAAGGGGATAAAATAGGTTTAAAAGGTGCAAAAAGCATTATAGGTGACTTGTTAGCAAAAGAAGAAGAAAGATATAGAGAAGGAGAAGTAAAAAAGATACAAAGAGATTCAGGTAAGGATGCAGCTAAAAAAATAGCAGAATATAAAGCCAAAACTGATAATGATGCAAGAAGTTAGTTTTTAAACTAGCTTCTTTTTGTCTTTTAATATTATGTAAATGTTGCGAAAAAAGTAGAAAGATATATAGTAAATTACAATAATTTCTATTGACTTTAAAATATGAATAGGATATTATTAAAATTGTATGAATATATTTTAAGGAGGCATATTTATGGCTGAAACAAAAAATGATAGCAATAAAGTAGAGAAAATGATTAATGATTTAGTTGAAAGAGCTAAAAAAGCTTCAAAAGAGTATATGAAACTAAATCAAGAGCAAGTAGATAAGATTGTAAAAGCTATGTCTATGGCAGGACTAGAACATCATATGGAACTTGCAAAACTTGCAGTAGAAGAAACAGGAAGAGGTATTTACGAAGATAAAATTATAAAAAACATGTTTGCAACAGATTATATATATAATAATATAAAAAATGAAAAAACAGTTGGTATAATAGAAGAAAATGAAGAAGATGATTATATAAAAATTGCAGAACCAATTGGTATAATTGCTGGGGTAACACCAGTAACAAACCCAACATCAACAGTTATGTTTAAATCAATAATTTCTGCAAAAACAAGAAATGTAATTATATTTGGATTTCATCCTTCAGCACAAAAATGTAGTAAAAAATCAGCAGAATATTTAAGAGATGCAGCTATTAAAGCTGGAGCACCAAAAGATTGTATTTTATGGATAGAAGAACCATCTGTAGAAGCAACAAATAGATTAATGAATCATCCAGATGTTAATTTAATACTAGCAACAGGTGGAACAGGAATGGTTAAAGCTGCTTATTCATCTGGAAAGCCAGCATTAGGTGTAGGACCTGGAAATGTTCCATGTTATATAGATAAAACAGCAAAATTAAAAACATCTGTAAATGATTTAGTATTATCTAAATCTTTTGATAATGGAATGATTTGTGCTTCAGAACAATCTGTATTAGTAGATGAAGCAATTTACAAAGAATTTGAAGATTTAATGAAAAAAGCTGGATGTTATTTTGTTTCTCCAGAAGAAAAAGAAAAATTAAAAGAAGTAATGTTTAATAAAGAAAAAGGATATGCATTACAATCAAAAATACCAGGCCAAAGTCCATATAGTATTGCAAAACAAGCTGGTTTTGAGGTACCAGAAGATACAAAAGTATTAGTTGTATACGAAGAAGGAATAGGACCAGAATATCCATTCTCTAAAGAAAAACTAAGTCCAGTACTTGCATATTATATTGTAAAAAATAACAAAGAAGGAATAGAAAGAGCAGAAAAACTATTAGAAAATGGTGGACTTGGACATTCTGCAGTTATACATTCAGAAGACGAAGAAACAATAAAAGAATATGGAAAAAGAGTAAAAGCAAGTAGAATCATTGTAAATCAACCATCTTCACAAGGTGGAATTGGTGATATATATAATTCATTTACACCATCACTTACACTTGGTTGTGGTACATTTGGAGGAAACTCTACAACAGATAATGTATCTGCGAAGAATTTAATAAATGTTAAAAAGATGGGAAGAAGGAGAGTTAATATGCAATGGTTTAAAGTTCCAAAGAAAATATATTTTGAAGCAGGATCAATAAAATATCTTGAAGATATGAGAGATATTTCTAGAGCCTTTATAGTAACAGATGAATCAATGGTTAAATTTGGTTATGTAGATAAAGTATTATATCACTTAAGAAAAAGACAAGATTATGTACATTCTGAAATATTCTTTGATGTAGAACCAGATCCATCATTTGATACAGTTAAAAAAGGTGTAGAAGCAATGAAAAAATTTGAACCAGATGTAATTATTGCATTAGGTGGAGGTTCTGCAATAGATGCTGCAAAAGGAATGTGGTTATTATATGAAGATCCAGATGTAGACTTAGAAGGATTAAAATTAAAATTCATGGATATAAGAAAACGTACATACGAGATTCCAGAACTAGGAAAGAAATGCCAAATGGTAGCAATTCCTACAACATCTGGAACAGGTTCAGAAGTTACATCATTTGCAGTTATAACAGATAAAGAACAAGGTAAAAAATATCCATTAACAGCATATGAATTAACACCAAATGTTGCAATAGTAGATCCAGATTTTGTATCAACACTTCCAAAATCTTTAACAGCAGATACAGGAATGGATGTTTTAACACATGCATTAGAAGCATATGTATCTAATATGGCAACAGATTATACAGATGCATTAGCTGAAAAAGCAACAAAACTAGTATTTGAAAACTTAGAAGAGGCATATAAACATGGAGATAATAAATATGCAAGAGAAAGAATGCATAATGCAAGTACAATGGCAGGTATGGCATTTTCAAATGCATTTTTAGGAATATGTCACTCTATGGCACATAAATTAGGAGCAAAATTCCATTTACCACATGGTAGAATTAATGCAATTTTATTACCATATGTTGTAGAATATAATGGAAGTAAACCAACTAAATTTACATCATTCCCTAAATATGAATATTACAAAGCAGATGAAAAATATGCACAAATAGCTAAAATGGTTGGATTAAAAGCAGATACAGTAGAAGAAGGAGTACATTCATTAGCAGAAGCTATTAGAAAGATGAACAAATATATAAATATTCCAGCATCGTTTAAAGAAGCAGGAGTAGACGAAAAAGAATTCTTAGACAGTGTAGACGAATTAGCAGACCGAGCATTTGAAGATCAATGTACACCAGCAAATCCAAGACTACCATTAGTAAAAGAAATAAAACAAATCCTATTAGACAGCTATTATGGAAAATAGGGAAATGGGGACGTTCCTTAAATCCCTATATTAATTCAAGAATGTAATAAAAAAGAAAAAGCCTAACAATGTGTTGAATTGCTAGGCTTTTGACGTGTACAAAAGAGTTTATTTACTTTTCTCAATTCTAATATGAATATCTCTTAATTGATCTCTAGAAACATAACTAGGAGCACCCATCATTAAATCTTGAGCTTTACTATTTAATGGGAAAGCTATAACTTCACGAATATTTTCTGCACCTGTAAGAAGCATAATCATTCTATCAATTCCAGGAGCTACACCAGCATGTGGGGGAGCACCATATTGGAATGCAGTATATAAAGCACCAAATCTTTCCTGTACTTGGTCTTTAGTATATCCAGCAATTTCAAAAGCTTTAAGCATAATATCAATATCATGATTTCTAACTGCTCCAGAAGAAAGTTCTATACCATTACAAATAATATCATATTGGTATGCAACTACATCTAATGGATCTTGAGTATTTAAAGCTTCTAATCCACCTTGTGGCATAGAAAATGGGTTATGACTAAATGTAATATTTCCACGTTCATCTAATTCATACATTGGGAAATCAACAATCCAACAGAATTTGAAAATATTTTCATCTATTAAACCTAAACGTTTTCCAAGCTCTGCTCTAATTTCACCAGATAAAGTATTAACAATTTTTGGAGTTTCTGCAATAAAGAATAGGCAATCACCAGGTTTTGAACCTGTTCTTTTTAACATTTCTTCTCTTGCATTATCTGGTATAAATTTAGCAATAGGTCCTTGGAATGTACCATCTTCTAAAACACGAAGCCAAGCAAGACCTTTAGCTTTACATTCTTTCATTGCATAATCTGTCATTCCTTCGAAAAAGCTTCTTGGTTGATCTGCTACATCATGTGCAGCTATTGTTCTAACTAATTTTCCTTTAAAAGCATTTAATGTTACACTTTCATCTTCAAAAATATCTGTAACATCAACTATTACTAATGGGTTTCTTAAATCTGGTTTATCAGAACCATATTTAAGCATAGCTTCTTTATATGTTATTCTTGGGAAAGGATATTCTGCTACTTTCTTATCAGAAAATTTAGTAAATGTATTATAAATTACTGGTTCAATAACAGAAAATACATCTTCTTGGGTAGCATAGCTCATTTCCATATCTAGTTGATAAAATTCACCAGGAGCACGGTCAGCTCTTGCATCTTCATCTCTAAAACAAGGTGCGATTTGGAAATATTTATCAAAACCAGAAACCATTAATAATTGTTTAAATTGTTGTGGTGCTTGTGGAAGAGCATAAAATCTTCCTTCATGTAATCTACTTGGTACTAAATAATCACGTGCACCTTCTGGAGAAGAACTTGTAAGTATTGGTGTTTGAACTTCTAAAAATCCTTGTTTTATCATTTCTTCTCTCAAAAATTGGATAACTTTACTACGTAAAATAATATTTGATTTTAATTTATCATTTCTTAAATCTAAATAACGATATTTTAATCTTAAATCTTCTCTAACTTCTTGGTCTGTATTTACCTCAAATGGTAAATCTGCAGTTCTTTTTCCTAAAATTTGAATATCATCAATATAAATTTCTACAAGACCTGTTTTAATTTTTTCGTTTATTGTGTCTTCACTTCTTTTTCTAACTACACCTTCCACAGATACAGAAGATTCGATAGGGATATGTGATGCAAAATCTACAATATTAGATTCAGCAGAAGTTACAACTTGTGTAATTCCATACATATCACGAATATCTAAGAATACAAGACCTCCTAAATCACGAATTGTTTGCACAAATCCTGCAATTTTAACTTTTTTTCCAACATCTTCTAAAGTGATGTCTCCACATGTGTGTGTTCTGTACTTTTCCATAATAAACCTCCTAAATCTTAATGATAGGCATCAAAAAATCCCTATCATATTTTTTAATATGATAGGGACGAAATAACTTTCCGCGGTGCCACCCTATATTGAAAACTTGGTTTATAATAGTTTTCCACTCAATTTATTAACTTGTATAATAAAAACAATGTGTTATTCAATTGCGTTTTTCTAAAAGGGCTTCCAGCCTATCGACCCTTACTCTCTATTAGTAACTTGCAAAAGCTCGTCATTGTTCGATAATAAAATAGGGATTTTAGGAACGTCCCTAAATCCCTATAAAAATATTTTACATAGTATTTGTTAATTTGTCAATATTTATACGTAAAAAATATTATGGTAAACTTGACTTTTGAAAATAAATGAATATATAATAAATGGCATATAAAACGCGAGGAGATGAGTTTATGAGCGAAAACAAGGTAAGTAAAGAAGAATTATTACACATTGCAAAATTAGCAGATTTAAATCTTAAAGAAGACGAAACAGAAAAGTATTTAGAAAATTTACAAGAAATTTTAAATTTTGCGGAGGTAATAAATAATGCAGATGTAAGTAATTTAGATATTACAATAGGTGCTTATGAAAATAAAAATGTATTTAGAAAAGATGAAGTAAAAGAATTTGGAAATTTAGATGTGCTACTTCAAAACGCGCCTGAAAAAGAACAAAATATGTTTAAAATTCCAAAGGTTATAAATTAAAGGAAGAGCTATGAATATAGGAATAGATATAGATGATACAATAGCAAATACAAATATTTCAATAGATACATTTGCTAAAGAGTATACAGAAAAAATATTAAAAAAAACTTTTAAAATAAATAATGTAGATAATGTATTAGATCCAATGTGGGCAAAATATTTATATGGTTGGAGCATAGAAGAAGATGCAAAGTTTTGGGAAGATAACTATGAACTAACAATGGAAAATATAACTATGAAAGATGGAGCAAGTAAAGTTATAAATAAATTATATAAAAACAATAAAATTATAATTATAACAGCTAGGGCTGATAACCAGAAAATTAGAGAACTAACATTAGATTGGTTAAAAGAAAACGATATACATTATCATAAAATCTATATGGGGCATTTAGATAAAAAAAGAATTATACAAGAAAATAATGTAGATATTTTTATTGATGACAATTTTAAAAATTGTAGAGAAGCTTCAAACTTAGGAGTAAGAACACTACTTATGGATTCTAGGCTAAACAAAAATTTAAATGATGAAAAGATAAAGAGAGTGTTTTCTTGGAAGGATATAGAAAGAGAGCTTATCTAGAAGATACAAAAATATAATAAAGGAGGCAAACATGAATATTACAGAATTAACAGTACATGAGCTTAAAGAAAAATTAGAGAAAAAAGAGCTTACAAGTTATGAAATTACAAAAGCATATACAGATAGAATTGCAGAAAAAGAAAAAGATGTACAAGCTTTTGTTACGACATTAGAAGCTGATGCGTTAGAAAAAGCAAAAGAAATGGATAAAAAAATTGAGAGCGGAGAAGCAAAATCAGAATTATCAGGTATTCCAATAGGAATAAAAGATAATATTTGTACAAAAGGTGTAAAAACAACATGTTCTTCAAAAATGTTAGAAGATTTTATTGCACCATATGATGCAACAGTTATGGAAAAAATAAATGATAAAGAACTTGTAAATTTAGGAAAATTAAATATGGATGAGTTTGCAATGGGTGGTTCAACAGAACATTCATATTTTCATGTTACAAGAAATCCATGGAATTTAAATAAAGTACCTGGTGGATCTTCTGGAGGATCAGCTGCAGCAGTAGCAGCAGGAATGGTTCCATGGGCATTAGGAACAGATACAGGTGGTTCTATAAGAGAACCTGCAGCTTTTTGTGGTGTTGTTGGATTAAAACCAACATATGGATTAGTTTCAAGATATGGTGTTGTAGCATTCGCTTCATCACTAGATCAAGTTGGACCTATAACAAAAGATGTAACAGATTCAGCAATGCTTTTAAATATAATTGCAGGAAAAGACAATATGGATACAACATCTGTAGAAAGACCAAAAGTAGATTATGTGCAAGCTCTAAAAAATGATGTTAAAGGATTAAAAATAGCAGTTCCAAAAGAATTCTTTGGAGAAGGAATAAATGCAGAAGTTAAGGAAAATTTAGAAAAAGCTATAGAAACATATAAAGAACTAGGAGCAGAAGTTTCAGAAGTATCTTTAGATATAGCAGAATATGCTTTAGCTTCATACTATATAATCGCCTGTGCAGAAGCTAGCTCAAATTTAGGTAGATTTGATGGAGTTAGATATGGTCATAGAGCAAAAGAATATAGTAATGTAAAAGAATTAATTACAAATTCAAGAACCGAAGGTTTCGGACCAGAAGTAAAAAGAAGAATAATATTAGGAACATATGTATTAAGTTCAGGATATTATGATGCATATTATAAAAAAGCACAACAAGTTCGTACATTAGTAATGAATGAGTTCAAAAAAGTGTTTGATAATTATGATGTTATTTTAATACCAACATCACCAACAGTAGCATTTGACATTGGTTCAAAAATTAATGATCCACTTGCAATGTATTTAGCAGATATTTGTACAGTATCTGTAAATATTGCAGGACTTCCAGGAATATCTATCCCATGTGGTGTAGATAAAGAAGGAATGCCAGTAGGAATGCAACTAATAGGAAATAGATTTGAAGAAGAAACATTATTAAATGCTGCATATACTTTTGAGCAAAAAGTTAAATTTAGTGAAAAATACAAACCAGAATTCAAAAAATAGTAAGGAGGAAAAGTAATGGTAAGAGATGGTTACGAAGTAATAATAGGACTAGAAGTTCATGCAGAACTGTCTACAAAAACAAAAATCTTTTGTTCATGTCCTACAACATTTGGTGCAGAGCCAAATACACATACATGTCCAATTTGTATGGGAATGCCAGGAACACTTCCTGTACTAAATGAAAAGGTTGTAGAATATGCAGTAAAAGCAGGTCTTGCAACAAATTGTGAGATAGAAAGAAATAGTAAAAATGATAGAAAAAATTATTTTTATCCAGATTTACCAAAAGCATATCAAATATCTCAATATGATAAACCTTTATGTAATCATGGATATATAGAAATAGAAGATGATGAAGGAAATAAAAAGAAAGTAAGACTTTTAAGAATACATATAGAAGAAGATGCAGGAAAATTAAATCATGATGAGTATACAGGTGGAAGTTTAGTTGATTTAAATAGAGCAGGTGTTCCTCTAATTGAAATAGTATCAGAGCCAGATTTACGTTCAAGCGGAGAAGCAGATAGATATTTAAAGAAATTAAAATCAATATTACAATATATAGAAGTTTCAGACTGTAAAATGGAAGAAGGTTCTTTAAGAGCTGATGTAAACGTATCTGTAAGAAAAGTAGGCGATACAAAACTTGGAACAAGAACAGAAATGAAAAATATGAACTCTTTTAAATCAATTACAAGAGCTATAGACTATGAAGTAACAAGACAAATTGATGTATTAGAAGAGGGAGGAAAAGTAGAGCAGGAATCTTTAAGATGGGATGAAGTATCTGGAAAAACATTTCCTATGAGAGATAAAGAGGATGCACAAGACTATAGATATTTTCCAGATCCTGATTTAGTAGCAATTAATTTATCAGATGAATATATAGAAAATCTAAAAAATACTTTACCAGAACTTCCAGAGAGTAGAAAAGAAAGATATATTAATGAATATCAACTATCAGAAAAAGATGCAAATATTATAACAAGTTCAAAACATTTATCAGATTTATTTGAAAATGCGAGTGAAGTTTGTGGAAATAGGAAAGCAGTTAATAACTGGATAATTTCTGATATTTCTAGAATCTTAAATGAAAAAGAATTAGAAGCAGATCAAATTCCATTTACAGCAGAACATTTAGGTCATCTAGTACAATTAATTGATAAAGGAACTATCAGTTCAAGTATTGGTAAAAAAGTAATAGAAGAATTATTCGAAAATCCAAAAGAACCAGAAGAAATTATTAAAGAAAAAGGTTGGATACAAATTTCTGACGAAGGTGCAATAAGAGAAGTTGTGCTTAAAGTTTTAGAAGAAAATCCAAATTCTGTAGCAGATTATAAAGCTGGAAAAGATAGAGCAATTGGATTCTTAGTAGGACAAGCAATGAAAGCGACAAAGGGAAAAGCAAATCCACAAATGTTAAATAAAATGTTAAAAGAAGAATTAAGTAAATAGTGAAAAGGGGACGGTGCTTGTTTCCCATTAAGTAAATAAATGCGATAACTTTTTAGTTATCGCATTTGAAATTTTTAGAATAGGGAAAAAAGGAACGTCCCTAAATCCCTGAATAGGGAAAAAAGGAACGTCTCCAAATCTCTAAGTTTAGTTTAAATCTTCCTTTATTTTGTTAAAAGCAAATCCTCCGAATAAAAAACAAAAGAAATATGTAGTTCCAGCTTGGAATAGTAATATACCTATATTATAAATAAGAGGATGTAAATAAAAGAAATTATAATATACCAAGGTTAGGATTGATGCTAGTAAAATAAAAGAAGAAAATATAATACCATAGTTTACAACTTTTTGAGTTGAAATATCTAATTTCATAATACATCACCTTCAATAATTAAAGGATAACATAAAATAAGTGCAAAAACAAATGAAATAATTACCAGTATAGATTGAAAAAACAATTAAAGTTTAATAAAATATAGCCAATAAATAATAGGAGGTAATAGTATGGAATATAGATATAAACCAGAGGGAGTTTGCTCTAGAGAAATGATTTTAGAAATAGAAAATGGAATTATAAAATCATTAAAAATAGTAGGTGGATGTGATGGAAACACTAAAGGAATATCAAAGCTAGTTGTAGGTATGAAAGTAGAGGAAGTTATAGAGAAACTAAAGGGAATAAATTGTGGGTTTAAAGGAACATCATGTCCTGATCAGTTAGCTATAGCTTTAGAAAAATATATAAAAGCAGAAGCATAGTTTTTAATAAAAAAAGAAAACGCCTATATAAATAGGGTCTTCTAAATAAAAACTATGCATAATTTTTATTATAAATTATAAGTAATTAAGCGTTTACTGCATTTAATTTTTTAGAAAGTTGAGATTTTTTTCTAGCTGCTGTGTTTTTTACGATAACACCTTTAGCACAAGCTTGATCTATTTTCTTTGTTGCAAAAGAAGTTAATTTTTTAGCTTCTTCCATATTTTTAGCTTCTATAGCAGCTTCTGCTTTCTTTATAGCTGTTTTGTATCCTGATTTTATACTATTATTTCTCATAGTTTTTTTCTTGATAACTTCAACTCTCTTTTTAGCTGATTTTATATTTGGCATTCCAAAACACCTCCTTGTTGTTTAAAATAAATCTATATTAAAGCATAAGCATAAACTTAGCCTTAATGTACGCGCTTAATATTTTACCATGAAATACTAAAATTAGCAAGTATTTTCTTAATATTTCAATAAAAATCCTTAAGATTAAATCTTAAGGATTTTATAAAATTAATTATTACTAAATATTATTTCTATGTTATTTAATTTTTCTAACGATAAGATGTTATCAAATTCAAATGTTAATACAGTATTACCAGTGTTGTTTGTAGAAGTTGTAACAACAGGTTCATAATGATAATAATAATTATAATTCTTATCTTCAGGTATAGTTAAATCATCATTATATCTATTTATTCTTAATGTATAGTCTAAAACATTTAAATTTGTATCGTTAGTTAGAGTAATATTTAGACTAGTTGAAGTAACTTCATATGATGCTATCATATTTACACAAGACTCATTATCTACCACAGGGATAAAGTTATTAGAATTTTTATCATATACTAATAAAAGTCGTAAGTTACTAATATCAGGTCTATATCCAGGTGTTAGTACAAAATTATTTTCTATTACAAAATTTGTAGCAGTAAGCTCTACATTTTCTGATTCTACGTTTTGTATTAAGTCGTTTCTCATATTTCCTGCTAAAATAATATCACTATTTTTTTCTTCATTTTCTTGTGTAGTAGCATATTTTTCAATATTTACTGTAACAATGTTATTTGTATAAGTATAATTAAATTTATAGTAATCCCATTTTAAGTTAGTTGTAATTGTATCTTTAAAATTTTCATCCTTATTTGAAATTGTTATAGTTTCGTCATCAAATTTATAAGTAACAATAACTTTTTCACTTCTGCGTTCAGCTATATTTAAAATATATTCTACATCAGATTTATATAAAAATCCTTTTGTTGCCATTCGTTGTTCGTAATTATTTAAATATTCTAAATTTGGAACTTGTGTACTTTGGTCTAGATGATTTGATATATAAGTTGTTATATATGTACTACTTACTAGTAATGTTGGAACATTTATTACATAGATTATTAAAGCAACAATAACAATTAAAATAGATTTTTTTATTTTATTCTTTTTAGAAGAATTTTTGTTTAATAGTATTATTGCTAATAGGATTAATGGAATAAAAATAGTTCCTAATATGTATACTACCATTAAAAATAGATGTTTTAGTGATGAGGATAAAACAAAATTAAAAATGGCACATATAGTTATTAATATAACAAGTACAAGGAGTAAAAGTATTGGTTTTAGCAATTTTTTATTAGTAAACAATGTAATTATGTACATTAAATATTTATATAAAATGTAACTTGCTGCAAAAAATAATATTAACAAAGAAAAAGGATATAACAGTGTTGCAACAATTGATTCTATACTAAATAGTCCCATCCCTAAAATTATGAAAGATGAAAGAACTGAAGTAGCAATATAATAGTAAAATAGTATTCCTAAAATTAAGCATGATAATATATATATCATTCCTTTAATATGTTTTTTTATAAAATTTTTAATCACCAAAAGCTCGACCTCCTATAATTTTTCCTAATTTATTATCTATATAAATTTCAACACCATTTCCAATTTCATCAGTTCTTCTAAAACAATAAGCTGTTACTTCATATGATGCAACATTATCAGATTCATTAGTCTTCCTTGTGAAGAAATTATTAGGATGTACTGATTTTAGTTCACAAGTCTGTGAACTTTCATTATATTTACCAGCAATACGTGAAGCTTCATCACAAGCTGTTGTAACAACAGTTTGTGCTTGTTCTTCTGTAAGTGTAGAGGCTGAATTTGTATAGTCATTATAGAATTGATCAAAATCTTTTACAAATAAGTTTTCATCTAAATTATCTATTTTTTCGTCATAACTTGTTTCTAATTGATCTAAATTTGCTTGTGTATCAACAGTTGATAAATCAGTGTTATAAACACAATCGGTGTTTACAATTTTACTTACGACTAATAAATGTGTGGTATATGGGGAACCATATGAATTAGGAAGGTTCTCATATGTATAACGAATATTACCAATGCTTACTTTTACAGTGATTTTAGGAACCATAGTTACAGTTAGGATAAGGTCATTATCTGTAAAGGTATCTTCTGTAATAGGTTCTTCAAAGCTTAGATTACACATAGCTTCATATCTTTCATAAGTTTTTAAATCAGTTATTTTTACTTGATATATTTTATAGTTTATTTCTTTAAATTGCTGTGAATATTTATATTCTAAAGAAAATGGATTTTTGGATACTAATTCTGTATATTTTAAAGAATAAGGTTTACAGCTAGAACTAAGTTTATCAAGCTCATTATTTAATCTATTAATATTTTTTAAGTTAGTAGAACAAACTTTTCCACCAGTGGTAGCAAGTTTTATCATAGAATTTTTGTAAGTATCATCAAATGGTATAATATAATTTTTGCTTGCAGTTTCGTAATCAAATTCTAAAAATGATTCATTATCGTGAATTGTGTCTATGATGTCTTGAGATACAATTTCACCGTTTTCACTAAAATTATTTAAAGTTCCACCAACTAATTCTATAATTTCATCATAGTGTTCAGAATCTTGTAAAAATTCAAAATATTGATTATTAGAATTTTTATAGACAATTCTATCAGGTAGAATAATCTCATCTCCTAGTATTACATTTTGTGAGATGTTTACACTTTTATATGAAAATACAAATAAGCCTACAAGCAAAGCTATTCCGATCAATATTAAAAATAAAATAATACATAATTTTTTCATAAATATCACCTGAAACAATTATATCGCATTTCGATAATTTATACAATGAAAAATAGACTTTTTAGGACAAATTATTGTATTCTAAAAAATCATGTGTTATATTAAAAAAGAATAACAAAGGAGGTCTTGGTATGATAGCTATTGGAGCAGATCACGGAGGCTATAGATTAAAAGAAGAAATAAAGAAATATTTTGAAGAAAATAGTATAGAGTATGAAGATTATGGAACATATTCAGAAGAAAGAACAGATTATCCAATTTATGCTAAAAAAGTAGCAGAAGCAATGGTTAATGGAAGTGCAGATAAAGGAATTCTAATATGTAGGTCAGGTTATGGTATGACTGTTGTTGCTAATAAATTTAAAGGAGTAAGAGCAGCAAGTGTAACTAGTGTTGCTTATGCAAAAGCTGCAAAAGCAGATGATGATATAAATTTATTAACATTATCTGGTGACAATACAACAATAAAAGAAGCAATAGAAATGATAAATGCATGGTTAGAAACAGAATTTAAAGGTGGAAGATATAAAGAAAGATTAGACATGCTAGAAAAAATAGAAAATGAAAATATGAAATAGAGGTGTTAAATATGTGGGGTGATATAGCAATAGCCTTTCTACTAGCCTTTATAACAGCTTTTATGATGACACCATATTCTATAAAATTAGCCAAAAAAGTAGGTGCAGTTGATGTACCAAAAGATAATAGAAGAATGCATCATAAACCGATTCCAAAACTGGGTGGGGTTGCTGTTATTGCAGGTTTTGTAGTTTCTTTTATATATTTAGTAATAACACTATCAATAGAGGATTCATCAAGACTTAATTTATTTGGAATAGAAGAATATGGCAAAAAAATATTAGGCTTTTTTGTAGGTGTGCTAATATTAGGAATCACTTGTTTTATAGATGATGTAAAAACTATAAAACCTTTAGCAAAACTTTCAGGTCAACTTTTAGCTGCCATTGCAGTTGTAGTTTCTGGTATAAGAATTATAGAAGTAATCCCATTCTTTGAATCAGCAGTACTAAATGAAGCTGTTTCTATGATTTTAACAGTTATTTGGATAATAGTAATTACTAATGCAATTAATTTAATGGATGGATTAGATGGGTTATCATCTGGAATAACAATGATTTCATGCATATCATTATTAATAATATTTTCTTTAAATAATTCACCATTAATTGCAATTATAATGATAACAGCTTTAGCTGGAGCTTTATGTGGATTTTTACCATTTAACTTTAATCCAGCAAAGACATTCATAGGAGATACTGGATCAAATTTTCTAGGTTTTACATTATCAGTAGTTTCAATTTTAGGTGTAGCTAAAACATATACAGCAGTAGTAATTATTTTACCAGTTATAGTTCTTGGATTACCTATTTTTGATACAGTATGTGCAATATTAAGAAGAATCCACAAAGGAAAATCTTTAAAAGCTATTTTTCAGGCTGATAAAGGACATTTACATCACAGAATAGTAAGAAAAGGATTTTCACAAAAACAAGCAGTTTATATTTTATATGGAATTAGTGCGACATTTGGAATGTTTGCAGTAATATTATTTGAAAGTGGTATAATAAAGGCAATATCTTTTGCGTTTATGGTAATTGCAGTAATTGCTTTAGGCTATAGGAGTTTTTCGAGTTTACGAGGAGAAGAGGGCAGTATGTATGAATGTTCAAACTGCAAATATATTTATAATCCAAAAGTTGGAAATGAAACAGCAGGAATAGGGCCAAACACAGAGTTTTACGATTTGCCAGAAGATTGGAAATGTCCAGTTTGTGGAGAAAGAAAGGATATGTTTACTCCATATGAGGAAAAATAAATTTATATATTGCTAAATTAAGATATTCATAATATAATTAGAAAAAATTAAAGAGGTGATAAATATGTACGTTTGCTTAGCATGTGGATATGTATATGATCCAGAAAAAGGAGATCCAGATTCAGGAATAGCTCCAGGAACAGCTTTTGAAGATATACCAGATGATTGGGTTTGCCCAATTTGTGGAGTAGGAAAAGATATGTTTGAAAAACAATAGAGTAAATATAATCTGTTGAAAGACATTAAAAGCTGTTTTCAACAGATTTTTTATATATTAATAAGCTAATTTTAGAAAGGAAATTAAGAATGAAAGATAATATAGTAAAATTTTTAGCATATAATGGAAGAATTGCTATTACTTGTGCAGAAACAACAAGTTTAGTAGAAGAAGCAAGGAAAACACATGATTTAAGCCCTGTAGCAACAGCAGCATTAGGTAGATTATTAACAATGGGTGTTATCATGGGTAGTGATTTAAAATCAGAAAAGGATAATATCACTTTACAAATTAAAGGTGACGGACCAATAGGTAAAATGGTTGCAGTAGTAAATAGTAATTTAAAAATAAAAGGAATGGTAGATAATCCTCAAGTAGATGCTCCATTAAATGAATTTGGAAAATTAGATGTAGGTGGGGTTGTAGGATATAATGGCTATGTAAACGTAATTAAAGATATAGGATTAAAAGAACCATATATAGGTGTAATTCCAATTTCATCTGGAGAAATTGCAGAAGATTTTGCTAGATATTTTACTGAATCTGAGCAAACAAGATCAGCGGTTGCTTTAGGAGTGCTTGTAGATAAAAATGGAGTAAAAAAAGCTGGTGGGTATTTATTAACAGCTATGCCAGATGCAACTGATAATGATATAACAAATATAGAAAAAAGTATATTTGAAGAAGGTGCAATGTCAAAAATGTTGGATGATAATTTATCATTGTTAGAAATTGCTAAAAAAGTAACGGGAGATAAAAATGTAAAAGTTATTCAAACAGATATGCATCCAATATATGAATGTGACTGTAGTAAAGAAAAGATTGAAAGGGCATTACAAGCTTTAGATAAAAATGAGATAAATAAAATAATAGAAGAAGATGGTAAAGCAGAGATTATATGTCATTTTTGTAATAAAAAGTATCTATTTTCTAAAGAAGATTTAATAAATTTAGTAAATAAAAATTAATATATTGGATATAATATAATTAGGTGATTATTATGAAAATATCTTATATAAAGTCAATTCATGATAATACTAGTTTTAAATTCTTTAAGAATATTGGTATGGATGGCATAGAGTTACAAGACTTAGAAAATGTGGATAAAGTCTTGGAAAATTTAATCAAAGATGATTATAAAACATTTTTTATAACAAATGAAGTTGCTGGTTATTCACAAGATTTATTTAAAAAATATTATAACTCTAAAGATATAAATATAATAATTGCCAAAACAAAAAATTAGTTATGTAACTAAAACACTAAGTGAATATACTAGTTAAAAAAGCATATACTGTGATTATGGAGGGATATGATGTCTTTTGATAATTGCGTATATGCTAATTTTAATTTTGAATTTAATAAAGTTATAAAAAAAGTAAATGAAAAAAGATATTCTGATTTGATTTTTATTTGTATTGGAACAAATAAAATAGTTGGAGATAGCTTTGGACCAATAGTTGGAGAAATTTTAAAACGCAATGTAAGAGATGGAAGAATAAAAGTAATTGGAGATTTAACTAATAATATAAACTCGAAAAATATAAAAAACATAAAATATAATTGTGATAATCCTTATGTAATTAGTATAGATTCTGCTTTATCAAATACTATAGAACCAGGAAATGTATTTATAATAAAAAAGGGCTTAGTGCCAGGAAGTGCATTAAATAAAAAGGCAACAGCAATTGGAAATATAGCAATTAAAGGTATTGTTGCTAAAGATGAAAAAAATTTAATAAAAAATTATTATAATCTAAAAAATGCAGATTATAAATTAATATTAAAATTTTCAAAAAATATTTCAAAAATCATATTACAGAGTATAAAATTTCTAAATTTGTAAATTATTATTGTAGAGGAAAATTTCCATATTTTTCTGCCAAATATATTAGCCTAGTCTAATTTGCGCAATATGTGGAAAATAAATTTTCTCTATAAAATAAATTTAGAGGTGGTACATATGGAAATGAAAGATATGATTGTTATAAAAAATTTACCTTCAAACATAGTGGAAGAAGCATGGGTTGTAATTAAACCAGAAGTAAAAAATAAAGAAAAAGAACTTATAAAAAGAATGAAAAATAGTAAAATAAATACTAAAGCAGAAAATGGATATGTATTAAAAGAAGCAGAAACTGTAATTTATGATTATTTAAAGAATATGAATAGTTATGAAGATAAGAAAAAATATAATAGTATAATAAAGAAATATAATAAATTAAAAAAATTAACTTTTTTTCTATTAGCCATATACCTAATTATGATTATATTAACTTTAATATTTTAAACATAAAAACCTCACTTTGTGAATATATTGTACAAATATATTACCAAGGAAGAGGTGTTTTTTTTTATGGAAAGAGTATTATCCACAGAAGAAAGAATAAGAAGAGCAGAAGAAGTATATAAAAATAAAGGAAATGTAAGACAAGAAAGTGTAAAAAATATACCAAAAAATAAGAATAGATTAATAAAAAAGATGTTAATTCAAATTGTTGTATGTTTAAGTATATATTCGGTATTTTATTTTTTAGGTCATACAGAAAATTTATTTTCTGAAGATATGATGACTAAAGCTAAAGAGATAATAGCATATGATATTAATTTTGATGAATTATATAAAAATTTCATGAATTGGTTAAATTCAAATAATTTATTTGTAAATAAATCAGAAAATCAAATTACAAATACTATGACCAATGAACTTACCAATGAGATTAATTTAAATGAAGTTTTAGATAATACTGCTAGCATTGGTGGAGCGACAGGAGAAGTAGAAGAGACAAATTTGTCGCAAATGGAAATAGATACAAATGAAATAAAAAGTAAATATAATTTAATAAAACCACTTGTAGGAACTATTACATCAAGATATGGTTATAGAGAGCCAACTACAGCTACAGTACCTAAAAATCATACTGGAATAGATATTGCAGCCAATACTGGGACAGTTATATATGCAGCATTAGATGGTGTGGTAAAAATAGCATCAAGTGAAGGAGACTATGGGAATCATTTAAGAATAGAAAAAGATGATGTAGCGATTTATTATGCACACTGTAATAAATTATATGTAAAGGAAGGTGATTATGTAACACAGAATCAACCAATAGCTGAAGTTGGTGCAACAGGGAATGTTACAGGACCTCATTTACATTTTGAAATTAGAAAGGAAGAGAGGTATGTGGATCCTGATATGATTTTAGATTTTTAGAAAGAGTGAGCAATGGAATTTAAAGTAGATATAAAAATATTTTTACTAGCAATAATTTTTTTACTAGTAAATCAAATAGATATGTACATATTATTTATGCTATTTGCTATTATACATGAATGTTTTCATCTTTTAACAGGTATAATTTTGGGATATAAAGTTAAAAGTATAAAAATTATGCCATTAGGATTATCTATATGTTTTAAAGAAATAGAAGAAGAATATAATACTAAGATTAAAAAATCAAATTTTAATAATTTAAAAAAAATAATTATTTTATTGATGGGACCAATATCAAATATAGTTATTGCATTTTTCTTTATGATTTATAATATGGCAGAACCAGTATATATAAATGTGCTAATTGCGATTTTTAATTTATTACCAATATATCCATTAGATGGAGGACAAATCTTAAATAGAGTATTAAGAATTATTTATGGTAATATGGAGGCATATAGAATTACTAATGTAATTAATAATACGATAATGAGCATTATTACAGCATTAGCTAGTATCGGGATATTATATCTTAAAAATATAGCTATTGTTTTTATAATTATTTTTATGTGGCATATAATCATAAAAGAGAACAAAAAATATAAAGAAATAAATAAATATTTTAAATGTTTTCACAAACTGGACAAAAAAAGTGGTTATAATATATAATAATTATGTAAAAGGAGCGGAAATTTATGGTTAGTGAAAACATATTAGTAGTAGATGACGAATCACGAATGAGAAAATTAATAAAGGATTTTTTAGCTCAAAAAGGGTATAGTATTTTGGAAGCAGCAGATGGTGAAGAGGCTTTACAAATATTTGAAGAAAATCAAAATAAAATAAATTTAATATTGTTAGATGTAATGATGCCAAAATTAGATGGTTGGTCTGTTTTAAGACAAATTAGACAAATATCACAAGTACCAATAATAATGCTTACAGCAAGGGGAGAAGAACAAGATGAATTATTTGGCTTTGAATTGGGAGTAGATGAATACATTTCTAAACCATTTAGTCCAAAAATATTAGTAGCAAGAGTTGAGGCAATATTAAAAAGAACTAGGAAAGAAACAGATAAAGTTAAAGATTATGGCGGTATAACTATAGATCCAGAAGGTAGAACAGTAAAGGTTGATGGAAAACAAATTGAACTTAGTTTAAGGGAATATGAATTATTAAAATATTTAGTAGATAATGAAAATATTGCTCTATCTAGAGATAAGATTTTAAATAATGTATGGAATTATGATTATTATGGTGATTCAAGAACGATAGATAGTCATATTAAGAAAATTAGACATAAACTAGGTAAAAAAGGAAAATATATCGAAACTATGCGTGGTGTTGGATATAAGTTTGAGGTAAAACAGTGAGAAAAATAAATAAGAAATATAGTTCCATACGTTTTAAATTATTTGCAACACTTGCAGTATCTGTTGTAGTAATAATCTTATTTTTAATTATTTTGAACAATATAGTCTTAGAATCATTTTATTTATATACAAAACAAGGAGCACTTGTTGATATTTTTGATGAAATAAATAAAGCTTATAATACAAATCAATCAGAAAAAGTAATAACTAATATATTATCTAATTATGCAGCAAGAAATAATTATGATATTATACTAGAAACACAAGATGGTATAAATTTGTATACATCAAATGAAAATTTTATTCAAACTATAAATGAAATGAATGCCTTAAGAAGTGACTCTAATAGAAATATAATATATGCAAATAAAGATGTTAATATTAAAAAAGTTAAAGATCCATCAGACAATATTACATATATATTATTATCAGGTATATTAGATAATAATTACAATCTGTATATAAGAATGCCAATATCTTCAATACAAGAAAGTGTTAAGATTTCTAATACGTTTTTATATTTAATTGGAGGTATAACACTAGTAATTGCAGCTATTTTAATAACATTTATTTCAAAAAGATTTACAGAGCCTATTCAAGAATTAAATGAAATAGCAGAGAAAATGGCAAGACTTGATTTTAGTAAAAAATTTCATCCAAAAGATGTAGATGATGAAATAAATACATTAGGAAAAAGCATTAATATTATGTCTGACAAACTTGAAGCAACAATACAACAACTTAGAAATTCTAATGTAGAGTTAGAGAAAGATATAGAAGAAAAATCAAAAATAGAAGAAATGAGAACTCAATTTATATCAGATGTTTCTCATGAACTTAAAACACCAATAGCTTTAATACAAGGATATGCAGAAGGACTAGTAGAAAATGTTAATACAGATG
Source organism: uncultured Clostridium sp. (assembly GCA_946497695.1). Taxonomy (GTDB): domain Bacteria; phylum Bacillota; class Clostridia; order TANB77; family CAG-508; genus Merdicola. The sequence continues at coordinate 28,578 of CAMMLJ010000007.1, read as the reverse complement.
AAGAAAATAGACAATTTTATGCAGATGTAATACTTGATGAAGCTAATAAAATGGATAAATTGGTAAAACAATTATTAGAGCTTATGAAATTAGAATATGGAAAAAGAGAATTCCAAAATGCTAATTTTAATGTTGTAGAGTTAATACAAGAAGTTATTAGAAAATCTAAAGTTATGCTTGAAGAAAATAATATAGAAGTTAGAATGGATATGCCAGAAGAGGTTATGGTATATGCAGATGAATTTTATATTGAGCAAGTTGTAACAAATTATTTTACAAATGCTATAAAACATGCAAAAGAAGTATTTAATGAAAAATACATAAAAATAAAAGTAGAAATAAGAAAAAAGACAAATAAAGTTAGAGTATATGTATTTAATACTGGTGAAAATATCCAAGAAGAAGATTTGCAAAGAATATGGAGACGTTTTTATAAAGTAGATTCTTCAAGAAATAGAGCTAATGGAGGTACAGGTATAGGCTTATCTTTAGTAAAAGCAATAATGAATAATTACAATAATGACTTTGGTGTAGAAAATAAAGATACAGGAGTAGAATTCTATTTTGATTTAGATATAGAAAAATAGAAAAATAAAAAATAGGAAAATAGGGATTTGGGGACGTTCCTTGAATCCCTATTTTCTTTTATCATTAGATATTTAATGATAAATATGTATGCTTTAAATTATGAGTAAGATAAAATGTCGAATAATGTCTTACGAAAAAGCTTTACAAAATAATAAGAATAATGTAATATAATGGAAATTGCAATTTTATTCAGTTATTTTTTTCAAAATAGGTGGTGGTATCCATATGTAATTTTAGTCATAAAAATATAATTTTAATTACTCTTATGATTTCTATAATAATTTTTATTTTTTTTAATCAAACATTTTTTATAAATCAAAACCAAATTTTTGAAAATTCTTTAGAAAAAATTATTCCAGATAATATAGAAATAGAATTAAAAATTCCTAATAATAATGTTATCGAGCCCGATAAAATTCAGAATATAGTAGAAGATGAATTAAATAGTATTCATAATATTTGGCAGATAGAAATACCAAAAATTAATCTTATAGCGCCTATATCAGATGGTACTAGTACTAATATTATGAATAAATATGTAGGCCATTTTGAAGAAACTCCGAAAGATAAAGGAAACATAGGTCTTGCAGCACATAATAGAGGATATCCTGTTAACTATTTTCAAGATTTAAAATTATTACAAAAAGGAGATTTAATTATTTATACATATAATGGAAACATATCTAAGTATAGTGTAAGTGAAACTGGAATTATAAAAGATACAGATTGGAGTAAATTAGAAAATAGTAGCCAAGATAAAATAACACTAATAACATGTGTAGAAAATGAACCTGAATATCGTAGATATGTACAGGCTATAAAATGGAAAGGAGAAAATTAATGAAAAGAGTGATGAAAAAATTTATTATACTTTTTTGTATAGTGGTATGTGTATTAAATGCTATAACAATAACGACATTTGCAAATATAAATAGTAAAAATTTATATTCTAAAGGAGATTGTGGAAGATTATTAAAAAAAGGAGATATTGTAGTCAAAACATATATAGTTGTATACAACGAAAATGGAAAAGAATATCCAGCATACTGTTTAGATAAAAATAAAGCAGGAGTAGATGATAATTTAAGCTATAGTGTAAATTTAGATGGAGTTATAAAAAATGTGTATATATGGAAAGCTATTACAAATGGATATCCATATAAAACACCAGAAGAGATGGGGTGTAACACAATAGGAGAAGCTTTTATGGCAACTAAAATGGCTGTATATTCAGTATTATATAATTATACAATTAATGACTTTTCACCAATAGGTGAAGCAGGCCAAAGAACATGGAATGCTTTAAATAATATTCTATTAAAAGTTAATGATGGAAATAATAATCAAATATCTTCAAACTTAAATATAATAGAAGAAACTAAAAACTGGGAAGAAAATAAACAAATGCCTGGTTGTATAAGTAAAGATTTTTATATTAATTCAGAAGGACCAATGAATACTTATACAATAATTAAAGAAGATGCAACAAATAGTGCAATAATAACAGACTTAAATAATGAGCCTAGACAAGAATTTAATTCAAATGAAAAATTTAGAGTATCTATTCCAATAAGTGAATTAAGTAATGGAGGAAGTATAAAATTAAAGGCTTTAGCAAATGTAGAAACAAAACCTATTTTTATAGGAAGAGCATCAAATTCGACTAATCAAGATTATGCAATAACAGGTGTATCATATGAAAATGGAACAGGAGAAAAAGAAATTTATTATAATAAAAATGAAACTAAAATAAAAATAGTAAAAAAGGATGAAACTGGGGAGAAAAGTCTAGAAAATGCTGTATTTCAGTTACTAGATAAAAACAAAGAAATAATAATTTCAGAAATCAGAACAGATAAAAATGGAGAAGCAACAATTGAAAACATAATTCCGGGAACATATTATATAAAAGAAATTCAATCACCAGCTGGATATATTTTATATAATGGTTTTATAGAGATAAGACCGGAATTTAATGAGGAATTAACTATAACAATAAAGAATGCAAAAGAGGAAAGACCGGAAGTGGATGTTTTTAGAAATAGTTTAGGTGTGAAAAATGAAGTAAAAAAGCTTCCTAAAACCGGAATGTAAAAATTAAATAGATAAAGAAATTTCATTGACAGATATTTTACAAAAATATATAATTATGTATAAGTTGACTATAACTAACGAAAAATGGGAATATTCAAATAGGAGGAATATTTGAAATGAAATTTCAAGAAAGAAAAGATAATAGAAAACTAAAGAGAATAAGTATAATTGTATTAATAGTAATTTTAATAATAGCAATAATAAGTGGGATAATTATTGCTATAAATAGAAGTAAAGAAAATTATACTGTAGAAAAAATAGAAAATGCAGATATAAATTATTACAAGATTATTAGTAATGGAAAATCAGGAGTTATAGACAAATCAGGAAATATAATTATTGAACCAGAATATAATACAATAAAAATTCCAAATCCAAAAGAACCTATATTTATATGTATATATGATTATAATGCTGCATCAGGAGAATATAAAACTAAAGTATTAAATGAAAAAAATGAAGAAATATTAACAAATTTTGAAAATATAAATACTATAGACATAAAAGAAATTGTAAGTAGCATACCATATGAAAAAACAGTTTTACAATATCAAAAAGATGGTAAATATGGAATAATAGATTTTAGTGGAAAAAGTATAATAAAGCCACAATATGATGAAATAAGAAATATGCCATATAGAGAAGGAGAATTGATTGCTAAAAAAGATGATAAATATGGTGTTATAAACATAAATGGTGGAAAGTTATTAGATTTTAAGTATGATTATATAACAGGAGATAGTTATTACAGTACAGAAAAAGAATATACATTAGATGGATATATAGTTGGAGTAAATAATGGAGATGGAAAAATGCAATATGGTTATCTAAATAGTAATAGAAATCAGTTGTTAGAAACATCTTTTGACAGAGTATATAGAATGAATAATGTTAAAGATGACGAAAACGTTTATCTTGTTACAGAAAAAGATGGAAATATACAGTTATATAGAAATGATAAAATTTTATTAGATAATAATTATCAAGCCATAAATTATAATGAAGACAGTAAATTATTAATATTACAAAAAGATAATAAATATGGTGTAACAGACTTAAATGGAAAACAAATTTTAAATATAGAGTATGACCAAATTCAAATACCAGGAAATTATATTATAGCTATTAAAAATGGAAATTCAGAAACATTTGATTTATCAGGTACTAAACAAGAAAATCTTCAATTTACAAATATCATGATGACTAATAATGAAAATTACAATATATCTATAGATACCAATGATAAATATGGTGTTATTTCAAAAGATGGTACTACAATTATAGAGAATAAATATAATTATATACAGTATTTATTTGACAATTACTTTATTGTCGGAGGAGATTCTGGTAAATCAGGAATAATAAACGATAAAGGAGAAGAATTACTTCCAATAAATTATGAGGTGATTCAAAAAATAGATAATAGTGATATTATCCAAGCCATGACTGGCAATACATTAGAATTATATAATAAACAAATAAGTAAAATTGTATCAATGGAAAATGGAAAATTAGATATAAATAATAACTATATAAAAGTATATTCAACCACACAAACAGAATATGTTGGTCTAGATGGATCTTTAAAAAGTGATTTTGATATATTCCCAGATAATACACTTTTTGCTTCAGAAAAAGATGGAATGTGGGGATTTGTAGATAAAAACAATAATATAAAAGTTAATTATCAATATGAAAAAGTTACAGAGCTAAATGAATTAGGTTTTGCAGGAATAAAGAAAGATGGTAAGTGGGGAGTTATAGATAAAAATGGTAATGTAATTCTTGAACCTACTTACGAAATCGCAGAACAAAATGGAGAACCATATTTTATAGGAAAATATTATAAAGTTATTTCAGGATATGAAGAAGAATATTTTACTGATAATATAAATGAATAGTTACTAATAATATAATTAAAGAACTAACAAAAGATAATAGGGCGTAAAGGCGCCCTATTATGATTTGCAAGTTATAATTATAAATGGCTGATAATTTAATTAGAAAATTAGAAAGAGGTAATAAAATGTATCAAGAATTAGGAATATCAAATAAAGTAGAAGAATTAGCACAAAATACAGAAAATGAATTAAAAGAAGAATTTAGTAGAATAGATAGAATATGTGAAATTAATAGTTTAAAAGTATTAAAAGCATTCCAAGATAATCATTTATCAGAAGTACATTTTGGAACAACTACAGGATATGGATATAGTGATATAGGTAGAGAAACTATAGAAAAAATATATTCACAAATTTTTAAAGCAGAAGATAGTTTAGTAAGAAATCAATTTATTTCTGGTACACATGCTTTAACTGTAACATTATTTGGATTATTAAGACCAGGAGATACTATGTTAAGTATTACTGGTGAGCCATATGACACTTTGCATGAAGTTATAGGGATAAAGGAAAATAACAGCTCATTAAAATCGTTTGGAATAAATTATGCACAAATTGATTTAATCGATAATGATTTTAATTATGAAAAGATACAAGATACTTTAAAAAATAATAAAATAAAAGTAATAGAAATTCAAAGGTCAAAAGGCTATTCTACAAGAAAAACAATTAGTATAGAAAAACTAGAAAAAGTAATAAAGAAAATAAGAGAAGTAGATTCTAAAGTAATAATTATGGTTGATAATTGTTATTGTGAATTTGTTACAGAAAAAGAGCCAATAGAAGTAGGAGCAGATATTGCAGTAGGTTCATTAATAAAGAATCTAGGTGCAGGAATAGCTCCAAATGGTGCATATGTAGTAGGAAAAGCCAAATTAATAAATTTAGTTGCAGAAAGATTAACATCTCCTGGAGAAGGAAAAGAGGTAGGTCCAACATTAGGAGTAAACAAACAATTTTTAGAAGGATTATTTTTTGCACCAAATGTTGTAGCTAGTAGTTTAAAAACAGCTATATTAACTAGCAAGATAATGGATAATCTGGGTTATAAAACAGAACCTATGTATAATGAGGAAAGAGCAGATATTGTACAAAATATTGAATTTGGAAATCCAGAAGATCTTATAAAATATTGTCAAGGAATCCAAATGGGATCACCAATAGATTCTGATTCTGTAGCAGAGCCATGGGACATGCCTGGATATGCAGATAAGGTAATTATGGCAGCAGGAGCTTTCACACAAGGTTCTTCAATAGAATTATCTTGTGATGGTCCAATAAGACCTCCATATATAGCTTTTCAACAAGGATCGTTAACATATCAATATGGAAAATTAGGAGTTTTAAAAGCTGTAGATAATTTATTAAAAAATAAATAGGAAAGATGAAGGATTATGAAAGTAGTAGTAATAGGTGGAGGACCAGCTGGAATGATGGCAGCTATAACCTCAGCCAAACAAGGTAATAATGTTATTTTATTAGAAAAAATGAAAACTTGCGGAAGAAAGTTATTAATTACAGGAAAAGGTAGATGTAATATAACAAGTAGTTTGCCTATGGATAAATTTATAGAAAATATTCCAGAGAACGGTAAATTTTTATATAGTGCTTTTAAAAATTTTACAAATCAAGATATTATAATGATGTTAAAAAATAATAACGTATTAGTAAAAGAAGAAAGAGGTAATAGAATTTTTCCTGTTTCTGATAAATCAATGGATGTATTAAAAGCATTTGAAAATGAAATGAAAAAAAATAATGTAAAAATATATACAGAGACTGAGGTAGAAGAAATTCAAACAGAAAATGGTAGTGTATGTAAAGTAATTTATATAAATAAAAACAGTCATAAAGAAGAGATATCTGCTGATAAAGTAATATTAGCTACAGGTGGAAAAAGTTATCCTCTTACTGGTTCCACAGGTGATGGATATAAAATAGCTAAAAAACTTGGACATAATGTAACAAAAATAAATGGTTCATTAGTTCCACTAATTTCAAAAAATGCAGATTTACAATTATGTCAAGAAATGCAAGGTCTATCTTTAAGAAATATTTCTATGAAAATTGTAGACACAGAGAAGAATAAGAAAATATATGAAGATTTTGGAGAATTGCTATTTACACATTTTGGAGTATCTGGACCAACCGTATTAAGTAGTTCTGCACATATATTACGATATAAAAATGTAGAAGAATTATTACAAAAAGGAAAGATAAAATTACAGATAGACTTAAAACCAGCACTAAATGAAGAAAAATTAAATTTAAGATTACTTTTAGATTTTGAAAAATTTAAGAACAAGCAAATTATAAATAGTTTATATGAATTGCTACCTAGAAAAATAATTGAGCCTGTTATTCGAAAGGCAAAAATAAAGAACGAAAAAAGGATAAATGAAATAACTAAAAAAGAAAGAGAAGATTTAGTTCATGTAATAAAATGTTTTGAAATTACAATTAGTGGATTTAGACCAATAGATGAGGCAATAATTACAAGAGGAGGAATTAATATAAAAGAAATAAATCCAAAAACAATGGAGTCAAAACTTGTAAAAGGTTTATATTTTGCAGGGGAAATTATAGATGTAGATGCATACACTGGCGGATTTAACTTACAGATAGCTTATTCAACAGGATATACAGCAGGTTTAAATAGTAATTTAAGGGTGAAAAAATGAAAGAATTTAATACTATAGAAAAACAAGCAACAAGTGAATTAATAGTGAAAAAATCAAAATTTATAGCAAATATATTTTATGTTAGCACAATAGAGGAAGCAGAAGATATACTAGAACAGATTAGAAAAAAATATCATGATGCAAGACATAATTGTTATGCTTATAGAGTATTAAGTGGAGAAAATGTAATAGATAGAAGCAGTGATGATGGAGAACCATCTGGTACAGCAGGAGCGCCAATGCTTAATATATTAAAGAAAGAGAATTTATGTAATATATTAGTTATAGTAACAAGATATTTTGGAGGAATATTGCTAGGAACGGGTGGATTGGTAAGAGCATATTCACAAAGTATGCAAGATGTAATAGAAAAAAGCAATATAATATTAAAAAAAGAAGGTTATGTTGCAATAATAGAGGTAGAATATAAAGAGTTAGAAAAGTTAAGATATTTTTGTAAGAAAAAAGAGATAAAAATTATAAACATAGATTATTTGGAAAATGTAAGTGTTAAAATAGAGTTTAAAAAAGGAGAAAAAGAGATATTTGAGAACAAAGAAAAATTAAATTTTGATTATTTAAATTATAAGATTATACAAGAAAAATTTATATAATACGAAATAGTGATTTTTTCTAGAAAAATACAAAATCTTCCAACTTAACTTGAAAAAATTTCCAAAAAGTACTTGCAAAAATTGGAAAAAGAGGATATAATTTGAATTGTAAATAATTTACAAAATTTAACAGTAGGGGGAAGAAAATTGAAAGAAAAAATTACTATATTAATTGCTGATGATAATATTGATTTTACAAGGACTTTATCAGCATATTTAGAGAAAATGGAAGATATTGAAGTTGTAGGTATTGCAAAGGATGGTAATGAAGCTTTTGAAATTATTAAAGGAACTCATCCAGATATTTTATTATTAGATGTAATAATGCCACATTTAGATGGGATAGGAGTTTTAGAAAAGCTTAATGAAACAACAATGACAAAAAAACCAATAAGTATAATGTTATCTGCAGTAGGTCAAGATAAAATTACGCAAAAGGCTATATCATTAGGTGCACAATATTATGTTGTAAAACCATTTGACATAGAACTTTTAATAAAAAGAATAAGAGATTTAAAATATTATCAACCGAGTCAAAATAATAATTTTATTGCCAGAGAAAGCAAACCACAATACATAGATATATCTCCAGAGAATAAGAAAGATGAAAGAAATTTAGAAGCATTAGTAACTAACCTAATACATGAAGTAGGCGTTCCAGCACATATAAAAGGATATCAATATTTAAGAGAAGCAATTATGATGGTAGTAAACGATATAGAAGTAATAAATCAAATAACAAAACAATTATATCCTGACATAGCTAAAAAATTTCACACAACACCAAGTAGAGTAGAACGTGCAATTCGTCATGCAATAGAAGTCGCATGGAGTAGAGGAAAAGCAGATGAAGTAGAAAATATATTTGGATATACTGTATCTGCTACAAAAGGCAAACCAACAAATAGTGAATTTATTGCAATGATTGCAGATAAGTTAAGACTAGAATTAAAATCTGCTTAATATATCACATAGATGTATGAAATATTATTCGGTATATATTTTATAATAAGAGCGTTATTTCAAGTAGATAAACTAATTTTGGAATTTGTTAATTATATAATAGTGAAAAATTATCTTCTATTTATTGAATTTTGTTAGATTAAGATTCAATAAATAGGAGCTTTTTTTATTTAAAATTTGTTGTATATAATTTTGGAAGAACACATACAAAATAAAATGTCATAAGTTATGAAAAATAGACTATGTAAATAAAAAATTTAAGCTTTTTATTGTTAATCTATCTTGAAATAAATAACATTAGACAAATAGATAAATGTTTACTATAATATTAAAAATATTATACTTCATACAAAAGAAATGAAATATTAGTTAATAATTATATATTTAAAAATATGGAGAAGTAAAATGTTAAAATCTAAGTTGTTAAAAGTAATAGTACAAGAACATAATATAAAACATGGAACAATAATAAATCATCAATTTTTAAAAAATATAGCACAAAGACATAGTTTAAATATAAAAGATTTAATAAAAATTTTAGGAATAGTTCCAATAAAAGAATATATTAATATTAAAAGTTTTTTTAATAAAAAAAGATTTAAAGTAAAAATATATACAGATAGGGAATTAATTAATATATATTATTTAGTAAATAATAAAATTAATAAAGATAGTATCGAACAAAATTGGTATATAGAGTATCAGGAATTTTTAAAGATAAAGAATAATATTAAAGAAAAAGAAAATACTTTAAATTTACAGAAACAAATTATTAACCTAATAAAGAATTATGATTATCTTACTAAAGAGCAATTAGAAAAAATAAATTTAATAGAAGGAATTAATACTCAAATTATTAAAGACACATTAACAATAAGCAATAGGAACTTTTCAAATTTATGTAATAACAAAATTAAAAAGACAAGAATTGTTGTAAATGAAACTATAAGAAAAATATTTTTATTAAAAATGGATTTTAAATATTATGAATTAGATAAATTTTATACAAAAAAACAATTAATGTTAAAGAGTAAATATTTTGAGATATAAATAGAAGAATTATTAAAAAATATTTCGAGTAGTGAAAAAAGATATAAATTTGATTTGCAAGCTTTAAATACTATTGGAAAATTATATATAGGTGAGGAGCATCCATTAAGTTATAACTTTATAAACAAATACTTTCATACAATCCTGAAGATATGTAGATGTTGTACAAAAAAATATACAACTTTATATAATTTTGGATTTATGGAAGAAGAATTTGTTGATACAGCATTAGAAAAAATAATTACAACATGTGGAATAATTGAAAAGAATTTCTTATTTGATGAAAAACTGTTATTTTCACTTATAAAAGTAAGATGTAAATATATCATATTAAATGAATGTAAAAAGCTCATAAGAGAAAAATGTAATATTACCAAATATATAATCAATAATATGAATAATTTTGTACTAGAAACCAAAGAAGAAAAATTTGAAAGTAATTTTGAACAGATAAAGATGCAATCTATTATAGTAAAATGCATATGGAAAAATATAGAATTTATCGAAATAGATAGGAAAGAAGGAATGAAAATTGTAGCTGAAGAATTAAAAATAACATATGAAGAATTGTTGAAGCAATTAAATGCTATACAAAAAACGATAATAAAATATGGTATTGTAAAAAAATGTAAGAATGGAACAATAATAAAAATTGGAAGATATTAAAGGAGTTATATGAAATACAAAGATATTATAAGATATAGTAAAATATTAAATGGTGAAAATCAAAAAGAGGTAAAAAAATTAGAAGAACTTCAATTGGAAGAAATTATAGAACTGATTAAATTTAACGGTATAGATTTAAATGATAAAAAGTATAAAAAACTTTACTTAATTATTAAAGAAAAAGTAAATCAAGAAAATGTTAAAATGTTTAATAATTATAAAATATCAAATGAATTATATAATGACATTAATAGAATTATAAAAAGAGAAAGTTTTTTTGTTAATGAAATAAAGAGAAGTGATGCATTAGGCGGAATTATATTAATGTTACATTTACATTTTATATTTTCAGAATATTGCTTAGACAATAATGAAAACTTTGCAAATGTAAGAGAGTTAATTATAGAATATTTTAATAAGGCAATAAAATATTTTATAAATGCAAGAAAGAACATTAATTTAGCTAATAGAATTAAAAGATTAAATATAGATGTTGTTTTATTAGAATCTTTATATAAGAGATTAGATGCTTTTTCTGCTTATGAAAAAGTAATAGAAATATTAGACATGTACAAATATAATTTTGTAGATCTGAAAAAAGAAGGAAAGTTAATAAAATTAAATTTCAATGAAGAACATACTGTGCTTAGTAGAGTAATTGCATGTCAGGATTTTTATGATAAACATAATGTTAATAATTTATTTCTTACAGACGAATTTGATGATAAAGAGGACGAAGGTTCAATTTTATATAAAGATGAAAAAGTTTATAGAGAAAAAATGAAAAATTTTTTTATGACAGATGATTTGTCTATATTAATGGGAAAATATTTTACAATAGATGAATGGATAAAGATATTTATTATACTTGTTAAAGTTAATTTAATATATTGGCAAAATAATAGATATACACTTATGGTAAAAACTTTGAATGAATGGATAGAATTATTTAAAAATCATGGGTTCAGAGAGGAAAAATCAAGGAAAATTATAGAAGAACTTACTTTCAAAAGTGAAGATAAAGATATAAGGGAACATCCAATAATAAAATATGGTAATTTATATATAACAATTCCAAGTTTTGTTGCAACTATAGATATACATGAAGTTTTAATACATATATTTAATGCAAATAATTATCAGTTGAATTTTAAGGGTTCGTACTTCGAAAGTAAAGTTAGAAAGGAATTTGAAGAAATTGGAATAAAAAAATGTTCATGTAAAATAGTGCAAAAAGAATGTGATATGTCATTTATTTTTGATGATTGTTTATTTATTTGTGAGCTAAAGAATGAATTCCAACCATTATCATATTTAGAATGGTATAGATTTTATAAAAAAATGGATGAACATATTTTACAGCTTAATAAAATATATGATTTTTATGTTCAAAATTTAGGTTATATATTAAAAAAATTAGATAAATCCAATAAATGGAAACCAAAAAAAGTATATAAAGTATTATTATATTCAAATTATCTAGGTGAGACGATAGTAAAAGACAATTTAATAATTAGTAATTATAGAAATATTACGAATTTTTTTGAAAAAACAGAATTATGTGTAGATATAAGAAGAGATAAAAAGATATATGTATTAAAAGGATATAATTTGAAGAAATATCCATATTTTAACAAAGAAAAAATAGAGTTAAATATAGAAGATTTCATGGATTACATCAGAAATCCAATGTCTATATGGTTTCAAAAAGAGAGATATATTGCAGATAAAGCATATATTGGGATTTTGGACAAATATTTGATTGAACTGAATGGATATACATATAAAGAGAAAATTGATAATATATCTTTAAACTTTGAACTTGAATAAAAGAAGTAATTGTTCAAAGTAAGTAACTATAAATTTGACACACTAATATTTGAATAATATAATTTTAGCATATTTGGTATAAAAAGAAGAAACCCTTTCACACTTGAATGTGTGAAAGGGTTTTTAGAGGTGAAATTATTCAATAAAACTCGAAATCGAATCTAAAAGTTCAACTGTTTCATTATATTTCTTTTTGTGTTCTTCATCCTCAGGCACATAAATCGTTATCTGCAATAATTCTGCTGATTGAGAATCTAGTTTTAATACTTCAAAATCAAAGTCTGCTAAGCCCAAAGCAGATAAATAGTTAAACTTACTACAAAATGCAGGAAGATTCATGTTTCCACTTGAATGGAGAACATGAAACTTTACATTGATTGCAATGTTGTGTCCTATTGCTGAAATTGACAATAAATGTTTGTTAATTGTCAAAATTTTTTTGATTTTTAATAAGTTCAGCAAATGAACAATTGACTTTAACATCGGGAAAGGCTTTCTTAAAGCCATTATATAACTTGTACGTTCCCGAGAAAGATTTGATGTTTTATGGAGAGGAATATCTGGAATATTATATTCCTTTACCAACAAAATTGATATTTCATTTTCATCTGGTTCATATTTAAAATAAGGAATACACTGTCTGAATAGTGCATTCATAGCCAGGATTTTTTCTTCTTCCAATGATGTCGTTTTAAAAGCTACCTCAAAAGAGGAAAAACTGTTTCGACATCTATAAACTGAAATAGTAAGACATTCCTCCTTTATATTAAATTTGAAACCGTTCAGGGAACTTGGATCTGCTAAGCAGTTTAATGTATCGCAGATTGCATTGTTCACATCACAATCATTTTCAGATACTCCTATCCGAATTTTATCTATTGTTTTAGCCATTTTTTTACCTCCCTTTCTTCAACTTTACCCAATGGCATACTTTAATTATACTACAAAAATGAAAAAAGGTAAACATAATATAGAATAATAGTTTACTAAGAATAAAAATTGTGATATAATAAAAGCATATAAAAACCAAGGAGGTACAAGTTTATGACAACAAAAGCACAAATGTGCTACACCGACGAAGAGCTTGGAAATCAGATGTTAATAACAATCATTGGGATTAATAGTCAACGGGAACAACATATGATTTCTACGATTAAAACACTCCATCTGACAGAGAATTTAAATTTGTTGGAAGATGAAGGAGGAACTTACTATATCTCGTATAAGATTTATAATAAAACAAGAGATAGAGATAAGAAAGTTATTATGGGGTGGAGTAAGACGCCACCTGTTCCGGCACAGCCAATGTATATCCAGGGCTTTGAAGCTGGAAAACTGGATTATGAAATGCAAGACGGAAAAAATCCAGAAGAATGTCCATTAAGACTGTACATTTTGGATGATAAAATATTCAATTATGGCAATGTCTATGTTTGTGATGCAATTATATTAGGAGATCCGATAACCGCTGTCATAATGGTAAATTATCCGAAAGAAAGTTAGAAAAAGCCTCAGATGTTGCGAAAGTAATATCTGAGGTCTTTTCATTGGCTTTGACCAATTATAACTGTGGACACAAAATCGAATTTTTCGACCTCAGTTTAATATTATAAAAATATTATATAAAAATTAAGAAAATCTAAATTGATATAGATATAATGACATGATATAATTTGTAAAAAAATTGAAAAGAGTGAAAAAAGTGCAAAGATATAATCCAGATTATAAAACAGGTTTAAATCATGAACAGGTAAATAAAAGAAAAGAAGAAAAATTAATTAATGTCGATACAACAGTAAAAACAAAAAGTATAAGATCAATTATTATATCAAATTTTTTTACGTTATTTAATATAATGAATTTTGTTTTAGCATTATTAATATTCCTTGTAGGTGCATATAAAAATTTATTATTTATAATAATTGTAATTTTAAATACATTAATAAGTACAATTCAAGAAATATATTCAAAAAGAACAATTGATAAACTATCTTTTTTGGCTCAAACAAAAACAAAAGTAATAAGAGAAGGAAAAACAGAAGAAATAAGTAATTTTGAACTTGTATTAGATGATGTTATAGAATTAAATGCCGGAAATCAGATACCAACAGATAGTGTTATTCTAAATGGAGAAATAGAAGTAAATGAGTCACTTTTAACAGGGGAACCAGATAATATAGAAAAAAAAGAAGGCGACAAATTATTATCTGGAAGTTACTTAGTTAGTGGAAAATGTTTTGCAAAAGTAGAACATATTGGAAAGGAAAACTATGTAGCTCAGATATCTCATGAAGCAAAGCAAAAACGAAAAGTAAATTCTGAAATAATGAATTCTTTAAATAAAATAATAAAAATAATTTCTTTAGTAATAATTCCAGTTGGAATATTATTATTCTTTAATCAGTTAGATTTACAAGGAAATGATTTTAAACAAGCAATTGTAAGTACAGTTGCAGCTTTAATAGGTATGATACCAGAGGGATTGGTGTTATTAACAAGTACAGTGCTAGCAGTAAGTGTAACTAGACTTGCAAAGAAAAAAGTCTTAGTTCAAGAACTATATTGTATAGAAACATTAGCTAGAGTAGATGTGTTATGTCTTGATAAAACAGGAACTATTACAGAAGGAAGAATGACTGTTGATAAGATAATTCCATATAATGATTGCACAGAAAATGAATTAAAAGAAATCCTTGGAATTTTAGGAAAGTATTCAGAAGATAAAAACTCTACAATAGAAGCAGTAAGAGAAAAATTTACATCTAATAAAGAATTAAAAGTTATAGCAAGAAAGCCATTTAAATCAGCTAATAAATGGTCTGGTATTAGTTTTGAAGATATAACATATATATTAGGTGCACCAGAGGTAATAGGAAATACTCCTAAAGATATAGAAAAATATATTTCAGAATATAGGGTTGTAGCTATAGGCAGAAGTAAAGAAAAAATAGAAGATAAATTACCATCTAATATAGAAATTGTTGGTTATATATTAATATCAGATGTTATTCGTAAAAATTCTAAAGAGATATTAGAATATTTTGATAAACAAGGAGTAGCTATAAAATTAATTTCTGGAGATAATCCAATAACAGTTTCTAATATAGCTAAAAAAGCAGGAGTAAAAGATTATGAAAATTATATAGATGCAAGGACTTTTAAAACAATAGAAGAATTAAGAGAAGCAGCTACTAGATATACTATCTTTGGAAGAGTTACACCAGAGCAAAAGAAAGAAATTATACTTGCCTTAAAAGCAGAAAAACATACAGTTGCAATGACAGGTGATGGAGTAAATGACGTATTAGCATTAAAAAATGCGGATTGTAGTATATCTGTTGCAAACGGAAGTGATGCAGCAAGAAATGTATCACAATTAGTATTAATGGATTCAGATTTTAAATCTATGCCTAATATTGTAGATGAAGGACGAAGGACAATAAATAATATACAAAGATCTGCCACATTATTTTTAGTAAAAACAATATATGCAACCATACTTGCAGTCTTATTTGTATTTATAAATATGCCATATCCATTTATTCCAATTCAATTAACTTTAATAAATTTAGTTGTAACGGGAATTCCTTCAGTAGTTTTAGCATTAGAGCCTAATAAAGAAAGAATAAAAGGAAAATTTATAATAAATGTTATTAAAAGAGCATTACCTACAGCATTGACAGTAGTTACAAATATAGTTATTATAGGGATAATTAGTAGTATATATAATTTAGACGAATTAAATTATTCAAGTGTATGTGTTGTAGTAACAGCAATAACTGGATTCATTTTACTATTTAAAATATCTAGACCATTTAATTTTAGTAGAGCTATATTATTTATAGGAGTTGTTACAATATTTACATTAGGTATAAGTTTATTTAGAGATTTATTCTCTATAAGATTAGACGCAAGTAATATAGTTCCAATAATTATTTTAGGGATAACATCAATATTTGTAGGTGTAATTTATAATTTTATAGCTAATAGAATTTTTAAAGTAATAGAAAAGAGGTTACAAAATGATTAGCAAAGATGATGTGATAGAAAATTCTAATGATAGAGAGTTTGTGTTAAAAGCGATAGAGGAAACACCAACCTTAATTGAATTTGCAAGTGACGAACTAAGAGATAATAAAGAAGTAATGCTTGAGGCTATTAAAAGAAATGGTGAAGTTCTAGAATTTGCAAGTGATAGATTAAAAGATGATAAAGACGTTGTACTTACAGCAGTAAAGGAAGTTGGTTGGGTTGTATGTTACGCGTCAGAAGAATTAAAAGCAGACAAAGAAGTAATTTTAGAAGGCTGTAAAATAGATGGTCAAGTATTGTATTATGCAAGTAAAGAACTTAGAGATGATAAAGAGGTAGTACTAGAAGCAGTAAAGAATAAGGGAATAATAGTAAAATATGCAAGTGAAAGATTGTTACGAGATAATGATATTATAATTGCAGCATTAACACAAAATAAAAAAGCATCAATATTTATACCAATAGAATGTAGAGAAAGAGAAGAAATTAAAGCAGTGCTAGAAGGAGAATAAAATGGAATTAAGTTATATTCTAAAATTAAGAAATGCATTAAAGCCAGAGTTAAGACATATGCCTTTGTTTCAAAATGGAAGCGCAATAATTGTTGAAAATAAGGAAAAAGAAATTTTACTAGAAGAAAAAGTGGATAGAGAAATTTGGTGTTTGCCAGGAGGTCTTCAGGAATTAGGCGAAACTTTTGAAGAAGTAGCAATAAGGGAACTATTTGAAGAAACAGGCTTAAAAGCTAATAAAGAAGATTTAGTATTGATAGATGTAATATCTGGCGAAAGTAGAAAAAATAGTTATCCTAATGGTGATGAAGTATATAATAATACAGTATTATATTGTGTATCTAATTATGCAGGCACATTGAATTGTGATTATGCAGAAATTACTGATAACAATAATTCAAATTTTGTAATGCAAAAAGAATCAAAAAAATTAAAATTTTTTGATATAAACAATTTACCACAAAACTTAATGGATAAAGATTTAATACAAAGATATATAAAATTTAGAAATATTTAGATAAAAGGGGAAGTGTATGATTAAGGTTGAGAATTTAAAAAAGAAATTTATAAGATATGAAAATAAGAAAATCAAAAAAGAATTTTATGCAGATAATGGAATAACTTTTGAAGCAAATGATGGTGAAATTATTGGAATTTTAGGTCCAAATGGTGCTGGAAAAACAACATTACTTCGAATGATTGCAGGAATTTTAGAACCAACAGAAGGAAGTATTAAATTTGATAATTTAAATTATAAGAATAATGAAATAGAAATAAAGCAAAATATCGCATATTTATCAGGAAATACAAAATTATATGATACATTATCAGCATATGAGTTGTTAAAGATGTGTAGTGACATATATGGAGTTCAAAAAGAAGAGGCAGAAAAAAGGATACAAGAAATTACAAAAATTTTAAAGATGGAAAATTTTTTGTACAATAAGATAGGAAATTTATCAACAGGGCAAACACAAAAAGTAAATATTGCAAGATGTTTAGTACATAATCCAAAATATTATATATTGGATGAAGCTACAACAGGACTTGATATAATATCTAGTCAAATTATATTGGACTTCATGAAACAAGAAAAAGCTAAAGGAAAAACCATATTGTATTCAACTCATTATATGGAAGAAGCAGAAAATATTTGTGATAGAGTAATAATGATAAATAAAGGTATTGTAATAAAACAAGGAACACCAAAACAAATTAAAGAAGAAACAGGAACCACTAATTTAAGAGATGCGTTTTTTACAATGATTGGAGGTGGTTCTGATGAAGAATAATTTATGGAATATCCTAAAAAAAGAATTAAGAGAAATGTTTAGAGATAAAAAGTCATTATCTATGATGTTAGTAATACCTATATTTGTACCTTTAATAGTTTTAGGAATGTCTGCATTATTCGATGTACAGGCCAACAAAGATATAGAAGAATATAATAAGATAGGTTTTGAATATGAACTTAGCGAAGAGGAAAAAAATATTGCTAAAGAATTAGATATTGAAGTTATCGAAGGTAATACTGATGAATTAAAAACAAGATATGAAAATGATGAGATAGATTTGTACATAACTAAAGATGGTAATAAATATATAATAAATGGTAATGATTCAGAGGTAACCACATATGCAAAAACTTTAATGGAATCTTATTTTAATGTATATAAAGAATACTTACAAAGTGGATATTTACAAGAAAATAACGTAAATCCAAATGATGTACTAAATATTATAACTGTAGAAGAAAATATAACAGAAGAAGAGAATATGTTTGTAAGTTATATAAGAAATTATGCATTTGTATTTATAATAATGGCAATAACAGTATCTGCAACATATCCTGCAACAGATACAACAGCAGGGGAAAGGGAAAGAGGTACATTAGAAACATTACTTACATTTCCAATAAAAAGTAGAGATATAATAGTTGGAAAATTTTTAGCAGTAACAATTGCATCAATTCTTACAGGAATTATAAGTTTAATTTTAGCAATCATATCTGTTGCGATTGCACAAAATGCATTTTCGATATATGAAGGGTTAAATATAATGTTTAGTCCAATAAGTATAGTGTTATCAGTAATAATTATAATTGCATATTCATTCTTTATAAGTGGATTATGTATTGCTATTGCAAGTAGTTCAAAAACATTTAAAGAAGCACAAAGTGCATTAACACCATTAACATTTATATCACTATTTCCAGGAATGATTGCATTTATGATAGGTGTAACAGGAACACCACTACTTTCTATAATACCATTTATAAATTATACAGTAGTATTTACAGATACAAGTGCAGGGAATGTAGATTGGTTAAATATAGCTTTAATGGTAGTCTCAACAATTATATATATATCTATTGTATTAACATATATCATAAAACAATATAAATCAGAGAAAATATTATTCTCAAAAGAATAATAGGGATTTTAGGGATTTTGGGACGTTCTTTTTTTCCCAGTAGGGATTTTGGGACGTTCTTTAAATCCCGATTATAAACTAAAAAGCTTACTTTATTTTTGGATAAGGTAGGCTTTTTTTATTGCTATTAATATCAATGGCATTTCAAAAATTAAAAAATATATTGACAACTGTTATATACTGTTATATATTACATATAACAGCTCGGAAAGGAGGAGAAAATGAATATTATTATTAGTAATAGTAGTAGTGAACCTATTTATGAACAAATAAAAAAAGCAATTAAACAAGCAATATATTCAAATGAATTAAAAGAAGAGGAGAATTTACCTTCTGTAAGAGCATTGGCAAATGATTTAAAAATAAGTTTTTTAACTGTAAAAAAAGCTTATGACGAATTGGAAGCAGAGGGATTTATAAAAACTGTTCAAGGTAAAGGCAGTTACGTATTGCCTAAAAATTTGGAACTATTAAGAGAAGAAAAGTTAAAAGAGATAGAAAAAAATATAAGTACAGTTGTTAAGTTGTCAAAAATTTATGGAATTACCGAAGAAGAGGTAGTTAATTTAATAAAGATTATGTTTGAGGAGGATTTATAAATGGAAGCAACTATAAAAGTTAAAAATTTAAATAAGAAATATGAAGGCTTTGAATTAAAAAATATTAGTTTTGAAATTCCAGAAGGTAGTATTGTTGGATTAATAGGGGAAAATGGAGCAGGAAAAACAACAACAATAAAGTCAATCCTAAATATTATAAAGTCAGATGGTGAAATACAAGTTTTTGGAAAAGATATAAGGCAAAATGAAAAGGAGATAAAAAGTAAACTTGGTGTAGTTCTTGATGACAGTTTTTTATCAGAATATTTAACTCCTAAAAAAATAAATTCAATAATGAAGAATTTTTATAATATTTGGGATAAAGAGCTTTTCGAAAACTATATAAAACTATTTAAGCTTCCAGAGAATAAAATGATTAAGGATTTTTCTAGTGGAATGAAAATGAAATTAAAAATCGCTACTGCAATCTCACACAAACCTCAAATATTAATATTAGATGAGCCAACCAGTGGCTTAGATCCAATTGTAAGAAATGAGATTTTAGATATTTTTAGGCAGTTTATAGCAGAAGATGAAAAAAGATCAATTCTTATTTCTACACATATAACAACAGATTTGGAACATATTTCTGATTATATTATGTTTATAAAAAATGGAGAAATAACACTTAATCTACCTACATCAGAAATATTAGAAAATTATGGTATTGTTAAATGTGACGAAAAAGATTTTAGCAAAATCTCTAAAGAAGATTATGAGTATTATAGAAAGGAAAAATATCAATATGAAGTCTTGGTGAATAATAAAAACTCAATAAAAAATAAATATGGAATTTCTACGATAGATAAAGCATCAATCGAGGATATAATGTTATTTTATATAAAGGGGGAAAAATAAGTGAAAGAAATT
This sequence comes from uncultured Clostridium sp., assembly GCA_946497695.1. Lineage (GTDB taxonomy): Bacteria > Bacillota > Clostridia > TANB77 > CAG-508 > Merdicola. Next base: position 7,745 of record CAMMLJ010000007.1, on the reverse strand, counting down.
TGTGGCTTAATAAAAAAGGATTTATTAAATTTAAGTAGCTATAAGATTTCGCTATTAGTAATGCTTGTATGTGTATTTGCAATAGGAAGTGCAGGGGAAGAAATGTGGAGATATATCCCAATAGTTATGACAACTATGCTTGGAATGATAGCTTTATCAACATTTAGTTATGACGAACTTGCAAAATCAGACGAGTATGTTTTATCTTTACCCGTTAATAAAAAAGAAATTGTCTTAGAAAAATATATTTTAGTAATTTCTATGGCACTAATTGGTGGAATAATAGGTTTTATAATAACTCCAATATTTACTAACATTTTAAATAATGTAAGACCAGAGAATAATATTCATATAGACTATAATTCCTTAATATTCACAACAATGGGAGGAATATTTGGAATTTCTTTAATACTTGCAATACAAATTCCAAGTATCTATAAATGGGGTGCAGAAAAAGGAAGAATACAGATGTTTATACTATTTTTCATAATTATACTATTAGCATTAGGTATTGCATATATAGTAACTAATTTAGGAATAAATATAAATGAAGAAGCTATTAATTCATTTTTTCAACGATTTGGAATATTAATAGTAGTTTGTTTACTTATACTAATGTATTATATTTCATATCGTATTTCGTATAAAATTTTTAGAAATAAGGGAAATTAAAATTTAATCAAAAATAACCATAGAGATATAAATTGAACTTGTTAATAAAAAGTCAGCACGAAAGTCTACTTTTATTTTATCAATTCAAAAATAAACTCAATGGTTATTTTTTTGACACAATAAATCGGGATTTAAGGAACGTCCCCGAATCCCGAAGGAATGTCTCCAAATCACGAAGGAACGTCCCCAAATCCCGTTATTAAAATGCCTAAGTTATCATGATAAATTTTATTAAATTGTTCTAAAGGTAATGGATTTTCACCTTTTCCGAACCTCTATTGTAAAGCCAGGCTTGTTAAAATTTTTAATGAACCAATCTCTAAAACCACCAAAAGAGGAGGTATAAGGAGTGTCTTCTAATTCATATCCACTTACATGGGCAAATTCTTTTGCAAGTTCTAAAGAGTTTGCTGGTAAAAAATCGGTGTATTTCCAATAGATTACTTCTCCTTGAGAATGAAAACACAAACATAAAGAAAAGTTTTTTAATAAAGCAAAATTATACATGGCTTGTGACTCTGGCTCTGAAAGAGGAGTTTCTCCTGCAAAATCTCTTGGAGCAGGCTTATTAAATCCAAGGTTAGATTTGATTTTTTTCCCTAGTTCCCAATTAGCAGGAAATTGAGAGTTTAAATCCACACCTGTGAATTTTAAAATATACCAACCAAATATAAAAATCAATAAAATGCAGTAATCATCTATATTACAGAGTATTTCGGATTAACTGAAGTATTCTGTATTTTTTATTGTAAAAATATAAGGTAATCTACTAGTCAGCCAACAATAATAAATGATATTACTGCTAGAATTGGAGTGGTAAATGAAAGAAAATAAAGAAACCATAGGATATTATTCTGTAATTCCTGCAACAGTCTTATATAATAAAGAATTAAAAGCAAATGAAAAATTACTATATGCAATAATAACATCATTAGCTTGTAAAGAAGGATATTGTTTTGCATCTAATAAATACTTAGCAGAAAAATTAGATGTAAATCCTAAAACAATTTCAAGTTGGATTTCAGACTTAAGAGATAAAAATTTTGTAATTGTTGAGTTGATTAGAAATGAAAATAAACAAATAATTCAAAGAAGAATTTATATAAATGATGTACCGTATCCATTAAATAATGGATACCAGTATCAATCAAAAAATGGACAGGCTATCCATCAAAAAGTGGAACATAATAATATAAGAAATAATAATAAAATTAATAATAAAGAGCAAAGAAAGTTTTTGTCAAATTATGAGAACCAAAGAGAATATTCTAAAGAATTTTTAGAAAGTTTGTATGCGAATTAAGATAAAAAATATATACTAAAAATAAAATGAAAAAATAGTAAATTTATATTGACAAATACAAACAATTGTTTTATAGTGCTTTTGGAGTTGATAAATATGATATATACTTATAATAAATTAGTAAGAGATAAAATACCTGAAGAAATAAATAATGTAAAAGGAAGAAAAGCAAATTATAGAATCTTAGAAGATAATGAATATATACAAGAACTGGATAAAAAATTGTTTGAAGAAGCTCATGAATTTATTGAAGAACATAGTGTAGAAGAATTAGCAGATTTAATGGAAGTAATTGAAACAATTATGGAAACAAAGAATATATCGCATAATGATGTAGAAATTGCTAGAGAACTTAAAAATAAGAAAAAAGGTTCATTTAAAGACAAAGTTTATTTAATTAATGTGGAGCAGGAACAACTTGATGAACGTGAAGTAAAAGAATTAAATAAAGAATGGAGAAAAAATAGTCTATCAAACAATAATGAAATGATAACTATTTGGAATACTAATAAACTCTTAGAAGAGATACAAAAGATTAATATATTAGATTACGAGTATTTAAAAGAAATAGCTGATAGGATTGAAATGCTTGATAAAAATTATACATCTGATTTAAAACAACTTATAGTAGATAAAGCAGACATCATAAAATTAAATAATTTAAAAGAAAAATTCAATGATGATGAAAAAATAAAAAAAGAATTATTAGTCGAAATAAAAGAAATTGCATTATACTATGGAATAACTAGTGGTAGTTAGAAAAATAACATTATAGAAAAATTGGAGAGAAATACTGTTAGTTTGTAGAAAAAAAATGAAATTTATGATATAGTGTATATAATTTGAGAAAAAACGAGGATTGCTAATATGAGAAGTGCAGTATTTATGAGTATAAAAGAAATACATATAAATAGAATTTTAGGTAAGATAAAAAATCATGAATTTAGAACTAAGAAACCAAAAAAAGATTTTGATTATATAATAGTATATGTTCCAATACCTGTAAAAGAGCTTAAGTATATTTTAAAAGTAAAACAACCAATAGCTAGTCCAAATAAGATTATTATAGAAGGATATGGAAACAAAGAATTTAATAATACAAAAAAGGAAAAATATGCTTATCCAATAGAAAGTGTTTATAAGATAAATAAACCAATAACATTAGATATTTTAAAGCAAAAATTCAATTTTACTGCACCACAGTCATTTGCTTATGGAGAAAAATATCAAGAATTATTAGAATATATAGATGAAATTGGAATTACAAAATTGTACTAAAGGAGAGGACTTTAATGAAAAGAAAATGTATAGAATTATTTGCAGGAGCAGGAGGCTTAGCATTAGGATTAGAAAAAGCAGGATTTGAAGAAATAGGGTTAGTAGAAATAGATAAAACAGCATGTGATACATTAAGATTAAATAGACCAAATTGGAATGTAATTGAAGAAGATATTGTTAAATTTTCTCAAAAAGATTTATTAAGAGAATTTAATTTAAAAAAAGGAGAATTAGATTTATTATCAGGAGGATATCCTTGTCAATCATTTAGTTATGCAGGAAAAAAATTGGGTTTAGAAGATGTTAGAGGAACAATGTTTTTCTATTATGCTGAATTTTTAAGACAGTTGCAACCTAAAATGTTTTTAGCTGAAAATGTAAAAGGCTTGACAACTCATGATGGTGGTAGAACAATTCAAACAATGGTAGATGTTTTTGAAGATTTAGGATATACAGTTGAATGGAAGGTTTTAAATGCATGGGATTATGGAGTAGCTGAAAAGAGGCAAAGGGTTGTTATAATAGGAACTAGAAATGATTTAAAAGAAAGTGTTAAATTTCAATATCCAAAACCTCATGATTATAAGCCTGTTTTAAGAGATGTATTACAAAATGTACCAGAATCAGTTGGAGCAAAATACCCAGAAAAAAAGAAAAAAGTATTTGATTTAGTACCACCTGGAGGATATTGGAAAGATTTACCGGATGATGTAGCTAGAGACTATATGAAATCATGCTATTTTATGGGAGGAGGAAGAACTGGAATTGCAAGAAGAATTTCATGGGATGAGCCATCGCTAACATTAACATGTTCACCTATGATGAAACAAACTGATAGATGCCATCCTGATGAAAGTAGACCTTTTACTACTAGAGAATATGCAAGAATTCAATCATTTCCTGATGAATGGCAATTTGCAGGTAAAATGAATGATATATATAAACAAATAGGAAATGCTGTACCTGTAGAGCTAGCAAAAGAAGTCGGAATATCAATTATGGATGCACTAAATAAAGGAGTTGATACAAATGTGGAATCTTAATTTTATAACAAGAGAAAATTTGAAACAACATATAAAAAATACAATTTCTACATATGAAAAAACATTAGATGGAATTGACTTAAGTAAATTTAATTATAATATAGTAGATCCTATTAAAATGGTATTCGATAGTAAAGTATATAGGAAAAATTTCGAGGAAGTAATAAAAGATGAATTAGTAAGACAAAGAGATAAAACAAATTCAAATGCTATTGGATATTTTCATCAAAACATGTTTAAATATATAAAAAATTGTGAAGTCCCAAAAGAAGGATTCGATGTCATTTATACAAAAAATGATGGAACTAAAATATATATTGAAATGAAAAATAAGCATAATACAATGAATTCTTCTTCATCACAAAAAACATATATGAGAATGTTAAATAAAATTGCTAGTGATAATAATGCGGAATGTTATCTAGTAGAAGTTATAGCAAAAAATAGTCAAAATATAGTTTGGAAAGTTTCTCTAGATGGAGAAAGAATGGAGAACCAAAGAATTAGACGAGTTTCAATGGATAAGTTTTATGAAATAGTTACAGGAGATAAAGAATCTTTTTATAAGATTTGTATGGAATTACCAGAGCTAATAGATGAAATTATAGAAGAAAATAAGGAATTACAAGTTGGTTCGGATACAGTAGTAGACGAATTAAGAGAAAAAAATCCGGATTTATTAAAAGCGTTATATTTGTTGGCATTTAAAGAATATGAAGGATTTAAAAATTTAAAATAGACTTAACTTAAAGGAGACATATGCATGGATATATTGAATTATTTGCACTCTATTTCAATAATAGTAACTTTGGATAATGTAATTGTATGTATTTGGTTAATTATTTTGGCAACTATACTAGTTTACTTAATCTATAAGGTATTTAAATATTTTTTTAGAAAAAAATTTAAAATAGTTCATATGAATATAAGTATTGCAAATATAGGAAATATAAGTATTGAAAAAAATAAGGATATTTCTAGAATAGCTCATAAGGCTTGGGTGGAAATAATGACAAGAAAAGTAGGACTATTATTCGAGGAAGATAAAGATGTTATTGTAGAAGTATATAATTCTTGGTATTCATTATTTGGAATTATTAGAGATTTATTAAAGGAAATTGAACCTAGAAAGAAAGATAAAGATTTAGAAAATATTTTGATTAAAACTTTAAATTTTGGATTAAGACCTCATTTAACAAAATGGCAGGCTAAATATAGGAGATGGTATAATCAAGAAATAGAAAAAGAAGTTAATAGTCAATTATCCCCTCAGGAGATTCAGAAGAAATATAAAAGATATAATGAGTTAATTACAGATTTAAAGGAAACTAACAAACAAATGGTTCAATTTGCAGAAGAACTAAAGAAGTTAGTATGAAGTTCATAATTAATTATTTCATAGTTAGATTGCTAAAATAACTGTGGATAAGAGATGGAGGGAATGTATGAAATATACTGTATATAACTTAGGAAACTTAGAAAAGGGTAATATAGTTGAAGTAACATTAAAGGGAAATGCTGCAAATGTTTTATTATTGAATAGTAGTAACTACAACAATTATAAAAATGGTAGAAGATATAAGTATTATGGTGGATATGTAAAGAGTTCTCCATATAGAATAGTAGTTCCAAGTAATGGGCGATGGTTTGTAGTTATTAATTTAGGAGGGTATGGTGGACAGGTAAGAAGTGCTGTTAGAGTTTTACCAGGAACTATGCCACCAGCAAAAAGATATAATACATCAGAGTTATCCTCATTATTTTTGGGAAATAAATTAGATAATGATGATGAAAAAGAATATGATGTGTTTATATCTCATGCTTCTGAAGATAAAGAAGAAGTTGTAAGACCATTGGCGAATGCATTAAAAGATAGAAAATTAAATGTTTGGTATGATGAATTTGAATTAAAGATAGGAGATAGCCTAAGACAAAAAATTGATAAAGGAGTTGCTAAAAGCAAATTTGGTATAATAATTTTATCAAAGAATTTTATAAAAAAAGGATGGACAAATTATGAATTAGACGGATTAATAACTCGCTCAATTTCAAATCAACAAATATTATTACCCATCTGGCATAACATAACTAAACAGGAAGTTATAGATTATTCACCATCTATAGCAGATAAAGTGGCTAGAAGTACAAGTGTAAATACGATTGAAGAAATAGCAGATGAAATAGCAGAAATTATACAAGGAAAGGAAGATGAAAATGTATAATTATTTTAATGATAGTGGAAAACACAAAGTTTTTATAAGTTATTATCATAAGGATGATCAAAAATATAAAGATTATATTGATAATAATTTTAAAGATATTATGATAAATAAATCTGTAATGGATAATGATATAGACTCAGATAATAGCGATGAATATATAAAAAGATTAATTAGAGAGGATTATATTTCAGATTCTTCTGTAGTAGTTGTATTAGTCGGAAAAAATACAAAAACAAGAAAACACGTAGATTGGGAAATATATGCAGGACTTAGAGGTAGTATTAATGGGAATTCAGGACTGATAGGAATATTATTGCCAGAACTACAAAGAAGTGATAATACATATTCTTATGATGATATACCAGCTCGATTAGCTGATAATATAAAGAGTGGATATAGTAAAATGTATAATTGGGATTATGCGATGAGAAACTTCAAAGCAATAATTGACGAGGCATTTGAAAATAGAATAAAAATGAAAGATAATATTGATAATTCGCGTAAGCAAATGCAAAATAATACAACCGGTTTGAACTGAAATTTCAAAAAGGGCGCTGACAAATAGCTAAATATACGTTATACCATGATTAATAATCGATTATTAAATTATTAAAATCGGAGGTGGTATAACATAAGTGAATTTACAGATAAAAGAGATTTAGTTGGTTGGCTTTTAGATTATATGAAACAATACAATATTTCTAATAGACATAAAGAGCAAATCTATCATATAGTTCTTAAATTACCCAAGAAAACAGATTTACAAAAAGAACGATTTATTAGATATTATGGGTTACAACCAACTGATTTTAAAAAAGAAACATTATCTGCAATTTCAAGAAAACAGCATTGTAAACCAAATGCTGTAAGAAGTTCAGTTATTTCTATAAGAATTGCAATGTTTCGTATTTCAGATGAAGAGTTTTCTATATTAGAAAACATTTATAGAAAATATCATAAGTAATCAAATAGTTTGTTAACAATACTATTACAAGAAGAAGTAAGGAATTAGTATTTTTATTAACTTTCTTACTTCTTTAAATTTTAAATAATTTTATGGTATAAATTAATCAAAAATTGTTGAAAAGATTTACAAAATATGGTATAAAATAAACAGTTATCTCATTTTAAAAATTTATTTCAGAATTGTTTATATTCTAAATTTTTTTATGTTCTATTGATATTAGAATTGAAAAATTTCCAGTATTATAATATTATAATGTAAAG
>CAMMLJ010000006.1 GCA_946497695.1 uncultured Clostridium sp. | reverse complement strand
GCTTACTTTTTGAAATTTTCTTCCTACTACACTTCCGAAGATAAACTTCATTTCTTAAAATTTTTCCTATTTGTGCCCTTAGCCATACATATTTTCTACTTGGATTTACACTTTGTTTCTTCATATATGTAGGTATTTTTAAATATATTGCTGGTGGCACTATTTCTCTTCTATTTAGTTCATCTGCTATTTTTATTGTTGACATTCCTTTATTTACATACATATCAAATATTTCTTTTACAACTTGTGAACTATATTCATCAGGTACTAAGTGATTTTTTATCTCTGTATCCTTCTTGTAACCATAAGGCGGAATTCCTGCTTGATATTCTCCTTTTTCTATTTTTCTTTGCTTTACACTTTTTATTTTATTTGATATGTCTTGTGCATAATAATCATTAAAACTTAGCTTAAATGTTAAAAATTGTAATCCATCTGGCTTTATTGTATCTACATTGTCTCCAATTGCGATATACCTTATATTATTCGCCGGTAAAAATCTTTCTAAATAATACCCAGTATCTATATGATCTCTTCCAAATCTTGATAAATCTTTTGTTATGATACAGTCTATTTTTTCTTCTTCTATATCTTTTAGCATTTTCTGAAATCCTGGTCTATTAAAATTTGTACCCGTATAACCATCATCTACATATTCTCCTGCTTCAATTAGTTCTTCATGTTCCAATATGTAATTATCGATAATATCTCTTTGATTTTCTACACTTTCGCTTTCTCGGTCATCTCCGTCTTCTCGAGATAACCTTATGTATTTTGCAACCCTTATATTTCTATAACTATTTACCCTATTCAATTTAATTCACCTCTCTTTTTTTGGTTCAAATAAGAATTGCTATTTCTATTTGAACTTTTCGAGAGTAAATAGCCTATCTAAAGCATACTTGGATTATAACGTGCTCTTTTATAGTTGTCAGCCTTAAATAAGCGTTATTTTTCATTCATAGTTATATAATTTATGTATTGTTCTTTTAGTAGTTTTGTAATTATTTCTTTTAAACTTTCTTTTCCATATTCAATTTGTATATTTACATTTTGTCCGTTTTTCATATCTACTTAACTCCTTTTTAGTTTTGTTTAATCTTATGAGAAATCTTTAAATTTATTCCTCTACTATTAAGGTCTCTTATAAAGTTTAAAAATCGGACAGATTTTGGAAATTTGTTTTTTAAATCACAAAAAAGAGATATCTTTTGATACCCTTAACACAATGTATTTTATCTAAAATAATAACTTATAATTCTTCAAAATAATTTTTATAAATAAGCAGAGCCTAAAGTAAGAATTCTCTAAACTTCAGACTCTACTATTAAAAACAAAATCAATTAAACTTAATTTTTTTTAACCTTTCGTTAAACCACTTTTCTTTTTCTTCAATTTCTTCTTCTTCATTTTCTCTTCGACAGTTGTCTATTAGCATAGCTAAATCATAGCATAACTGAACTTTATCATTATTGATTAAAGTAGATTTTTCTTTTTCTAAAGCATTACAATGACATGCATAATCTAGAGCAAATAATAAAACTGTAAGTTCATAAAATTTCTTTTTATTTTTTTGGTGAGATATAACATTGATTCTCTTTATTAAAACTTTTTTTATGTCCTTTGCTATTTTTGTAATACTATCAATATTTACAAATTCAAAATTTTTTCCAATAAAATAAGAAAGTGTTGTTTCAAATTCTTTTTTTAATTGAGTATTTGATAAACTTTCATAAAATTCCCTGTCAGCATACAATACGCTACTTAAATGATCCAAAAGATTAGATGCTTTGATTGGTTCGTTTAAAATCCGAGTTATTATTTGTTTCTTAATTGATTTTTTCATTCTACTTATCCTCCTTTGAGTTGATATAATTAATTATAACATAAACTATTACTATATTCAATTTTCAGCAACAAATTATATTTTTTACTTTTTTTGTGTATATACACATTTTTTGTTAATAATATATTTCATATCTTAAAAAATATTCACATTTTTTCTCTTTTTATTTTAGCTTTGTTCTTTTATTTTTATCTTTGATAACAACTTATAATTAATCGTTTTATCATTAATATTTATCCCCTATACAACTTATTATTTTAAGCTTCCCAAAAAGAAATCTTCTTACCTTTTCTTTTTGCATACTCTATTTCTGATTTTGTACTTTCTCCAATATATCCACCAACATTAATTACATAAATCTCGTCTGACATATCTATTTTTTGTTTATGCATTTCATCTAGCATTTTCTTAGTTTTTTCGTCTATATCCTCTTTTTTTATATTATTAAAAAAATTAGGTGTTAAAACTATATTTCCATCTAATGTAAGTTTTTCTTGAACTTTCATAAATTCATCTTTAAATTTGATTGAGCCACATAGAGTAATTATCTTATATTTATCTGTAATAAGTGGTTTATCATTTTGTATTTTTTCTTTTCTAGCTCTATTAAAAAAGTATCCGACTCCTCTTTCTACTACAGTTTTGAATATTGCAATTTCATCATCAGTATAATGCCCTTGTCGTTTTATTATATTACAACTTGGTAATTCAAATATTACGGTATCAAAGCCATATTCTTTTGGTCTTTCAAAACTAACAATAATATACTCTTCTCCATCATCTTTTTTTATAATATCTGAAAATACTGCTAAAGTTCCATCTGCATATTTCACATATTCATGCATCAATATTAATCACTCACTTTCTTATTAGTTCATCCTAAAAGGTAGGAAAGAGATACAGAATGTATCTCCTAAACACATAGAAAAACAAGTTTTCTAGTTCTCTGCGTTCCATAAAATAATACAGAGAAAATACAGAGTTCCCACTTCGGTATATTGTTAGTTTCCAATATATTTCTTTAATACTTCTCTTACTAACAATAGAATTTCACCTCATCATCTCCATATTTTTCTCTCCATTTTGAAACTATTTTTAAATAATATAATGGTACTATCTCAAGTAATCTATTTAATTCTCTTTCAGGAATGCGTCCATTATTATTAGCTAAAATACAACCTCCTGCTTTTGTAAGCCATACTTTTGTTGAATTTGGTGTTGGCTTTCCTTTTGAAATATGAATGTGAATAGGTTCACTATTTTCATTTGACCAAAAATAAATCTTATATCCGCATTATTTCTAAAATACTAGGCAAATTTAAGTCCCCCTTCTCTCGCATATTTAAAGAATAAATGAGCACCTTTTTCAACTGTTTCTCTAAATTCTTTTATCTCTTCTTCGCTGTAGTTTCCATCTTGCTCTACTATCTCATAACTTGGAAGTTCAAAAACCACAGTATCAAAACCATTTTCTGTTGGTCTTTCAAAAGAAACTCTTATATATTCCTCTCCATTATCTTTTTTTCTAATATCTGAGAAAACGACTAATGTTTCATCAGGATATTTAGCAAATTCATACACCATTACTTTCACTCTCCATTCTTTCTAACTTTATTATTAATTAATCAAATTTATTTAAAATGCTTGTCCTTTATTTTATTAAAATTAGATTTTTCTTATATACTATTATTAGTATAGCATAATTTGTTTAAATTTACTATATTTTTGGATAACTTTAGAAATTTTTATTTTATTGAAATTTTAAAGTATCATTTAATGTATCATTTATAGTATCTTAAAGTATCATTATAAATGATTGCTCTAAATAGGCTATTACTCTATCATTTTGTCTCTATATAATTTCCGGACATTAAGTATTTAGGTGTATGATTTCCTACTATGTGTCCTTCGCTAACCATTCTTTTTACTAAATCCTCAGCTGTATTTAGATAATGTGCTGTTATAAAAAATGTTGCTTTTACATCATTTTCTTTTAGCACATCTAAAATTTGTTCTGTATACCCTGCTTCGTATCCTTCATCAAAAGTTAAATATATATACTTTTTTTCTTCATTTCCTATATATATTCCATTATATTTTTCCATTAGTTCTGCATTTTCTTTTCCTACATCAGGTCTTTTGTGATTCTTTTCCCTTTTTATTCCCCAACCTATTTTTTTATTACTTAATTCACTTCCATTTGTATACATTATTTGATTCTCTTGAAAAATTGTAAAAAAAAGTAAAAAAATTAAAATTATTCCACATATCGAAAAAAGTATTTTTTTGTCAAAAACTTTTATCATTTTGAACCTCCAATATTATTTTTTCATATTGACATTATCAAATTTTTAGATTATATTGTATTTATTATTGGAAAATATAGGTAATCGTCTAATTAGATATTTTTTTGTCTATTATTGTTAACTCAATATTATTCTATATAATAATATATATTATTTAGGAGATGAAGATATGTTAAATTTTGTTTTGTGCGACGATAATAAAAACATTTTAGACAAATTATCACATATGTTAGAAAACATTTTTATTCAGAATGACTATAATGCGAAAATTACTTATACTTGTGATAATGCAGATGACTTATTTGATTATTTAAGTAAAAATAATACGGATGTGTTATTTCTTGATATAAATCTTAAAAATAAGTTAACTGGTTTGGATATTGCTGAACGAATTAGAAAGAAAAATAAGAAAATATATATAATTTTTACAACAGGTCATTTAGAATATGCTCTGGTCGCTTACAAATATAAAACATTTGATTATATTCCAAAACCTTTTGTTTCTGAAAGACTTGAGTTAACTATAGCCAGATTATTTGAAGACATCAAATCAAGTGTATCAAATTTTATTAAAGTCGGTAATTCCCAGATGTTAATTAGAGAAAATGATGTACTTTATATTAAAAAAGATAATATGAAGCTTACTTATCATACACAATTCCAAGATTATTCATCATATATTGCTTTTAATAAAATAGAGGATACTTTACCTAATAATTTTATAAGATGTCATAAGTCTTACATTGTTAATATTGATTGCATTAATTATATAGACAATATAAAGAATTGCATATATCTTACTAATAATGATGTTTGTCCTATTGGTCCAAAATATAAAAACAATTTACTGGAGGTTTTAAATAACTATGAATATGATACAAAAGATAATGAATATTTTAATGAATCCAAATGCAGAGCTAATTAATATAATTAGTATTCCTTGTACTTTAATTGAAGTAATTATTCACGTTAATATCAGTCTAGTTTTATTAAATAAGTTTACTTGTAGGAAAAATAAATATCTATGTATACTTTTTATTTATGTCTTAATAATTATCAATCGTCTAATTATAATTGCACCTTTCAATGTTATATTAAATGTACTTATTTTTATATTTATGTATTTAATATTCTTTAAAGTACAACTTGTAGAAGCATGTATTGCTGTCTCTGTTCCATTTCTATTAACCGCTTTATTTGAAATGATTTCATCTCAGATATATACTTTAATATTTAATCGTCCTTATGCTGAATTTGCATCATATCCTTTATATGCGATTATATTTTTATTAATCGTATATACTTGTATGTTCATAATATTACAATTATTTAAAAATTTTAAAGTAAATATATCTTTATTTACCAATTTAAACAAAAAAGATTCTATTTCTATAATTGGTACAATAATTCTAGGTTTCGTTACTGTATTTCTACAATTATATATAACTGCTTTTTATAATAATATTCTTCCACATTCAATAATCTTATTAAGTATAGCATGTTTAATCGCATATTTTTTTGTAAGTTTATTTAATATGATAAAAACAAAACAATTAGAAATTGCTAATAGAGATATTAATAACTTACAATTATATAATAACACATTAAAAATAATGTATGACAATATTCGTGCATTCAAACATGATTTTAATAATATTATGAATGGTATTGGTCGGATATATAACAGCTAAAGATATGGAAGGATTAACAAAATATTATAAATCTCTTTTCAATGATTGCAATAATGTTAATAATTTAGCTGCTATAAATCCTGAAACTATTAATAATCCATCTATTTATGCAATATTAGCAGATAAGTATAATAAAGCAGCTAATAAAAACATCCAACTAGAACTGGGAGTATTTATAGATTTAAATTCTCTTCATATTGATACATATGAGCTTACTAGAATATTAGGAATATTATTAGATAATAGTATCGAAGCTGCACAAGAATGTGATAAAAAATATATAAATATTAGATTTTTAATGGATTATAGAATGAATAGACAACTTGTAATTATAGAAAATACTTACAAAGACAAAAATATTGATACATTTAAAATTTTCGAAAAAGCTTATACTACAAAACCTAATAACACAGGTCTAGGTTTGTGGGAAGTAAACAAAATATTAAAAAAGCATGATAATCTTGCAATTTTTACAAGTAAAGATGATGAGTTATTTAAACAACAGTTAGAAATATATTTGCCAAAACCAAGCTTATTGAAAATATAAAATAAAGTATGTAAAACATACTTTATTTTTTTACTAATTTTTAACAAAAATTAAAATACCTAAATAAATTAGGTATTTTTTGTCGTTGTAATTCAATTTGGTTAATTGCTTTTAGTCTTTTTTAATCATACTAGCAGGCATTTTTGGTTGATGTATTATTCCAAAAACAAAACATGCTGTGTTAGATGATTTAGCATATTTTTCTGCTAATCTTGCTAAGAATTTTAACATATTAATTCCCCCTTTTTGAATTTATATAGCAAGAGGTCTTTCCTCTATTACTACCCATATACCTCATATCCATATTTATTTTTTGTAATTTTATATGCTAATTTCGTAATTGTTAGTGTTTGTACTAATATTCCTATAATTATCATATTAGAAATTACTTTATATGGAATAAATATTGCAATTACTAATTCTATACCAGCAACTACAAATGACCATATCTTACGTTTTCTTCTTTCTTTCTTTTGCAATACAGGTACATTTTCTGTATCTGCTGGTGCATATTTTGCAATCATTGCAAAACTAAATATAAATGTAATTGCTATTAATATGTATTTAATTGTGCTGTCAAAATTTAATATACTTGCTAAATAAGCACTTCCAATATACATTGTATTTGTTGCTAAAATACAACCTAAATGTGTATGTAAATGAAATCCTCCTGAAAACATTCTATATGGTAAAATTATAATAAAAGAAATTATTGTTAAGTCAATTATATTTAGTAACCAAGCTAATATAAATGTTATAAAAAATTTTGGTACTTCCCCAATTAATAATTGCAAGCCATAACTAATTTCATCAGCTTTACTTTCATCATATCCATCAACAGATTTAATTATTTTTTTTGTTAATGAATTACAAATTGCTTCTATCACATTTATTCCTCATTTCTTTTACCTTAATCTGAAATTATTATAATTTTAAAAATTCTACTTATTCATTTTTGTTTGCAAAATTATTATTTAATTATGTTAAATCTTTTAATCTCTATTTTTACACATAAAAATATCATTTTTACCAATAGCACTATAGTTCAATATATTGTTTTTTTGTTAAACTAATATGTTTTATGGCAAAAAAAAGCTCAATTTTAAAATTGAGCTTTTTATATATGTATATTTTTTAATATATTCCAAACACCTTTTGTTTCTGGCAAATATTTAAATTCCATCTCAGCTTTTGTTGTTGGGTGATAAAATTTTAATTTATATGACCACAATGCTAATTGTTTACTCCTACTCCTTGTACCATATTTAGTATCTCCACAAAGAGCATGTCCTCTACTAGAAAATTGAACTCTTATTTGATGGTGTCTTCCTGTTTTTAGATTAATTTTTACTAAACTCATATGTGTTACTTCATCATATTTTAAAACTTCATATTCTAATTCTGAATATCTAGCGTTTTTTGTATTTTTATTTGTAACAAAAGATTTATTTTTCCTTTCATCTTTTACCAAATAATCTTGCATAACTCCATTCGAATTTTCCATTTTTCCTTTTACCACAGCAATATAATTTTTCTTAACCTGTTTACTTCTAACTTGTTCACTTAATCTTGATGCAGCTTTAGAAGTTTTAGCAAATACCATAACTCCACCAACAGACCTATCTAACCTATGAACTAGTCCTAAATAAACATTTCCTGGCTTATTATATTTTTCCTTTAAGTATGCTTTTATAAGTGTAAGCATGTCATCATCTTTTGTTTTATCTGCTTGTGATGGAATTCCCGGTTCTTTAACAACTACAATAATATGATTATCTTCATATAATATATTAAGCATTAGCTTCCTCCCATCTACCATATATTCCGCAAGGAAGCACAAGTTTTGAATCTTTCATTGGTAAGCCTATCTCTCCAGACTCAAACATTCCTTTATTTTTTATATTAAGTCTTAATATATTTTCTAATACTTTAGCAGAAATTCCTGTAGTATATGAATTTATTAAGAAGAATAAAGGTTTATCTGAAAGAACTTTAGTACATAAATTTACTAAATCTGCTATATCTTCTTCAAATCTCCATACTTCTCCTTTTGTTCCCCTTCCATATGAAGGTGGATCCATTATTATAGCATCATATTTATTTCCTCTTCTTATTTCCCTGTTTACAAATTTTTCTACATCATCAACAATATAACGAACTGGCTTGTCTTTTAACCCAGATGCATTTACATTTTCTTTTGACCAACTTACCATTCCTTTTGAGCTATCTACATGACAAACAGAAGCTCCTGCTGAAAGGCATGCAACAGTCGCACCACCTGTATAAGCAAATAAATTTAATACTTTGATATCTCTTTTGCTATTTTTTATTTTATTAATCATCCAATCCCAATTAACAGCTTGCTCAGGAAAAAGTCCAGTATGTTTAAATCCCATAGGTTTTATATTAAATGTTAAATTTTTATATTTAATTTGCCAACTTTCTGGAACTTTCTTTTTAAAATTCCAGCTACCTCCTCCTGTCTTACTTCTATTATATATTCCATATGCATTTTTCCATTTTTCTCCAAATGATTTTTCTTTCCATATTATCTGTGGGTCTGGTCTTATTAAAAATATATTTCCCCATCTTTCTAATTTTTCACCATCTGCCATGTCTAATATTTCATAATCTTTCCAATTATCTGCTATTTTCATATTCCATCTCCAATTACATATTTGATAATATTTTAAAAAAGTTGTATATAGCTATTATATTAGCTATACAAAATATTCCTCCTATAGAAACTAATAATCTAATTATATTATTATTGTTAATTTTTTTATGTTTTTCTTTACTATATTCTATAGTAAATATTTCGTCTTTTGCATATTCCATGTTTTCCACCCCTCTTTATAATATTTATATTCAAAAACATGTGGAATATGCTTTATTTAAGCTATATTTTATCATAATCGTTATACTTTTTTCAATATAATAGGTCAAAACCCTACTTTTTATATCATAAAAAGTAAAAATATACATTAAACTTTTAGGTTTAATGTATATTTCATAAAGGTAAAATATTATTTAATTATTATGCTTTTGCTATAGATAAGATTTTATATTTACTTACACCTGCTGGTACTTGAACTTCTACTACTTGATTTTTCTTTGCTCCTAATAAAGCTGAACCTATTGGAGATTCATTTGAAATTTTATTTTGTGTAATATCTGCTTCTGTTGTTCCAACTATTGTATATTCGACCTCTTCATCAAATTCCATATCTAAAACTTTTACAGTATTTCCTACTTGTACTTTCTTTGTATCAATTTCTGAATCATCTATAATTTTAGCAAATCTTAATTTTGCTTCTAATTCCGCTATTCTATCTTCATTTTCTGCTTGCGCATTTTTGGCTTCATCATATTCTGAATTTTCTGAAAGGTCTCCAAATCCTAAAGCAACTTTTATTCTTTCTGCTATTTCTGCTCTAGTTTCTGTTTTTAACTTTTCTAGTTCAGCTTCCATTTTTTTATATCCTTCTTCGGTTAGTAGAATTTCTTTGTTGTTATCACCCATTCTGTCATCCCTCCTGAATAATTTTATTACTGCATTATCTTAAGTCAATATCTTTCTTTTGTCAAGTATTGTTTTTCATTTTTTTTATTTATATTCATTAACATTTATAATTCCTCTTTTTCCTATAAAATTAATGATTTTTATATTATCTTCATGTAATTTTCTTTGTATTTCTTCTATTTTCTTTCCTATTATATATGATTCATATATTTCATTTAATTCAAAATCATTCTCTTGTTTTTTTATATTTAACTCATAATTATTTATACTTATGCCTGTAAATGTTTTATTTATATCTTTTATATTATTTTCTATATTTATAATTGTAGCATTTCTATTTACTTTATATTTTTTTAGTTGCTCTTCTGTAAAATCAATATTTATTATATGTTTTTTATTTATTAAACTTTTATTTCTATTATTCATTACAGGTACTGTAATTGCTTCTTTTGTATATAAACTATCTGCAAAAGATTTAAACTTTTTAACATTATTAGTAATAATATTTATTCTTTTTGTATTAGAAATTAGTTTATTTATATAATATAGATTAATTCTCGAGTAGTCATTTACTAATATAGTAATTTCTATATCCTCTATATTAGTTTCCAAAACTTCTGATAAATATTCCACTATTTGTGGTATTAAATGTTTAAATAATATTTTGCCATCTAAAATATTCATGTTATTTGAATAAATATTATTAATAAATTCTTTGTTTTGCTTATCTTTTTTTGATATTACAATATTTTTTATATTATCTTTTTTTAGTTGTTTCAAAAGTTTATCATTAAATTTAGGAATCATGTATCTTTTTCCTTTTTCAAATTCCTCAATTTCTAATCTATTAAAAACTTTTTTAAAGAAATTCTTTTCATTTTTAGATATAACATAACCAATCATAAAATCACCTTACTCATTTATATGAATAAGGTGATTTTATATTACTTATTTAATTGTTCTTTTACAAATGTCCAAAATTCATCATTTGTTTCTCTGTCTTTTTCCCAAAATGCTATTCCTGCTAAATTATATTGGTTTGCTAAATTTATTTTTTCGCCCACTGATTTTTCATTTTCAACCCACATTTTATATTTGTTTCCATCTTCCTCATATTCCACATAATATTGTTTTAATTCTTCATCCCATGTTGCTTCTTGGTTTTCTGGAAGTACATCAAACATATTCCTCATATTAACTACTTCTGGTTCAGCAGTTCCATCTTCCTCTTCTTCCCATAATCTCATATATAGTGGTATTCCTAATATTATTTTTTCTGGATCTACATCTTCTTGACCTAAGAATTTCTTTATATTTGCTTCAACCCAATTATATCCAGCTGTTGTACCTGCTTTATTGGAGCTTGTACCATATTGGTCATATGCCATAAAAACTATATAATCTGCAACATTTGCAATTGTATTTCTATCAAAACACAAAGACCAAGTCTCTGAGCCATCTGGAGCAGTTACATCTACAGATAATGTTTTTCCAATCTTTTTTAACCTTGGAGCTAATTCTATTAGAAATCTAGAATATACATCTTTATCTGATTCATTCATATTTTCGAAATCTACATTTACTCCATCCAAATTATATTCTTCTACCAAATTCATTAAATTTTCAATCATAGTTTCTCTTTTTTCATAGTCATTTAATATTTGAGAAGTTGTATCTTTTAATGAATTATTAGAAAACATTGCCCATACTTGATAATTATTGTTATGTGCCCATTTTATATATTCTGCTCCACCGTCTTCGGCATTATCATATATTTCTCCATTACTTCCTCTTGTTAGAGAGAAAAATGATGGTGATACCACATTAACCCCATCCATGTTTTCTCCTGTTCTGTCCGGAGCATCAACATATTCTGAATAGTAATCCCAAACTAAATTAACTTTTCCTTCAACTCTTTCTATATATTCTTTAGCTTCTCTTTCTACCTCTACATTCCCTAAATCTTCCTTTTTTATATATCCTATTGTTCCATCTTTTGCTCTTACTTCTACCCAATTGTTTGTTTCTTCTATATATACTACTTCTTCATTAGCTTCTAGCTTTTCTAAAGTTCCTGACAAAGTTTGAGGTTTATATTTTAGTTTTGTTTCTTTAGTTGTACTTGCTACTTCTTGTTTTCTATCTAGTGAATCTATAATAATAGTATTTGTATCTTGTATATATTCTAGGTCAACATCATATACCTTTTCACTTATTTCTGAAAAAGGTATATATATTGTATCGTTTCTCTCTATTGCAGAAGAATTCAACTCCTCTTCTTCTCCGTTTATAGTTATTTTATTATCTTTTGTACTCATTTTTGCTATATTTATTTCTGATGTAGTTACAATATCTCCATTTTCTTTATCATACTCTATATATTTATCAAAATAATTCCTTACATCTGCTAAAGAAAAGAACACATTATTGTTATCATCTATATATACATCATTTTTCATTTTTAATGTAACATTATTGTTATTTATTAGAACTTTAGTTTTACCTTCATAATCTTCCCTTATATAATTAGGCGAAAAATAAAACACTCCACCTAATAATGCAAGAAATATTACTACTATAAATATATTTAAAATTATTTTTGAACTATTTCCTTCGTTTTTTTCTTTCATTCTTTTTGCCATTTGTATTCTCCTTATTTTATAAATTCTTTTTTATATTATCATAAAATAATAAATTAGTGAATAAAATTTCAAAAAATATTCGTACTTAACATAAATGAGTGTTTTTTCTTTACTTTTATGGGTATTTATGGTATAATTTTAATGAATTGTGTAAAGGGGGAATCTTTATGTGGTTAGTTTGGTTAGTAATAGCTGGTGTGCTGTTTGTAGGTGAAATTTTAACAGCTGGTTTTTTACTTTTATGGTTCGCAATAGCAGCTGTTGTAGCTATGTTAGTTAGTTTTTTAACTACTAATTTATTCATTCAAATTTTAGTTTTTGTAATAGTATCAGTCTTACTCCTTATATTTACAAGACCATTACTTTCAAAATACACAAAAAGTGATAATACTGTAACAAATTCTAATGCAATTATTGGTAAAACAGCGTTAGTTACAGAAGAAATCTCTTTACTAAATTCTACAGGTCAAATTAATGTAGATGGAGAAATTTGGTCTGCTAAAACAATGGATCCAAACTTAACTATTCCAAAAGGTTCTAAAGTAGAAATTATTGGTATAGATGGTGTAAAAGCTTGTGTTGCAAGTAATTATCAAATGCCATCTAATTAAGCCACTATCGAAATCTTTGATTTCGTCAAAGTTGGCTATATTTGGCGAAGACAATAATATAGAAAATAAATAAAAGGAGAATGAAAATGGGAGGAATTATATTTTTAATAATTTTAATACTTTTTATTGCTATAATCGCTTATAAATCAATAAAAGTAGTTAAACAATCTGAAGTTTATATAATTGAAAGATTAGGTAAATTTCATAAAGTTGCAGATGCCGGTCTTACAATAATTTTCCCTTTTGTAGACCATGTACGTAGTGTTGTTAGTTTAAAACAACAAACAATGGATATACCACCTCAAGGAGTTATCACTCAAGATAACGTTACAATTACAATAGATACTGTTGTGTTCTACCAAATAACAGATCCTGCAAAAGCAGTTTATGAAATTCAATCTCTAAAGAAAGGTATTGAATATTTGGCAATTACAACAATTCGTGATATTGTTGGTAAAATGACATTAGACGAAACATTTAGTTCAAGAGATTTAATAAACCAAAAATTAAGATCTATTTTGGATGAGGCAACAGATAAATGGGGTTGTAAAATAGATAGAGTTGAAATTAAAGATATTAATCCACCAGAAGATATCAGAGATGCAATGGAAAAACAAATGAATGCAGAAAGAAATAAAAGAGCTTTGATTCTACAATCTGAAGGTGAAAGACAATCTGCAATTACACTTGCTGAAGGTAAAAAAGCTGCAGCTATCTTAGAGGCAGAAGCTGATAAAGAAGCTCAAATTAGAAGAGCTGCCGGTGAAGCTGAAGCAATTAGAAAAGTAGCCGAAGCTAAAGCAGAAGAAGTAAGAATGGTTTATGCAGCAATTAAAAAAGCTGATCCAGACGAAAAACTTATTCAAATTAAATCTTTAGAAGCTCTTGAAGAAGTTGCTAAAGGTGATGCTAATAAAGTATTTATTCCTTTCGAAGCAACAGCTGCATTAAGTGGTTTAGGAGCTGCTACTGAAGTTATTAAAGATGGCGAAAAAAAAGCAGTAGAAAAAAAATTAAAAGATAATGCAAAAGATCAATAAAATCAATCAATCGGGATTTTGGGGACGTTCCTTAAATCCCGATTTTTATGTTTTAAAAGAGAAAGTAGAAAACTACTTTCTCTTTTTTGATTATATATTTATTTAATATCTTTCTGTTCTTAAATTTACAACTATTTTTTCTAATTCATCTACGAAATAGTCTATCTCTTCTTTTGTATTTTCTTTTCCTAATGTTATTCTTAACGCACTACTTGCGATGTCTTCACTTAGCCCCATTGCAAGCAATACATGTGATGGTTGTGGCAGTCCACTACTACAAGCAGAACCGCTAGAAGCACATATTCCTTTCTTTGCTAATAGTTTTACCAAATCTTTACCATTTACATATAAAAAAGAAATATTTATATTTCCTGGTAATCTACTATTTAAATCACCATTTATTCTTATATATGGTATTCTATTTTTTATTTGCTCCATACAATAATTTCGTAAATTTAATATTTTTTTGTTATTTTGGATAACATTGTCATTAGCCATTTCAATTGCTTTACCTAATCCAACAATACCTGCTACATTTTCAGTTCCTGCTCTTTTATTATTTTCTTGATGCCCGCCATTTTGTAATTGTATAAAATCTATATTATCTCTTACATATAAAGCACCTACCCCTTTTGGCCCATAGAACTTATGGGCGGACATTGATAATAAATCTATCCCCATTTCTTTCACATCTATTTTTATATTTCCCACTGCCTGAACTGCATCTGTATGAAATATTGCATTGTTACTATGAACAATTCTAGAAATTTCTTTTATAGGTTCTATAGTTCCTACTTCATTGTTGGCAAACATAATGGATACTAAAATAGTTCTTGAATTAATACTATTTGTTAATTCTTCTAAATCTATAAATCCATTTTTGTCAACATTTAAATAGGTTACCCTAAATCCTTCTTTCTCCAGTTGCTTACAAGTATTTAAAACTGCTGGATGCTCTATTCTACTTGTAATAATGTGATTTCCATTTTGTCTGTGTGCTCTTGCAACACCTTTAATTGCTAAATTATCACTTTCGCTACCACAAGAGGTAAAATATATCTCGTTTGTTTTAGCATTTATTGTTCTTGCTACATTTCCCCTTGCTATATTTATTGCTTCCTTGGATTTATAACCAAGCTCATATAATGATGAAGCATTACCATAATTTTCACAAAAATATGGTTCCATTGTCTCTTTTACTTCTGGTGCGACCGCAGTTGTAGCTGCATGGTCAAAGTATATTGTTTTCATATAACATTACCTCTCTTATATAATATTATATGAAACACATTCTATTTATTTTACAAAAAATTTTCCTCATAAGAAAATTTTCTTATTATACAAAAATCGGGATTTAAGGAACGTCCCCAAATCCTTTTTTTTAATAGCTCATTCCGCTATATAATTGTTGTAAATAAGAATTATAATCAAATGGTGTTACTGTTTCTGGTGCTCCATAGTTTACTCCAAAAGTATCTACTCTTACACTTGTTATTACTGGTGGATTAACTGGTGTACTTGCTTCTGAATCTGAAGAATCTTCAGATGTTGTTACCTCTGTTTCATTTAATTTATCTAGTACATCCATTCCTTCTATTACTTTTCCAAAAGCTGCATAATAACCATTTAAACTTGCATTATCTCCTGTCATTATAAAGAATTGTGATCCTGCTGAATTATATCCTTCTTCATATAATCCCATTTGGCTATAATCAGATCTTGCCATAGATATTACACCTTTTTCATGTCTTAAAGTATTTTGATTAAATCCGTTTTGTACAAATTCTCCTCTAATAGCATAAGTTTCAGTAGTTGACCCACCATCTTTTATATCTGATAATGTTGGTGCACCTGATCCTGTTCCTTCTTTATCTCCACCTTGTACCATGAAGTCTTTTACTATTCTATGAAATGTTAATCCATCATAGAATCCTCTATTTGCTAAAGTAATAAAATTAGCTACTGTATTTGGTGCTTGATCTGGGTATAACTCTATTTTCATTGTACCTAATCCTTCTATTTCCATTGTTGCAACCGGATTTTGTTTTGTAAATGTTGCTTTTTGATAAATTGTATATCCTACTAATCCTATTAATACAATTACTAATATAATTGCTATAATCATAATTATTCTTTTTGTTTTCATTCGTTATCCTCCTAATTAAATTAAAGCATTATCAAAAACAAATTGTTCTTGCATTCTCTTTAATGATTGTTTTATTGTTTTAGCTCTTACTTCTCCTATCCCTTCTACTTCATCAAGTTCTGGAATATCAGCAGCTAGAATATGTTGAAAAGATTTAAAAGATTTCACTAAATTTTCTACTATGTTATTAGGTACTCTTGGAATTTTGCTTAATATTCTATAACCTCTTGTATAAACTCCTACTTCATCATAATTATCAAAATTTTCGTACCCTAAAATTTTCGCTATTGAAGATGCTTTTAAAAGATCTTCGTATGGTAATGCAATTATTTCATCTAATGCTTCATCTTCTGTTTTATTTGTTCCTTTTCCTAGATAATCTTTTATTATTAAAAGTTCTTCTCTTTCCAATCCACCAACTAATTCTTCTAATTGCATACTTATAAGTCTACCATCTTGTCCTAATTCGGAAATTCCTCTTTTTACTTCATCTACTATTTTCATAACCATTTCTGCTCTTTGTATTGCTGTTATTACATTATCTAAAGTAACAATATCATTAAATTCATATTCATTTAATATATTTAATTTACTGTCAAATACTTTTTTATATTTTTCTAATGTTTGTAAGGCTTGGTTTGTTCTGTTTAAAATAGTTGATGAATCTTGTATTGTATATCTTAAATTTCCTTTAAATACTGTAATTATATTTCTTCTTTGTGAAATACTAATTACTAATGAGCCTGTTTGTTTTGCTGTTCTTTCTGCAGTTCTATGACGAGTTCCAGTTTCTTTAGTTGGAATTTCCGGTGATGGAATTAGCTGTGCATTTGCATATAATATTCTTTTTAAATCTGAACTTAATACTATTGCACCGTCCATTTTAGCAAGTTCATATAATTTAGATGAAGTATATTCTTCATCTATAAAAAAACCACCATCTACTATGTCTAAAACTTCCTTAGTATCAGAAAATACTAATAATGCTCCTGTTTTGGCTTTTAAAATATTATCTAGTCCTTCTCTTATTGGTGTTCCAGGTGAAATTAACTTTAGTATGTCTGTAACTTCATCTTTTTTGCTGATTCTCACTTGTTACCAACCCTTTCTGCCTTACATCTTATGAACTATCGTAGTCCAATCGCTTTCATGGCCTCGTTAATATTTTTCACACCAATTATATCCAATTTATATGATTCTTTCAATAGTTTTTTGTTATTTTCTGGTATTATACTTTTTTTAAACCCTAATCTTTCTGCCTCTTTTAGTCTTTTTTCCATCATATTAATTGTACGTACTTCTCCAGTTAAACCTACTTCTCCTAATGCAATTACTCCTTTTGGAATACTTACATTTTTAAAGCTTGATGCAGTAGCTAAAATTATTCCTAAATCTAGTGCAGGTTCATTTACTTTAATTCCTCCTACAACATTTAAATAAACATCCTGATTTCCTAGCATAAATCCTGCTTTTTTCTCCATTACTGCTACTAACAATGTTAATCTATTATAATCTATTCCATTTGCAGTTCTTCTTGGAAGCCCAAATACACTTTGTGTAACTAATGCTTGTAATTCTACTAATAAAGGTCTTGTTCCTTCCACTGTTGCAACTACAACAGAACCAGATGGATTATCATCTCTTTCAGAAATTAAAATTGATGATGGGTTTGTTATTTCTACCATTCCTTTTTCTTGCATCTCAAACATTCCAACTTCATTAGTAGATCCAAATCTATTTTTTACACCTCTTACCATTCTATAAGAAAAATACCTTTCGCCTTCTATGTATAATACTGTATCTACCATATGTTCCAAAACTCTTGGACCTGCTATATTCCCATCTTTTGTAACATGTCCAATAATTATAGTTGTAATTTTTCTAGATTTACAAATTTTCATTATCCTACTTGTTATTTCTCTTACTTGGCTTACACTTCCTGGTGCAGAAGAAATCTCTTCTGAATACATTGTTTGCATAGAATCTATTATTACTAATTTCGGATTTAATTCTTCTATATTCTGATCAATAATATCTATATCTGTTTCACCTAAAAACAAAATATCATCATTTTTAATATTTAATCTATCTGCTCTTAATTTTATTTGCTCTGCAGACTCTTCCCCAGAAACATATAAAACCTTTCCTTCTCCTTTAACTTTGTCGCAAAGTTGTAGTATTAAAGTAGATTTTCCTATACCTGGCTCTCCACCTACTAATACTAAAGATCCTTTTACTAATCCACCTCCTAGAACTCTATCAAGTTCTGCATATCCAGTAGAAGTTCTTTGCGCATCTTGACCAACATAACTATTTAAAGGCTTTGGTGCTTCCTGAATTTTCTTTTCTCTTTTTCCACTTTCTACTTTTGTAGAAATTTTTTCTTCGAAAAATGTATTCCATGAATTACAAGCTGGGCATTTTCCCATCCATTTTGCAGATTCATATCCACATTCATTACACACAAAAATTGTTTTTGCTTTCATATTGCTCCTTCTTTACAAACTCTTGCACTATATTTTTATCTTTGGTTTTTGTTTAATAATTCATCTATTCCTAATGATAGCACAAACATTGCATGTGACCATCCTAAACCTATTACCCATTTAGATTTCATTTTTTCATTATCGATTTGCTCTGCTAATAGACCTAAAGGTGTAGCTGTGTCTATTACAAATTTTAAACATTCATTAGCTTCTTTTGTTGCTCCAATTTTTTTATAATAAATATACATCCACAAAGTTGCTATTGGCCATGGATTTTTTCCACCCATATAAGCATCATGTTCAAATCTTAAATATCCACCTGTATATGTTCTTAATGTTAAATTAATCTTTTGAACTGTATTTTGTATTAATTTATCATTTGGATCAAACACATTAAATGGTGTAATTGTTCCCATTATACTAATATCCATATTATTGTCTTTAATATTTCTTTTTAATATATTTTGATTTTTATCACATAAATTATCTAGTATATATTTTTTTATTAATTCTTTATATGCTGACAATTCATTATAGTCTTCTGGTAATTTAAATTTTTTATTGTCCTTTTGTAATTCTTTATAAATTAATTCCATTGCACTAAAAGCAGCATATATTGCAGATAAAGAATATAAATGTACTCCTTCGTTCATTTCCCATAAGTCATAACTTACATGTTTATATATTTGACTTCTGTCTAAATAGCTATATTTTGTCTCTAAAGCTTCTTCTTTATCTTCATCTCTATTTAATAAATGATCCATATATTTCTTTAAGAATTCAACTGCATTTTCGCACATAGCCAAATTATTTTTTAATAGATCCATATCTCTTTTGTTAAGTCTAAATTCTTTTATTTTAAAATGTTGATATAATCCTGCAACTACACTTCCTGTTTCATCTATTTGATATCCCCAACAAGGAGCTAGTCTTCCATCTGTATAAAAACGTTGTTCCCACATTCCATTTTGACTTTGAGTTTTTCTTAAGAAAATATTATAAAAATTATCTGCATCTTTGTACATTCCTACCATATCTAGTGCTTGTGAAATAGTTACAGCATCTCTTGGCCAGCAATAAGCATATCTTCCACATAAATCTTTTTCTTCATCGACTTCTAATGCTGCAATTATTCCTCCTGTATCCTCATTAACTAATAAAGGAAATAATAAAATTGTTCTTCTTAAGATTTTCTGTATTTTTGCATTATATATTTCGCCATAATCTTTTACTTTTAGCACTTCAT
Organism: uncultured Clostridium sp.; assembly: GCA_946497695.1. GTDB lineage: Bacteria > Bacillota > Clostridia > TANB77 > CAG-508 > Merdicola. Next base: position 57,418 of record CAMMLJ010000006.1, on the reverse strand, counting down.
GTTTTTTTACATATTTTCTCCAATAAGCTTTTGTATCCATCATTAATCTTAAAGTATCATACTCTTTTATTTCGTCTATTTCTTTTATTAAATCATCTAATACATCAACCTTATAATTTTTATTTATGTATATGTATACATTAAATTCTTTAGATTCGCCCGGTCTTAATACCCCTACATCATAGGCTATTGCAGAATGATTAGACATTGCTATATAATCTTTATCTTTTATTACTCCAGAAGAAATAGTTTCATCTACATTATTTAATTGATAACTATATATTGTCATATTAGAAAATGTTGTCATAGCAAAATCATGGCTATATTGAATCATAGCATTATCACATATTCTAGCTCCAACCATATTATTTAAATTTGAAAATAATTTTGATTCTATTAAAAATTTCACATCCAAATCTATTTTATTATAATTTGTAAATGTATATCTTCTTATTAATACATCCTTTTTCATTGGTATAAAGTCTTCTTGTTTCATATTAAGCTTAAAATATGTGTTTTCTATTTCTGTATTTAATACATTTGTGTCAGTAGAATAATATTGATTATAAACATTATTTATATCATTATGAAGGCTAATTAATGCTGAATCATTTATCTTTACACCTGTTTCATAATAATCTATAAACTGTCTATAGTCTGCCGTTGGATAGCTTAATCTTAGCAGCTCTCCTTTTTCTGACAAACTAGCAATCATCTTTCTATTTCCTATAATAGCATCATTTAAATATTTTCTTTTCATTTGTATTCTCCTTTATTTATTTACAATTCTATTAATTTGTCGTTGTAAGTCCTTAATTTTCTCACTTAAACTATCTAATCTTCCTTCTTGTATATCTTGATCTGTTAATTCATCATTTACTATATCTTCCATATCATTAATTTTTTCTTTTAATGCGTTTAATCTATCTATAATTGCAAGTTTTGTAAATTTGTTATCTTCTTTTTCCGGTCTTCTATATCTTCCTATTAACCTTACAGCTGTATCTGTAATTTCATATGTTTCTCCAAAACTTGGAATTGAAACCGGTAAATTAGTTGTCTCTATTATTTTTTCTTTTAATACTTCTTGTCCTTCTGGTTCTCCATGTAATAAAAAGATATGTTTTGGTTTCTTTAAGAAAGAATATATAAAGTTTAGTAATCCTTCTTGGTCAGCATGTCCAGAATAGCCTTCTATATATTCTATTCTAGCATTTACAGCTACTTCTTCACCAAATAATTTTATTTTTTTTGCCCCATTTACTATGCTATAGCCTAGTGTTCCAGGTGCTTGATAACCTACAAATAAAATTGTATTTTTAGGATTCCATATATTATGTTTTAAATGATGTTTTATTCTACCAACATCACACATTCCACTTGCCGAAATTATAATACATGATTCATCACTTTCATTTAAAGCCTTTGATTCTTCTACAGTACGTGTAAATTTTAGTCCTGGAAATTCCAATGGATTATTTCCTTTTTGTATATATTCTTTTGTCTCCTCATCGAATAAATCCATATTATCTTCAAAAACTTCTGTTGCAGATATAGCAAGTGGACTATCTACATATACTGGCACTCTCATCAATTCTTCGTATTTTTTTCTAAATTCTTCATCATCTCTTTTATCTTTTAGCTTATTTATTTCAAACAATATTTCTTGAGTTCTACCAACTGCAAATGATGGTATAACAACAGTTCCACCTTGTTCCAAAGTTTCAGAAACTATGTCTAAGAATAATTCAGCTTTATCATCATTTCTCATATGTAATCTGCTACCATAAGTTGATTCCATAACTAAATAATCTGTATCTTCTATCATTGTTGGTTCACTTAATAATGGAATATCATTATTTCCTAAATCTCCGGAAAATACTATTTTTTCTTCCTTACCATTTTCATTTATCCATACTTCTATAGTTGAAGAACCAAGCATATGTCCTGCATCATTAAACCTTACATGTATATTTTCATCTATCTCAATTATTTCATCATATTTTACAGGTTTAAATAATTCTAATGATCTTGCAGCTTCTTCTGCAGTATAAAGAGGCTCTAATTCTTCTTCACCTTTTCTTATTCTTTTCTTGTTTTTCCATCCAACTTCCATTTCTTGTATGTGGCCACTATCTGGTAACATTATAGAACATAAGTCACATGTAGCTTTTGTTGCAATAACATCTTTTCTATATCCTTCTTTATATAATTTTGGAATTCTTCCTGAGTGGTCAATGTGTGCATGTGTTAATAGCATAAAATCTATACTATTAATATCAAATTCAAATGGCTCTTCATTTTCTAATTCTTCTGTTGCTTTTCCTTGAAACAAACCACAATCAACTAAAAATTTTTTTCCTGCACCTTCTACTAAAAAATTAGAACCTGTTACAGTTTTAGTAGCACCTAAAAAAGTTATTTTCATGTTTTTCCTCCTTATGAGAATATTTTTATTTTTTTCTTTTCTTTAACTTTGTATTTACCTATATTTTCTGGAACATCTATATTTTTAGATGTTTCCTCTACATCTCCGTCCAAATAATTTACTCTTATTCCTTCTTGTATATGTTGTATATTTACTTCTGCATTTTCTAAATTAATTATCCTTAATGAAAAGATATTCTTTAAAATCTCATTATTTATATATTTATTAGAATTTACTGAATTTATAAGCTTTTCATCTATTGCTTTTGTAATTAAAAACTCTCTCATATTATCTATATCTTCATTTAATTCCTCATTATCTTTTAAAAGTTGACTTCGTGTTATTGGAATTAAATTATAATATCTAAATTCATAAAGTAATTCTAATACCTCTTTTTTTCCTTTTAATTTTTCTGCTAATATTTTATATCCTTTTAAAAATAATTTTTGCAAATTAATCAATTCATCTAATGCTGTCGTATCACTTTCTTCTATTACTTTATAATCAAAAAGTTGTGTTTTATTAGTTTGCTTTTTCATTTTTTTCATAAATTGTCTTGGATCTATTGTTATATTATATTCCATAATTTTATTTATACATTTTTGTCTTTCTTCTATTAATATTTCTTTTAGTTCTGATTCATTTTTTATTGATTCTCCAACTTTATTTCTTGCTACTAATTCTTCTGTTAATTTATCAGTATCATTTATACATCTATCTAAATTTTCTACTTGTCTTAATAACTTCTTTTTATCTCTTGATATTTCCTCAACATATTTTTTCATATCTTGAGGATCTTCCTTTTCTTGTACCTCTAATTCCTTAATTTTTGCAGGATGTCTTTCTATATACACTTTTAATATTGTTATCATTATTTGATTAAATAATTGTTCTGCCATTTCTTGATCATATCTTCTATTTAATTCCTTTTTTAATTCTAGTATATAATCAATCTCTTCATTTTTATTATATATCCAATCTTTTAGCAAATCATTTCCAGCAATTATTCTAATATCTTGAAATATTAAATTAGAATAAATATCTTCAAATTCATTTGGTTCTATATACCATGCAAATCCATTAAAATCTCGTAAAAGTTCTATGTTATTACTTGAATTTCCATTTTTTAAAATTTCTGTAATTGCATCTTTTAGAATTCCATATTTATCATTTACCATGTTTTCATTATCATATAAACTATATATTCCTTCTAAAATATATTTTTCATTTGGAAATACTTCTAATTCCTTATTATCAGAATTTGCAATATATTTAGATGTCGTATTATTTAATACAACACTTTTTTTACTCTCTGGTTTTATAATGATTAAACCATTACAATAATTTTTCACAATATTTATAAAATTAACTAAGATTTTCTCTTTATCTGTAATATCTCTTTTAACTGTTTTATAATCATTATAATTTGTTTCCATTTTATATAAAACACTTAATATTAAATTTTTACCAGTACTTGAAAAATCTTTTTTTTCTAAAACTTGTTCTAGCATGTTATTATAGTCCTTATATTTTAGCTTAGAAAAAATCTTTTCTTTTGGCATAATTTTCCACCTTTCTATGTATTTTCATCCGGAGTAGTTCCCATTTTTAACTCATCCAGTCTTTCTTTTGTTATTAGAACTTCTCTTGGTTTGCTTCCTTGATATCCAGAAATAATTCCTCTCTCTTCCATTTGATCTATTATTCTACCAGCTCTTGCATATCCTACTTTAAATCTTCTTTGTATAAAAGATGTTGAAGCTTGTCCAGTTTCTACAACTGTATCTATTGCCTCCATTAATAGTGGATCTGCATCATCTTCCTCTTCCATTCTATCAAGTTCTTGGTCTGTACTATTTGCTTTTTCTATACTTTCAATAATATCTTCATTATATTTAGCTTCTCCACCATTAAATTTCAAGAAATCTACTATTTTTTCTACTTCACCGTCAGATACAAATGATCCTTGAACTCTAGTTGGTTTTGATGCGCCTGATGGATAAAATAACATATCTCCTTTACCTAATAATTTCTCTGCTCCTACTGCATCCAATATAGTTCTAGAGTCTACTTGTGATGAAACAGCAAACGCTATCCTTGATGGAATATTAGCTTTTATTATACCTGTAATTACATCAACAGATGGTCTTTGAGTTGCAATTACTAAATGCATTCCAGCAGCTCTTGCCATTTGTGCTAATCTACAAATTGCATCTTCTACATCTTTTGCTGCAACCATCATTAAATCTGCAAGCTCATCTATTATTATTACTATTTGTGGTAATTTACCTGTTCCACCTTCCTTTTCTATTGCTGCATTATATCCTTTTATGTCTCTTACACCTTTGTTTGCAAAAAGACTATATCTATTTACCATCTCTTGAACAGCCCATGCTAAAGCTCCTGCAGCTTTTTTTGGATCTGTTACTACTGGAATTAATAAATGTGGAATTCCATTGTACACAGATAATTCAACAACTTTAGGATCTACCATTAATAGTTTTACTTCATTTGGTTTTGCTTTATACAAAATACTTGTAATTAAAGTATTTATACAAACACTCTTACCAGAACCTGTACTTCCTGCTATTAAAACATGTGGCATTTTAGCAACATCTGCAATAACAGCTTCTCCTCCAACATTTTTTCCTAATGCTAAAGCTAGTTTTGATTTATGGTTTACAAATTCTTCTGTTTCTATAATATCCCTTAAATGTACAACTTCATTTTCTTTATTTGGAATTTCTATTCCAACTGCTTGTTTGCCTGGAATTGGTGCTTCTATTCTTATGCTCTCTGCCGCTAAACTTAAGGCAATATCATCAGCAAGATTTGCAATTTTATTTACTCTTACCCCTTCTGCGGGTTTTACTTCATATCTTGTAATTGCAGGTCCAACAGAAACATTTTCTACTTTTGCAGAAACTCCAAAACTATATAAAGTTTTTTGCAATTTAGCTGCAGTATCTGTTAAAGCCTTTTTTCCTCCTTTAAATACTCTACCTTCTCCTTCACTAAGTAATTCGATTGGTGGAAATTCGTAATTTTCTTCTTCTTCTGTTAAACCATGCTCTAATACTAATACTTCTTTTGTTTTTTCTTCTTTCTTTTCTTGCTCTTGTTTAAATAAATTTGCTTCTATTTGATTTGGTTTATTTTCTTTTAATGGTGTATTTATTTCCTCTTTACCATGACTTAATTTTTTCTTTTTCGGTTCTGTTTCGTTTAAATTAATTGTAATTTGCTCTTCTATTGGAATTTCTTCTTTTTCCTCTTTTTCTTCTTTGTTTTCTTTCTTCTTTTTCTTATTCTTTACTTTTTCCTTCTTCTTTTCTATTAAGACATCCTTTTCGTTTTCTTCTTCTATGTCCTCCTCTTCGTCATCTTCATATTCTCTTCTTTCTTTCATTCTTTCAAAATAATCCCTTATTATTTCTGCTGGTTTTATTTCAAATAAATTAATTAAAGTAATAATTGCTACTCCAATTAATAATATTATTCCTCCAATAGCTCCTAGTAATTTAAAAACTGGCATTGCAATTATTGCTCCTATAACTCCTCCTGCTACATTTTGAGTTCCTAAATCATATGCTTCTTCTAAAAATGTTGAAAAATCCGAATTTATAGATAATGTACTGTTATTTATCTCTATAATTACCATAGTTGCAGCAATACATACTAAAAATATAATATAATTAATTATTTTTTTACTTAAATATTCTTTATCGTCTACAGCTATTTTTATTGCCATTGCAAATGTTCCTATTGGAATAATATATTTTATCCACCCCATTATTCCACCTAATACAGGGCTTAAATGTTCTCCAATCCAACCTGATTGTGCATATATCAAAACACAAAGTAATAAACTTGTTATTATCATAACAACAACTACTAAATTTTTATCTATATTATTTTTCTTTTTCCTCGTTCTTGTAGCAGTCCTAGTATTTGATGTTCTTCTAGTACTTTTTGCTCTTCTTGCTTTTGCCATTATACTCCCTCCGATTTTTACTATATACAAAAGCGGATGCAAGATTTTCTACGCATTGGTAAATGCTAGAATATCTAGCATCCGCCATAAGTCTCTAGTACAGCTAGTTCTTCTACTAGAAGAATTAGCTTACTATATACAAAAAAAGGTCAGATGTCTGTATCATCTAAAAAATAAATACCGACCTCTGACTTCCAATTTATTTTAATTCTTTTCTATTATTTTGTATAACTTTTAGTGCATCTTCTAATGCTGTTTGAATACTTCCTAAGACATTATCAGCATATTCTTTTGTTCCTTGTGATATTTCTCTTGACATTTCGTTGGCAGTTTCTATTATTTGTGCCTTTTGCTCATACGCTTTTTTAGTGATTTCATGTTCATCTATCATAGAAATAATTCTTGTTTCTGCTTCTTTTACTATATCATTTGCTTCTTTTTGGGCTTCAGTTAATATTCTCTGTCTTTCTTCTTTTATCCATTTTGCTTGTTTTAATTCATCTGGAAGTTTTAGCCTTATCTCTTTTATAACTTCTAATATAGCTTCCTTATCAACAATTGCTTTATCAGTAAATGGAAGTTTTTTACTTTGTTCTAGTATTTCTTCTAGTGTTTCTAATAATGTGAAAATCTCCATTTGTTTACTCCTTTCGCATAAATATTAACCTTGCTCTACCATATTTTCTAGTATCATAAATATTTATACTTAATTTCATTTCATTAATTTCATTTATTACCTTTTCAAGTTCGTCTGTTTCTGCTATTATCACACCTTTTTCTGTTAATAAGTCTTCATTATATATTAATTGTACACTTTTACTTACACATTTTGTTTTATATGGTGGATCTAAATAAATGAAATCAAATTTCTCTTGTGAGGTTTTTAAATAGTTCTCATAGTCTATACATAATATTTGTACTTTTTCTTCAGCTCTTAATTTTTTTACATTTTTATTGATTACTTCTATTGCTTTCTTGTTTTTGTCACATAGTACAGCTTTTTTGGCGCCTCTGCTTATAGCTTCTAACCCAACTGCTCCACTACCAGCAAATAAATCTAATAAAACTGAATCTTTTATATCATTTTGTATAATATTAAATAGCGATTCTCTAACTCTATCTAAAGTTGGTCTAGTATCTAGCCCATCTAAAGTATATAAATTTGTTCCTCTCGCTAATCCGCCTATAATTCTCATAATACCTCTTTACACAATATATTTTATTAAATATTAAAGATATGTCAATATTATTAATATAAATGTAACATACATTTAATAGTTCTGTAATAAAGACAATAAAAGACAAATTTTACAAATAAAGGTAAAACTTGTCTTTAGTTTGTGCTATATAATTAAACTATGGACAAACTCCTAATTTTTCTTTAATTTATAAATAAGTTTGTCAATTTTCTTCTTCTTTGTTTATATCTTTTAATAATTCCAATTGAGATATCAATAAAGCTTCCATTTTTGCTTTATATACATCAAATTGTTTTTTAAGCTCATCCATTTCTTTTTTCTTCATGCTTATTTCTTGTGATAAAGAATCAGCTTCTTTTTGAGCATTTCCTTTTGCATCTTTAACTATTTGTTCTGCTTGTTGTCTTGCTACATTTTTTACATCTTCTGCTGCTGATTGAGCCATAACTAAAGTACTTTGTATAGTTTCTTCTATATTTTTATAATGAGCCAAACTTTGTGTTAGTTCATCTATTGTTTTTTTAGCTTCTGTACTTTCTTTATAAGCTTTTCCATAATCTTTAGTTAATTCGTCTAAAAAATCGTCTACTTCTTCTACACTGTATCCATTAACCATTTGTTTTGAGAACTTTTTATTTTCTATATCTAATGGTGTAAGCATATTGCTACGCCTCCTTCTTGCATTTAATTAATATAATCCGCATAACCTTAATATAAGCACGATTATACGTGCTTATATTAAATTGGCTAATGATTATAATCGTCAAATAAAATTAAAACTACAAACTAATTTTTAGTATTATTTTTTAACCAAGATACTGATAATTTATTTGATATTTCTTCTCTTGCCATTTCATTTGTGATTTCATAATTATAAGGTGCTATTAAGAATATTGAGTTTGAAACTTTTTGAATATGACCATCTAATGCAAAAACTCCTCCACTAATAAAGTCTACTATTCTTCTAGCAACATCTTTGTTTACATATTCTAAATTTACAATTACTGATTTTTTTTCTTTTAAAAATTCACAAATTTCTTCTGATTGATCAAATGTTGTTGGTTGCGAAATAACCATTTTTATTTGTTGAGTTTGTGGCATAGATACCACTTTTTCTTTATTTCTCTTTCCTCCACCAAATATTCTTCTATCTTCTATTTCCTCATTTTCATCATCATCATAACCATCATAATTATTATAATCGTTGTTATCATATGCTTTTTCTTCCACTTCTTCTGCATCTCTTTCTGTATCCATTCCAAATAAATCCCATACTTTGTTCATTATAGCTCCTGCCATTAAAAAAACCTCCTAATATTTCTCCTTTGTTGGTATTTGCATATAGTATCTAACTTTTTTTAATTATTGTCAATACTTTTTGTTTTTTGTAATTTATTTTTAATATTATTGTAATAATATTGTAATATTATTGTATATCCTTGTTTGCTATTGTTTGAATTTCATCATACATATTTATCTTTGTACTAACATTTAATTCAGATGAATTATATCCCATATTTTTCAACTCGTCTGAACTATAATTATCTATTATTGAATAACTTTCATTTTGCTTTTCTACTTTTACCAATACTCTAGTTAAATAGCCTGCTCTATTCCTAACTACATAAGCTAAGTCATTTTCTTTTATAATTGCAGTATTAGGTACTTTATAACCTGAATATTGCCAAAATATAATTTCAAAAGAAATCTTCCTATTACTTATTAATTTTTCTACATCTTTAGTTATTTTAAAGACTACTAACACATCATCATTTGTTTGTTCCATAAGATATTCCACACTACTAGATATTTCTTCACCATTTGACAAACGTAAATCAATCTTACTTCCCTGCTTGATATCATGTAATTGATCTTTTTTCAAAATTGTTGCAATATAACATTCATAATTATTTACAACCTTTCCACATTCGGTATTAGCAGCTATTGTTTGTCCTGTTTTTAAATTTAAATTTTCAAAGAAAGATCTATTATAACTACTAAAATCATCTGGTGTTAGTACTTCTTCCAAACCATCTACTTTATAAGATACAACTCCACTCATTGGAGCTTTTATATATTCACTTCCCGAATTTAATTGATTTTCATATTTTTTTCTTTCTTGTATTAAATTGCTTAAATATGAACCAGCTTCACTATTTTCTCCCACAATATTTGTTTTTTTAGTAATATAGTTTTCAATTTCCTTCTTATATTCCGAAATTTTTTGCACATTATTATTTTGTGAAATTTCTGATAATCTTAAATCAATTTCTTCGTCTAAAAGTTTTATATCTCCTGGAAATACTGTATTATTAGATTTTTTTTGTGCTTCGTCTATTTGTTCATCCAATTCTTGAATTTTTTTAATTAGTTCTTCTTCTCCAGTAGTATAATATCTAAATATATTCTCATCTTTAGCACATTTTTCTCCTTCTGTTTTTATTTGTACCATACCATTTTTATAATTATTTCCCTGTACTTTTGTTTCTCTTCTTATAATATATCCTTCCACTTTTTGCTCTTCAGAAATAGAACCTTGTTCTACCAAAAATACATCAGTTGGATGTGTAAATAATTGCCAAGCAGTATAGCCTGCATATATTACAACAGCTATTACTAATATGCATATAAAAACTATTTTTAGCTTATTCGTTTTTCTTTTGCTTTCTATTTTTTCTTTCAATTTATCTCCTCCAAGATAATTTCTATGTTCTTTTCGATTCCATCTTCTGCTTTTAACCAAATTAATTCTTTTATTGCTTTAAACCATGTAATTTGCCTTTTAGCATATCTTCTACTTTCTTGCTTTATTTTTTCTACCATTTCCTCATATGTGCATCTATTTTCTAAATATTGGACAACCTCTTTATATCCTAGTCCCTGCATAGCTGTAGGAAATTCATTATATTTTTCTTTTATATTTTTTACTTCTTGAATTAGACCTTGGTCTAACATTTTATCAACCCTAAGATTTATTCTATCATATAATTTACTTCTTTCATAATTTATACCAAACACTTTGTAATTATATTTTAGTGGTTCTTCTCTTGAAATCTTTTCTAATTCAGTTTTGGTTTTTCCTGTTTGATTATATATCTCTAAAATTCTTAAAATTCTTTTTTGGTCATTTGGACTAATCTTAGAAATAGCCTCTTCATCAATTCTTTTTGCTTGTTCGTATAGTTTATCCAAACCTTCTTTTTTTACTTGTTCTTCTAAATATTCTCTATATTTTTTATCAAATTCTAATTGAGGATAATTAATATTATATATTAAGCTATTTATATATAACCCTGTTCCCCCTACTACTATAGGTACATGTCCATTCTTTATTATATCATTAATAGCTTTTTCTGCATCTGCTTTAAATTCAGCAACAGAATATCTTTTATCTGGAGAAACAATATCAATCATATAGTGTTTTATTCCTTGCATCTCTTCTTTTGTAACTTTTGCTGTTCCAATATCCATATCTTTATATATTTGCATAGAATCAGCAGAAACTATTTGTCCATTTATTCTTTTTGCAAGTTCTATGGATAAACCTGTTTTTCCTGATGCTGTTGGTCCTCCTATTACTATAACATCTTTTTTTGATATTGTCCCTTCCACTTTTTCCTCCATTTTACTTTCTTTCAAATTTTCTTTCTATCTCATATTTAGACATTTTTATAACGGTTGGTCTTCCATGTGGGCATGTGAATGGATTTGGTAATTTTAACAATTCATCCATTAAGCTCTCTACCTCTTCTTTTGATAAAACCATATGTGCTTTTACTGCTGCTTTACACGCTATTGTTGCTAAAAATTTATTTTCAATTTCTTGTTTTGCTGTTCTCGCAACAGAATTTATCTCATCTAATGTTTCTAAGAATAAATCTCTGGTATTAAGGTCTATACATATACTTGGTGTTCCTGAAATTTTTATAGTGTTATCTCCAAATTCATCTATTATAAATCCTGCTTTTCTAAATAACTCCATATTCTCCTTAGCAATATTCATTTCTTTATGTGTTAATGTTATTATATCTGGTAAAATCATTAATTGAGAATCTTTTTCTTCATCTGAATAAAAATTCTTCTTTACTTTTTCAAACATAATTCTCTCATGAGCAGCATGTTGGTCCATTATGTACATTTCATCATCTATCTCGAAAATGATATAAGTATTAAATACTATTCCTATAAATTTATATTGTTGTTTATATTTATAATCATCTTCAATTGTTTCGAATAAAGTTGTATTATCTTCTTTTGTAATTGCTTTTGGTTCTTCTTTTTGGTCTCCATCAATCTTTGGTGGCTTTGTACCAAAAATTTTAAAGTACATTTCGTCAAAACTTTCCTTTTTTTCTTCATCTTTTATATTTTCATTTGTTAAATTTTCAATTTGTTTGTCTATCTCTTTACTAGCTTCTTCTAATTCTTTTACATCTAATTTAATATCATCTTTTTTTGTTTCATCTTTTTGCTCATTAGTTGTTAATTCTTCTTTTACATCATTTTTTTGTTCGTCTACTTTTACTTCTGTATTTACAGTTGCAGTTTTTTCTAAAATTTCATTTGTGACTATTGGTTTTACATCTTCTTTTTTCTCATCTATATTTTTTTCTTCATTATTTTTTAAAGGATTATAATTTATATCTTTTTTACTTTTTTCTAGATCTTCTTTAATCTTTTTTTGTAATTCTAATAAACTATTAAATGTATTATTTTTAATCTCTGTTCCTACTGTAGTTCTATTTCCAAATAATGAACTACTTGATATATGAGTATCATTCTCTTCTTTTTCCGAATTTTTAATCAAATCATTTTTTAATAAAGTATCATTTACTGCATGGTATACAGATTTAAATATTTTTGATTCATCAGAAAATCTTACTTCTAGTTTTGCTGGATGCACATTTACATCTACTTTTGATGGATCCATCTCTATATTTAAAATTGAAAATGCATATTTTCCTATTGTAAGCAAACCTTTAAATCCTTTTTCAATTGCTCCTGATAATGTTTTATCTTTTACATATCTATTATTTACAAAAAATAATTGATTTGATCTATTTGACCTTGCTATTTCCGGCTTTCCTATAACACCTGTAATATGTATGTCTTCATAAGTATAATCCACTTTTAACACATTTTCTGCAATATTTTTACCATATATAGCATATATAACAGCTTGTATATCTCCATTTCCAGAAGTCTGAATAATCGCCTTTCCAGAATTAATTAATTTAAATGATATATTAGGATTTACTAATGCAAGTCTCGTAATTGCATCTTCGATATAGCCTGACTCTGTAAAATCTTTCTTTAAAAATTTATATCTAACAGGTGTATTAAAGAATAGATTTTTTACAGTTATTGAGGTTCCCGTTTTACATCCAATTTCTTCATGTTCTAGGATCTTTCCAGCTTCTACTACTAATCTTGTTCCTATTTCATCATTTTCTGTTTTTGTTATTAGTTCTACATTTGCAACAGCTGCAATACTTGCTAAAGCCTCACCTCTAAACCCCATAGAGTGAATTGTCTCTATATCACTTGCTTGTCTTATTTTGCTTGTTGCATGTCTTTCGAAAGCAATTTCTGTATCGTCTTTCGCAATTCCTTTACCATTATCTGTAATTCTTATATAAGATATTCCTCCATTTTTTATTTCTACTGTTATAGAAGTAGCTCCTGCATCTATTGAGTTTTCTACCATTTCTTTTACTACAGATGCTGGTCTTTCTATAACTTCTCCTGCAGCTATTTTATTTATTGTTAATTCATCTAATAAAACAATATTCCCCATATATTTTTCTCCTTTTCCTATATACACTACCATTCTGTCAGAAATTATATCATTATTTTTTTAGTAACACAATAGATATATTTCGAATAAGATATATCATACTAAGAAAAAAACTTAGGTCTTGAGAGAAAAGGGAGGTAATATTTATGTGTTGTAATAATGATTTATTATGGTTCATCATTCTTTTCTTAATACTTTTCTGCGGATGTGGAAATAGTAGAAATTCTGGATGTGGATGTGACACACCATGTGACCCATGTGGTTGCTAATTAGTTTGCTGTTTTAATAATTTTAGGCAGTTATACTTATGTGCTTAGAAAGGAGGGATTGATATGCCAGAAAATAGAGGTTGCGGATGTGGTTTCGGTTTTGGAGATGATTGCTGCACATGGATAATACTATTAATTATAATATTCTGTTGTTGTGGTGGAAATAGAAGAAACGGATGTTGTTAATTAAATTTTGGCAACACTTCTAAAAGTTCAAAAAACCGGTTGGTAAATTATTTTACCAATCGGTTTTTATTAGATTTCTTTTATTAATACATTCCACCCATGTCTTGCATTCCTGCGTTTGCTCCTCCACCGCAGTTACATTTTTCTTCTTTTTTATCTGCTACTAAACTTTCTGTTGTTAATATCATAGAAGCTATACTTTCAGCATTTTGTAATGCACTTCTTGTAACTTTAGTTGGGTCAACTACACCTGCTTTTTTCATATCTTCATACTTTTCTGCTCTTGCATTAAATCCAACACCTTGTGCTGATTTCTTAACTTCTTCAACTATAACTGCTGGTTCTAGTCCTGCATTTCTTGCTATTTGTTTTGCTGGTTCTTCTAATGCTTTAAGAACAATTGATGCACCTAATTTTTCGTCTCCTTCTAATGTGTCTACAAATTTACTAACTTCTGGAATTACATCTATATATGTTGTTCCACCACCTGCAACAATTCCTTCTTCAACTGCTGCTTTAGTTGCAGATAATGCATCTTCTATTCTTAATTTCTTATCTTTCATTTCTATTTCTGTTGCAGCTCCAACTTCTATTACAGCTACACCACCAGCAATTTTAGCTAATCTTTCTTGTAATTTTTCTCTATCAAAATCACTCTTTTCTTCATTTATTTGAGCTTTTAATTGTCCAACTCTATCTGCTATTTGTTGTTTATCTCCCATTCCATCAACAATTATAGTATTTTCTTTTTGAACTTTAACTTGCTTTGCTCTTCCTAGTTGGTCAATTCTAGTATCTTTTAATTCTAATCCCAAGTCACCTGTTATAACTTCTCCACCTGTTAAAATTGCTATATCTTGTAACATTTCTTTTCTTCTATCACCATATCCTGGAGCTTTAACAGCAACTACATTTAATACCCCTCTTAATTTATTAAGAACTAATGTAGATAATGCTTCATTTTCCATATCATCACAGATAATAACTAATTTTGCTGATTGTTGCATTAAGCTTTCTAATAATGGTAATATTTCTTGAATATTACTTATCTTTTTATCTGTAATTAAAATATATGGATTATCTAAAATAGCTTCCATTTTTTCTGTATCTGTTACCATATATGGAGAAATATATCCTTTATCAAATTGCATACCTTCTACAACATTAACTGCTGTATCTGATGTTTTTGATTCTTCTATTGTTATAACACCATCTTTAGATACTTTTTCCATTGCTTCTGCAATTAAATTTCCAACTTCTTCATTATCTGATGATACACTTGCAACTCTTGCTATATCATCTTTTCCGTTTACGTCAACACTTATTTTCTTTATTTCTTCTACAGCTTTTGTTGTTGCTTTATCCATACCTCTTTTTATAGCCATTGGATCTCCTCCAGCTGCAACATTTTTAACTCCTTCTTTTACCATTGCTTGTGCTAAAACTGTTGCTGTAGTTGTACCATCTCCTGCAACATCATTTGTTTTTGTAGAAACTTCTTTTACAAGTTTTGCTCCCATATTTTCGAAAGCGTCTTCTAATTCGATTTCTTTTGCTATTGTTACACCATCATTTGTTATTAATGGAGAACCAAATCCTTTATCTAAAACTACATTTCTTCCTTTTGGTCCTAATGTAACCTTTACTGTATCAGCTAATTTATTTACACCATTTAATAATGATTTTCTTGCATCTTCGCCAAATTTAATTTCTTTTGCCATATTAAATTACCAACCTTTCTTTTTTATTATTCTACAACAGCTAAAATATCTGATTGTCTTACAATCTTATATTCTTCGCCTTCATATTTAACATCTGATCCTGAGTAAGTATTGATTATTACTCTATCTCCTTTTTTTACATACATTTCTTCTAATTTTCCATCAATCTTTTCTCCTGGTCCAACCTCTATAACTTTTGCTGTTTGTGGTTTTTCCTTTGCTGATGTTGATAAAATAATTCCACTTTTTGTTTTTTCCTCTTCTTCTTCCATTTTTAATAATACTCTGTCTGCTAATGGTCTTATCATTACACATTACCTCCTATATATATGATTATTAGCACTCTTTCTTTGTGACTGCTAATAATTTATACCTTTTTTTAGCACTTGTCAAGTATGTTTGCTAATTTTCACATAAAATTCACATTTCTTTTTATTAAGGCTTTTCCTTATTGATTTTATGCTCTTTATATATTTATTAGAACATTTATTTTTATATTTAACTGCAACCTTTCATTTATTGTTAATACTACTATTTTATGGTATAATTATGTTAAGTAGTTATTGTTTTTCCTATGTTTTCAATTTTTTCAGTCAACATAGAAAATAATTTTAATAGGAGGTATTACATATGACAAAGAACAATCACTTTTTCCGGAATGAGTGGAAAAGAATTGCAGTAATTTTTATTTTAGGAATTTTAGTTGCTGTAATTCAGGTTTTCGAACCACAAGTTACAAGTAAAATTGTGGTTTCTTTAAACAACTGGAAAACAGCATTAGTTTTAGCAGGTATTTCCTTTATTTTAGGAATGTCTTCTGCAATATTTAGTGCTGTTAGAAATCGAATTGAAATTAGATGTAAAACTGCAATTTCCAAAGACATAAAAATGGATGTTGCTCGACATCTAATTAATTCGACTTCTACTTCAATCAAAAAATATGGAAATTCTGAAAGATTAACATCTATCGTTTGTGAAGGTGATAATCTTGTAGAAAGGAATTTCCTGTTAGCTCGGCAATGCTTAAGTATAATTACTGGAATTTTTATTCTTATTTATACAGCCATTGTTAGCTGGCAGATGTTTTTAGTATTTCTTTTTGGAGTTGTTATAATGTTTTTCTATTTAAAAAAATCAATGAAATTATTATCAAATAAAAAAGAAAAACATAAAACCGCAACAGAAGGAACTCGGAACATAATAAGAGAAGCTATAGACGGAGTTTTCGACATAAAAGGACAACTATTAGGTTCAAATTTGAAGAAGTTATTTGAATCTTCTATTAATGTCGAAAATAGTACTAACGTTGAAGAAAATGATGCTGTTGAAAAAAATAATGTTGTAACATCATTCTTTCTTCAAGGTTTCCTGTTAGTATTTTTTGTAATAGGAATATTGCTTATTAATTTTAAACAGTTATCTGCAGAAGAATTAATAACATTATTCTTATACAAAAATTACCTACTCACCTTTGTTTCTTCAGTATTTCGAGCAGGCCAATTTTGCTCAGACATTTCTGTATCTAAAAATCGTATAAACGAAGTTTTAAAATACAGATCCGTGCTTGAAAAAGATTTATATGGGTCACATCATATAGACATTGGAGAAATAAAAGGAAATTTATCAATAAAAGGTGTTACAGTAAATATCGAAGATAGAACCATATTAGATAATATATCTGTTGATATTAAATCAAACACTTTTGTTGGTATTGTTGGCCAAGGAGGCTGTGGAAAATCTACTCTTTTAAAAGTTTTATCACATGACATTATTCCTGATGATGGTGCAGTAATGTTAGATGGTATAAACATAAATGAGTATAATGAGTACAGCCTTAAGTGTGCAATTAGGCATGCTCCACAAACTCCATTTGTCTTTTCAATGACTGTTAGAGAGAATTTGCAAATGGCAAATTCTAAAGCTTCTGAAAAAGACTTATGGAACGCTCTCGAGTATGCTGATGCAGTAGATTTTGTAAAGGAGTTAGAAAACGGTCTTGATACTGTTATCAATCGTTCTACTCTTTCAGGAAGTCAGCTTCAGAGGCTGGCACTTGCACGAATCCCTCTTAGGAATTCTAAAATCGTCCTGCTTGATGAGGCAACGTCCGCAATGGACAATATAACTCAAAGTAGGATAATGTCAACATTAAAAAAAGTCACCAAAAATCATACTATTATAATGGTGGCTCACCGTATTCATATATTGAAGGATTCAGATGTTATCCTTTATATGCAAAACGGAAAAATAGTTGATAAAGGTTCATATTCTGACCTATATAATAGGAATACATCATTCCGGAAACTCGCAGATGAAGGCTAGAGCAATGCTCTAGCCTTCTTTCTTTTTTGTTTTAAAGTAATTTCAATTTTTAAAAAAACAGGGATTTTAGGAGCGTCCCCTATTCCCTATCTTTTGCAGCTTGTATTAGTCCAACAAATACTGGTGCTGCTCTATTGGGTCTTGATTTTAATTCTGGATGAAATTGTACTCCTACAAAAAATGGATGAGTTATAAATTCTACAATTTCCACAAGTTTTCCATTTGGTGAGACACCTGTGCATATCAAACCATACTTTTCTAATTTTTCTTTATATCCATTATTATATTCAAAACGATGTCTATGTCTTTCTGAAATATTTTCTTTTCCATACAATTCTCTTACTTTACTATGTTCTTTTAACAAGCATGGATATGCTCCTAATCTCATTGTTCCTCCCTTTCTTTTTATGTCTTTTTGATCATCCATTATATGAATAACTTTATTTTTACTATTTTTATCAAATTCTTCAGAATTTGCATCTTCTAATCCTAATACATGTCTTGCAAACTCAACCACTGCCATTTGCATTCCTAAACATATACCTAAAAAAGGAATATTATTGTTTCTTGCATATTCTATAGCTGTGATCATTCCTTCTATTCCTCTATTTCCAAATCCTCCTGGTACAACTATTCCATCATAATCTTTTAACTTTGCTTTTACATTATCTTTATTAATTTTTTCTGAGTCTATTAAATCTACTTTTACTTTCACATTATTGGCATAGCCTGCATGTGTTAAGCTTTCTATTACTGATATATATGAATCTTCTAATCTAGTATATTTTCCTACAATTGCAATTTTTACTATCTCATCTTGTATATTTTCTATTTTATCTATCATTTGTTGCCATTCTGAATTATCTGGAATATAGTTGTCTAATCTTAATTGGTTACAAACAGCTCTTCCTAATCCCTCTTTTTCTAACATAAGTGGTACTTCATATAAACATCTTACTGTTTTATTTTGAATTACATTTTCTTTTCTTACATTACAAAATAGCGCTAATTTTTCTCTTATAGAATCTGGTATATCTATTTCACTTCTACAAACTAATATATTAGGTTTAATTCCATATGATTGTAATTCTTTAACAGAATGTTGTGTTGGTTTTGATTTTATCTCATTAGAACCTGTAATATATGGAAGAAGTGTAACATGAATATAAAGTACATCTTCTGGATTTTTTTCTAATCCAACTTGTCTTATTGCCTCTATTATAGAAAGACCTTCTATATCGCCAACTGTTCCGCCTATTTCTGTAATTACTATATCTGTATCCGTATTTTCAAAACTATATATCTTTTCCTTTATTTTATTCGTTACATGTGGAATAACTTGTACTGTTTTCCCTAAATATTCTCCTTCTCTTTCTTTCTCTAAAACTTCTAAATATATTTTTCCCATTGTAATACTGGAATCTTTAGTTAAATTTTCATCAATAAATCTCTCATAATGACCTAAGTCTAAATCTGTTTCTGCTCCATCATCTGTAACAAAAACTTCGCCATGTTCATATGGGCTCATTGTTCCTGGGTCCACATTTAAATATGGGTCAAATTTTTGAATTGTTACTTTATATCCTCTATTTTTTAAGAGCCTTCCTAATGATGCTGCAGTTATTCCTTTTCCAAGTCCTGAAACAACTCCTCCTGTTACAAAAATATACTTAGTATTCATCTATATTAACCCCTTTCTAAAAATTTTATAAATCTGTAAATATATAGTAGCGATTTTTCTTTTATTTTAAAAGCCATATTACTGTATAAAAAAACAAAAGAGAGATTAAAAAATCGCCAAAATCGGTTTTTTTTTAATCTCTCACTTTAATTAATTTATTGTATTGTATCACATTAGTTTTTTTGATTCAAGTACCTAAGAAATTTTATCTAAAGAATACTGGAATGTAGCTGCAAATAAAGTTACTAGTTTAAATAATAATGTATATAAAATTTCTCCTATCAATGACATTATTAATACTCCAATTAATGCTGTAACTACTATAAATAATACTGGATGTAAATTTGTTTTATAAATTTCTTGAACTATTATAATAAATAATCGTGCAACACATATCATTACTAATATGTATATTATAAACCCTATAAAATTAAATTGCTCTGTAATTATTGTTGATGATAAGAAATATGCAACTTTTATGATAACAGCAGCAGCATATGCTTCAATTTTTTTATCTCTTTTTAAATACTCATACACTAAAATTGCTACTATGATATCAAAAACAAAATTTAATGCTATTAACATGAACCTTACCTCCTTTTATAAATCCATTGTATTAATGATTTCTAATACTCTTTCTTCAAATTCAGCTTCTTTTTCTTCATTATTAATGCTTGTCATAACAATTGTTTTAATTTGATTGTCACTACTTACAATATAGTACACTTTTCCCTTTTCTTCTGAATTATCTTCTGTATTAGTATATGTATAATCATAAGTTATATAGTAAATATTATCTGTTGCTTTAATGAATTCTTTTGAATCCAAAGTAATTAAATAATCATCTGTAACATTTAATTCATCTTGTATATCTATTGCTTGGCATTCTGCATCTGCCTCTTCTTTATTATTTAAATCTATTACTGGCTTTCCTGTTGATACAGCTTCATCCTTAACAGCAACCAAATTTCCTGTTTTTAAATCAACTAGTTTAGTATATCCCTCTACATAGCTATCCATTATTGACATATCATTAGAATCATATGTCCAATAATTCGTCTTAATAGTTTCTGTAACTGAATCTATATCACTATTTAAATCATCTATACATTGCATTGATGTTACTCCTGTAACTAATGCCATTGAAATTACACAAAATAAGAATATAACAATAACTTGATAAACCTTAATCTTTTTTTGACTTATTCCATATATAATTCCTAAAATAGCTATTATAATCATTATGATTACTACTATATGGCTTAAATACAAACATGTCCACATATTTATCTCTCCTTTTTACGCTTTTTCTACAAATATTATACATTTTTTGCAATAATTTGTATATTTCCATAATATTACTTTTATGTTACATTTATATATCACAATATTATAAATTTTTAGTATTATGATATACTAATATAAAATTTAAATATTTAGGAGGTTAAAATATGACACCACATAATGAAGCTGAAATCGGTGATTTTGCAAAAACTGTTATTATGCCTGGAGATCCTTTACGTGCAAAATATATAGCAGAAAACTTTTTAGAAGATGCAAAATTAGTTAATTCTGTTCGAAATATGTTAGCATATACAGGCTTATATAAAGGAAAAAAGATTTCTGTTATGGCACATGGTATGGGAATGCCAAGTGTTGGAATTTATTCATATGAATTATATAAATTTTATGATGTAGAAAATATTATAAGAATTGGATCTTGTGGAGGATATATTAAAGAATTAGACCTATTTGATGTTGTTCTTGCAGATGACGTCTATACAGAAGGAAATTATGCACTTACTTTTAATAATGACGATTGCCATATTTGTTCAGCAGATAAAAATCTTAATTCTATAATAAAACAAGTCGCTGACATTTCTGATATAAAAGTAACAGAAGGAAATACTGTTTGTACAGACGCTGTAGATTTTTATATGACAAACCCTAAAAAATTCTTTAATAGAATTCCCAAAAATATAAATCCTATAGCAGCAGAAATGGAAGCATTCGCATTATTTTATAATGCAAAAATCCTAAATAAAAAAGCTGCTTGTTTAATGACTGTTGTAGACTCACAATTTATAAGTAAACAAGCAACACCAGAAGAGCGTGAACAAGGATTAACAAAAATGATAAAGATATCTCTAGAAGCTGGAATATTACTATAGGGAAGGGATTTGGGGACGTTCTGGGATTTGGGGACGTTCTGGGATTTTGGATCGTTCCTCGGGATTTGGGGACGTTCCTGAAATCCCTTTTTGTATACTTTAATTACTAGCAATATTTTTGATTTCTTTTTAAATTTATAATCTAATCAAAGTTGAAAAAACAGCCATACCTAATCTAGGTTTATGACTGTTTTTTCATTACCTTTGTATCGAGCTTTTGAAAAGTTAGTGAAAGTAGAACCATTTCATTAAATCCGACATATTTTCGTAGATTCTTAGAAACTGAAATCCCAATAAAACCATATCAATCTGTTCTTCTGTTGGTTTTCTATCTACTAAAACCTCATTTATCTTTCTGGATAATTCCATAAACTTCCCATTTTTGATGAACCACACAAGAATTAAAAACATCACCACATCTATTACAATTATAATGCTTGTATTAACATATGGTGTAATTAACATAAGTGGTGTGAAAATAATTCCTATAAGACTTAGTCCAATGTTATTAGTATTAATTTTGTTTATGAATCCTTCATCAGCTGGCTTAACTGATAATATATTGTCTTTGTTAAGCAAAATACCCTTGCTATGACAAGCATAAGCTTTTCGAAATATGTTAGCATACTGAACTTCTTCTTTATTATTTATAGTATAAAGAATTTGTGGTAATAGAAAATAGAATTGCATAATTGTTACAAAAATAAAATATACGCCCACTATAATTCCAACTACAAAACCTGAAAAACAAACAAATAGTCCTGTTAGTGCCAAATAAAAAAGTAGCATTCCTGCTATTATTTTCTTTTTAGCTGGGATTTCCTCTTCTTCGATAGCTTTCATCTCCAGCTTGATTGCATCATCCCAATTCATAAGACTTGCTACTCCAGTTCCGTCTGAATTTAGTTCTACCTTCGCTGCGATCCCTTTTTCTGGTGATTTTACTACTAGTAAATCTCCTACTTTATAACCTAACCGCTCTCTTTTCATAATTCTCTCTCCTTTCAACATGTTGTAAACATAATTATTATACCATTTTTTTCATATTTTGTCTACCAAAAACTGCCTCGTTAACCTTCGAAGCAGTTATTTATTATTTTATTGCAATTCTTGTTTTATTTTTATTGCTAAATCCCTGTTTATTCCTTTTACAGTCATTATTTCTTCTGGTGATGCATTTTTAATATTACTAACAGTTTTAAATCTTTTTAATAATAAATTTCTTCTTACCTCTCCTATTCCAGAAATCTTATCTAGAGCTGATTCTGTCATTTCTTTCTCACGCAACTTTTTATGATAAGAAATTGCAGTATCATGAACAGTATCTTGAAATTTTGTAACTAAGTTTAATAATTCTTCTGATATTTCTATTTCATTTCTATCTTCATCCATTAATGCTCTAGTTCTATGTTTATCATTTTTTACCATTCCAAAAACTTTAATATCAACATTTAATTTATCAATAACTCTTCTTGCAGCTCTAATTTGTGTAATTCCTCCATCTACAAATATTACATCTGGTAAATTTCCAAAACCTGTGCTAGTTCCATTTAGTGAATGTTTTAATCTTCTTTCTATTACTTCTTCCATACATCTTGGATCATCTTGACCATAAACTGTTTTTATCTTAAATCTTCTAGATAAATTCTTCTTTATAATCCCATTTTGCATTACACACATTCCAGCTACCATGTTTGTGCCAGATATATTAGATATATCATAACATTCAATTTTTCTTGGTATCTTATCCATTTTTAATACATCTTTTAGTTCTAGTAGCAAAGTATTTTTATCCTCAAATTTATTCTTCAACGTAACTTCTGCATTATTTTCCGCCATTTCTACAAAACGAAGTTTTTCACCTTTTTGAGGAGTCTTTATCTCTACCTTATGATTTGCAATATTAGACAGCCATTCTTCTATCGTTTCTTTGTCTTCTGGCTCATCTCTCATCATAATTTTATTTGGTAAATTAGGATTATCCATATAATATTGTTTTATAAAACCTGATAAAATCTCGCTGTCTGACATATCAACTAAATCTTGGAAGAAATAATATTCTCTGCCAACCATTTTACTTCCTCTTACAAAAAAAATCTCTACACAAACTTCTAGTTCATTTTTTGCAATTCCAATAACATCAATATTATTTTCCGAAATATTTGATACTCTTTGTTTTTCCGAAATTCTTTCGATTGCTACCATTTTATCTCTTAAATATGCGGCCTTTTCAAATTCTAATTTTTTAGAAGCTTCTTCCATCTGTACTCCAAGCTCTTTTATTATTTTACTTGTCTTTCCATCTAATAAATCTATTATCTCATCTATTTGTTTTCTATAATCTTCTTTAGATATATAACCTACACATGGTGCGAAACATTTCTTTATATGATAATTTAAACATGGTCTTTGGGTTGATTTAAAACTTCTACATTGCCTAATTTTATATTTGCTTTTTATAAAATCAACCATTTCTTTTGCTGCACCTGGATTTGCATATGGACCAAAATATTTTGACCCATCATTTATTAATCTTCTTGTTATAATTACATTTGGAAAATCTGATTTTACATCTATTTTTATATACGGATATGTTTTATCATCTTTTAATAATACATTAAATTTTGGTCTATACTTTTTTATTAAATTACATTCTAAAATTAATGCTTCTGCTTCGTTATTTACAACTATATATTCAAAATAATCAACTAAAGACACCATCTTTTTTATACGTTCAGTTTTATTTGTTTTTCTAAAATAGGATGTAACTCTTCTTTTTAGTGAAATAGCTTTACCAACGTATATAATATTATTATTTTTATCGTGCATAAGATATACCCCTGGTTTAGATGGTAACTTTTTTATCTCCTCTTCTATATTAAACTTAGCCCCCATTCTTTTACCTCTCCTATTTATTATTCAATATATTATAGCATTCTTCAAAACTTGTTTCAATATTCACATATATTAAGTTGTTGACATTTGGCATAGCCGAAAGATTATTTACATGTAAATATAAACATCTGGCTACATTTCTTCATTTTATAGCATATTTATTAATACTTATTAATTTTACTAAGGACTTGATACTTTTTTTATTTTATTATAATATAATAACGTAAACCAAAAAGTTTACAATATAATAAAATTTGAAAGGAGGTTTATTTTATATATTATAAATGACAATTATATAAAGCGCCAGGACACTTATAGTGTTGACGAGGTCAGAGTTTATCGAAATATTCGGCGGGTACTCTGTGGTTTGCTACAACCATAAATATTAGCAAAACCTACTAGTGATAGTAGAACAAATCTAATTGTGTAGCTATATTGTTACTTTTTGGTTATTTTTTTATAGGAGGAACAATATATGTGTGGAATAATTGGTTATATAGGAACCAAAAAAGCTAAACCTATATTAATTAACGGTTTACTTAGATTAGAATACAGAGGTTATGACTCTGCTGGCATTGCCACAATCGAAAAAGATGGCATAAAAGTTATAAAAGAAAAAGGAAGAATCGCAAACTTAGATGCAATGGATGGAATAAATGAATTAGAAGGAACAATCGGTATTGGTCATACTAGATGGGCAACACATGGAAAACCTTCTGCTGTTAATTCTCATCCACATTATGATAATGATAAACTATTTGCAGTAGTACATAATGGTATAATAGAAAATTATCATGAACTAAGAAAATTTTTGGAAGACAATGAATATACATTCCTTTCTGATACAGATACAGAAGTTATTCCAAATTTAATTAATTTTTATTATAAAAAAGAAAATGATTTCTTAAAAGCTGTTAAACTAGCTTGTGACAATTTAAAAGGTAGTTTTGCTTTAGAAATTTTATGCAAATATTATCCAGACAATATGATTGTCGTAAGACAAGATAGCCCTTTAGTTATTGGTAGAGGACTAAATGAAAATTATATTTCTTCTGATATTCCTGCTATTTTATCATTTACTAAAGACTTCTATTTCTTAAATGATAGAGAATTTGCAGTACTATCAAGAGATAATATAGATTTTTATGACAATAATTTAAATAGAATTGATAAGCCAATAAAAAGTATTGAATGGAATACTGCATCAGCAGAAAAAGACGGTTATGATGATTTCATGTTAAAAGAAATTTATGAACAACCAAATGCGATAAGAGAAACAATTGGTTCTAAATTATCTGAAAATAAAATTTCTTTTAATGATTTCGAAATTAAAAAAGAATTTTTAGAAACGATTAATAGAATATATATTGTTGCATGTGGTACAGCAATGAATGCTGGGCTTGCTACAAAAGCAACTTTCGAAAATTTCTGTAAAATTCCAACAGAAGTTGATATAGCTTCAGAATTTAGATACAGAAATCCTTTAATAGATGAACATACTTTATGTATTTATATTAGTCAATCTGGTGAAACTGCAGATACAATTGCAGCCTTAAAACTTGCAAAAAGCGAAGGTGCTACAACTATAGCAGTAGCTAATGTTATTGGCAGCTCTATAACTCGTGAAGCAGATTACTGCATTTATACACATGCAGGTCCAGAAATTGCTGTTGCTTCTACAAAAGCATATACTTCACAAGTTGTTTTATTAAATATTTTAGCATTATATTTTGCAGAAATTTTAGATAGAGTTCCTAGTTCAACAATCGACTCAATGAAAAAAGAGCTTTTAAAACTACCAAAAAAAGCAGAAATAACATTAAGAAATGTTGCAGAAGTAAAAAACTTTGCTAATATTGTATATAAGGAAACAGATATGTTCTTTCTAGGTAGAGGTTTAGATTATTGTGTCGCAGTAGAAGGGGCTTTAAAATTAAAAGAAATATCATATATACATTCAGAGAGTTATGCAGCAGGTGAATTAAAACATGGACCTATAGCTTTAATAGAAAATGATGTTACAATAATAGGAATTATTACAAATCCTAATTTAGTTGAAAAAACAATTAGCAATATACAAGAAGTTATTACTAGAGGTGCTAAAACTTTAGTAATTACAAATCAAAAGATAAACGAATCACAATTCTTTAAAGTAATAAACATTCCTGATACAGAACCTTGTTTATCACCAGTTTTATCAATAATACCTTTACAATTACTTGCATATTACATTTCAAAAGAAAAAGGATTAGATGTTGATAAGCCAAGAAATTTAGCAAAATCTGTAACAGTTGAATAGTGATTTTGGGACGTTCCTTTTTTCCCTATATCATAAAAAGCGACTTTTAAAGTCGCTTTTTTGTTTATATCTTAAAATTGACTTGCTAATTTATCTATGGTTACTCCACCTTTATTAGCTTCCCAATATATTTTTATATTATTAAATTTTTCATTTTGAAATTCATTTAATTTTTGTACATCTTCTTGTTGTAATTTAAAGTCCAATGCTTCTAAATTACTATCTATATATTCTTTTTGTGTTGTTTTAATTAATGTAAACAATCCTTTTTCTTTTAACATCCAATTAATTAAAATTTGGTTTTGGGTTTTATTATATTTTTGAGCCATTTCTACCAAAAATTTATAATTTGCTTCTGCTATTTTATTTCTTCTTAATGCTTAGTAGCATATTAATTTTATCTTGTTCTTTTTACAATAATCTACCAAACCAATATTTTCATATATTTTACAATCCAGATTATATACTCCCTCGAAACTATATATTCCAAAGTTTTTATTTAATTCTTCTAATTGCTCCAATGTTGTATTACTAGTAGATAAATATTTAACCTTCCCTTTTTCACACATTTTTTGCATTTCATAATACACATCTAATAATGGTATTTTACATTCAAAAGTAATTTTTTATTTTATATTATAAATAATTGCAATATTATTAATAGCACAGCACCTGGCAATCCTAATAACCCAACTAATATAGAAGTAAAAATATTTAGTCCTATATGAAAATTAAAACCTTGACCTATATAGTTTATTACTAATATTAATAAACCTCCTAGAACTGAATTTAGTGCTAATTTGCATACAAATTTAAGTGGTTTTACAAATATTCTTCCAAATAAAAATATAAAACATATTGATGCTGCAAAAACTAACATATTATTATAGTCCATATTCATCACTCCTACTAATATTTATGACAGTATATGGACAAATATACATTACATTGCTTCTTGTTTAGTTAAATTTCTAATATCTCTTTCTTGAATATTATCTATTATTAACCCTCTCCTTTTTATCTTTTTTAATAAATAATTTATTTTTGCTTGATTAGCTTTTATCTGATATGCATAATAATCTACAAGCTCACCATCAGCAAATTCAAAATTTTTAGTTGCTAATTCTAAATCCATCTTTGTCTTTATTAATGATTTAACTAAATCTAAGCTTTTCTCTTCATCTGTCTTATCTATAATTTTACTTTCTTTTATATATGTTTCATAAATCATTTTATCACCTCAATCATCCTATAGTAAGTATATTCAAATTTTCTCAAATTATTCCAAAAAATTTATAATTATGATTGAAATTGATTGAATTATAAATAGATTTAATGTATTAGATACAAAAAGATTATTGCTTGCTTCTATTACTCCTAATTCTTTATTACTATTTTTATGAAATTTTTGGCTTTCTATAAATGTAACAAATTCTGGTATACTTGTTGCAATACCTAGAGCTATACCTATAATAATTTCTGAAACATTAAAAATAAAGCGTAAATTTTCTAGAGTGTCACTTAACAAATTTCCTACTAAATATAATATAATTCCTATTAGCAAAATATATACAAAATAAATAGGTATCTTTTTTTTATTTGTTTTTATATTTGAAATTGTTTCTTTAGTTTCGATATTTAATTTTCCATTATAATGCTTATTTATTTTATTAAAAATATAAAATAATATAATATATATTACAGCTATTACTACACTATCTCCTATATCGATTTTCCAGATAATTATTGGGATGATTATTGTTAGTAAAACTAATATCAAATTTATTTTTAATGCTTTATTTTTTAAAACTCTTAGATTTTTATTTATAACAATAGCCAATATATATTGAATACTGTTAATAATATTAGAACTTAGTATATTAAAAATTCCTGCCTCTGCCATACCACTAATTGACGAAAATGTTACTGTTAAAAATTCAGGAATACTTGTCGCAATTCCAGCAATATTTCCTATAGTCTGTGGCTTTAATTCTAGAAGTTCTCCAATTTTTCTAAGTGTTGGAACTAATAAATTTTTAGACACAAAGATTATTACTAATAATTCTATTATTAATTTTATAATTTCCCAAATTAAATTCATATATCTCTCCTATATATGAATTATTTACATTATAAAAAAAACTACACCTAAAATACTAAATTATATTTAATATTTTAGGTGTAGTTTAAATATATTAATTATTTTAATAATTCTAATATTGCCATTTCTGCAGCGTCACCTTTACGAGGTCCTACTTTAATTATTCTTGTATATCCTCCAACTTTTCCAGCTGTAGCATATCTTTCTGCTAATTCTCCAAATAATTTTGCTGGAATATCTATGTTTCTTCCATCTGCATCTTTAACTTTGCAAACAGTATTCATTATTTTTCTTCTAGCATTTAATCTTGAAGGCATATCTTTTTGTCTTTTTTCTGTTACTTCTTCTTTAACAACTTTTAGATATTCTTTACCATTTTTGCTTTTTACTAATTCTGTAACTTTGTTTCCATTAGTATCTCTTTTTGCTCTTACTATTTTTTTGTCTTCCATTTCGAAATTATCTTTTTCTTTAATAGCTAAAGCAATTAGACTATTAGCAATAGCTTGAGTTTCTTTAGCTCTAGCTAAAGTTGTAGTTATTTTTTCATTTACTAATAAATCAGTTACTTGTGTTCTTAGCATTGCTTTTCTTTGTGCAGTTGTTTTTCCAAGTTTTCTATTCTTTGCCACTTCTTTCACACCTTTCTAATTTATTTTAATCATCATCTGGCGCAAAGTCTAATCCTAATGAATGTAATTTATTTGTTACTTCATCTAATGACTTTTTACCTAAATTCCTTACTTTCATCATTTCTGACTGAGTTTTATTTACTAAATCTTCTACTGTTACAATACCAGCTCTTTTTAAACAGTTAAATGAACGTACAGAAAGCTCTAAATCTTCTATTGTCATTTCTAGTACTTTTTCTTTCTTAGATTCTTCTTTTTCTACCATTACTTGAGTATTTTTTGCAGCTTCTGATAAATCTATAAATAGTTCTAAGTGTCCAGTCATAACTTTAGCAGCTAAGCTAAGAGCTTCATATGGTTTTAAACTACCATCTGTCCAAACTTCTATTACTAATTTATCATAATCTACCATTTGTCCAACTCTAGTATTTTCTACAGAATAATTTACTTTCTTTACAGGTGTATAAATTGAATCTATTGGAAGTACAGATATATCTTGTCCTTCTTTCTTATTTTGTTCTGCAGTATTATATCCTCTTCCTGTATTAACTGTCATTTCAATAACTAAATGTCCACCTTCTGAAACTGTTGCAATATGTAAGTCTTTATTTAAAACTTCTACAACACCATCAGTTATGATATCTCCAGCTGTAACTTCTCCTTCTTTTGCATCAATTCTAATAACTCTCTCTTCATTTCCATCCATTTTTAGACGAACATCTTTTAAGTTAACAATAAGTTCTGGCACGTCCTCCACTACATTTGGAATTGTAGAGAATTCATGTAAAACACCGTCTATTTTAATACTTGTAATTGCTGTTCCTGGTAAAGAAGAAAGTAATATTCTTCTTAATGAATTACCTATTGTTACACCATATCCACGTTCTAATGGTTCACAAACAAATTTTGAGTAATTTCTTTTTTCATCAACTTCCAAGCATTGTATGTCTGGCTTTTCAAATTCAATCATTTTTACCTCCTAATAGAGTTGCATTGGCTTGCAACTTTTAAAAATATTTACCATTCTTTTATGGTTTTCTATTATTTTGAGTAAAATTCAACGATTAGATGTTCTTCTATTGGTAAATCAATATCTTCTCTTGATGCTAATCTAACTACTTTACCTGATAAATTATCGAAATCTCTTTCTAGCCAATCTGGAGTAGGTCTACTTGCGTTTTCTTCTACATTAGCTTTTATAGCAACATTATCTTTTTTAATTTCTCTTACAGAAATTACATCTCCTGGTTTTACTAAGTATGATGGTATACTGCATTTTTTACCATTTACATCAAATTGTGCATGATTTACAAATTGTCTAGCTTGTGCTCTTGAAGAAGCAAATCCTAGTCTATAAACAACATTGTCTAATCTGCTTTCTAATATTGTTAATAATTCTTCACCTGTAACTCCTTTTTTATTTGAAGCCATTTCGAAATATTTTCTGAATTGTTTTTCTCCAACTCCATAATACATTCTTGTTTTTTGTTTTTCTCTTAATTGTGTACCATATTCAGAAAGCTTATTTCTTTTTTGACCATGATCTCCTGGTCCATAATTTCTTCTAGCAATACTACATTTTTCTGAATAACATCTGCTACCTTTTAAGAATAATTTTTGACCTTCTCTACGGCATATACGGCATTGTTCATCTTTATATCTTGCCATTTGTCTTTTACACCTCTTCTTTCAAATTTATTATTTCTTAATTATACTCTTCTTCTTTTTGGTGGTCTACAACCATTGTGTGGTATTGGTGTTACATCCTTGATGCTGCTTATTTCTAAACCTGTTGTTTGAAGTGATCTTATTGCAGCTTCTCTACCTGAACCTGGTCCTTTAACAAAAACATCAACTGTTTTTAAACCATGTTCCATAGCTTTTTTTGCTGCTGTTTCTGCAACTTCTCCTGCAGCAAATGGTGTGCTTTTTCTAGAACCTTTAAATCCTAATCCTCCAGCACTTGCCCAAGATATAACATTACCTTTAACGTCTGTAATTGTAACTATTGTATTGTTAAAACTAGAATGAATATGAGCTGAACCTTTTTCTATATTTTTTCTATCTCTTCTTCTAGTTACTGTCTTTTTTGTTACATTTTTAGCCATCTTTCTAGCTTACCTCCCTTTTTTATACTCTTTCGAGCCTAAAAATTATTTCTTTTTGCTTACTAATTTTCTAGGACCTTTTCTTGTACGAGCATTAGTTTTTGTTCTTTGTCCTCTTACTGGAAGACCTCTTCTATGTCTTAATCCTCTATAGCATCCTATTTCTGTAAGTCTTTTAATGTTTAATGCAACTTCTCTTCTTAAATCTCCTTCTAATAATAGATGATTTGAATCGATTGCTTTTCTAATTGCTTGTACTTGATCTTCTGTTAAATCTTTTACTCTTGTATCTGGATTTACCTCAGCTTCTTTTAATAATTTTTGTGATGTTGAAAGACCAATACCATAAATATATGTTAATCCAACTTCTACTCTTTTTTCTCTAGGTAAATCAATTCCTGATATACGAGCCATAATTGCACCTCCAAATTTTTTGTTTTTTAAGTATTAAGATTTATATATGAACACAAATTTGATAAAGAGATATACTCTTCAGCCGCTACCATTTTTGTGCTTATACCATAGGATTGTATAATTGTTTTTCCAATTATAACTGTATGTATAAACTATGCTGTCTAACTATCCTTGTCTTTGTTTGTGTTTAGGGTTTTCACAAATAACTCTAACAACACCTTTTCTTTTAATAACCTTGCACTTTGGGCATATAGGTTTTACTGATGCTCTAACTTTCATTTGATACACCTCCTGTTATTACTCATTTTTTATACATTTACTTGAGCAATTATGAAGCGTGAAATCAGATGTGTGGTTTAACTACACATCTCATCTCACACTTCATACCTAAGTTAATAGGATTTATTTAGCTCTCCATGTTATTCTTCCTCTATTTAAATCATATGGTGATAATTCTACTTTTACTCTATCACCTGGTAATATTTTGATATAGTTCATTCTAAGTTTTCCTGAAATATGAGCCAATATTTGATGACCATTTTCAAGCTCTACTTTAAAATTAGTATTTGGTAGTGTTTCTACAACAACTCCCTCTACTTCGATTACATCTTCTTTTGCCAAATTTATTCCCTCCCGAATAATTTAAACATTAATTTAACTATAAATAGCTAATATAGTATACACCATTTTTACACTATAGTCAAGATTTTTGGCTCTTTTTCTGTAATTAAAATTGTATTTTCATAATGTGCTGCTCTTGTTCCATCTTCTGTTATAATTCCCCAGCCATCATCTAATTCTAAAATGTTTGGTTTTCCTGCAATTACCATAGGTTCAATTGCTAATGTCATTCCTGGTTCTAACCTAGGTCCCCTACCTGCTTTTCCGTAATTTGGAATTCCTGGATCTTCGTGCATTTCTCTTCCTATACCATGTCCTTGAAATTCTCTTACTACTGAAAAACCATTTTTTTCTACATATTCACCTATTGCATGTGATATGTCACCTAGTCTATTTCCTTTTTTAGCATATTTAATTCCTTCAAAAAAAGCTTGTTTTGTTACATCTATTAGTCTTTGACTTGCTTTATCTATTTTTCCAACAGCATATGTTCTACAGCAATCTCCATTAAATCCATCTTTATATGCTACTAAATCTACACTTACAATATCTCCTTCTTTTAGTACTTCTCTTTTAGAAGGAATTCCATGAATTACAACATCATTTACAGAACTACAAATACTTGCTGGAAAATCTGGAACACCGTCTACTCCACTTGGGTATCCTTTTTCTGCTGGAATTGCTCCATTTTTTCTCATTGTTTCTTCTGCAATTTTGTCTAATTCATAAGTTGTAATTCCTGGTTTTATTGCTGCTTCTATAGCTTTTTGTGCAAGAAATGCTACTTTACAAGCTTCTTTCATTTTTTCTATTTCTTTTGGAGATTTTATATATATCATTTATATTACTTCCTTATCTGTTTTCATTGTAGTTTTTCAACCATTCACTTACCATTTCTTCTGTTATATTTACACTTGCATGTAATTTTACTCTATATAATAGACCTTTTTCTTCATAATATTCTATAAGTTCTTTTGATTGTTCATGATATACTCTTAATCTTTCTGTTATAGTTTCCTCATTATCATCTTTTCTTTGAATTAATTTGCTTCCACAAATATCACATATACCTTCTACTTTTGGTTTCTTGTATTCTAAATTATATATTGCTCCACAATCTTTATTTGAACAAATTCTTCTTTTTACAGTTCTATATATTATATCTTCATCTGGGATATCTAAAAATAGTGCTAAATCGACTTTTTGATTTTGATTTTCTAGCATTTCTTCTAGTGCTTCTGCTTGTTTTTTATTTCTTGGAAATCCGTCAAATACTACACCATTTGAATCTTTAAATTGATTTATTTTTCCTTTTAACATATTGACTGTTATTTCATCTGGTACTAAATTTCCTTTATCAATATATTCTTGTGCTTTTTTTCCTAATTCTGTTGCATTTTTTATTTCTTCTCTAAACATATCTCCTGTTGCAATATGCCCCATATTTTGTGTCTTTTCAAATAAATTTGATACTGTTCCTTTACCACTACCTGGTCCACCTAATAAAACAATATTCATTTTCTTCACTCCTATCTTTTCTTATGCAAATATTATTTTTTAAATATATATTTTGCAGTATATATTTAAAAAATAATATTCAATTACAACCAATATATCCATATAATAATTAATTGCATGGGCACGACTGCAAATCTCAGAGTCGTACCCTGATACAATAAATTTTATTCTAAGAATCCCTTGTAATGTCTCATTACTAATTGTGATTCTAATTGTTGAACTGTCTCTAATGCAACACCAACTATAATAAGTATAGATGTTCCTCCAAATGCTACATTTAAATTTGTAAATCTCATAAACATTGGAAGTATAGCTATAAGTGCCAAGAATAAACCACCAAACAATGTTAATTTTGTAAGCACTGATGATAAATATTCTGTAGTTGGTTTTCCAGCTCTTATACCTGGTATGAATCCACCATTTTTCTTAATATTTGCAGAAACCTCTGCTGGATTAAATGTTGCATATATATAGAAGAATGTGAATCCTACTATTAATAGTAAATAAACTATTGCATTTGCTATTGTGTAACCAATAGCCACATCTGAACTTGAAGTAGCTACTGAGAAATTATATATTACATTCCAAAATCCTGTATGTGTTGCAATACTTGGATCGAATATTTGAATTATCATTGCTGGGAATGTCATAAATGATGATGCAAATATTATTGGCATAACTCCAGCCATAGCTATTTTTAATGGAATATATGTATTTTGTGCACCCATCATTTTTCTTCCAACAACTTTTTTAGCATATTGTACAGGTATTCTTCTTTCAGCTTGTTGTATAAATACAACTGCTGTAACTAAAATTAAAGCTCCTATTACAATAGCTAATGCTACTAATAATCCAGTTGTGCTAAATCCTGATTCTGTCATTATTAAAGACCAAATTGAACTTACCGCACTTGGTAATCTTGATACTATACCAATAAAGATAATCATTGAAACTCCATTTCCAATTCCTTTATTAGTAATTTGGTCACCAAGCCACATAAGTAATGCAGTACCTGCCATAAGACCTGTTACGACTAACACTCCTGATAATATTCCTGAATCTACGAATATTCCTTGTGATTGATAAGATAAATATAATCCGATTCCTTCTATTAAAGCAAGCACAATTGAAAGTGCTTTAGTATACTTATCTACTTTTTGTCTTCCAACTTCTCCACCTTCTTTTGCTAATCTTTCTAGTGAAGGTATTATCATTGTTAATAATTGTATAACAATTGAAGCTGTAATATATGGTGTTACTGACATTGCAAATATTGAAAATCTAGAAAATGCTCCTCCAGAGATTATATCTATTAATCCTGTTAGCGTATTTCCTGATGATTGCATAGCATTTTGTATCTGTACCAAGTCTACACCTGGAACAGTTATAAAACATCCTAATCTAAATACTATAATCAATACTAATGTGTATAATAATCTTTTTCTTACTTCAGGTGTCTTTAATGCATTTTTTATAGTTTTAAACAACTAAATCACCTCAATCTTTCCTCCTGCTGCTTCTATTTTTTCTGCAGCTGCTTTTGTAAATCTCTTAGCTTTAACAGTTAATTTTTTATCTAATTTTCCTGTAGCTATTACTACTATTCCATCATTAACTTTTCCTATAATTCCTTCTGCTAATAGGCTTTCTGCTGTAACTTCTGAAGCTTCACTCTTATTTAACATTGTTAAAGTTACTTCTGTATAGTTTTTAGCATGGATATTATTGAATCCTCTTTTTGGAAGTCTTCTATATAAAGGTGTTTGACCTCCTTCGAATCCTCTTCTTACTCCACCGCCAGATCTAGCTTTTTGTCCTTTATGTCCTTTTCCTGATGTTTTTCCAAGACCTGAACCGGTACCACGACCTAATCTTTTTCTCTTAACTCTAACATTTGCTGGTCCTAATTCTCCTAATTGCATTTCGTAAATTGCACCTCCTTAAAATTTGATATTATTATTATAATATATCAGAAACTTTTTTTCCTCTTTTTTTAGCAATTTGTTCTACTGTTCTCATATTTTCTAATCCGTTCATTGTTGCATACACAACATTTCTTGGATTATTTGTACCAAGAACTTTAGTTTTTATATCTTTGTATCCAGCTAATTCTAATACAGCTCTTGCACTTCCTCCTGCAATAACTCCAGAACCTTCTACTGCTGGTTTTAACATTACTCTTGCACTTCCGAATTTACCAATAAATTCGTGAGGGATTGTTGTTCCAACTACTGGTACTTCTTTTAAATTTTTTCTAGCATCATCTATTGCTTTCTTTATTGCATCAGGTACTTCTGCTGCCTTTCCATTTCCAACACCAACGTGTCCGTTTCCGTCACCAACAACTACTAAAGCACTAAATCTAAAAGTTCTACCACCTTTAACAACTTTAGCAACTCTGTTTATTGCAACAACTTTCTCTTTTAATTCAACTGCATTCTCTTCTTGCATCGGTTTTCTTTCCTCCTTTTCTTTTTAAATATACCTAATATATTTTAGAAGTTTTTATTTTCTATTTATTAGAAGTTTAATCCACCATTTCTTGCAGCTTCTGCTAATTCTTTAACAACTCCATGATAGATATATCCACCTCTATCAAAAACAACATCTTTAATATTTTTTTCTAATGCTCTTTTTGCTATAAGTGCTCCAACTTCTTTTGCTGCTTCTTTATTTGCATATTTAGTTTTTACTTCTTTATCTAATGTAGAAGCTGAAACTAAAGTATTTCCAGCAACATCATCAATTACTTGTACATATAAATTTGTATTACTTCTATATACACATAATCTTGGACGTTCAGCTGTTCCGC
The DNA here is from genome assembly GCA_946497695.1 of uncultured Clostridium sp. Taxonomy (GTDB): domain Bacteria; phylum Bacillota; class Clostridia; order TANB77; family CAG-508; genus Merdicola. The sequence continues at coordinate 20,250 of CAMMLJ010000006.1, read as the reverse complement.
TTATTTTTCTACGAACACGAGCATGTCTTCTTGCTCTTTCCATTTTTCTGTTTGTTTTTGTAATCACTTTGCTCTCTCCTTTCTATAAACTAAAGTCTATTTTTTACCAGCTTTACCTTCTTTACGTCTGATAACTTCATAATCATATTTAATACCTTTTCCACCATAAACTTCTGGTGCTCTTTTAGATCTGATAACTGCAGCTGTTTGACCAACTAATTCTTTATCAATTCCTTTTACAATGATTGTATTTGCATCTGGAACGTCAAATGTGATTCCTTCTGGAGCTTCGAATATTACTGGGTGTGAATAACCTAATGTTAAGTTTAAGTTATTTCCTTGTTTTTGTACCCTATAACCTACACCATTAATTTGTAATGTTCTTGTAAATTCGTGTTTTACTCCTTCTATCATGTTTTTAATTAAAGTTCTTGTTAAACCATGTAAACCTTTGTTAAAGTTTTCATCGTCTGGTCTTGTAACTTTAACTACATTATCTTCTATTGTAACTGTTATGTTTTTATGAATTTCTCTTTCTAATGTACCTTTTGGTCCTTTTACAGTTAAATGTTGTCCGTCTAATTTTACTTCAACACCTTCTGGTATTGCAACAGGTGCATTTCCTATTCTTGACATTTCGTTTTTCCCTCCTTCTTGTATTCTTATAGGATTACAATGCTCATTTTCTTCGCATTGTATCTTGAATCTGTAACAGGCAGAGCCTTAACAGCTTCAAGAATTACCAAATATATGCTAAAACTTCTCCTCCAAGATTTTCTTTTCTTGCTTCTTTATCTGTTTTAATTCCTTTTGATGTAGAAATTAAAGCGATTCCTAAACCATTTAAAACTTTTGGTAATTTTTCAGCAGAAGCATATACTCTTAATCCTGGTTTACTTATTCTTTTAATTCCAGCTATTACTTTAGCCCCATTTTCATCATATTTTAAAGCTATTCTTAATATTCCTTGATTTTCGTTTACTATTTCTTCAACAGATTTAATATATCCTTCATTATATAATATATCTGCTATTGCTTTTTTCATTTTTGAAGCAGGAACGTCAACTGTTTTATGCTTTGCAGCACTTGCATTTCTAATTCTTGTTAACATATCTGCTATTGGATCTGTAGTATTCACTTAAGTTTCCCTCCTTTTTTTTATCTTCTACCAGCTTGCTTTTTTAACACCTGGGATTTCTCCTTTATGTGCTAAATTTCTAAAGCAAACACGGCAAATTCCATATTTTCTAATATATCCATGTGGTCTTCCACATATTTTACATCTATTATATTCTCTAGTAGCATATTTTTGTGGTCTTTGTTGTTTTACTTTTAAAGATTTTTTAGCCATATTAATCTCCTTTCTTTGGACTAATTTTTGAATGGCATACCTAGAAGTTTTAATAATTCCTTTCCTTCTTCATCAGTTTTTGCTGTTGTAACAAAAATAATATCCATTCCTCTTAATTTATCTACTTTATCATATTCTATTTCTGGGAATATTAATTGTTCTTTAACACCCATAGAGAAATTTCCTCTTCCATCAAAAGAATTTGCTGAAATTCCTCTGAAATCTCTTATTCTTGGCATAGCAACATTGAATAATTTGTATGCGAAATCATACATTTTTCCTCTTCTTAATGTTACTTTACATCCAACATTAACTCCCTCTCTTAATTTAAAAGCAGCTATTGATTTTCTTGCTTTTGTTACTATTGGTTTTTGTCCTGTAATTATAGCTAAATCATTCATAGCATTATCTAATGATTTTGGATTATCTTTAATATCTCCAAGACCAATATTTATAACGATTTTATCTAATTTTGGAACTTCCATTATTGATTTATAATTGAATTTTTTCATCATTGCTGGAACTACTTCTTTTTCATATTGTTCTCTTAATTTTTCCATTAGGATACAAATCCTCCTTTCTTAACATTATTTTATTTCTGCATTACATTTTTTACATACACGAACTTTGTTATCTTTTTCTACTTTGTATGCAATTCTTGTTACTTTTCCACATTTAGGGCAAACTACACCAACTTTGCTACTATGTATTGGGTATTCAGATGGTATAATTCCTCCTTCTTCACCTTGTCTTCTTGGTTTTACATGTTTTTTTCTGATGTTAACTCCTTTAACAACTATTTTTTGTGTTTTTGGAATTACTTCTAATACTTCTCCTGTTTTACCTTTATCATTTCCAGATAAAACTTTAACTGTATCACCTTTTTTTATTCTCATTATAGGATTCTCCTCCTTTTCTACAATTTTTGCTTTTATCTCATTATGTTTAATTTATTAGCTCGGTTTCGTGGAGTATAAAATTCCCCACTTATCTTTATGTATCCTTAGTCTGTAACCATCAAAGATTATATCTTAAAGTTCTTTTCTAAGGATTACAGAAATTACTTTGTAATTTCTGAATCTTTAATTTGTAACATTTCAAAATATCTTTGATATTTTGAAATTAACAACTTAAAGAACTTCTGGAGCTAATGATAAAATTTTCATATAATTTTTATCTCTTAATTCTCTTGCAACAGGTCCGAATATACGTGTTCCTCTTGGGTTTCCGTCTTCTTTAATAAGTACTGCTGCGTTTTCATCAAATCTTACATATGATCCATCTGCTCTTTTTGTAGGTTTCTTTGTTCTTACAACTACTGCTTTAACAACATCACCTTTCTTTACTGTTCCACCAGGTATAGCTGTTTTTACAGAAGCTACTATAACATCACCTATTTTAGCATATTTTCTATATGAACCACCTAAACATCTAATACACATAATTTCTCTTGCACCAGTGTTATCAGCAACTTTTAATATAGTTTGTTGTTGTACCATGTTAATTAGTACCTCCTTTTCCTTCTATAATAAGTTATTTTATAACTGCTTTTTCAATAACTTCAACTAATCTCCATCTTTTATCTTTAGAAAGAGGTCTAGTTTCCATTACTCTTACTCTATCTCCAATTTGACATTCGTTATTTTCGTCATGTGCTTTTAATTTATAAGTACTTTTAACGAATTTTCCATATGTTTTATGTTTTTTACTAGTTTCAACTGCAACAACGATTGTTTTATCCATTTTATTAGATACAACTGTTCCAACTAAAACTTTACGAAGATTTCTTTCTTCCATTAGAACTTCTCCTTTCTAAGCATTTTTGCTTTCAGCTATTTTTCTTTCTGTTAAAACTGTATTTATTCTTGCTATGTCTTTTCTTACTTCTTTTATTCTCATTGGATTATCTAATCCATGTGTAGCTAAACTAAATCTTAATTTGAATAATTCTGTTTTTAATTCAGATAATTCTTTTTCTAGTTCTGGTGAAGACATTTCTTTTATTTTACTAATCTTCATTGCTATCACCCACCTTATCTTCAGATTCTCTTGCTACGAATTTACATTTAACTGATAATTTATTCATAGCTAGTCTTAAAGCTTCTCTTGCTGTTGCTTCAGGAACTCCAGCTATTTCGAACATAACTCTTCCTGGTTTTACTGGAGCTACATAATATTCTACAGCACCTTTACCTTTACCACCACGAGTTCCGGCTGGTTTACTTGTAATAGGTTTGTCTGGGAATATTTTTATCCAAACTTTTCCACCTCTTTTGATGTAACGTGTCATAGCAATACGTGCTGCTTCTATTTGATTTCCTGTTATTAATCCGGCTTCTAATGTTTGAATTCCGTATTCTCCGTTTGTAACTTTTGTTCCTCTTGTTGCTTTTCCTCTATTTCTACCTTTTTGTTGTTTTCTGTATTTTGTTCTTTTTGGCATTAATGGCATTATTGCTCTCCTCCTTCCACGTTTTTCTTAGTTGGAAGAACTTCTCCTTTATATATCCAAACTTTTACACCAACTTTTCCATATGTTGTATCTGCTTCTGCAAATCCATAGTCAATGTCAGCTCTTAATGTTTGAAGTGGTATAGTACCATCTTTATAGAATTCTGTTCTAGCCATATCAGCTCCACCTAATCTTCCTGATACAGCTGTTTTAATTCCTTGAGCTCCTGCTTTCATTGTTTTTTGCATACATTGTTTCATAGCTCTTCTGAATGAAATTCTTCTCTCTAATTGTCCTGCGATATTTTCTGCTACTAATTGTGCATCCATATCTACATTTTTAACCTCAACTATATTTAAGTTTACAGTTTTTCCTATCATTTTTTGTAATTCTTCTTTTAATGTTTCAACTAAATTTCCACCTTTACCAATAACTAAACCTGGTTTAGCTGTATAAACGCTTACTTTAACAAATTTAGCTGTTCTTTCTATTTCAATTTTAGAAATTCCACTTGCATATAATTTTTTCTTTAATACTTTACGAATGTTGTAATCTTCTACAAGGTAATCGCCAAAGTTTTTAGAATCAGCATACCATTTTGAATCCCAGTTTTTGATTACTCCAACTCTTACACCATGTGGATTAACTTTTTGTCCCATTTCTAAAATTCCTCCTCTCTTAATCTTCACATTCTCTTAATACTATTGTTATATGTGTTGTTCTTTTTCTGATTCTTACTGCTGAACCTTTTGCTGCTGGTCTAATTCTTTTTAGAGTTGGACCTTGGTTAGCATATATTTCAGATATATATAATTTTTCATGACTCATATCATGATTATTCTCTGCATTTGCAATTGCTGATTTTAATAATTTTTCTAGTATTGGTGATGATGCTTTAGGTGTAAATTTCATTATAGCTAATGCTTCATCAACTTTTTTACCTCTTACTAAATCTGCAACTATTTTTACTTTTCTAGCTGATATTCTAGCAAATTTTAATTGTGCTCTTGCTTCATTAATTGTTGCTTGCTCTTGCATTATTTTCCCTCCTTGTTATTTTTATTTCTTAACTGTAGATTTTTTATCTCCAGCATGACCTTTAAAAGTTCTTGTAGGAGCGAATTCTCCTAATTTATGACCTATCATTTCTTCTGTTAAATAAACAGGTACATGTTTTCTACCATCATGAACTGCTATTGTATGTCCAACCATTTGAGGATATATTGTAGAAGCTCTTGACCATGTTTTTAATACTTCTTTTTTTCCTGTTTCATTCATTTCTTCTATTCTCTTTAGAAGTTTTTCTTGTACATAAGGTTTCTTTTTGCTTGATCTTGACATTTATTTATTTCCCTCCTTTAAGACTATTTTCTTCTCTTAACTATGAATTTATTTGATAATTTCTTTTTATTTCTTGTCTTGTATCCAAGTGCTGGTTTACCCCAAGGTGTTAATGGTCCTGCGTGTCCTACTGGTGCTCTACCTTCACCACCACCATGTGGGTGATCTACTGGGTTCATAACAGATCCTCTAACTTGTGGTCTCCATCCCATATGTCTCTTTCTACCAGCTTTACCAATTTTAATTGTATCATGTTCAGCATTTCCAACTGTTCCAATTGTAGCTCTACATCTTGTTAAGATTAATCTCATTTCTCCTGAAGGAAGTCTTACGTGTGCATATTTACCTTCTTTTGCCATAAGTTGTGCTTCTTGACCAGCACTTCTTACTAATTTTCCACCTTGTCCTGGATTTAATTCTATATTGTGAATCATTGTACCTACTGGTATAGATTCGATTGGCATACAGTTACCTGGTTTGATATCTACTTTAGCTCCAGATACAACTTTATCTCCATCTTTTAATCCTAAAGGTGCTAAGATATATGCTTTTGTTCCATCCTCATATTGAATTAATGCTATATTTGCACTTCTGTTTGGATCATATTCGATTCCTATAACTGTTGCTGTCATATCATCTTTAATACGTTTAAAATCTATTATTCTATATTTTTGTCTGTTTCCACCACCTTGATGTCTAACAGTGATTCTTCCATATGAGTTTCTTCCTGCTTTTTCTTTTTTCTTTGCTAATAAAGATTTTTCTGGTGTCTTTTTTGTTATTTCATCAAATGCAGAAACTGTCATGTTTCTTCTTGATGGTGTATATGCTTTAAATCTTTTAACTGCCATTTTTAATTTTCCTTTCTTAATTTATATTTGTAGATTTTTTCCTGCTCTACATGCAGATATTCTTTATTATCCTGGTATTTTCCAGATAGTTTTCTTTTGATTGTAATCTATATAGTTACAAAATTAAGATTAAGCTCCCATAAATTCATCAATAGAATCTTTATATTTTTTAGAAATTTTTGATTGTTTTCCACCTTTTGCTAAATATGTTTTTTGTTCTGGATTTGTGTCTATTGTAACAATAGCTTTTTTCCAGTCAGATGTTTTTCCAACATATCTTCCCATTCTTTTTTGTTTTCCGCTTACATTCATAGTATTAACTTTTAATACTTTAACTTCGAAAAGTTTTTCAACAGCATTTTTAATATCTATTTTTGTAGCTTTTGGATTTACTTCAAAGGTATACTTTCCTTCATTTAGCCCATCATTACTTTTTTCTGTAATTATTGGAGCAATTATTATTTCTTCTGGTCTCATTATGCGTACACCTCCTCTAATTTCTTAACAGCATCTAGAGTTACAACTAGTTTATTGTATTTTAATAAATCATAAACATTTATTGTATTTACTAATGTTGTTTTTACATTTTTGATGTTTCTTGCTGATTTTTGAACATTTTCATTTCTTTCTGGTAATAAGATTAGTGTTTTTCCTTCTACTTTTAAGTTTGCTAAAGTTTTAACCATAGCTTGTGTTTTTATTTCTTTCATTTCTGCTTTGTCTAAAACAACTAAATTGTTTTCTAAAACTTTTGAACTTAATACTGAACGTATTGCTAATCTTCTTTCTTTTTTATTAACTGTATATTTGTATGAACGAGGTCTTGGTCCTAATGCTATTCCACCTTTTACCCATTGTGGTGCTCTTATAGAACCTTGTCTTGCTCTACCTGTTCCTTTTTGTCTCCATGGCTTTCTACCACCACCAGATACTTCTGATCTTGTTTTTGTACTTTGTGTTCCTTGTCTTTGGTTAGCTAAGTAGTTAACTAATACACTATGTACTACTGCTTCATTTGGTTCAATTCCAAATACATTATCGTTTAATTCTACATCGCTAACTTTTTTACCTTCCATATTATATACATCTATTTTAGGCATTGTACTTTTCCTCCCTTCCTATTTGCTCATTTTTACACTTGATTTTATTTTTAGGATAGCTCCTTTTGGTCCTGGAACGCTTCCTTTTACTAATAATACATTTTTATCCATATCAACTTTGATTATTTCTAAGTTTTGGATTGTTATTTTTTGTACACCCATGTGTCCTGGTAATTTCTTACCTTTAAATACTCTACCTGGTGTAGATGTTGATCCCATTGAACCTGGTCTTCTATGGTACATAGAACCATGTCCCATTGGTCCTCTGTGTTGTCCATGTCTTTTGATAACACCTTGGAATCCTTTTCCTTTTGATATTCCTTGAATATCGACTTTTTCACCTTGTTCAAATGTATCAGCTTTTACTTCATCTCCAACTTTTACAGTTTGAACATCGTCTGTTCTAAATTCTCTTAAATGTTTTTTTGCTTCAACATTTGCTTTTGCAAAATGTCCAGCTTGTGGTTTGTTTACTTTGTGAGATTTTACTTCTCCAAATCCTAATTGGATAGCATTGTATCCATCTGTTTCTACTGTTTTTACTTGTGCTACTACACAAGGTCCAGCTTCTATAACTGTTACTGGAATGATCATACCTTTTTCATCAAATATTTGTGTCATTCCAACTTTTTTTCCTATTAATCCTTTACTCATTTTTCTTTCCTCCTATACGTTTCACCGTATAAGTTATTCGTAGCTCGCTACGCTTCGCACGACTAACTTAACTATTGGCTAATTACATTTTATTTAGTAACTAGCTTGGCTTCGTTATTAATTATTTCTATTATTTTTTATAATTTTATTTCTATATCAACACCTGCTGGTAATTCTAACTTCATTAAGTTATCAACAGTTTTTTGTGTTGGATAAAGAATATCGATAACTCTCTTATGTGTTCTCATTTCGAATTGTTCTCTTGAATCTTTATATTTGTGTGGAGAACGTAAGATTGTTACAACTTCTTTTTGTGTTGGAAGTGGAATTGGTCCTGAAACTTTTGCTCCTGTCTTTTTAGCAGTATCTACTATCTTTTCAGCAGACTGATCTAAAATAACATGATCATAAGCTTTTAACCTTATTCTTATTTTTTCGCTTCCTACCATTTGATTTGTTGTTGCCATAGTATAATTTCCCTCCTTAAAATATTTAAATGTACCTAGGCAAGTTTAAACGCACCCTGGTGTTTTGTAAAACTCCAATATAAAAACCCAAGTTGGCATGATTATCTTGGGATAAGTGCATTATGTATTTTGTAGCTCATGTTTAATGCTCTACAAGTTTCCCTTATGCAACTTTGTTGCATAAGTTATCTGTAGTTCGCTTCGCTCACACAGCTAACTTAACTTACCGCCCGGTCTAAGCCAAGACATACTCCATAGAAGTTCCCTCCAAACCTTATATATTCTAGGTTTGTAGCCACATTCTACTTCATCGCTAATCTCATGCCCAATAATTATACAACGCATACGCCCGCAAGTCAATAGATATTTGTAATATTTTTGTAATTTTTTAATTTGCAAAAAAATAAGTATAAGATTTTTTTAATCTTACACTTATTTTTTAGATTATCCTTTTATAACTTTATCAATCTCATCTTTCATATCCATTAATGTTTCGCAGCTCTTATCGAATTTTTCTTTTTCGTCACCTTCTAAAGGTAATTCTAATACTTCTCTTGCGCCTTTTCTATTTATAATTGTTGGAACACCTATATATAGTCCTTCATGACCATATTCTCCTTTTAAATATGTTGATACTGTCATTATTTCATTTTGATCATTTAATATTGCTTTTATTATTTTTGTTAGACCTAAACCAATTCCATAATATGTTGCTTTCTTTCTATTTATAATTTCATAAGCTGCTTGTTGTACTTCTGTATATATTTTTTCTAAATCTGACATTGGATGTTTATTATCTTTCATAATTTCTGCCATTTTTTTGCATCCTACATTAGCATGATTCCATGGAACAAATGATGAATCACCATGTTCTCCCATTATATATGCATGTACATTTTTACTAGAAACTTTTAAATATCTTCCTATTAAATATCTTAATCTAGCTGTATCTAAAACTGTTCCTGAACCAATAACTTTTGAACTGTCGAAACCTGATACTTCTCTTACTACATATGTCATTAAATCTACTGGGTTACTTGCAATTAAAAATATTCCTTTAAATCCACTAGCAACTACACTTTCTGTAATTTCTTTCATTATTTTAGCATTTGCAGAAGCTAAATCTAATCTTGTTTGTCCTGGTTTTTGGCTTAGTCCAGCTGTTATTACTACTATGTTAGCATCTTTACATTCATCATAATCTCCAGCTTTAATAATCATGTCATTTGGAGCACAAGGCATACCATGTGCTAAATCCATTGCTTCTCCTTCGGCTTTATCCTTTAAAACGTCTATTAATACTAATTCATTAATTCCTCCTTGATTTAATAAAGAATACGCCATACTCATTCCAACAAAGCCTGTTCCTACTAATACAATTTTTCTTTTATCAACCATATTAAAAACTTCCTTTCTCTTTTTTATCTTTCCAGTCTAATATTATACACTTAATACTAAGTATCTGTCAAATTTTAATTTTTATTACAATTTTAACTTATCGCATCAACTATTGCTTTTATTATAATATTGTTTTCGTATAAATTATGTAACCATCTATTAGTTGCAGGAATTATATATATAATAAAACATATTAATGCAAGCACTGCAATCACACTTACTATTGCAACTATTTTTCTAATGAAACCTTCTATTTTTAATCTTCTTAGTTCTTTTTTATATTCCTTCTTAAATTGCTTGTTTATAACTCTATGTTTTTCTGCATCTCTTTGCACATTTTCATATTGCCTAGCATAAACATTGCTAATATTATTAACATATCTTTGATGTTCTGCTTGTTTTCTTTGTTCCTCTTCTATTTTTATTCTTTCGATTTTTGCATCATAAACTTGCTTCTTTTGAGGATTAGATAATACTTCATATGCTTCATTTAAACTTTTTATTTTTTCTTCAGCAGCTTTTTTATTTTTTTCCTCTTGTAAGTCTGGATGATATTTTTTTGCCAATACCTTGTATGCTTTATCTATTACTTCTTTAGATGCATTTTCACTAACCTCTAATATTTCATAGTAGTTTTTCATTATTACCTCCACTTAAAACAGCACATCATTGAAAAAAATTAAACTTTATAAATCAGTACCATCAATTAAAATGATTATAGCATTTTTTATTAAAATATAATAGTATTTTTTGTCATTTAGTGTTATAATTTCTGTATTATCACATAAGGAGTTGAACAATAAATGAAATTATCTTCTGATAAAGACACTATGGCAGAATTAAAAGCACTAATTTTATATATTCTATACAAAATTAATAAACCAATTACAAATGATGAGTTTTTAAAATTAGTCTTAACAATTACAGACATTAATTATTTCTATTTTCAACAATTTTTATTAGATTTAATATCTGCAGAATATATAACTTCAATAAAACTTGATGAAAATACTCTTTACAAAATAACTCCAAAAGGCATAGAGGCATTAAGATTAACTGGTGATATGATTCCAGGTATTTTAAAATTAAAAGTAGACAAAAATTTTAAGAATGAACTTAATATAATAGAAAATGAAGTATCTGTTTCTGCTGAATATATACCAAAAAATGAAAAATCTTTTAAAATTTCTTGCAAGATAACAGAAAATGGAGAAACAGTATTTGAAATTAGAACTCTTGCTGGTTCTAGTGAACATGCCAAAAGAATTGTAGATAATTGGAAAAATAATGCTACAGAAATTTATCCTAAAATTATGAAAGCACTAAATTGTGAAGATGATGAAAACAGTTAATTAGTCAGTTGGCAAAAATGACTATCACTTAGTACCAATTACTTTGCGATTGTATCATCAAATAAACCTTATTATATTTAGATTTTTTATCTATATGATAAAAACACAGTATTTTGTTTAAATACTGTGTTTTTTATTTTAATAAATTATATAGGGATTTAAGGAACGTCCCCGAATCCCTATTTTTCTTCTTACATATTCGTATACTATGATACTTGTTGCTACTGATGCATTTAAACTTTCTGTTTTCCCTAGCATTGGAATAATTATTTTTTCATCTGCTATTTCTAGCAATTCTTTAGATATTCCATTTGCTTCATTTCCAATTACTAATATTTTTTTATTATAATCTATTTCATAAATATTTTTACTTGCTGTTAAGTCTGTACACATAACTTTATATTTATGTCTTTTCATTTCTTTTAAAGTTTCTTTTAGATTTTCTGCTTCTACTATATTAACTCTAAAAATAGCTCCCATAGTTGATCTTACAACTTTTGGATTATATGCATCAACTGTATCTTTAGATACTATAACTTGTGTTAAATTTGCGCTATCTAAAGTTCTTAATATAGTTCCTAAATTTCCTGGATCTTGTAAACCATCTAATGCTACAATTATATCTTCATTATAATTAATATCCTTTTTATTGTTTTTTTCTACTACTGCTAAAATTCCTTGTGGTTTAGAAACATCTGTAAGTCCCTCAAAAATCTTTTTGCTAACATATAAACAATCATATTTAGCTATTTCATACAAAAGTTTCTCATCTATTATGTTATTAGCTAGGCATTCCTCACATATTACAATTTTTTTAATTACTGCTCTTTCTTGAATAGCTTCCTTTAATATTTTTATTCCTTCAATTATATATTCATTATTTAAATCTCTATATTTTCTTTCCTTTAGCTTTTTTATACTTTTTATATTTTCATTATCTTTACTAGTAATAATTTGCATGCTTACCTCCTAGTTTTCGCATAAAAATTTTAAGAACTCTTTAACATTAAGCAAAATTTTATCATCTGATAATTCTTCTATCTTATATGTAATATATGGGTCTTTCCCTGGTGAAAACTTAATTTTATTTCTATACTCTTTAAGTAGTTTATCCACAATATCAAATTTAAAACGTTCTCCCTCAAAAGAAAATACTACACCATTTGCCTTTTGCTGAATTTTAAAAATGTATAGTTTCTTAGCCAAAGCTTTTATCCTTGCAATATTTAATAAATTTTCTACCTCTGCTGGAATCTCGCCGTAAATATCAATCATTTCATCTATTATATTTTGGATGTCCTCTTCAGTTCTACATAAAGCAATATCTTGATAAATTTTTATCTTTTGGCTTGAATCGGTTATATAACTGTCTGGAATATAACTTGATACATTTAAATCTATTTGTACATCTTTTTCCTCTTCTTCTTGAGGAATATCTTTCATTTCTTTTATAACTTGATCTAGTAAATTACAATATGTATCATAACCAACTTGTTCCATGTGACCATGTTGTATTTCCCCAAGCATACTTCCTGCGCCTCTTATTTCTAAGTCTCGCATCGCAATTTTAAATCCAGAACCAAACTCTGTAAATTCTTTCATTGCTTTTAATCTTTTATCTGCTACTTCTGATAATAGCTTATCCCTCTTATAGGTAATATATGCATATGCTTGTGTATCACTTCTTCCAACTCTTCCTCTTATTTGGTATAACTGCGCCAATCCCAACCTATCTGCATTTTCTACAATTATTGTATTTGCATTTGGGATATCAATTCCAGATTCTAATATTGTTGTACAAACTAATACATTTGTTTCTCCATTAATAAAATCAAGCATTATATTCTCTAACTCATTACCAGACATTTTGCCATGTGCATAACTTACTTTAGCTTCTGGCACTAATTTTAATATCTCATTTGCTTTTCTTTCTATACCTTCTACATTATTGTATAAGTAAAATACTTGACCATCTCTTTCTAGCTCTTTTGTAATCGCTTCTTTTACCACTTCTTCATCATACTCTAATACATATGTCTGCACAGGTTTCCTGTTTTGAGGTGGTTCATATATTATAGACATATCCCTTACACCAACTATTGACATATGTAATGTTCTTGGAATTGGTGTGGCAGTCATTGTTAATACATCAATACTGTTTTTATATTCTTTAATTTTTTCTTTATCTTTAACCCCAAACCTATGCTCTTCATCTATTATTAATAATCCTAAATCTTTAAATTCAACATCTTTACTTAATATTCTATGTGTTCCTATAATAATATCAATTTCACCTAGTTTTAGTTTTCTGATAATCTCTTGTTGCTCTTTTTTAGTTCTAAATCTATTTAAAACTTCTATATTAACTGGAAAATCTTGCATTCTTTCTTTAAAACTTTTATATTGTTGATCTGCAAGAACTGTAGTTGGTACTAAATAAGCAACTTGTTTTTGATCCATAACAGCTTTAAATGCTGCCCTAATTGCAACTTCTGTTTTACCATATCCAACATCACCACATAATAGCCTATCCATTGGCTTTTGCATTTCCATATCTTTTTTTATTTCTTCGATACATCTTAATTGATCATCTGTTTCTTGGTAAATAAAGCTATTTTCAAATTCTTGTTGCCAAGGAGTATCTTTAGAAAAAGCATATCCTTTAGATTTCTGTCTTCTTGCATATAGTTCAATTAATTCATGAGCAACTTCTCTTAAATTTTTCTTTACTCTTTCTTTAGTATTTTCCCATTCTTTACTTCCAAGTCTATTAATCTTTGGAAGAGCGTCTCCCCCTCCAATATATTTTTTTACATTATCTAGTTGATCTGTTGGTACATAAAGCATATCATCATTTTTATATTTTATTTTGATATAGTCTTTTGTTGTTTTGTCTGTAACAATAGTATTTACCCCAACAAACTGACCTATACCATGAATTTTATGTACTACATAATCTCCTTGTTTTAATTCTGAAAAAATGATTTTTTCTGCTTCATTAAAAAGCTTACTTACTTTTTTTCTCTTTCTTTTTTCTATACTAATTAAATCATTTGCTACTATTACTAATATCTTAGCTTCATAACTTTCGTATCCTTGTGCCAAATCTCCTACAACAATTTTTACAGCAATTCCATTACTTATTTCAGAATATTTTAAATCTTCTTTATATTCAGAAATAATTTCATTTTCATCTAAAACAGCCTGTAATTTTTTAGCCTTTTCTTTAGAATTAACATATAGATATAGTTTTTTTCCTTCAGTTTTTGCTTTTAATATATCATCAATAAATTTATTAAAGTCTGATCTATTATAATTTAATGTTCTAAATCTAAAATAATATTTTTCAGATTCAAAACTATCTCCCAAATCATCAGAAATTAAATATACCTTTTTCCTCTCATTAATATTCTCAGAAAATTCTTCTATACTTATATAGTTTTCTAATGCATTTGGAATTATTCTTTCTTTTTCTATTAAAGCATTTTCTAATTCTTCTATATCTTTTAATATATTTTTTCCTCTAGCAAATATTTTCTTTGGCTCTTCTAAAAATAAGATATATTTTTCTGTAATATAATCTAATAAAGTAGCTTTTTTACTATAAAAGAATTTAAAGTATTTATCAACTTTTGAAATATACTCTCCACTCTTTATTAGTTCTATATCTTCTTTTACATTATTTTTTTGGTTCTCTGTATACTCGGTTATATTGTCTAATATTTTATTACATACTTCTTCTAGACTATTTTCTAATAAATATTCGTGCAGTGGATTTATTTCTACTTCTTGAATCATATCTACAGATCTTTGGGTTTGTATGTCAAATTTTCTAATAGAATCAATTTCGTCTCCCCAAAATTCTAATCTTATTCCATATTTATCATCAAATGATAAATCTAAAATTCCACCTCTACTACTAAATTCACCTTTTCCATCTATCATCTCTGTTTTGGTATAACCTAACATAGAAATTTTTCTTTTTAGTTCTTCTAAATCGTAAGTTTCCCCAACTTTTATAGATATTTTATTTTTAAATAAAATATCTTCTGCAATTATTGGTTGTAGCAAAGACTCGATAGAGCAAACTAAAACTTTAATTTTTCCATTTTTAATATTTTTTAAAACTTCTATTCTTTCATATGGAAGTTCTTTACTTTCTGCAACATAATCATATGCTAATATTTCTCTTTTTGGGAAAAAGAACACTCCATTAATATAATTTCTTATTTCTTCTGCAAGTTTCTTTGCTTGCAATTCATTATATGTTATAAGACACACTGGTCTTTTTATATTTTCCTCTGTAGAAGCTAAAATTTGTGGTGCTCCCACGCCAGCTAACCCCAATATTGATATTGGGGCTTGTTCTTTTTTTAATTTTTCCAAATATTCATTAAATTTGTCCGATTTAGTAAGTTCTGCTAATACTGGATTCATATTTCTCTCCTTTAACAGTTATATTATATAATATTTTCCAAAAAATTGAAATATATATAGTAATAAATATTCATTTTAAGGAGAAACTATGAAGATACTTACTTTGTCACTTAGAAAAAACTTTTTTAGTATTATTTTTGTACTTTTCACGATATTACTCGTATTATTCTCTACATCTAACCTAGCAGCTGCCAAAAACGGCTTATATTTATGGGCAAATAATATTATTCCTGCTCTTTTTCCGTTTTTTATTGCTACTGAACTTTTAAGTCATACAAATGTAATAAATGTTCTTGGTAAATTTTTTAATAAGTTTATGCGTCCACTATTTAATGTCCCTGGCGAAGGTAGTTATCCATTAATTATGGGAATTGTTAGTGGATATCCTGTTGGTGCTAAAATTGTATGTGATTTAAGGAATAAAAATATTTTAACTAAACCAGAAGTAGAACGTTTATTAGCATTTACTAATAATTCTGGTCCATTATTTATTTTAGGAACAATTGGTATTGGACTTTTTAAAGATACCACAATAGGTATTATATTATTAGTTACTCATATTCTTGCATCATTAACAGTAGGAGTTATTTTTAGGTTTTGGAAATATAAAGATGCAAATGTTAGTGTATCCTCTTCTACATCCCCTATAACCAGTACTACTGTTAATCGTTCTAATATTGGAGATGTATTATCGACAGCAATAAAGAATTCTATCTTTACAATACTTAATATCGGTGGATTTATAGTTCTTTTCTCTGTAATTATTTCCATTTTTAATAGGACACATCTTATAGATTTAAGTAGTGCATTATTAAGTCCATTGTTTAATTTATTACATATTACCCCTGATTTTGCTCAAGGTATTTTAAATGGTTTTTTAGAAATAACTAATGGCTTACAACAAATAAGTAGCATTCCTATAAAAAATATTTCTTTTAGTATTATTATTTGTGCATTTATATTAGGCTTTGGCGGAATATCAGTTTTATTACAAGTATATAGTTTTACTGCAAAATCAGATGTTTCTATTAAGCCATATATCTTAGGTAAATTTTTACAAGGACTTATAGCAGCTTTTTATACTTTTTTAGTATTTCATTTTTTTAGTTTTTTGTCTTTAGATTTAAGTAATATTGTTAGTATTTTTGAATATGTATAACTAGGAGGTTGATTTTATGGATAAAAATATTGATTTTTCAAATTTAAATGGATATCAATCATATGATTTTCCTGATCCAGAAAATTTCTTTAATCCTATGAATCAATATGAACAAGGATATATGTACTATAAATGTTTATGTATGCAAATGGACTATAAAATAAAGTGTAAAGAATATGAAAAAATGTGTAATGGAAAAAGTTGATAGAATTTTATTTCTATCAACTTTTTCTTATTGTTTTTGCTTAACTTATAACAAGCGAGATCAAAGATTTCTACAAAAGCTTTATTCTATTATATCAAGAATTGTTCTCTCTTTTATTTCATCTTTTCCAATTTTATATATCCCTAATAATTTTGTTTCTGTTTCTAAAGCCTTCTCTATATCATTAGCATATATTGTAGCTAACTTCTCACCTTTACTCACAAAATCTCCTATTTTCTTATTTAAAACAATTCCTACTTGTAAATCAATTTTATCATTTTTTGTTTTTCTACCTGCTCCTAATTCACAAGATAATTTTCCTATTTCTTCAGCATTAATTTCTTGTACAAATCCTTCATTAGTTGATTTTACTTCTCTTATTATTTCAGCTTTTTTAAATTTGTTTATATCCCTAACATATTCAATATCTCCACCTTGATTTTGTACAAGTTCAATAAATTTATTATATGCTTTTCCATTTTCTATATTTTCTAATAATTTTTCTTTATTTTCATTTATATTCTCGCCTTTTCCCGCAAGTTTAACCATATATGCACCAAGTTCTAATACAACTTGCTTTAAATCTTCTGGCATATTACCTTTTAAAAATTCTATTGCTTCTATTATTTCCAAGCTATTCCCAACTGCGAATCCTAATGGTTCATTCATATTAGTAATTACGCATACTGTTTCTCTATTAGCTAATTTTCCTATTTCAATCATAGTTTTTGAAAGTTCTCTTGCATCATTTATATTTTTCATAAAAGCACCAAATCCACAAGTTACGTCTAAAACTATTTTATTTGCTCCACTTGCTATTTTTTTACTCATAATACTAGAAGCAATCAACGGAATACTTTCAGTACAAGCAATTGTATCTCTTAAAGCATATATTTTTTTATCAGCAGGTGCTAAATTAAGAGTTTGTGTAATTAAGCTTATTCCTATATTTTTTACATTATTAATAAATTCTTTTTCAGAAATCCCAGTGTTATATCCAGGAATAGATTCAATCTTATCTGCAGTTCCTCCTGTAAATCCTAATCCTCTTCCAGACATTTTTGCTACAGGAATATCTAAGGAAGCTATTAATGGAGCTAAAATTATAGTAACCTTATCACCTACTCCACCAGTACTATGTTTATCTACAACATTAGTACCTAATTCTGATAAATCTAAAATATCTCCAGAATTAGCCATAGCCATAGTTAAATCTTTTGTTTCTCTATAAGTCATACCATTTATATAAATTGCCATAATTAATGCTGCTGCTTGATAATCTTCTATTCTATTTTTAGTATATTCTGCAATAAAATAATTTATTTCATCGGTTTCTAATTCCCTACTATCTCTCTTTTTTGCAATAATATCAATAATATTCATCATTTTTCTCCATATTATATTTTATTGTCACTAAAGTGCAACTTTCTTAAGTATTTATTCATCAACAAAATGTTTTATAAAAGTTCTTCTATGTATTGGACATGGTCCATATTCTTTAAGAGCTTCTATATGTGCTTTTGTTCCATAACCTTTATGTTTTGCAAATCCATATTGAGGATAAACTTCACCCCATTGTCTCATTATTCTATCTCTCGTAACTTTAGCCAGTATTGATGCTGCAGAAATGCTATAACATTTTGCATCACCTTTAATTATAGAATCATATTTTATATTACATGTATCTATTCCATTTAGAGCATCAACTAAAATTAATTCTGGTTTTATTTCTAAACCTTTTATTGCTTCTGTAACACCTTTTTTAGTAGCATTAAGAATATTAAGTTCATCTATATCTTTTCTATCTATTATTGCAACTGACCAGCTTACTGCATTCTCTATAATTTCGTCATATAATCTTTCTCTTTTCTTTTCTGAAACTTTTTTAGAATCATTTATTCCTTCTATCATCGAATCTTCAGGCATTATTACACATCCTACTACAACAGGCCCAGCCAGTGGCCCTCTTCCAGCCTCGTCTATACCAGCAATATATTTTATCCCATTTTTATGATAAGCTAATTCTATTTTTTTTAATTCTTTTAGTCTTTCCTCTTCTTTCTCTTTCATTTTTCCTCCATTATTCTACTGCTAGACTGTTGATATCAGTTAAAGAATAAATTATATTCTTATTATCTGTTTGATACCCTTCTAAATAATATACTTCTTCTGTTTCATAATTTATTACAAAGTCTTGATTTGGTTTTGTTTCTGTAACCTCTAAATTTTTTAATTCTTCTTCACCTAAAACTTTTACTTTTCCATTATTTTCTATGTTTAATTTTTTTAGTTGTTCTTCTGTTATATCTTTTCCTATATAATCACTCGTATTATTTACTTTATTTCTTTCATTTATAACTTTTGCTTTAGCTTGTATTTGCAACATAGTTGTACTCAAACTTTGCAATTCTTGGTCATGTAAACTATTTTTCACATAAAAAACTGCTACTATTACTAATACAACTATTATTAACACAATTAATATTAATTTAAGATTTAAAAAACCTTTTTTTCTCATATTTCCCTCCAATTTTCTCTTATTATATATTCTTTTTTTCATTATTACAATAAAGAAATACACATTTTTCACAGTTTTTTCACAAAACTATTGTATCTTTTAATTAGTTTAGTATAAGATAATAAAAATGGAGGTAATTTTAATGGAAGAGAATAATCAAAAAAATGTTGAAAATAAAAAATTTAATTTTCCGCAAAAAAATAGTAAAGCTTTTAAAGAAAAAGGAAAAACAGGTTTTGGAAAAAGTGTTTTAATTCCATTTTGTTCAGGAGTTATAGGTGCCGCTTTAGTAGTTGGAACTTGTTTTGGCATACCAACAATTAGAAATAGTATAATAGGCTCATCTTCAAATACTAAAACAACCTCTACACAATCTGTAGGAACTCAAAATCTAGTATCTTTATCAGGATATTCTGATACAGCAACAAATGTTGCAGCAAAAGTTTTACCATCAATAGTTGGAATAAAAGTACAATACACTGTAAATTCTATTTTTAGTGGTTCACAAGCTGCAGCTGCAGAGGGATCTGGAATAATACTTAGCGAAGACGGTTATATTTTAACTAATAACCATGTTGTTAGTTCTAGCGATTCTTCTTCTTATTATGCAGTTTCTGAAGCTACTAAAATTACGGTAACATTATATAATGATACAACAGAATATGAAGCAAAAGTTATTGGTACAGATTCACAAACAGACTTAGCTGTTATTAAAATAGATAAAAACGATTTAACTCCCGCAGAATTAGGAGATTCAAGTAGTGTAGTTGTTGGAGAATTTGCAATGGCTATTGGTACTCCTTTAGGAATGCAAAGTTCTGTAACTTCTGGAATTATAAGTGCTGTTAACAGAACAGTACAAAGTACAGATGGAAACACATATAATCTTATCCAAACAGATGCTGCTATAAATTCTGGTAATAGTGGTGGTGCATTAGTAAATAGTGAAGGTAAAGTTATTGGTA
>CAMMLJ010000005.1 GCA_946497695.1 uncultured Clostridium sp. | reverse complement strand
TTCAATTAGTTGGATTTGGATCTTTCGAAGTTAGAAAAAGAGCTGCTAGAAAAGGAAGAAATCCTCAAACTAAAGAAGAAATAAAAATACCTGCATCAAAAGCTCCAGTATTCAAAGCTGGAAAAGCTTTAAAAGATTTAGTAAACAAAAAATAATTGAATTTTTATATATTAAAATATGAATTCATATTAAAAAAGGTCTTAGGACCTTTTTTTCTTCCAAAATAATAGAGTATATAAACATACTTTATTATTTTGGAAAAATATTATTAATAAAGATAAGTGCAAAGCGCTAATAAATAAGAGATTTATTAAATAATATAAAAAAATTAAAAGATAAAATAAAAAAAATTTAAAAAAGTATTGACAGAAAATTAAAAACATAGTATACTAAAACTCGTCGGAAGAAAACGGTCGCATAGCTCAGCTGGGAGAGCATCTGCCTTACAAGCAGGGGGTCATAGGTTCGAGCCCTATTGCGACCACCACTTTTCTTATACGGCCCGGTAGTTCAGTTGGTTAGAACGCTAGCCTGTCACGCTAGAGGTCGACGGTTCGAGCCCGTTCCGGGTCGCCATTTTTTTATTATAGATGAAATGGTGTGGAAAACATATAAGAAAAAATATAGTTATCAACAATTTAATAAGCCTCGATAGCTCAGTTGGTAGAGCAAGGGACTGAAAATCCCTGTGTCACTGGTTCGATTCCCGTTCGAGGCACCAATGAAAAACCGCCATATCAATAGATGTAGCGGTTTTTATATTTTTAAAAAATCATTCAATATATTCAATATTTTAAACATTTTTAATAGTTTAGTGTGTCAAAAAGTGTGTCAAAAATTAAGAAAATCATTTAATTTTTTTGCAGCGTTTTCGTTATCTTCTTCATCTAAATGTGTGTATATGTCCATAAGTGTTTTTATATCTTTATGACCAGTTAGATATTGTGCTTCTTTTAAAGGAATACCAGCTTTATGCAAAAAAGAAGCATAAGTATGCCTTAATTGATGATAAGTAAATTTTATTGTTTTTATTGATATATCATCATTTTGAATTTCTTTTGACACAGTTTTTAGTGTGTCAAGTTGATCTTTTTTGTATTTTTTATTGATTTCCACTAAAACATGTTCTAAAGCTCTTCTTATACTACTTTCTGTCATTATTTTTTTATATTTTTGAGAGGGGAAAATAAGTTCATTATCTTTATGAGCATCTTTCATACTTTTAATTTTTTTTTGAATATTCTTTACTATTGGTAATTTTCTAATAGATTTATTTTTAGTTCTTTTTACTTCTGCCTGATTTTTTTCCCAATGAACAGCCTTATTAATTGTAACTAACCATTTGTCGGTATCAATATCCTTATAAAGAAGAGGTGCTACTTCTTCACGTCGTATTCCTGTATATAGCATAAAAAGAACCATAAAACACCTATCATCATTTTCTGCTACGTCCTTTAAATAATCAATTTCTAAACTTGTCAACATTTGCTTTTCTTTCGCAACGTGTTTATTTTGTTTGATATTTTTAGCTACATTTTTATAGATATAATCATTATCAACGGCTTTTTCTAAAATTTGTTTTATTGTAAGTAAAGCAAAATCTTTTCTTCTTGTTATACCTTTTTCCGTTAATACATTTAACATATCTACAATATCAGCTTGCTTTAAATTTTTTAAAGGAATATTACCAATTGTTGGTTTTATATACAATCGTATAGTATCTTTATACATTTTTATGGTTGCTTGTTCTTTATCAGATTTATATGTTTCAACCCATTTATCAGCCCATGTAGAAACAGTCATGTTTTTATCGTCAACTGTAATTCCTTTATTTGACATATATTTTAATTCTATATATTGTTTTTCTAGATCTTTAACATTATCTGCATATAATGTTTTTAATTTTCCATCTACAGAAACTCTCTTCATAAATCTGCCATCTTTTCTAGTAGTATATTTAAACATACTAAACATCCTTTCGCTTAATATAATAAAAAATTAAATGCTAAAAATATAGCATTTATCTTTTGTAATCAAAAATTGTGAATATTTTTTATAATATAGAATACAATATTATTAACTGTTGAATATTTGACAGAGTAAATATAATATGTTAAAATATATTTACAGAAGCAGGGAGTATAAGATTCCTCGTCAGGAGTCTAAAGGATTTTCAGAAAATCGCTCCTTGCACTTTTTATGCAAAATAATCACTGTAATCATCATATTTTATTGGCGCGCCAGTACTTCCTAATATAGTACTAATTTTTTCATATACTTGTAGACAATGTTGTTTTTTATATGGATTCATATTAATTAAATTTCTAGAAAGACAATGAAATTTATTTATGTAGAAAGAACATATATCTGCAATTTGTATAAAGTTATTCTTTTTAGAGTCCAGATAAAAAGTTTTTTCTATAATATTTTTATTTTCTGTATTTAATTTAGGATATAATATTTCTAAACTTTTTTCTATATTCTTTAATTCATCACAAAAAATGATTCCATATTGATTGTTTCTTACAAGAAAATCATTAAACTTTTCGTAAAGAGCAGCAAAAGAAAAAAGATAGGGATCAACAATTATATTATTACCATATTTCTTTTTGTAATTCTTTTTATTTATTACTGTGCAAAAAAGTTCTATGTCTAATGTAATTATAATATCAACTAGTTTTTCAAGTATTTCTAAATTATCTTTCCAAAAATTATGATAAAAAGCAGATTTTCTATTAGAATTAAAAAGTTCATTTGTATGTATCTCTAAATCCTTAAAGTCAGGATAAATTTTTATTTTTTCACGTTCAAAAATATCGTTTACTTTATGCCAATTTTTGTCATTAACAATTATTCCAGCCAAGACAAATATAGGTTGGTTATTATTCTCTAAATCTAAGCCTGTACTGCCACTTTCATCTAAATACATTAAATACATAAAAACACCTCTATAAATATCCATTTTCTTTATAATAATTATAAGCAAATTCCACAGTATTGGTAGATAAGTTAAAATAATCTGCAATATCATAAGCAGTATTCATTCCGTTTATTAAAAGCCTCTTTAAAATCATTTATCGTAATTAATATTGTATTTTTCCATTTGTTAGCTCTATATTCTTTTTGCTCCATTATTAGCTTATCTGTATTAACATTATACAAAGCATTATGATAATAATGTCCAAGTTCTTCTGCTAAAAGTTCCTTTTCTTCGCACGAGGTTTTAATTTGAGAGTAATTTAAACCGAATACAATACTTTTTATCAATCTTACCAATAATTGCTTTATTTTTCATTTTAAAGTTAATTATCGTAATATTTTCTTTATTAGCAATCTCATATAATTTATTTAAATTCATTATAGCCCCCAAAATAAATTAATTATCAGATTTGTTTTCTTTGTCACCATATTTGATTTGTTTATAAAATCTTAAAGCATCTGCAATTTCTTCATCACTTAATCCTTCCATTTCTTTATGATAAGCAAATTCAAATTCTTGTTTTATTTGCTCTTCTGGATTTCTTATATCAGATTTTCCTAAAAGATAGTCAGTTGAGACATTAAAGTATTCTGCCAATTTTATAATTGTATTTGGAGTCATTTCTCTTTTCCCATTTTCATAATTTGAAATAGTTTGCAATGTAACATTTAATATTTTTGCAATACTTTCTAGACTTTCATTTTTTTCAAGTCTTAATTTTTTCAATCTATTCATAACATGTTTCCTTTACATAATATACTATATATTATAAAACAATTTGTTTAATAAGTAAACAAATTGTAAAATATTTCCCTTAGAGTGTCAACGGTTTTAAACAAAATGTATAAAAAAATAAAAAAAAATATTGACATTTAACAAAATGTTTAATAAAATAACTTCAACAAATTGTTGAGGAGGTGCAAAATGACAAAAAAGACATTGCAAGATTTAAGAATTGACAGTGGATTTACTCAAGAACAAGCTGCAAAAATCTTAGTAATTACAAAGGAATATTTATCTATGTTAGAAAATGGTTCTAGAAATCCAAGTGATGCTTTAAAAGAAAAAATGTCTAAACTATATAATTGCGAAATAACAGATATTTTTTTGGCAACGAGTTCAACAAAACGTTTAAAAAAGAAAAAGAAATAGAGAAGAGGTGATAAAAATGGCAACAAACTTATGTAGTAGAGCAAGAACACAATATATAAAAGTAAAGGACTTAGCAAAAGAATTAGATGTAACAGTACAACATATTTATAAAGAAGTTAAACGTCCAGAATTTGCAACATGTGTAAAAAAGGTTGGAAGTGCTGGAATAAGAATAGACAAGCAAGAGTATTACCGAGTAGCAGAGCAAATTTATAGATAGAAAGGGGTGAGAGCAAATGAGTAAACAAATGAAAAAATATTGCATAATTGGAAAAGCAGTATGTAATTTTACAAGTTATGTAATACCTACAGCAGCAGTTATAGCAGCAGGAGCATTAGTAATAATGAAATTTTTTATAGGATAAGGAGTGAAAATATGAAAGAAGAAAATAAACCAAACGGATTAAGTTGGTTCGCTTTAGGGTTTTCAATAGCTTCTTTAATAGCGATCTTATTTAAATAAAGCAATTATAGAAATAACTGTTGCTATAATAGAAAGCCAATTATTACATAACCAACTTAAAATTGAAGATTTTGTTAAAGTTTTAGCTTTATAAGTACTTTTATATTTATTATCTCCAAGAGAAATTATATATTGATTTTTACTTAAAGTTTTAATAATTTCTACAGCATCCATAAACTCGAGATTAAAAGTATTTCGTAATTCATCAAACGAAACTTCAGAACGTTTATTAAAAAACTTTATAAATTTATTAAATGACTTGTCCATAAAAATAACCTCACTTTCAAGGTTATTATAATACAAAAATTAATAGAAAGGAAGTGATAAAAAAAGATGGATAGATTAGATGAAATATATATTTGGCACATCATTACATTATCAAAAATGAAATTAGAAAAAAGGAGAATAGAGAACAAATGGAAACGATAATAATATTTTTACTTTTAGGAATTATAGGAATGTTAGTGGCTTATGCAATAGTATCTACAGAGATATATAACGACAAAGTAAATAATTTAGAAGAAGAAATTTACGATACAAAATGTGAATTAAGCGAAAAAGCTAATAAATTAAGATTAATTAAGAACGAAATAGATAACACAGATTTAGCAGAAACAAGCTATTTAGAATTGTACAACAGTTATAAAAGAATAAAAAAAGTGATTGCTAATGCTCACGCATCAACAACCACAAAAGATTTTTTTCAAGAAAGTATAAATAAATAATAACACGAATTTAGAAAAAAATGCAAGAAAAGAGGAACAAATGGATTTATCTAAAGAATTTCATCCTGTGCCAAAACCACCAAAAACAAAGAAGAAAGGACAAAAGAAAATAAAAAAGAAAAGCAGTAAATTAGCAAAGTTAGAACGTAATAGATATAGCATAATTACATACAATTTAGATATTTGCTATGTATGTCAAAAACATAAAAAAGATCATTTAGATGAAGTGTTTGGTGGACGAAATAGACAAACTAGCATGAAATATGGACTAGTTATACCAATATGTTTTAAATGTCACAGAAAATTAACAGATAATCCACTTTTAAAGAAAGAAATACAAGAAGAAGCAAAACAGATTTTTATAAAAAAATATAGTGAAGAAAAATTTATTAAAGAATTTGGGAGGTAAATTATGAATTTTAGAATTGGAGATAAAGTAAAATTATTAAAAGAAAAGATGAACGACAGGCATTGTGACGAAACAATAATAAAATTTAAAAATGAAGAAATTGGAATTATAAAAGAATTTGATAATGATGACTTTACTAAAAATAATATTCAAATAATTTTTAATGATGGTTATTCAAATTGTTGGTGTCATAAAGACGAAATAGAACTAGTAAATAAAAAACCATCTAAAAGTGAATTATTAAAAATGCCACTAGGAACAATTATAAAAACTGATACAGAAGAAGGAAATAATGTCTTTGTAAAAGTAGGAGAAGAAACATTTTATAATGATGATGATGATAAATTAGATGAAGAAGATATCCATGATGATTTAAACATAGATTTTTTTGGAAATAAAATTATAGAAATACAAGAGCCAATTTGCTACAAGACCATTTATACAGAAAATAGAGAAATACGAGAAATGACAATATCTGAAATAGAAAAGAAATTAGGTTATCCAATAAAAGTAATAAAAGAAGATTAAAGCAACAAAGGGAGCAGACATAAATAATACTGCTCCTATTTTACTAAAGAAAGGAGAAAAGATGGCACAAAAAAGAATGTTTAGTAACTCGGTTGTACAAAGTGATGAGTTTTTGGAAATGCCAGACAGTTCACAAAATTTATATTTTCATTTATCTATGCAAGCTGATGATGATGGTTTTGTAGATAAATGGAAATCAATAATGAGAATGACTGGAAAAAAAGAAGATGATTTAAAAATATTAATAGCTAAATCTTTTGTAATTCCATTTGATACAGGAGTGCTAGTAATAAGACATTGGAGATTAAATAATTATCTGCAAAAAGATAGATATAAGGAAACAATATATAAAAATGAAAAATCTAGATTAACAATAGATAAAAGCAATGTATACAATTTGGATACAGAGTGTATACACAGTATAGATAAGAATAGAATAGATAAGATTAGTATAGAAAAGAATAGTAAAGAAAAAGAACAAGAAGAAAGCGAAAGTTGTGGCGACGGTTTTCAAGAAGACGAAAGTTGTAAAGACGGTCTTCTAACAGGAAAGGACAGTTGTAAAGACGATTTCCAAAAAGTTTCAAAATTTTACGAAGACAATATTAATCTTTTAACACCATACACATCAGAAGTTTTAGAAGATTATACAAAAGAGCTAGGATCAGAATTAGTTATTTATGCAATGCAGATTAGTATAGAAAACAATAAAAGAACAATCAGTTATATAAAGGCAATTCTCAACAATTGGTCTAAAGCCAATATTAAGACATTAGCAGAAGCTAAAAATGAAAATCAAAACAAAAACGAAAAGAAAGATAATATAAAAATTGAGGACGTAGAAATAATGGACACATCTGGTTTAAGCGAAGACGAATATTTAAAACTTGTAAGAGGTAAACGAAATGCAGGATGAAGAAATAGAGAAAGCAATGTTATATTATCTAATTTTCGAAAATTATGAATGTGAGCTTATAGATGCAGATTTTACAACTAGATTAAACAAGAAAATATTTAAAGCAATACAAAATTTAAAACAAGCAAAAGAAGAAATAACAATGCTAACTGTTAAAAACAAGTTAACTGATGAAAAAAATATATTAAGTTATTTAGCAACATTAAGTGAGAATATTTATAGCACAACTGCAGAGAGTGTATATAAAAAGTTAATTGAATTAACTAAAAAAAGACAAATGCAAAAACTGCTAAATGAGTCAGCAACAAAAATAAAAGATGCTGAAAATATAGATATAGACATAGAAAAAGTAATAAAAGAGTTAAATAAAATTGAAGATAGAGAAATTAAAGAAGAAAGCTTAAAAGAGCAGATTATAGACACATTAGACATGATAGAGAAAAACATGAAAAACAAAAACGATTATAGCTTATATACAGGAATGCTAGATTTAGATCAATTAACTTGTGGACTACATAACGAAGAATTAACAATAATTGGTGCTAGACCTGGAATGGGAAAAACAACATTTGCATTACAAATAGCAGACTATATAGCTAAAAAGAAAATACCAGTAATGTTTATAAGTTTAGAAATGTCAGAAGAACAAATTATAACAAAATTAATAGCAAAAGAAACAAGAATAAATAGTACAAAAATGAGATTAGGAACATTAACTGACCAAGAAGCAGTAAAAGTATATGAAGCTGGAGCAGAATTAGAAGAAAAATCTTTATATATTACTAGTAATTTAAGAACAATACAGCAAATAGAAGTAGAAGCAAGAAAATTGAAAAACAAGAAAAACATAGGATTAATAATAATCGATTACATACAACTAATTAAAAGTTCTCAAAAATTCAATTTAAGAGAGCAAGAAGTAGCAGACATAACAAGGACACTAAAGCTTTTAACATTGGAGTTGAAAATACCAATAATAGGATTATGCCAGCTAAATAGAAATGCAACAAGACAAGAACCAATGTTATCTGATTTAAGAGAATCTGGAGCAATAGAACAAGATGCAGACAATGTTATTTTTATATATCAAGAAGAAGAAACTGATGCAGCAGCGCCAGTTGTAACAATAAAATTAGCAAAACAAAGAGCAGGTTCTACAGGAAAAGTAAACATGATATTTAGAAAAGTATATAGCGAATTTGTAAATATAATCAGGAGGTAGTTATGAAAATTATAAATACAGAAGAACTACTAAAATTAAATGATATTGAGAAGATACAATTTATAAAGCAAATTATATTAGGACAAGCAAAATTTGTAGGAGGAGATGCAAATGAGAAGAAGTAGAGTGAGAGACATAGTTTATAAGATACTAGAAGCAGATACAAGAGCAAGAGAAGATGATAATTATTTAATATATAAAACAGTTAAAGAACTATTTCCAAGACTAGCAGAAACATATTTCAAAACGGCATTGCAAACATTAACAAATGCAGGAATAAGCTTTGAGAGTATAACAAGACTTAGAAGAAAGTTTTTAGAAATACATCCAGAATTAAAACCAAAACAAAAAACAAGAATCAGAAAAGAAGAAGAGAAAAACTACGAAAAAGAATATAGCAGACATTTACCAAGATTAGATTAAACGGAGGAGCAAATTATGGAAGTAAAAAGAGAAGAATTAATAGAGTACAGCTATTATGATGAAGAAGGAAAATTAATAACAATAGTAAACAGAGAAAAGTTAGCTGAATTACTAGAAACTGACGAAGTGAGGTGGAAAGAATAAAAATGGAAAATGATAAAAAATGTCCATTTCTAGATAAATACAATGGAGATGGAATAGAAGACACATATGGACATGATTATTACTCATGTAGAATTTTAATTAATGAAGACTTGAAAAAGTATGACTGTTATTGTTCAGTTGATAGAATATGCGATGTTTTGGATTATGAAGAATGCGAAATATATAAGAAAGAAAAGATGAAAAAAGCTCAAATAGAAGAGCAAAAAGATAATAACAAACAGTATAAGAGATGTTTTTTATTTTGGCGAAATAGGGGAGGCAAAAAAGAATGAGTGAAGCAGATAAGATGTTTGAAGAGTTAGGATATGAAAAAGATATTGAAGAGGCTTTTGGTGTCGTAAGATATAAACATATAAAAGAAGATTATTATATAAGATTTTATTTAAGAGATAGAACTTTTGATGCTAATAGAATTAGTAAAAATAAAATATTCCCATTAGAAATAGATTACAAATTATTACAAGCAATAAATAAAAAATTTCAAGAATTGGAGCGGTCATATGAGTGAAGCAGATGAGATGTTTGAAAAGTTAGATTATAAAAAAATAGAAAAAAGTAATAAAATTATTTATAGAGAAAAAATGGGATTATTAATTCCAAATGCTGAAATAGTTTTTTATAAAAATAACAAATGGATAAGAGTTAATTTTAATCTTGATATGCAAGAACTAAAAGCAATAAATAAGAAATGTGAGGAATTAGGATGGATATAGAAGAGGATATAAAGAAATTAAATAAATACATAGAATTAGTTTTAGATAAAAATTATTGTGATTGTAACGAACTGAACGTAATCATAGGAAAACATTGCGATGGAAGTAAAAATGTAGCTTATGCAATCAAAAATACTTTAGCAGAAAGAGAAGAAGATAAAAAGAGAATAAAAGAGTTAGAAGCAAAATTAGAATTTAAAGAGTATGGAGATTTAGATAATTTAAAATTTGAAGAATATATGAATGAGTTTATAGCAAAACAAAAAGTAAAAGATGAATTTAATAAATTAAATACAAGAATAAAAGAGTTTAAAGATCCAGAAATAAAAAAATATTTTAGTATAGAGCAAATTATAGACTTACTGGAGCAATTTGAAAATAAGTTATGGGAGGATAAATAATATGGATTTAAAATGTAATAAATGTGGAGCAAGTAAAAGAAGTTTATTTGTAGAAATACAAGGAAACAGAAGAGGGTTATACTGTGGCGAATGTGGAAAGTGGCAGAAATGGATAACAAAGCAAGAGCTACAAATAGCAAAATTTCAAGGAATAAAAATAATTAATAAGGAGAAGTAAAATGGATATATTTATACAATTAAGAAATAAAGACAATGGACAAAAATCTAATAGAATAAAATTAGAAGATATAATATTTAATTCTGATGAAATAGAATTTGAATTTGGAGAATTTGGTGCAGAAGATTATGAGACTTTACCTTATAAAGATTTACTATTTTTTAAAGATGACTTTGAATTAATTAAAATTGTAGAATATCAAAGATAAGGAGGACAATCGATGTTAGTACCAACAGTAGATATGAAAGAGTTTGAAAAAATAGGATTTAAAAAATGCAAGAAGCCTTATGATGGGTGTTATTATTTATGTTTTTCTAGAGGTGTACAGTATATATTTTTAAGCCCCGTAATGGTAGATATTGTTAAATGGGAAGATAATGATCCAAGAATACATAAAAGAGCTAATTGCAGATATAGAGATAGGAGAACAGCATTAGAATTTATAGTTGAGATGTCAAAAAACGATATGATTACTTGCGACTATTTAGAGAAAGTAGGGAAATAAGGTATGAGTGCAACTAAAGAATATTTAAAAGAATGGAGAAAACAAAACAAAGAGCATATAAAACAATATCATAAAGAATGGAGAATCCAAAATAGAAATCTATATAAACAATATTATTTAAATAATTTTAAAGGTAGAAGTTTACCAGAAAATCCATATTATATTTCTCAAAAATCTAATTTAATTGGAAAGAAATATGGAGAATGGACTGTATTAGACGAATATATAGAAAGAACAAACAAAAGAAGATATCTTCTAGTAAGATGCAGTTGTGGTTTAATAAAATGCATTCAAAAATATACAGTTACAAGTGGGGAATCAACTAGCTGCGGACATTGGAGAAGAAAAAAATAGCATAATAGATTGGAGAGAAGCGTTATGACAGAAGAAGAGATAAAAGAAAGAATAAAAAAATTAAATAAGAAATTAGAAGGTTATTTAGAAGTAGGAAATACAAAAAGAGTAAATGCAATAACAAACGAAATAAGAAAATGGGAAAATTTACTTTATAAAATAGATGGAAGTTTAGAAAAAAAGATAGAAAGGTTAGAAAATTTCATTCAGCACAAAGATTTATGGCTAGAATATTTACACTATTAAAGGAGAGAAGAGGATTGAAAGAAGATAAAAAGATAGAACAGCTTATAGCAATGGGAGTAAAGTCAATAAATATAAGTAAGGATAA
This sequence comes from uncultured Clostridium sp., assembly GCA_946497695.1. Taxonomy (GTDB): domain Bacteria; phylum Bacillota; class Clostridia; order TANB77; family CAG-508; genus Merdicola. The sequence continues at coordinate 82,725 of CAMMLJ010000005.1, read as the reverse complement.
ATATGAGAGATTAAAACCAGAAACTAAGAACTTAATTAAGCTTAATAATATAAAATTAAAATTTGAGGAGGAAAAATAAAGTGAAAGTAATGATAAGTCAACCTATGAAAAATAGAAAAAAAGATGACATTTTAGCAGAAAGAAAAGTAATAATAGAGAAATTTCAAAATATGCATATAGATGTGCTTGATACATTTTATAAAGATGAAATACCAGAAGATTATAATGTAGGAGTATATTTCTTAGGAAAATCAATACAAGATATGGCAAAAGTAGATGCTTTATTTATGTGTGAAGGATGGAGAGCTGCAAGAGGATGTAGAATAGAAAGACAAGTAGCACAAGATTATGGAATAAAAATATTATATGAAGATTTTTTTATAAATAAACCTGAAATTGCGACAAGAGAAGTATAGAAGAAGGTGAGTAGATGATTAAAGAGCAAGATAAAGCTATAAAAAGATGTAATAAGTTAATAGAAACAGAACATTCTAATTGGATAGGAATAACTAATCAAAAAGCCATAAAAACAGTCCTAAATATGCTAAAAGAAAACTCTGCAGAGATACATCAGAAAAACACAGAGCTTGCAGAGAAGAATGCAGAGATAGAAAAATATAAGAAATTATTAGCAGATAATTTAGCTAAATGTGTAAATGATCATATAAAAGCTAAACATAAAGCAGATACAGATTTAGAATATTTAAATATTGGCTGGCAATTGGAATTAGAGAAGAAAGACAAGATGATAGACTTAATGGCAGAAGAAATGAAAAAAAGAGCAACTTGTCCGTTAGATGACTATAATTATGATTTAGATTGCGAAAATAAATGTAACAATAATACTAAAGAGTGTTGGAAACAATATTTTGAAAGGAAAGTGAAAGATGGAAGATTATAAATTTTATAATATGGTACAAATATTAGATTTTTTAGGAATTAAATATAATTTTGAAAACAACGAAGGAAAACAATATCCTTTTAAGGACAAGCCTAGCGATATAATTTTCAATTATGGCTATATAACAATACCAAGAGAAGGCATAGAAAAGATAATACAAAATAAAATATCTGATAAAGACTATAACGGTATCATAGAAGAAATAAAAATGTTAGTACATATACCATTTTATTGCAAAAGAACAAAAAATACAGGAACTATTATTGTAAATGTAACTGTAGGATTTAGATATGATAAGGAATATAAATATGGAGATGTAAAAAAATCATTACCAGAATTATGTTATGCAATAGAGAAATATGGTAGAAAAATAAATGATTTTTATATAATTGAAGATGAATTTAATTATTTTATGAGCAATTTCGTAATGGATACGCAATGGGGAATTGGTGCTATGCAAGTAGTAACAAGTCCACAAATAAAAATTGATGATAATTTCAAAGAAATAAGAGATGACGAAATGTTTTAGTTAGGAGGTAACAATGGAGATTAAAGAAAATGAATTTATTAGAACGAAAACAGGAAAGATTGATAAAGTTATAAACAATAATTATTATATGTCACAATATATAGAATGTGAAAAAAGAATAGTGGAGAAAGAAAATATAGTAAAACATAGCTTTAACATAATAGATTTAATAGAAGTAGGAGATTTTGTAAATGAAAATGAAGTAATTGATAAATATTTGTTTAATGGAGAAATACCTGTATTAGAAACAACAGGAGATGAAACAAATGCCAAATGTATGTGTGAAGGTGATATTAAAACAATACTAACACATGAACAATACGAAAGAAATTGTTACAGATTGGAGGACAATTAATGTATAAGATAGAAATATGGAGATTTCATATAATACATGAAACTTATACAAGCAATAATATAAAAGATATATTAAAATGGTATAGAAACAATTGGCAAATATCATATGAATGGGGGAATTGCAGTTTTGAAGTGTATAAAAATGGCAAACAATTATCATTTGATGAACTTGAAGAAATAGGATTTTTTAAATCATTCGAAGATTTAGACGAGGAGGAATAATAAATGAGAAAGACATATAAAGGATATGAACTAGTACAAGCTATATACGGAGGTAAAATAAAGGAAGATACAAAGTTTTTGGTAAAATCCCAAGTAATGTATTGGGATGGGTATAATATTGTGTACATGTCTAATCCAAATACAACATTATTATTACTACAACTAGCTAACGCGGAATTTGTATTATTAGATGAAGAAATAGATATACAAGAGATAGAAGAATATGAATTTCCAAGTTATGCAGATAAATTAACACCAATAGGAAGTAAATTATTAGAACTTATAAATGAAAACAGAAAAGCTATTAAGCAAGTAGATAAAGAAATAAAGAAGAGGTGAAAATACAAATGAATGATGCAGAAGTAATAAACAATGAAGGCGTTGCAAAACCAACGATATTAATGTCAGTAGAATATTATACACAATTAATTGAACAAACTGGATACCTAAAAGGAAGAAATACAGAACTAGAAAAACAAATTAACAAAAATCAACAACAAGAGATTTTAGCAGAACCTGACGAAGTACGTTACTACGATAATAAACCATACAATATGACTAAATTAACAATGAAGAATGCTTTAGAAAGAGAAATAACAAGATTAGAAGGATTAAAAAAAGATAGTTGTAGAGAAGAGCTATTAAGAATAAACGGAAAAATAGAAGGATTAAAGTATGCAATAGAAAAATTATTTGAACTATAAAATAGAAGGAGGAAATACAAATGTTTAATTTAAGAAGAAGAGTAGAGAATTTAGAAAATAATTTAAAGATAGATCCAGTTGTAATTACAGAAGAGGATTTATATAAATTTTATTTACAAAGAAGAATAGATGAGATAAATGCAAAATTAAAAAACGAGATATCATATGAGATTAAAATAGAAATGAGAACAGAAAATGAAGATAAAACATATATTTCATTACTTGCTTATCCTCAAAAGGTTTTAAAAATAAAAATAGACAAAATTGACATCTTTAAGAGAGAATATAATGGCTGGGAAATTAATGGTGAAATATCTGATTATAAAATAATATTAAACTATTTAAACAAAAAGAGCATAGGATATTTCATAAAATTAGATAAGAAAATAGAAGATTTAAGGAAGCATAATAAAGAATTAGATGATAAGAAATTAAATCTAGAAGAGGAATTAAAGAAAATAATATAAAATTGTAGGAGGTACAAAAGATTGGAAATTAAAACCTTAATTAAGTTATTAAAAAACTACAAAGAAAACAAAGCTACATTAAACATAAGATTAAAAGAATTAAAGAACAAAAGAATAGAATTAAAAAATCTAGTAGTAGATACTAGCATAAGTGGAATAAATTATGATACAGAAGGAATACATAGTAAAAATACAATAGCAGACAAAACAGGAAACAGTATTATTAAAACAGATGATAAAAGAATAAAATTAGAAGAGGATATAGCAAAACTAGAAGAGGAAATAAGGCGATTAAGAAAAGATGTGGAAACAGTAGATGACAGATTAGAGATATTAACATATAAAGAGAAGCAGTTATTAATTGCAAGATACATAGAAGAATGCAGCTACGTAGATATTGGAAACAGAGTATATTATCAAATATATAATGAAACAAGAAGTTCTGATGCAATTAAAAGGATCATAGAAAAAGCTATGAAAAAAATCACAAAAATACAGTAGTCTGAAAATGCATGGTTTTTGCGTACAAAATGCACGGTTTTTGCACTTGTTTTTTTAAAAACAGTAGTTTATAATTTATAATAGCAACAAAAAGTTGTAAGGCATCCTTTTATTATTATTCAAATATAATTACTACATGAAATTGTGACTATATATGTCACAATTTTTTTATATTGCGGGATAGAGCAGATGGCAGCTCGTTGGTCTCATAAGCCAAAGGTCACAAGTTCGAGTCTTGTTCCTGCAACCATAAGAGTAGACGTTTTACATGTCTACTCTTTTTTATGTACTAGACATTGTGATTTGTTGCAAGATCACCTCCTTTCTTAACAATAAGTGTTTTTGATAAAACAAGCTATTTCTAGTGTAGCTTGTTTTTTTTATATATAAGGAGAATTTAATGAAACTAAAGTTTATAATTTTATATTTATTAATAAAGGTAATGAACATATATGAAAGATAAAATTAATTGGAAAGAATGCATGAAACGTAAATGTGAACAATGCAAATATTATGACAAATGTTTTAAAGAAGAGAGGAAAAATAATGAACCTAAAAAATGACAAGGAAGAAATAAAAGAACTAGCAGAAATTTTTAAATCAATAGCAGATACTTTAGATGAAGTAGTAAAAATACAAGACAAGTTAGATAATAATGAATTAGATATGTCTGAAGAAGAGGCAGACGAAAAAATAGAAGAAATTTTAGGAAAGTTTATTGTAAAGCTATTAAAAGCACAAGAAAAAATGAAGGATATGTAAATATGAATGAACAGAGAATAATAGAAAACGAAGTCTATACAATAAATATACTTCAAGAATTAACTAACAATGACAAAATAGACTTAGAAGAAAGTATTAAAACATTACAAAAGCACAAAGACAGCAGTATAATACGTTCTTCTAAATTTATTGTAATTAACACTCATAAAACAATAAATGAAATAAATATAGAACTTATTAATGATAAAATAAGAAAATTATTTATAGTTTATAAAACAAACGGAAAAGTAATGTATTGTATAGAAGATATAAATATAATCAAAGAAATAGAAAGTTCAAAACTTGATAATATAAATAAAAAAGAACTTATGAACAAAATAAGATTAATAGAAGAATCAATCAAAGAACTAGAAGAATATTTAACAAAATTGAAAGAAAAAATAGGAGAAAATATAAATGAAAAACATAATACTATATCATAACAATTTGTTAAGATTTGGTGGAGTAGATACATTTGTATATAACTTTACTAAAAAATTAAAAAAATATTACGATATAACATTTTTATATAGTATAGCAGATGAAGAAAATTTAAAAAGAATAAAAGAAAATGTAAAAAATGTAGAAAAATATGATTCTAATAAGAAATATATTTGTGATATTTGTGTTTGTGCATCTGCATGGGGAGAATATCCAGAAAGTGTAGTAGCCAAAAGTGGAAGATATATTCAAATGGTACATGCAGATTATGTAAGAGCTAAAGAAGTTAATTTTACTTATAATAAATGGCATAAAACTACAGAACATGTTGGAGTATCAGAGCATGTTTGTAAAATTTTTAAAAAATTATATCCAAAAGAAAAAATAACAAGAATATATAATATTTTAGATGAAATACAAGAAACAAAACCAATATTAAAATTAATTAGCGCAACAAGAGTCAGCAAAGAAAAAGGCTATGAAAGAATGCTTAAATTAGCACAAGAATTAAAAAAAGCAGGAATAAAGTTCAGATGGACAATATTTACAGATCTAGAGTTATATAATAAAAAGCCCTTTAATTTTGAAGAAATTGTATACATGAAACCATCTCATAATTTTTTTGATTATATAGTAGAGGCTGATTATGGAGTTCAACTTTCAGATACAGAAGGATATAGCTACTTTATTAATGAATGTTTAGAATATGGAACTCCAGTATTATGTACGAACTTTCCTAGTGCATATGAAAGTATTGAAGATGAAAAGAATGGATATATATTAGATATGCAATTAAGCAATTTAAATATTAATAAAATAGTTAATAACATTCCAAACAATTTTAACTACAAAGAAAAATGTACAGAGAAGGATTGGATAAATTTTTTAAATAAAAAGATAGAAAGGAAAAAGAAAGATATGTTTAAAGTAATAGCAAAACAAAACTATAATGATAAAATGCCAGAGCTAATTGAAGGAATTATAGATAAAGAAATACAATACAATGCGAATGGAAGTGCAGCAATTAGCGAAGGAGATATTTATATTATAAATGATGCTGATAGAGCAAAACAAATAGAGGAATCTGGTTTAGCAGTAGTAATGGAAATAATAGAAAAGAAAGAAGAAACAAAAGAAAAAGTAGATAATATTAAAGAAATAGAAGAGGTTAAAGAAGAAAAGAAGAAAACAAAAGGAAGAACTAGAAAGAAGATAGAAAAATAAGATGTTATTAAAGTTATGTGCAAGATGCCAAAAGGTAATACAAGCTCCTAATAGATATTGCAGCAATTGTCAAAAGATTGTAGATAAAGAAATAGAAATTAACAAACAAAGAAATATGAGTAGATATAACAAGAACAGAGATAATAAATATAAAACTTTTTACAATAGTAAAGATTGGAAGCTACTTAAGGAAGCATATAAGATTAAACATCCATATTGTGAGATGTGTCAAGAAGAGGCAAAGCAAGAAGGTAAATATACAATACAATTAACAGAAGAGATACATCACAAAGAACCTATACAAACACCAACAGGTTGGCTACGAAGACTAGAGTGGAGTAACTTAATAGCATTATGTCATAAACATCATAATATACAACACAATAGATTTAAGAAGAGGAAAAAGACGTGAAGATATTTAGTGCAATTGTAATTTCAAATGAATATAAAGATAGAATAGATATTCTGTACGAATGCGACAGCAAAAGAAACATACAATGTAAAGGACATAATAGCTGTAAAGAATGTCGCTATACACATGAATTAAAATATGCAAAAGATATATCTCAAGGAAAAACAAGAATAGAATTAGAAGAAGAAATAAAAAGAAAAGATGAAGAGATAGAAGAATACAAGAACACAATTAGAAGAATGATAAACAAAGAAAATATATTTAATTTTAAAACAATGAATGAAATAAGAAAAATATATAATTTAGAACCAATAGATTGAACAATATTAAAGTAAAAGAAAAAATAGAAAGGGTTAGGGGTACATAAAAAAGTTTTAAAGGTTTAAACCTAGAACGGTGCGTCCCTCCTCTTTGTACAAAAAAGTCCCTCAAATCAATTTAAAAGGACAAAAAACGAAAGGTGAGGTCTAATGCCACGTGGAAATCAAAAACAGCCTATAAACTTGATTTTGGCTAAAGGAAAGAAGCATTTAACAAAGGCAGAAATAGAAGAAAGACAAAAAACAGAAATAAAAACTGACCATATTAATGTTACTGCTCCAGAATATTTAACAGATGAGCAAAAAAAAGAGTTTTATAGAATTGCAAAAATTTTATTAGATATAGGAATAATTACAGAACTAGATGAAGATTGTCTAGCTCATTATTTAATTTCTAATTCAAATTATGTTAGTTATACTAAAAAATTAAATGAACTAAATGGGAAATTGGCACGAGCAAGAAAGACGGAAAAGAAAAAAGATTATATGTCGCAAATTGATTTGTATTTAACTTATCAGGATAGAGCATTAAAGCAATGTAGAGCTTGCGCAAATGATTTAGGATTATCTATATCTTCAAGAGCTAGATTAGTAATGCCAGAGGCTAAAGAGCCTCCAAAAGAAAATAAATTTAATAAGTTTAAAATATTATGATAGATAGAGTTACAGAATATGCAAAAAAAACCATAGAAGAAAACAAAATGGGACAGTTGCATATTTTAGCTTGTAAAAGACATCTTGAAGATTTAAAAAGGCAAGGAACTAAAGATTTTCCATATATTTGGAATCCTGAAAACTCTGAAAGAATTATAGAATATGCAGAAACATTAACAATTGGAGAGGGATTTGAAAAAAAGCCAGTTAAACTTGTTGGTGGACAAATCTTTGATCTTGGATGCCCTTTTGGTTGGCTAAAATTAAATGGAAAAAGAAGATTTAGACGTTCTTATAAAAGTATGGCTAGACAGAATGGAAAATCTTTTGAAAATGGTATAAAAGGAACATATATAGCTGGGTTTAGTGGTTATCATTATGGAAAACTTTTTACAGTTGCTACAAAGAAAAGACAAGCTAGAATCGCCTGGGAAGAAATGAAAAAATTTATAGAAGCAGACAAAGATTTGCAAGAGCTTTTTGAAATTAAAGATTATAAATCTTTAATAATTGCTAATGATAGCAAATGCACAATTGAAGCTCTTTCTCGAGAAGGGGGATTAGATGAAGGATTTAGAGCAATATTTGCTTCTATAGATGAATATCATCAACATCCAGATGCTAAAACATACAAAGCTATTTATAATGGAACTAGAGCATTAGATGAAACATTAATAAGTATTATTACAACTAGAGGCGATAAACTAAATAGCGCATGTTATGAAATGGACAGATACTGTATAAATATTTTAAAAGGAATAGTAAAAGCAGAAGACTTTTTTGTTGATATATATGCATTAGATGAAAAAGACAATATATTTGATCCAAAAAATTTAATAAAAGCCAATCCATATCTTGCATCTACAAAACAAGGTTTAGAAAATTTAAAAACAGATATGCAAACTGCTAGAGATATGGGAAGTGAAGAGTTAAGGGACTTTATGACAAAGTCCCTTAATTTATGGGTACAAAACACAGAAGATATATTCATTAGCCCAGAAAAATGGAAAAAATGTGAATCTGATTTAGAATTAGAAGATTTAGAAGGTTCAAAATGTTATGCTGGATTAGATTTATCTTCTGGTGGAGATTTAACAACTATTGCTATAGAAATTCCACTAAAAGATAATGAGTTTTTTATAGCTACACATTCTTTTATGCCAAGAGGAAGAATGGAAGAGCATATTACAACAGATATAGCTCCATATGATTTATGGGAAAGACAAGGACTTATTACTGTAACAGGTGGACAAACAACATTCAAAAATGATTATAAGTTTATTATTAAATATTTAAAAGACATAATAGAAAAATATGATTTAGAATTGCAAGGAATTGGATATGATCCACATAATGCAGATGGTTTTTTATCAGATTTGGAGGAATTTGGAGTGCCATTGTTAGAAATAAAACAATCGGCTAGATTTTTACACGATGGAACAGAAGATATGCAACTTAATGTAGAATCTAGAAAGATTAAATACAATAAACGTGAAGAACTACTTAGCTATAGCGTTTCTAATGCTAAAATTGTAAAAAACAGTTTTGGAGAGAAAAAAATTGACAAAGAAAAGAATGCAAAAAACAAAAGAATAGATCCGTGCGACGCAATGATAGATGCTCATATTGCACAAATGAAGTTACAAGAAGAAGAAAAAATAGATTATAACAAAGAAATGGAAGATTATTTGAATAATATGGGCTGGAATTAGGAGGCAAGTAAGTGAAAACAAAGTTAAAAGTCAGAATTAAAAATGCAATAAATATATTAAGAGATAAACAAACACAAGATAACGCAATGCGAGAGTTACTTAATTTTTTAGGAATAGATGGAAAAAACGAAAAAGCCTTATCTGAAGTAACTTATTTTACTTGCTTGAAATTACTTTGTGAATCCATTGGTAAAGTACCATTAAAAATATTTCAATATAATTCCGACGGTGGAGTGGTAACAGCAAGAGGACATCCTTTATATTTTACAATTCACGATAGACCAAATCCATATATGACTGCGACAACATTTTGGGGAACAATGGAAAATAATAGAAATCAGTTTGGAGATGCTTATGCGTGGATAAAAGGAGCAGATAAAAAAATGACATTATGGATTCTTCCTTCTGATGAGGTAAAAATCTGGTATGATGACCAAAAAGTTTTATCTGATATACCTGATATTTACTATATATATTCTCATGGAGGAAAGCTATATAAGTTTTCTTCTGAAGAGATAATACATGTAAAAAGTTCTATGAGTTTTGATGGAATAAAAGGAATAGCGGTAAAAGACCAACTGAAATTAACAATAGATGGAAATGTAAAAGCACAAAAGATGTTAAATCAAATGTATAAAAGTGGATTTACTGCAAAAGCAGTAATGCAATATACATCTGATTTATCTGAAACAAACTTAATTAAGTTTAAGAACAAAATAGAAGAATTTGCTGGTAGTGATTTAGACGATAAAGAAGTAAAAAATATTATTCCAATTCCAGTTGGAACAACACTAACACCTTTAAATGTAAAGTTAGCAGATAGCCAATTTGTTGAAGTTAAAAAATATAGTGCTTTACAAATTGCATCAGCTTTTGGAATCAAACCAAATCAGATTGGAGATTATGAAAAATCTAGCTATGCAAGTTCTGAATCACAACAATTAAGCTTTTATAAAGATACATTGCTTTATATTCTAAAGCAATATGAAGAGGAACTAAATTACAAACTTCTTTCAAGAGAAGAAATAGATAAAGGATTTTATTTTAAATTTAATATTGCTGTTTTGTTAAGAGCAGACCAAAAGACACAGATTGAAACATTAAGTCAAGCTGTGTCTAATTTTATATATACACCTAACGAGGCGAGAGCTTATTTGGATAAACCTGCAATGGCAGGAGGAAATAGACTTCTTGGAAATGGTGCAAGCATTCCTGTTGAATTAGCAGGAACTCAATATACAAATAATTCAGAAGGAAAGGAGGAGGAAAAGAAATGGATAGAGAAGAGTATGGAGAAAGTACTGAAAAAATTCTTGACGAAGGAATAATATGCAAATCTGCAGAAGTAGAAAATCAAGATGTAACAGAGGAAGAAATTAAAAAAATAAACAAATTTACTCTTGCTCCTCTAAAAGCAGAAGAAGTATTTACATTTAAATTAATATTAGGAGATAACGGTTTAGATGATAGAAATTATGAACCATTTAACTTAAACGCCCTAAAAGATTTAAAGAAACTTTATATTGGGAAAACAATGATAAAAGACCACAAAAGAACAGCAGATAATCAAATAGCTCGAGTTTATGATACAGAATTGCAACAAGATTCAAGTAAACTAACTGAAGCTGGAGAAATTTTCACAAAGTTGATTGCTAAATGCTATATGATTAAAACAGACAAGAATGCAGATTTAATTGCAGAAATTAAGGCAGGAATAAAGAAAGAAGTTTCTACAAGCTGTAGAGCAAAACATGCATACTGTTCAATTTGCGGTGAAGACAATATGAAGCATTATTGTACTCATTATTGGGGACAGGAATATGACACAAAAGATGGCAAAAAGATATGTTATTTTACACTAGATGGAGCAAAAGAAGCTTATGAAGTGTCTTTTGTAGCAGTTCCAGCACAGCCACGAGCAGGAACTACTAAAAATTATGGTGGCAAAGAAAAAAATAAAAATAATGAAGAATCCGAGATTGATTTAAAAATCAAGAATTTGGATTCTTTTTTATTTTCAGAAAAAGAAAAAATGGAGGAATAAAACTATGAATAAAAAAATGAGAGAACTTTTAGCAAAAATTGAAAGTAAACAAGCTTTAGTGAAAGGATATACAGATGGTGAAAATAAAGATTTAGAAAAGGCAAAAGAACTTTTAGACGAAATAGAAAAATTACAAGAAGAATATCAAGTTGAAAAAAGATTATTCGAAAATGAAAAGAAAGTTGCTAAACTAAATGAAGAAGACATAGAAGAAATAGAAAAAAATATAGCTAACAAAAAAGAAGATAATAAAGAAATAAAAGAAGAAAGCTCAATAGAAAAATTTGCAAAAGAAATAAAAAATATTGCAAAAGGATTAAACGAAGGAACGCCAGCAGATGGTGGATATACAGTTCCAGAAGACATTTCTACTTTAGTAGAACAAAGAAGAGAAGCAAAAGCTTCATTAATAGATTTAGTAAGCGTAGAAATTGTTTCTACAAACAAAGGAAGCAGAACGTTTAAGAAAAGAAGTCAACAAACAGGATTTACTAAAGTCGGCGAAGGTGGAAAAATAACAAAATCTTCAACACCTCAATTTGAGAGAATGGATTTTGAAATATCTAAATATGCAGGATATTTACCAATTACAAATGAATTATTAGAAGATACAGATACAAACATTGTTAATACAATTGTTGAATGGCTTGGAGATGAATCTAGAGTAACAAGAAATAAAATAATTCTAGATTTAATTAAAACACAAGATGAACAAGAATTAAATGGATTAGATGATATTAAGAAAACTTTAAATGTTACATTAGGAAGTGCTTTCAAATCTACATCTGTAATTGTAACTAATGATGATGGCTTACAATATTTAGACACATTAAAAGACAACGAAGGCAATTATATATTACAACCTAATCCAGCTGAACCTATGCAATTAAGATTATGCGCAGGAGCAACTACAGTTCCTGTAAAAGTAATACCTAATGCAGATTTACCAACAAGTTCAAATAAAATTCCATTTATAATTGGAGATTTAAAAGAAGGAATAAGATTCTTTGACAGAAAAAGCTTAACACTTAATACATCTAATGTTGCAGCTATTGGAGAATTAAATGCTTTCGAAGAAGATCTAACATTATTTAGAGGTATTGAAAGAGAAGATTGTAAAATCAGAGATAATAAAGCTTTTGTAAATGGATATATTAGTACAACTCCTTCTGTGTAGGAGGGATATAAATGAAACAAGAAGTAGAAAAACTCTTGAAAATTGCTAAAGAATGTTTGAGTATAGTAGATTCATCATCTTTAAAAGATAAAGAAATTACTATGCTTATCGAATCTGCAATATCAGACTTAAAAAGAGTAAATATAGATGTCGATAAAAACATAGAAGATGATTTAATACAAAATACAATAATAATATATGTTAAGGCTCATTTTGGAGATGGAGATATTAATAAAAGAACAGAATATCTAAAACGCTATAAATCTAACTTAAGAGAATTACAGTTTTCTGAAGAATATCAAAAACAAAATAATGAGGAGGTAGATAACAATGCGTGATGTAAGTTGCAAGTTGTTATCTACAACATATAAAAAAGATACAAATGGCATTCAAACTATAGACAAAATAGAAGAGAAAGAAGTACCGATTATAGATGAAGAAGATATATATGCAAATGAATATTATCAAGCAAATCAAAACGGATATAAACCTACTTTGAGATTAGTAATTAGTAGTTTAAATTATAATAATGAACAAGAATTAATTTATATGGATGTAAAATATACGATAATTCGTATTCAAAAGAAAAATCTTGATGAACTTATATTAATATGCGAAAGGAAAATTAATAATGTCTAATTCCATAAAAATAGATAATTTGTCTAAAATAGTTAAAAAATATTTAACAAATTATGTTGAAGATATAGAAGACGGAGTAAAAGAAGCAACAGAAAAATTATCTAAAGAAGCTGTCAAAGAGTTAAAAAAAGAATCTCCAAGACGAAAACCAAGTAAAAAAGGACCAAGAGAAAATCCTTACTGGAAAGGATGGAGCAGAAAGAAATATACGAAGTCAAAGAGAAGATATATAGTAGATATATACAATAAAACAAATTATCAGTTAACTCATTTATTAGAAAATGGACATGCTACCAAAAACGGAGGACATACAAAAGCTCAACCACATATTAAGCCAGTAGAAGAAAAATATAACAAATTATATGAAAAAGAAATAAAAGAAACAATTATAAGGAGTTCTAAAACATGAAGAACCTACAAGAATTAGCAAAAAGATTTGAAGAACAAAAAATACAATATGCTTATGGTAATTTTCAAGAAGAGGTCAATCCTCCACATGCTGTAGCATTGGAAACAGAAACAACTAATTTTTTTGCAGAAAATAAAGTTTATCACAGAGTAGGAAATATTCAATTAGATATAACTATGAATTATATAGATTTAAATTTAATTAATACGATTGAAAACAAAATTTTATATGATGTTTGTTGGAACAAATCAGAAATGACTTATCTGTCAGATGAAAAAATTTGGCAGATAAGTTATTTTTTTGAAATTTAAAAGAGAGGAAGAAAAAGTATGAGTAAAGATGGAAATAGAGTTTACTTTGGATTAAGTAATGTACATGTTGCTAAAATGATTATTGGAGAGGATGGTTCTATAACTTTTGGAACGCCTTTTAAGGTACCAGGTGCAGTAAATTTATCATTGGATGCAGAAGGGGATAGTGAGCCTTTTTATGCAGATAATATAAAATTCTGGGAGAGTTTTGCTAACAATGGATATAGTGGAGATTTGGAAATTGCAAAGCTACCTGAAGAATTTGAAACAGAAATATTAGGGCAAAGAAAAGATGCTAATGGAGCAATAATCGAAAACGTAAATGATAAAATATCTCCATTTGCATTTATGTATCAAGTCGAAGGAGATCAAACAGGAACTAGATTCTGTTATTATAACACAACAGTTTCTAGACCAAGCACAGAAGCAAACACAACAGAAGATACTAAAACACCAAACACAAATACATTATCTATTACAACATCTGCTAGAACAGATACTGGAGATGTAAGAATAAAATTACCTTATTCAGAAGAAAACAAAGAAATTTATGAAAAATTCTTTGAAAAAGTATATGAACCAACAGAGATACCATCAGTATAGTTAAGCTATACTGATTTTTGATTTTGAAAGGAAAATAGCAAAATGAAAAAAGTAAAAATTTGTGATAGAGAGTTTGATATAGATTGCAATGCATTAACTTATATTCAATATAGAAAAAAATTTAATAGAGGGATATTCGAAGATTTTGAAATAATACAAAATTTTATAACTATGCAAACTTTGATGGCAAATCAATTAAAGAAAGAAAATCCAAAAATAACAGAAGTCGAGATAACAACAAAGTTATCTCGATTAATGCTTAAAAGTATTGATAACTATATAGAAGCAGTAACAAGAATTGCCTATATTTGTTGCTACACAGCAAATCCAAAAATTGGCGAATATGAAGATTGGCTTAAATTAATTAAAAGAATCAATACAACAGATGATTGGATTGTCGAGGTAACGGAATTTGCCGTCGATAACTTTTGTGGATGAAGAAGCTATTAAGGAATTAAAAAAATTAGTAAAAAGCGAAGAAGAAATAAATTTAAAATTTCCAGAACACGATTTTTTTGCTACAGCATTAAAAATAGGGATAACTATAGAAGATTTAAAAGAATTGACATATGTAGATATTTTAAAAATTTTTATATCGTTTTTACAAAAAGATAAAGATAAAACAACAAATGGAGTAAGAAAAGCTACGCAAGAAGAAATTAATCAATTAGTTGCAAGAATGTAGGAGGATAATATGGCAGGCAGTATAAAAGGCATTATCGTTGAAATAGGTGGAGATACATCAGGCTTACAAAAAGCAATAAGTAAAGTAAATTCTGCTACATCTAGTTTAACTAAAGAATTAAGAGGAGTAAATTCCTTATTAAAGCTAGATCCAAAAAACACAGAATTATTAAGCCAAAAACAAGAAATATTATCTGAAGCAATAGAAACAACTTCTGAAAAATTATCGCAATTAAAAAAGATACAAGAAGAAGCTAACAAAGATATGAGCAAAGTTTCTCCAGAAAATTATAGAAACCTTCAGAGAGAAATTGCAAGCACAGAAAATAAACTAAAACAACTACAATTACAAGCAAGCAAATGGAACGAAGCAGGGAAAAAGCTAGAAGAGTTTGGAAATAAATTTACTAACATATCAAGTAAAATAGATAATGTAGGAAGTAAATTAACAACATCCTTAACATTACCTATATTGGCAATTGGAACTGCAGCAGTAACTACAGGAAATGACTTTGAAAAACAAATGTCAAGAGTACAAGCTATATCAGGTGCAACTAAAGACGAATTAGAACAATTAACGAATCAAGCTATAGATTTAGGAGCTTCTACTAGTTTCAGTGCATCAGAAGTAGCATCTGGAATGGAAAATTTAGCAAGTGCAGGCTTTACAACATCTGAAATAATGGAAGCAATGCCTGGCTTACTAGATTTAGCAGCATCAAGTGGTGCAGAACTTGCAACAGCATCAGAAATTGCGGCTAGTGCAATTAGAGGATTTGGACTAGAAGCTAATGAATCAGCACATGTAGCAGACGTATTTGCAGAAGCAGCAGCAAGGACAAATGCTCAAACAGAAGACATGGGAGAAGCAATGAAATATGTAGCACCAGTTGCGAAGACAGTTGGACTATCAATTGAAGAAACAGCAGCAGCCATAGGTATTATGTCTGATGCTGGAATAAAAGGAAGTCAAGCAGGTACAACATTAAGAAGTGGATTAGTTAGAATTGTAAAACCAACAAAGCAAGTGAAAGAGGCTATGGAACAATTAAATATAGAATTTTATAATTCTGATGGTACAATGAAATCCTTAACAGAAATAGTGGAAGCATTGCAAAAGAGTACAGCAGGATTAACAGATGAAACAAAAAATCAAGCCCTTGCACAAATATTTGGTACAGAAGCATTATCTGGAATGCTAGCTCTTGTAAATAGAGGTTCTGACGAATTGTCTAATATGACAAAATCTTTTGAAGATGCTGATGGAGCAGCTTCAGAAATGGCTGACACTATGTTAGATAATACTGCAGGAGCATTAGAAAGCTTAAGTGGTTCATTAGAAAGCGCAGGTATTGCAATTCAAAAGGAATTATCTCCATACATTAAAGATTTAGCAAGTTGGATACAAAATTTAGTTGATGAATTTGTAAATTTATCGGACGAGGAAAAGAAAAACGTAATAAAAACAGTTGCTTTAGTTGCAGCAATTGGTCCAGCTGTAAAAATAATAAGTAAATTAGGAAATGGAGTAGGAACGGTTGTAAAATCTATAGGAACTTTTTCACAAGCTGTAGGTGTATTAAAGACAGGTGTTGAATCTACTAATAACAGCGCAAACATGTTAGCGAAAGGAATTGGTGCAATAGCAAGTCCTATGGGAATTGCAGTGGCAGCGATTACTACTGGAGTTGCAGCAATTATATATCAAATAAACAAAGCAGAAGAGGAAACGAAAAATTCTTTATCTAATGTTGGAAGTGGTGCAACAGATTTTGTTACAGGAATTTCTAGTGCAAAATCTCATTTAGATGAATTTAATACAACATTATTTGCTAGTTCAGAGGAGCAAACGAAACTAGAGCAAAATATGCAAGAAGTACAAAATGGAATAACTGAAATATGTAAAACAGCATCAAATGAACGTAGAGATTACACTCAAGAAGAAATAACACAATTAGACGAATATTTTGCTAAATTAAAAGAATTAAAAGATAGAGAACTAGAAATACAAAAGAATATTTCTTCGGCTATTACTCAACAAGCTGTGCAAAATGCACAGAGTTTTCAAGGAAATTTAGAAGAATATAAAGTAAATTCACAAGAATGGATAAAAACAGCTCAAGAACAATCTTCAAAAGAGATTGGAATAATAAATGAAAGAACTACTCAAGAGATAGCTTTATTACAACAAAGATATGGAGAAAAAGCTACATTAGATAATGAAGCATATGCAAATGAATATAATAGAATTATGCAACAAAAAAATACAGCAATACAAGAAGCAAATGATGAGGTTGCACAAGTAAATGCAGCATATGCAAATGGATATTTACAAAGAGCTCAACAAAATGAAGGATTCTATACAAAACTTCAAGAGTATAACAGTAAGGTAGAAGAGGAAACAAACAGACATAACGGAGCAATAGAAAGTTTTGAAAACAATAAATTACTTACAACATCAAATAAGAACCAAGCAATATCAAATGAAAATTATAGATACAAAGAAAACATGAAAGATATTTGGAATGATATGTATAAAAACATGTCTGAAGAGCAAGAAAAAGAATTAGGAACTTGGCTAGCAATGGTAGCACAAACTGAAATGTATGGTGGAGAAATAGACGAAGAAACAAGTAATTTAGTAAACCAAATAATTGCTTCTTATGATAGTATGCCAAAAGAAACCCAAGAAGCAATGAAAAACGCAATGGAGCCAATGCTAACAGAAATGCAATCAAAAGAACCAACACTATTTGCAAAAGCACAAGGAATTGCAGATGGAATTTTATCTAGACTAAAAAAATCCTTTGATATACACTCACCTTCTAGAGAAACAAGAAAAATATTTAAGATGGTAATGCTAGGATCTGAAAAAGGTTTAGAAGATGAAGAAAAAAATATTTATAATCAAATAGATAATATGAGTGAAAAAATAAAAAGCAAGTTGGAAAATATAAATGTAAAAAGCAAGTATGCAGAGTTATTTAATGCTATTCAATCAAAACAAGGAAGAATAATAAGTAGAGTAGCCGATGAATCAAAAATGATATTTACCACTCCTCAAATTGTTTTTAATGTACAAGAGTTAGATGAAGCGAAACTTGAACAATGTTTTAATTATATTAATAGAAAATTTGGAAGCAAATATTAAACTTTACAAATAACTTAAAGTTGTATATAATTCCTTTGGAGGGGATTGTATGATATGTCCAAATTGTAAAAAGGTAATACCAAATGATTCAGAAAGATGTCCAGAATGTTTAGTAAATATTGAGGCTTTTAATAGAGAAGCAAAGTTATACGGAACTGAAAAAAGATCTAAATTTATTGGAACAGTAATTACACTAACTATCGTATTTTCTTTAATTCTAGCTGTAATATGTTTAATTGCTAAATCGTATTTAGTAGCAGTTGCAGCAATTTTTGCAATAGGACCAGAAATATTTATATTAAAAATTGCGGAAACAATAATAGACTTATTACAAGAAATTAGTCAAAAAATGGATAGGTAGACATTTACAAATAAGGTAATCATATATATAATCTATTTAGGAGGGGATTATATGAAATGTCCAAAATGTGGAAACACTATATCTGAACTAGACGAAAAATGTCCAGTTTGTGGCTTAAACTTTGACGATTATGAAGAAGAAAAAAAGCTTAAAGAAGAAAGTAAGCAATCAACATCAATTAATATAGTAAAAAGAATTGTAATTGCACTTCTTTCTATTAATTTTATTTTTATGCTATTTTTAGAGAATTATTATATAGGAATAGCAAGTTTAATTGTAGCAATTGTAGTTTGGACAGTTCTTACAGCAGAAGAAAAGAAAATTAATTTACTACAAGAAATAAGTGAAAAATTAGAAAAATAAAGAAAAAAAGCGGCTTACGAGAATAGATTTTAAGCCGTTTTATTTTATTGCTAGACTAATTATATGTCTTAAAAATACGATAGAAGAGCAGTTTTTGAACTGTTCTTTTTTTATTTAACTGGAGGAAAAAATGGTAAGACAATTTAGACTTATTAACGAAAAAGGACAAGAATTTAATTTAATGGATTTATATAATTCTTGTTTTCTATCTGAACCTGACGGACTAGGATATTCTTACAATACTACATACGAACAGATAGGAAATTCATTTTTCGAAACTTTAAGAAATGTACAGCAAGGACAAATAACAGGAACAGCCAATTTTAGTTGCTACGATAATTGTAAAAGTTTTGTAGATTATATAGAAAGCTCTGAAAAATTAAGGTTTGGATATAAAATACCATATAAAAATCTTCCAATCAAAGAATACTTAAAAGATGTAAATATACAAAGTATTGGAAAAGGGCAAATAGATGTAGATGGAATACTAAAATGTCCAATCACATTTGATTGTTTAAGCTTGTGGTATGAAGAGAATAAAACTATATATTCTACATCTGCGCAGGCTAATGAAATTCGATGGGATTTCAAATGGGATAGTAAATTTGTTGATTATAACAATAGAACATTAGAATATATTAACAAAGGTCACGTACCAGCGCCAGTTTTAATTAAAATCAAAGGTCCTGTTACAAATCCAATGTTAACATTAAAAGTTGAAGGACAAGTATATCAAGAAGTAGAAGTAAACGTAACTTTACAAGAATATGAGGCTTTTGAATATTGTACACAAGAAAATAGTTTCTATATTAGAAAAGAAAATACAGATGGAACTTATACAGATTTATTCGAACTAGACAATATAGATCCGTCTAATAATAATGTTATTAAATTTCCAAAAGGAAAATCTTGTGAATTAATTATGTCTGCAGATAACGAAATATTAAATGCAGAAGTTAGCGTCTACGCATACTATAAGGTGGTTTAGATATGACAAGAAGTGTAACAGTTAAGTTTAATAATAAATCATACAATGCAACATATAACGAAGCAACTGACGAATATGAAGTAGAGCTAACTGCACCCGAAACTGGTGGAATATATAATGCACAAATTTCTTGTGTAGATGGAGATACAACAAATACAACAGATATAGATATTAGGATTTTAAAACAAGAACAAATTAAAATAACAACAGACGATACATATATGTATATATTTGATTATAAAGATTTTAGTGTTAAAGATATCGTTGAATTGTCTAATTACGAAATAAATATAGACGAAGAAACAAATGCAAATACTACAGTGAATGTATTAAAGAAAACAACAGCAAAAGCGAATGACATAGTAATGATAAAAGAAAATGCAGAAATAAAATATTGGGGAATTATTCAAGAAATACAAAACGAAAATGGATCTAAACTATATCAATATATTATTAAATATATTACTAATATGTTTGATCAAAATATTGTTTTAAATCAAAATATATTAACTACAAATGAAATAGAAGAAGGATATTATAGAATACATAGTAAGTTAAATTATAATTTTGTATTTGATGTATTAAATGATTCACAAGAAGCAGGAGCTAATTTACAAGTTTACGAAACTAACAATAGTAATGCACAAAAGTTTAAAATAACTAAAAGAGCAGACGGAACATATAAAATAGCTAATATTAGGTCAGGAAAAGTGGCAGATGTTTTAGGAGCCACATTTGCAAACGGTACTAATGTACAAATGTGGGACGATACAGACAATGCAGCACAAAAATGGACATTTACAAAAAGAGATAATAATTCTTATTCAATCTATCTAGCAACTACGAATTTTGTTATAGATTTAACTAGTGCAAACGCTTCAAATGGTGGAAATATAGAAATATGGGAATATGTAGAAGGTAGTACGCAAGAATTATGGATACTAGAAAAAATAGATGAAGAGATAATGCGATACGAAGGTATCGAGGATTATATAGCAGAACAAATTAATAAGAACTTTATCAATAATGAAGATATATTAATGAATCGAGATTATCTAGAAATAAGAGTAAAAACACATACTAAATTAGATGTGTCTGTTCCTGCAATAGTAGATGTTCAAAATGATATATACAATTTGCATACATTCATGACAAACTGTACTCAAAATTATAATATTACATATAACGTATTTTTAGAAAATAAAAAGCTAGTAATTGAAATAGAGAATAAAGAAATTAAAAAAGAATTAATTGATGTTAATGCTCAACCAATTTCAAACTATACAGAAGTTTTTGAAACAGATGTAGTATCTAAAGTAGTAGTAATAGCAAAAGATGGTAGCAGATATACATTATATTTAAAAACAGACAGAACTACAACAGAAGATATGCTAGACGAAAATAGAGCAGAAGGGAAAACAGAAGTAGTGTATGCAGAAAACGTAGAAGATGCAAAACAAAAAGCTTTAGATACATTCAAAGGAAATGCATATAATCACAATGTTACATTCGATTATTACGATAGAGAAATTAAAGTCGGAACACCGATAACGATTAAGACAAAAGAATCTTTGATTTATGATACATATATTTCTGCAGTTACTAAACAAAAAGGAAGCAAAATGTATAAATATACTTGTGGAAATATAAGAATAAGCTTTATAGATAAACTAAAAAAGGAAAGGAAAAATAAGTAATGTTAAAAGGACATGTTTTTTCGGAGCAGATATTTGGAAATCAAATATTTGCTCTTTTTATTAATACTTTCTTACACGGAAGAAATGGAGTTAGCAATAATTATAAAGAAGGAATGGAAATAACAACAACTGGAAGTAATATACATATCGCTTCTGGGGCTATCTGCATACAAGGAAGATTTTTAGAAGAAGATTCTGGTAGAGATATTGTAACAGATACAGATAGTCAATATTGTTCGTTAGTTTTAGAAATAAATTTAGATGCAGTTAATACATCAGACAGTTTCTTACAAGCAGACTACAAAATAATTAAAAATGCTAGCAATTATCCAACGCTAACACAAAATAATATTGTAAAAAACAATGCTGGAACATATCAGTACGAATTAGCTAGATTTAGAACGTCTGCAAGTGGTATTACAGATTTTCAAGATAGAAGGACATTTTTAGATTTTGATACTATATGGGATTTCATTGAACAAGAATGGAATGTAAAACTATCAGAATTAGAAGAATTATTAGCTAAAGTAGAAGATGGTAGTGCTTATTTCTTAAATTCTAGATTAAAAATATTTCATAACCAAGCCGATGATTCTCAAGGAAAAGAGGGAGATATTGGCTTGGTTTATTTTGATTAGGAGTAAAATATGAATAGAATTAATGGTTATGTAACTCAACATAATGAAGCTTACGAATACTACATTGAGTGGGAAGAATTTAATATTAATCAACAGGCTAACACTTCTTCTGTAAGAGCTACATCATATATTAAATGTAATTCGCATACTTCTTGGGCAAACAATAAGACACAAAGATTGTGGATTGCAGGAAGAGAGTTTAGCAATACATTAAATATAAGCTTAAGCCCTGGTTCTGTTGTACAACTTGTAAGTGCTACAGTAGATAATATCGGACATAATTGGGACGGAAGTTTAAGTATTGAAATTGCAGCATCTGGAGATTTACCTAGTGGATCTGGTTATGGACCGCTTTGGGGTGAAGCTAAACAAACTGTATGGCTTACACAAATTGCTAGACAAGCAAGCTTTAGTAATATAGAAATTCAAAATGTTGGATTAAATTTATTTGATGTTTATTATAATTTAGATAAAAATGTGGATGCTATTCAATATAAATTAAATAATGGAGAATGGCAAAATATTAATCCTTATTGGGGAAATTGGTATAAAGAAGCAACATTTGGAATATATAGCTTAACACCAAATACGAATTATACAGTACAATTAAAAGCTACCGTAAACGGAATAGATACATACTCTAATATATTTAATGTTAGAACATTAGATATTGCTAAATTTACGAGTTTAAATGATTTCTTTTTTGGAGACGTTGTTAATATAACGAAGACGAACGAATCAAATCATTTGAATTATTTAACAATAAAAGTTGAAGATAAGATAATAGTAGAACGAAGATATTTGGAATCAAATAATTTAGTATTTACATTCACTCAAGATGATTTAGACAAGTTGTACAAAGCTTTAACAAGTTTTAATAAAACAACTGTAGAATTTATATTAATAACAAATAACGGACAACAGGATTGGACAAGCTCTAAAAAGGTACAATGTACATTTAATGGAAATCAAAAAACAGCACATTATTTTACTCAAGATCAAACAAGAAAAAGAGCTAAAGTAATATATTATATCGCAGACCAAACACCTAAAAAAGCTATTTTTATGATAAAAAAAGATGGAAAATGGAGGAAGTGCATTTAATGGAAGAAAGAGATACATTCTTCAAAGAAATAATAATAGAACCTTCGAAAATTTATACAAAATCTAAATTTAAGTTAAAAATAAAATTAGAAGATAATTCAATATCAAGATTGTTAACAGAAGATAATTTTGTATTGAATACCGAAAATAACGAAGAATTAATTGTTGAGGTGTAGAAAAATGGCAGATAAGAAAATATCTGAATTAATAGAAGCATTAAATTTAAAAGATACAGACATATTAGTAATTGTGCAAGATAACACAACTAAAAAAAATAACTGTAGCAAATGCAAAAGAAATGTTAAAAGGAGCTGACGGACAGCAAGGACCACAAGGACCACAAGGACCGCAAGGGGAACCAGGAACACCAGGACAGCCAGGAGAAAAAGGAGATCCAGGAGTAGCAGGTACTGATGGAAAAGATGGAATTAGTATTACCGAAATAACTACAGGAATAATAAGCGAAGAGGCAGGATATACTGTAACTCCAATCACAATAAACAAAAGTGATGGTTCTAATACAATAGTTTACATTAAAGCTAAAAACGGGGCAGGAGGAAGTCAAGGAACATCTAATTATAACGATTTAACGAATAAGCCTAAAATTAACAACGTTGAACTTTTAAACAATAAAAACTTAAAAGATTTAGGGATACAGCAAATCTATATTGGACAAGAAGAACCTAAAGATGAAAGTGTAGAAGTATGGATAGATCCAGAAGGAGAAGCAACAGGTATACCTAGCAAAACGAGCGAATTAGAAAATGATAGTGGATTCGTAGATGAAACTTTTGTTAAAAACGCTATTACTAATGCTATATCTTCTGCTTTAAAGGAGGAATATTAATGGCAAGAACAGATACTCTCAAAAATTTTTTGACAGATGTAGCTAACTCTATAAGAGAAAAAAAGGGGACTTCAGATAAAATATTAGCTTCGAATTTTGATACAGAAATCCAAAACATTCAAAGTGGAAGCGAAGAATCGATATATGATTATTTTTTTAGTAGCGTTAGTGGGAATGTGAAGGCACAAACATTATTTAAGACTATACCAAAAATTGATTTTAGTAAGGCAACTAATACTAGAACTCTATTCTATCAATCAAGTATAGTAACTGTACCAGAACTAGATTTATCTAATGTAACAGATGCAGCAGGTATGTTTAATGACTGTAAAGAATTAAAAACAATTCCGAATCTTAATACAATTAAAGCAACAGATATGAGTTATTTATTTATTGTGTGTCCAAAACTAGAAAGCATAGGAGAAGTAAATGCTGATAGCGCTACAAATATAACTGGAATTGTAGACAATGATTCTAAGTTAAACAAATTTTTAGGATTAAAAAATTTAGGAAAAGGCTATTTAACTAGTAGTGAGGCTAATTTTAGTAATTATACTTTAAATTTATCACAAACAAATTTGGATCATGACAGTTTAATGAATGTAATAAATAAATTATATGATATTAAGTCGAAAGGTTGTCAAGTTCAAAGATTAATATTAGGTTCTATACTTAAAGCAAAATTAACAACAGAAGAAATAGCTATTGCAACTAGTAAGGGCTGGAATGTTGAGTAGGAGGTATAAGAATGCAATTTTTTGATTATACAGAACCCAAAATGATAGTAGCAGACAGAGGAAAGAAAATTAGAAATAAAAACGATACATATAAAAAAGAATATATTGATGAATACGGAATGAAAGTAAATGAACACATTCCGTATTATACTACAACAATTTTTGTGTCAGAAAATTTTAAAAAAGAAGATATGGATAAAATATATATTGAAGAAGAGGTTGATGAATAAATGTCTGTAATACGTATACGAAATGAAAAAGGTGAGTTTGAAGAAATTCCAATTATAAAAGGAGAAAAAGGAGATCCAGGAGAAGACGGTATAAGTGTTAATTGTATAAAAGTAGCTGATGAGCAAACTGCAATATCTCAAAGTGCAGCCAATCCTAATAACATATATTACTGGTAGGTGTTTAAAATGAGAACAGCAATAAATGGAACAAAAATAAATAATTTTTACATAAGCGGAAGTAAAGTAAATGGCTTTGCAAAAAAGGGAGAAATAGTATTTAAAAGAGAAGGAGATACAACAGCACCTGTTTATACAAGTTTAGGAATAGTTCGCAATAGTGACTCAGGAGACAATAGAGACAAACATTATGCAAAAATAGGAGATAGTGTTAGAGTGCTTATATATTTTAAAGAACAGTTAGAAGTAGAGCCAAAAGTTAAAATAGGTAGTAAGGAATTTATAGCAACATATAGAGAACAAAGCTCTAGCAGTACTTTATTGGCATATTATGCAGATTGTAAATTAACAGAAGATTTAGAGTTGTCTACAGGTGAAATTCAATTTGAAGTTTATGGTTATGCTGATGCATCAGGAAATGTTGGCACAAAATTAACAAATGCAGACATAAATAATTCTATGTATCAATATGTAATATTTGACAATATAGTCCCAGAAATTACAGTAAAAGATGGAGAAAATGAAACTATTGGAGATGCTGTAAATGGATATAGTAAGATAAGTTTTAAGATTTATGATGATATAGCATTAGCTGAATATGATATAAATGGAGAAATTGGTGTTTTATCTGTAAGTCAATGGGGAGATATTAATAATATAACATCTAGTTATAAAGGTGCAGTCGTTGGAGAAAACATATTAAAAGTAAGAGATCAATCTGGAAATGAAAATACCTTAACATTTAAATTGATATAAAGAAGAATGCAAATATTAATTAAATATAGAAAAAATAAAATATTTAGAATTATAAAAAGAACATTAATAAGCTTAATACTATTAATGTTCTTTAATTTATTTATATAAAAATGGAGATATTATGGAAAATTTAGTAGAAAGATTGGCAAAAGTAGAAGAAAGAAGTAAGTCTAACACTAAAAGAATAGATACATTAGAAGAAAAAACGAAAGAAAATGAAAGAGTACTGAATAATGTAGATAAATCTTTAACTGTTACTGTAGAGCAGATAAAAACTATAGCAGAAGATTTAAAGCAAACAAGTATTAATTTCAAAGAAGCAATTATGAGAAGTAATGCAGCAAATAGTAAAGAAACAGAGATACTTAAAGAAAAATATAACGATTTAGAGAAAAAATACGAAAAATTAGATACAAAAATAGAACAGGAAACAGTAATAAAAGATGCTAACAATTGGCGAAATAGTAAAAGCAAAATAGCATCTTGGATTTTAACAGGAATATTAGCAATAGTAGCAAGTGCATTAGGAATATCAAAATTTTTCTAAAGAAAGGAAGTGAGAAATATGGAAATAACAGTAGCATTAATAATAACAGCATTAACATTAGTGGCAGGTCAAATAACTAAATTAACAAGTATAGATAATAAGTGGATACCTTTGCAAAACATAATAATTGCAATAGTAGCAAGTATTGTATGTATTTGTTTCCACGTACAAGACATGAGCGTGTTAGAAACAATAGTTACTTGTATTTTTGGAACTATGTCTGCTGGAGGTATAGCAGATTTAAAGAAAATTGGACAAAAGGAGGAATAGCATATGAATTTGGCAGATTTTGGAAGTTGGGGACTAGCACAAGGAAGCGTAGCTAATCCAGAACCAAACAATAAGTATAAAGGGCAATGTGTTTCTTTAATACAGCAATACTTATATAAAGTATTTGGAAAATCTTTTAAAGCTTATGGAAACGCAAAAGATTGGGCTACAGATTATCCAAAAGATTATTTTACTAAATTAGCTAATAATACAAAACCTCAGCCAGGAGATGTATTAGTATATGGCTCAAATTATGGTGGAGGATATGGACATATAGGCTTAATAGACGTAAACGGAAGATGGTATGACCAAAATGGTGTAAAAAAATTAGCTGTTGGTTACAGAGATACACCTTTTTCTGGATATGTTTGTGTTTTAAGACCAAAAAATCATGAAGCTTTAGGCTTAAATACAGGAGACTACAAAGTTGGAACTACATATACATTAACTACTAATGTAAAAGTAAGAGACGGAGCTGGAACAGATGCAAGACGTAAATTAAGAAGTGAATTAACAGCAGATGGACAAAAGAATGCATTAAATCAAGAAAATGCAACTTTAAAAGAAAGAACTAGAGTAACAGTTCAAGAAGTTAAAAACTTAAATGGAGATATTTGGGTTAGAATACCTAGCGGCTGGATTGCAGCAAAATATCAAGGCTCTACATATCTTAAATAATTTAATATTAAGAAAAAAATAGAGAAGAGGCAGTAGATTAATTTCTATTGCCTCTTTTTTTGTGCGTAATTTTATTGCAAAAAATAGATTTAATGTATATAATTTAATAAAGGAAGGGGTGAGTAATATGAGCGAAATTTATAAAAATGATATAGTAAAAGATTCTAAATACCTAATTAATAAGTTTAATATGAACGGAAAACCAGTTACAAATATGCAAATACAAAAGTTAATGTATTTTTTTGAAGCATATTATATGCTTAAGAAAAATATAGATAGTTTATATGACTGTCATTTTAATGCATGGGCTTTTGGACCTGTTTCTATTCCTTTATATAAAGAATATAGAAAATTTGGTGGAAGCGTAATCAAATTAACTGAAACTGATATTGAAGATGGAAATAATATTTCTTCAGATAAAAAGGAAGTTTTAGATGAAATATTTGAAGCTTTTAAAGATACACCAGCAACACGATTAGTAGATTTAACTCATATGGAAGATTCACCTTGGACAGAAGTGTGGAAAAAAAATGGAAACAAAGTAGGAAGTGGAGAAAATACGTATATAGATAAAACAAAAACTAAAGATTGGTTTAAAAAGCATTTTGTTAAAGAAGATTAACTTTTCTATAGATCCTACTTCCGTAAATAAAAATCCTAAAATTCCTGATAAAGTACAAAAGATGAAAGAAAATGTCAAAAATCAATATGAAGAATCACAGCAATATTTGGGCATTGAATTTAATGATACAAATGTTTATGAGATAGAAAAAGTATTGTTAGCAACAGAAGATTTAATCAATAATTGTATTGAAGATACTGAATACAGAACTATAAGAGATGATAATTATTCTAATTTAACTTTTGTATATCATTCTTTATCACTAAAATTAGAAAGATATAAAATAAATAAAGAGATAGAAGATATTAATAAAAAAAATAATGAATTAAAAGAACAACAAGGAAAGATAGAAGACCAATCAAATAATTTGATATATAATTTATTAAGTTTTTTAGCTTCATTTAGTATTGTTTCAGGAGTAGTTGGAGCAGTTGCAAATATTGAATCAACATTAAATATTATGATTTTTATGACATTTTCTTTATTAATAGTAATAACTACATTAATTGGGTTGCATAACTTCTATAAACAACCTAACTCAAAAAGTAAACTACATAGTAATTATTTTCTGTGGGGGTTATTATTAGTAATTGTAATAATTTTAATGATTATTTCAGGAGTTAGATATTTAATAGATAATAAGGAAAAGTTTTATTCAGATGATAAAATGAATCAAATAATAGAAAATAAATTAATAGAAGAAAATTTAATAATAAATAATCAAGGTAATTAGACTAAAGCTAGTTACCTTTTTTATATTCGACAAATTTCGCGAGACAAAGTAAACATAAAATGTTATACTATCATTAAAGGAGATGGTATAATATGAATATGAAAAGTACATATCAAAAATCTCTACGAATGATAAAAGAATTAAATATAAAAAACAAAAAGGAATACATTAAATTGGTACGAGACTATAGAATTTTAAATTTAGAAAGTTTAAGGTTCATAAGTCAAACCAAAAGTTTTAGAAAAATTAGAAAGTTGGCAAATAATATATAATAAAGAAGAAGCAGTAGATTAATTTCTATTGCCTCTTTTTTGCGTTTCTTCTATATATTTATTTACAAATTCTTTAAGAACACGTGAAGGCAAAGTATTATTTAATTCACAACATTTTCTAAATTCTTCTCTAATTTCTGGTTTTATATCAATACCTAATTTTACTAAATTTTTTTTCATATATTTTTTTTGGTTTGCATATTTATCTTTCATATTTAACCTCCTTGAATTTTAAAATAAAATATATTATAATTAATATGCAGAGAGGATTGCTCCTCTCTTGCCTAGATTAAAGATTGTTTAGCATATCAAACATCGCTTTAACTTCTTTTTTTCTAGTGTTTTGTGCTTTTCTATGTGCCAAATAGGAAAGCACTTTTTTTATTAACTTTTTCATATTATCACCACCTTTCTTCTTGGTATGTATATATTATACAATATACGTACGTATATTGTCAATACTTTTTTGATTATTTTTTTATTTTTTGAAAAATATTTAGTGTGTCATAGTAGTGTGTCAAAACGAGAAAAGTGAGAAACAAATGCTTTAAAATAGCATGATATAAGAAAAACATACAAGGGACTGAAAATCCCTGTGTCACTGGTTCGATTCCCGTTCGAGGCACCAAAAATAGTAGTATCAAAAATTATCAGATACTACTATTTTTTTGTAATTATAATGGGAATCGAAAAGGACGTGCCTGAACATAGTGAAGGCAAAAACAGTCCAGAGGACTGTTTTTAGGACGCGGCTCGCCGATTCCCGTTCGAGGCACCAAAATAACAGTATCAAAGATTTTATAGATACTGTTATTTTTTTGTGAAATTATATTAAAAATCAAAAAGGACGTGTATAAACGAACCACAATATCTGAAAATATAGTGATTTGTTTTTATAATTTAGTGTGTCAAAAAGTGTGTTAAAAGTAACAAAATATCATCAACTTACATATGTATAATGTATGGAGGTGTAAATATGGTTACTTTTACTAAAATGCATGGACTAGGTAATGATTACATATGTATAAATTGTTTGGAAAATATATTAGCAGAAAATAAATTGCCACAAATAGCTAGATATATGTGTAACAGAAATTTTGGTGTTGGGGCAGATGGACTTATTTTAGTACAAGAAAGTACTGTAGCAGATATAAAGATGAGAATTTTTAACAAAGATGGCTCAGAAGCTGAAATGTGTGGAAATGGGATAAGATGTTTTGCTAAATATATTTATGATAACAGAATAATAGATAAACAGAGTATAAGCATAGAAACTAAAGCTGGAGTAAAGGTGGTAAGATTAAAAGTACTAAATGGCGAAGTTCAAGAAGTCGAAGTAGATATGGGAAGACCAATTTTTGATGACATAAAAAATATAAGCGTTCAAAATAATTATAGGATTCCAATATCAGTTAATATTAAGGTGGATGACACCAGATTTATAGGAAATTATGTTTCTATGGGAAATCCACATTTAGTTATTTTTGTAAATAATGTAGAAAATATTGATATAGAAAAATACGGACCAGCAATTGAAAATATGAAATGTTTTCAAAATAAAATAAATGTAGAATTTGTTCAATGTTTAGGTAGAAATACATTAAAGATTAGAACATGGGAAAGAGGAGTAGGAGAAACCTATGCGTGTGGAACAGGATCGTGTGCCTCATTTTGCATAGCTTATTATAAAGGAATATGTTCTAGTTATGTTAAAGCTATATTAAGAGGTGGAGAATTAAAATTAAACTATAATAAACAAAATGGTCATATTATTATGAGTGGTATTGCAACAAAAGTATATGATGGAAATATAAGCATATAACTATACAAAATTAGTAAAATATGATAAAACTAATGGGATATTAAAATAGGAGAAATAAAATGAATGTAGAAAAATATTTACAAGGATTTTTTCCTGGAACTAAAGGACCAACATTAGATGCAATGAAATATTTTATGGAAAAATTAGGTCATCCGGAAGAAAAACTAAAATTTATACATATAGCTGGAACAAATGGAAAAGGTAGTTGTACAGAAATGATGACAAATATCTTTTTAAAAAGCGGATATAAAGTCGGAAAATTTATATCACCACATTTAATAAAATATAATGAAAGAATTAGTGTTAATAACATAAATATTACTAACAAAGAGATGGAAGAAATTATAACTAAAATAGATCCATTAGTTAAAGAATATAATGTAGCTCATGAGAGAAATGTTACTTTATTCGAGTTAGAAACAACAATGGCTATAGCGTATTTTGAAAGCAAAAAATGTGATGTGGTTGTTATGGAAGTTGGAATGGGAGGGTTATATGATTGTACAAATATAATTTATCCTGAAATTTCTATTATTAATTCCATAGGATATGACCACATGAATGTTTTAGGAAATTCACTAGAAGAAATTGCTTTTCAAAAAGCAGGAATAATAAAGAAAAATTCAAATACAGTTTATATAAGCCAAAGTGAAAGTGTTGATAAAGTTATTATTGATAAATGTAAAAAAGAAAATAATGAATTGCATTTGATAAATAAAAAAGAGATACAAAATTATTCATATAATAAGGATTTTCAAACTTTTGATTATAAGCAATATAAAAATGTAAAGATAAAACTTAAAGGAAAATCACAAATATATAATGCAAGTATTTGTTTAGAAGCAGTAGATATTCTGAAAAACAGATATAACTTACCAGAAGAAAAAGTAAGGGAAGCATTAGAAACAGTAGTACACAAAGGTAGATTCGAAACACTACATGAAAATCCTACAGTTATATATGACGGAGGACATAATGAACTTGCAATAAAAAATTTTATAAATTCGGTTAATATGTATTATAAGGATACTAAAAAAGTATTTATTATTTCTTTACTAAAATCTAAGGATTATAAAACTGTATTAAAATTATTAGTAAAAAATGATGATAATATTTATATATTTACAAATGGAAATAGTAAAGAAAGATACTGGGATAACAAAGTTTTAAGTGAAGAAGCTATAAGGTTAAATGGAAAAAATGTAAGTGGCATAGATTTAAATGAAGCTATAAAAAAGAGTTTACACGAATATAAAGATTATACAATTTTCATCGTAGGAAGTTTTTATATTTATGGTGATGTAATTAAGTATATAAATGAAGAATAATTCAAAAGCTGCACTAAAAAGTGCAGCTTAATTTTTTTATTCTACTGGTTTTCTTTCGCCAGAAGCAATCATTTCTTCTATAGCATCATGAATAACGACTCTTTCGTCATATGGGTATTTTACATGCATATATTCAATATATAAATCACTTCCAAGTCCAGGTAGTACAATGATGTCATCTGGAGTTGCGATTGATAAAGCATATTTTATAGCTTCAGTTCTATTTAAAATACGTACATATTCACCACCAGATTTTTTAAGTCCAACTTCGATATCATCTAAAATTTTATTAGGATCTTCTGTACGAATTTGGTCAGAAGTAAGTATTGTTAAATCTGCTAGATTACCAGAAATTTCTCCCATTATTGGACGTTTTTTAGAATCTCTATCTCCACCAACACCCCAAGTACAAATAACTCTACCTTTAGTGTAAGGTTTAACAGTTTCTAGAATAGATTGTAGGCTAGATGGTGTATGGGCATAGTCTATTAAAATTTTTAAACCTAATTTATTAGGAACAACTTCACTTCTACCAAATACTTTAATATCTTTTAAAGCTTCTTGAATATCTTTAACATGAGCTCCAAAATAAGTAGCAATACCAATAGCTCCCAAACAGTTATATACCATATATTTTCCTGGTATAGAAACTCTTACTGGAAATTCTTTGTCATTCATACAAAGTGTAAAATCAACACCAGTATTACTTAAGTTTAAATCTTTTGCCATTACATCAGCTTTAGTATCCATTGCGAAACTTCTTAATTCTTTATCTGGTAAAAGATTTGGAATTCTAGCTGTATATTCATTATCTAAATTAAACACTACAAATGGAGCCATTTTAGCTAAAGAAAGCTTAGCTTCGAAATAGTCTTCCATATCTTTGTGTTCTTTTGGACTTATATGATCCTCAGAAAGATTTGTAAATAGAACTGCATCAAATTCACAACCAACAACTCTATCTAATTTCATTGCTTGTGAAGACACTTCTAAAACAACTATATCAACGTTTTCTTTAACCATCATAGCTAAAGTCTTTTGAATCTTATAGCTTTCTGCAGTTGTTCTGTCACAATCTTCGATTTTTTCATCATTAATATATATAGCTATACTTCCAATTAATCCAACTTTAAGTCCATGTTTTTGAAGTATAGATTTAATCATATAAGTAGATGTGGTTTTTCCTTTTGTTCCAGTAACACCTATAAGTTTTAATTTCTTTGATGGATTATCATATAAATTACAACTAGCTACTGCAAGTGTATGACGAATATTAGGAACTTTAATTACTGTTACACTTTCTGGTACTTCATAATCTGCAATATTACATGTTTCATCAATAACGATAGCAGATGCACCGTTTTGAACAGCACTGCTTATAAATTTAGTTCCATCCAAATCATATCCTTTTATTGCAAAAAACATATCATTTTTTTCTATAACCCTTGAATCTGAAGAAATATTATTAATTTCTGTAT
Organism: uncultured Clostridium sp.; assembly: GCA_946497695.1. GTDB lineage: Bacteria > Bacillota > Clostridia > TANB77 > CAG-508 > Merdicola. The sequence continues at coordinate 48,856 of CAMMLJ010000005.1, read as the reverse complement.
CTAAGTTACCAACAGATTCAATTATGTTTACATTATTAAAAATATCTTTAATCTTCATTTGTTTCACCTCTTGCAGCAATTATATACTCTTTTATTTTTTTTGTACATACTATTGACAATAAAACATATAAATAATATAAAATAATAAGAGAAATTTCTAACTAGAAATTCTGTAATTAAAGACTCTTAGGAGGCAAAAAATGATTAAAATTAACGAAAATTTTTTAAAAATGCAAGATAGCTATTTATTTTCTACAATAGCTAAGAAAGTGGCAAAATATCAGGATGAACATCCAGATAAAAAAATTATTAAATTAGGAATAGGAGATGTAACAAAACCTATAGTTCCTAAAGTTTTGGAACAAATGAAAAAAGCAGTAGAAGAAGAAGGAGCAGGCAATACTTTTAGAGGTTATGGTCCAGAGCAAGGATATGACTTTTTAAGAAATGCAATAGTAAAATATGATTATGAAAAAAGAGGAGTAAAAATAGAGCCAGATGAAGTTTTTGTATCAGATGGTGCTAAATGTGATTGTGGTAATATTGTAGATTTATTTGATGTAGATAATAAAGTTGCAATAACAGATCCAGTATATCCAGTATATTTAGATACAAATATAATGTCTGGAAGAACAGGAAAATATAACGAAGAAACAGGAAAATATGAGGGAATTATTTACATACCATGTACAGCAGAAAATAATTTTACACCAGAACTTCCAAAAGAAGTTCCAGATATGATATATTTATGTTTCCCAAATAATCCAACAGGAACAGTTATATCAAAAGAAGAATTAGCTAAATGGGTAAAATATGCTAAAGAAAATAATTCTATTATTTTATATGATGCAGCATATGAAGCTTTCATAACAGAAGATGATATTCCACATACTATTTATGAAATTGATGGAGCAAAAGAAGTAGCAATAGAGTTTAAAAGCTTTTCAAAAACAGCCGGTTTTACAGGAATAAGATGTGCATATACAATAGTTCCAAAAGAATTAAAAGTAAAAGCAAGTAATGGAGAAGAAGTTAGCTTAAATAAAATGTGGAATAGAAGACAATGCACAAAGTTTAATGGTGTATCTTATGTAACACAAAGAGGAGCAGAATCTGTTTATTCAGAAGAAGGACAAAAAGAAATAAAAGAAAATATTAAATATTATTTAGAAAATGCGAAAATAATAAGAGAAGGATTAGATGAAGTTGGTATAGAATATTATGGCGGTATTAATTCACCATATATATGGCTTAAAGTACCAAACAATATGAAATCTTGGGATTTCTTTGATTTACTATTAGAAAAAGCAAATGTTGTAGGAACACCAGGTGTTGGTTTTGGACCAAGTGGTGAAGGATATTTTAGATTAACAGCATTTGGTGAAAGAAAAAATACAGAAGAAGCAATGAAGAGAATTAAAGAAACATTGCAATTCTAGTATAAGCTAGGAGGCAATTATTAAAATATGAATATTAATGAAGAATTAAAAAATATTCTAGAGTGGGTAATATGCATTATTATAGCGGTAGTTTTAGGACTATGGATACGATATTACATAATGACACCAACTCAAGTTCAATCTGTTTCTATGAAGCCAACATTAATAGAAGGCCAAAGATTGATATTAAATAGAACAATACGTTTAACTCATAAACTACCAGAAAGAGGAGATATTATAACTTTTGAGGCACCAACTGAAGATTATTTAACAGAGGCAGAGTTTGAAGAATCTCCAACTGCAAGGTATGAAGAACCAGCTAATAAATTTGTTCATAATGTATTAGAAATAGGAAAAGTAAGTTATATTAAAAGAGTAATTGCCTTACCAGGTGAACATGTTAAAATTCAAAATGGAAAAGTATATGTTAATGGGGAAGAATTAGAAGAGGATTATTTATCTTCTAGTGTGAGGACAGAAGCTGAAGGTGGATTATTAGTAGATTTTACAGTACCAGAAGGAACTGTGTTTGCAATGGGAGATAACAGACAAGAAAGTCATGATTGTAGAGCATTTGGTTGCATTCCACAAGACAAGATAGAAAGTATAGTTCTTTTTAGATTCTGGCCATTTGATAAATTTGGAAAAGTTGAATAAAAAGAGATTCAGGGTGTTCCCTCGGGATTTGGGGATGTTCCTAGCAGGGGATTTAGGGACGTTCCTAAAATCCCTTTTTTAGTGAAAAAGCCAACTGCTAAGCAGTTGGCTTTTGAAAGGAGTGTGTCATTATGAAAAATAGTCTAACACACATATCTAAAATATCATCATAATAAATATTTGTAAATATTTATTTATTATTTTCAACATTTTTACCAAATCTTTTAATCTTTTGAGTAGTAGTCTTTTCAAATTCTTCATCTTTAATAATAAAAGATTTTATATGTTTATAATTTGGTAATTTTTTATTAACACTAGAAACGATATCTTTAATAACAGCGAAGATTTCTTCTTTTTGAGGAAGAGAAACCTTTAAATATTCTTTTATAGCATCAATATTTGGGAAAATTTGAGCATTAACATATACTTCTTCATCTTTATCATCAGGAAGGCCAGTTACTAAAGATTCAGAAATTAATGGGTTTTCATTTAGATAATGTTCAATTTCTTCAGGATAAATATTTTTTCCATTTTGAGTAACTATTACAGTTTTTAATCTTCCGGTAATATATAGCCAGCCATCATCATCAACTCTACCTAAGTCGCCAGTATGGAACCAGCCATCTTTTAATACTTTGGCTGTTCCAGCCTCATCTTCATAATAACCAAGCATTACATTAGGACCTTTTACAAGTATTTCTCCAACACCAGAACTATCTGGTTTATCAATTTTATATGAAACGTTTGGAATAGGTAACCCTACAGCATCTGGTTTTATATAAAAATCATTATTTCCAGCAACTAAAGGTGAACATTCTGTAAGTCCATAACCTTGTATAGATTTTATATCCAAATTTTTATATGAAGTTATAACATCTGGACTTAAAGGTGCAGCACCAACTATAAATGCTCTTAATCTACCACCAAGAGAATTTTTAACCTTTGTTTTAACTATTTTTTTAATAATTAAAGGGAGGTTGGCAATTACGTCACCCTCTATGTTAGCATATTTTTCTGGTAAAGATTTTCTAACAGTAGCTTCTATTTTTTTATACATTTTTTCTAAAAGTAAAGGCACACATAAAATAACTGTTGGTTTAAATTCTAGAATGTTATTTGTTATATGACGAAGACCCTCACAATAACTAATACATCCACCACTATAAATTACAAGTAAAAATCCTAAAGTACATTCATAAGTATGATGTAAAGGCAAGATTGAAAGAACTTGATCACTTCTTTTTACTTTTACAATACCAAATGTTGACATTATATTAGATACAATATTTTTATGTGATAAACAAACACCTTTTGCATTTCCAGTAGTTCCAGATGTAAAAATAAGAATCTTCATTGCATCAGGATCTATTTTTATATTATCGAAATCTTTGTTTCCTTCTTCTAATTGGTTATAACCTGCATCCAAAAGTAAAGAATAAGACATATAAGTATTTGTATCTTTTTCAGAATTAAAATTGATAAACAAAGTGTTTTTATTAGTTATTTCTGATTTTTTAGAAATTAATTCAGTAATATATTTATCATCACCAAGTATTGCTTTAGAAGAAGATACATTTAAGAAGTTTATTATCTCTTCAGATTTCAATTCTTTATCAATTGGAACAACAATTCCAACAATTGTAGCAGCTAAATATGATACTGCCCAATTATAACTGTTTTTACCAGTAACAGCTATATATTCATCTTTTAACCCAAGATTAATTAAAGCAGTTCCTAAAGCCATAACATCTTTCTTAAATTTTTCGTATGTTACTTTATAAATGTTTCCAATTTTATCTTTTAATTTAAAAGCGGCTCTTCTTGTATATCTAGTAGCAGACTTATATAATAAATCTTTTAAATCTGTAACTTCAAGAGCTTTATGATATTTTTTCTTTAATTTTTCAGCTAAACTTTTCTTTCCCATATATACCTCCAAATTTATATATGTAATGATATTACAATTAAACAAAATAAGCAAGATATAGTAACCACTTAGTCAGTTACAGAAAAATACACAATTTTACATTTTTCTACAAGCATATAATATTTATTAATAATAAAATTAAGAAAATATTAAAAAATTATACAAATTCATAAAATTATATGATAGAATAAGCTTGCTAAAATAATTGCCAAAAAGAAATTGGCATGTCAATTAAATAAGCAAGGAGAGTGTATAAATTTGGAAAGTAATAAACCCTACAAAAGAGTACTATTAAAACTAAGTGGAGAAGTACTTGCAGGCGAAAAGAAAACAGGGATAGATGCAAAAGTAGTAGGAAATTTATGTGATGCAATAAAGGAAGTTTCTAATTTAGGAATACAAGTTGCAGTAGTAGTTGGAGGAGGAAACTTCTGGAGAGGTAGATATGGTCACGAAATGGAAAGAACTACAGCAGATTATATGGGAATGCTAGCAACTGCAATGAATGGCTTAGCACTTCAAGATGCCTTAGAAGCAAGAGGTGTATATACAAGAGTGCAAACAGCCATAGAAATGAGGGAAATTGCAGAACCATATATAAAAAGAAAAGCAATTAAACATTTAGAAAGAGGAAGAATTGTAATATTTGCTTGTGGTACAGGTAATCCATATTTTACAACAGATACAGCAGCAGCGTTAAGAGCAGCAGAAATAGATGCAGATGTAATTTTACTTGGAAAGTCAATAGATGCTGTATATTCTGCAGATCCAGAAATAGATAAAAGTGCAGTAAAATATGATGAAATAACATATTTAGATATTTTAAATAAAGATTTAAAAGTAATGGACTCTACAGCAACTTCTTTATGTAGGGATAATAATATACCATTAGTAGTTTTTGGAATAGATGATCCAAACAATATTGTAAAAGCTGCAAAGGGAGAAAAAATAGGAACAATAGTAAAATAAAAGAAGGAGAGATTAAAATGGATTATAGTAAAATAGAAGAAAAAATGAGTAAAACAATAAGTGTGTATAAGGAAAATTTATCAGAAATAAGAGCTGGAAGAGCCAATCCAGCAGTTTTAAATAAAATAAAAATAGATTATTATGGTACACCAACACCTATAAATCAAATAGCAGGAATATCTGTACCAGAAGCAAGATTAATAGTAATTCAACCATGGGATGCTAGTGTGTTAAAAGAAATTGAAAAAGCAATATTAACATCAGATATAGGAATTAATCCAAATAATGATGGAAAATTAATTAGATTAAACTTCCCAGAATTAAATGAAGAAAGAAGAAAAGAATTAGTAAAAGAAGTTAAGAAAATGGGTGAAGATGCTAAAATTGCAATACGTTCTATAAGAAGAGATGGAATAGATGAGTTTAAAGCTATGCAAAAAAATTCTGAAATAACAGAAGACGAATTAAAAATGGCAGAAGATAACATCCAAAAAATAACAGATAAAAATATTGATGAAATTGATAAATTAACAGAGGGAAAAGAAAAAGAAATAATGACAGTTTAAAAGGAGTTTAATATGGAATTTGAAAAAGAAAATTTTCCAAAGCATATTGCAATAATTATGGATGGAAATAGAAGGTGGGCAAAACAAAGAGGACTTCCTGCAAAGTTAGGACATAAGGAAGGTGCAAAAACATTAGAAAAAATTGTTAGATATGCTAATAAAATAGGATTAGGATATATCACTGTATATGCTTTTTCAACAGAAAATTGGAAAAGAGCAGAAGAGGAAGTAAGTGCTCTTATGCTACTTCTTCAAAATTATTTAGATGACTATAGTAAAAGGGCAGATACAGAGAATATAAAAGTTAAAGTATTAGGAGAAATATCAGTTCTTTCAGAAGCAATGCAAAAGAGTATAAGAAAATGCGAAGAGAGAACTAAAGATAATACAGGAGTAACATTTAATATTGCATTAAATTATGGTGGAAGAAATGAAATTATGACAGCAGTTAAGAAAATAGCAGAACAAGTAAAAAATGGTGAATTAGACGTAGATAATATTACAGAGGAAACTATTTCAGCTAATTTATACACTAGAGGAGAACCAGATCCAGATTTAGTTATTAGAACAAGTGGAGAATTGCGTACAAGCAATTTCTTACCTTGGCAAATTGTATATTCAGAATTTCTATTTCTAGATAAATTATGGCCAGATTTTACAGAAGAAGACATTGATAATGCAATTTTAGAATTTCAAAAGAGAAATAGAAAATTTGGAGGAAAATAATGAGTATAAAAAGAGTAATTTCAGGGATAATAGGTTTTCCCATAGTAGCATTAATTCTTATTTTTGGAAATCAAATAGTGATTGATATTGCTTTTGCAATTATTGCAGCTTTAAGTTTTCATGAATATGCGCATGCTTTTAAAGTTAGTAATAAAGCAAATCCTTTAACATGGCTTGGTTATTTAGCATGTGTAACAATTGCTTTAATACATGTATTTCCAAAGGAATATTTAATTTTAATAATTGGATCTGTAGCACCAATAGCAATTTTACTAAGTTTCGCACAAATTTTAATAACAAAAATGAAAACAACAGTAATAGATGCAGCAGTAACACTATTTGGAATATGTTATATAGTAATATTTTTAATGTTTATGCCAATTATTAGAGCAGATGAAAATGGTGTATTTTTAATATGGTATGCAATGTTTGCATCATGGGGAACAGACATTTTTGCATATGTTTGTGGTAAATTAATAGGAAAACATAAATTTAGTAAAATTAGTCCTAATAAAACAATAGAAGGTTGCGTTGGTGGAACATTAGGCGCAATTATAATGATATTAATATATACTGTAATAATAAATAATTTATGTGGAATGAATATTAATTATATATTAATAACTGTAATAGGATTAATTTTAAGTTTATTAAGTCAAATGGGAGATTTTGCAGCATCTTCAATAAAAAGATATACAGGAATAAAAGATTATGGACATTTAATCCCAGGACATGGAGGAATGTTAGATAGAATAGATAGTATAATATTTATAGCTCCATTTGCATATTTTTTATTAGTACTAATTTAAAATAGGAGGTTGCTCTTTGTTAGGTTTTATAATAAATGCTATAAAAATAATTTTCTTATTGGGATTTCTAATACTAATTCATGAAGCTGGACATTTCTTTATAGCAAAATTATTTAAAGTAAAAGTACACGAATTTGCAATAGGGTTTGGTCCAAAGATTTGGAACAAGCAAAGAAAAGAAACGAAATATGAATTAAGATTAATCCCATTAGGAGGATTTGTAAGATTAGAGGGTGAAGACACTAAATCTGAAGATGAGCGTGCTTTTAATAATGCTAGTATACCAAAAAGAATGGCTATTGTTGCAGCAGGTGCAACAGTAAATATTGTTTTTGGTATATTAGTATATTTTATAATAATGGCATCAATTGGTAATAATGTATCTACATTTGTAGATTCCACAATGCCTGATTTTGCAGCAGAGCAAGCGGGAATATATGAGGGAGATAAAATAGAAAAAATTAATGGTATAAATATAAAGACTAAAACAGATATAGACGATATACTTCAAAATTCAAATGGAGAAGAACTAACAATACAAATAGAAAGAAATAACGAAGAAAAAGAAGTAAAATTAACTCCGACAGAAAAACAAACTAAAAGTACAGGTATATATGTGGCTAGTACTAATAATGGCAAAAATGCAACACAAGTAGTGCAGATAGATGAAGGTAGTGCAGCAGCTAAAGCAGGAATACAAACCAATGATGTAATCACAAAATTTAATGGCGTAGATGTAAGAGAAAGTGCGGACAAATTGATAGAAGCAATACAAACTTGTGAAAGCAATACTGCAGAAGTGGAAGTAGAAAGAAATGGCGAAATACTTAACGTAAACTTACAATTAGATTTAATTCCAACATATTATTTAGGAATAAATTTTAAAATGGCAGAAAATAATTTTGCAAATAATATTTATTATGCATTTTTCAAAACAGGTGATTTTTTAGGATCAATAGTGGAAAATTTAAAAATGTTATTTACTGGTAAAGTTGGAATAGACCAAATGATGGGACCTGTTGGAATTTCTAGTGTGGTATCACAAACCACTGGATTTGTAGATTTTATATATATGCTTGCAATAATTTCTATTTCACTAGGAGTGACAAATTTATTGCCAATACCAGCATTGGATGGTGGAAAATTATTAATATTATTAATAGAAGCTATAAGAAGAAAGCCAATGAAAGAAGAGCTAGAAATTGGAATTCAAATGATAGGATTTGTAATTTTAATATCATTATCAATATTTATATCATATAAAGATATTTTAAGAATTTTTTAAAAAGAGGTATGGAAATGGATAAAAAAGAAGAAGCAAAACTAACAATAAAACCAAAATATAATGTATTATTTAGCTTTTTATATAATCATGTAACAACTTTATTAATTATTATTTTAATTTTAGCAGTATTAATTGCTGAAAACCAACTAATAGGGTATGGTGTAGCAATATTAGTTGTATACATTGTATATTTAATAATAAATGCTGTTTATAATAAGATAAAATATAGAAATAGCTATTATAAATTTTACAATGATAAATTAATATATAACAATAAAATTAAAGATGATAACGAAAAAGAAGTAAAATATACAGAATTTACACAGATAAAATATGGACAAACATTTTTACAAACAGTTTTTAAATTAGGAACGATAATGATATATACAAATAATAAAAAATTAACTCAAAAAATAATTTTTATAAACGGAGTAAAAGATGTAAAAGTAGTATATGAGAAAATACTAAAAGTAATCGGAGAAAAAACGACTGATAACAAATAGGAGATGCTAAATTGGAAAACTTAAAGAAAATAAAGGAAATATTTAGTGACTATAAAAATAATTCGCAAATGCAAGAATGTTATATAAGTAAAATAGGGATAAACAAAAAAACTAATAAATTAACTATCATTTTAAATACAGATAAATTTGTTCAAATAAAAGATATGTGGGATTTTGAAAAATATCTAATGGAGAGATTCCAAATAAAAGATATAGAAATGATATTTAATTATGAAGACGGAACAAAGATTCCTGATGTAAAAGATGAGTGGAAAAATATAATATGTTATATGGCACATAAACATCCACTAATGAAACCTATTTTACTTATGAAAAGTACAATAGAGGTAGAAAATAACAATATAAATGTAAAGATGCATATAAAAGGTGCAGACTTTTTACGAACCAGAAAGACAGATAAACAAGTAGAAATAACAATAAAGAACTTATTAGGAAAAGAATATAAAATTAACTTAGAGGAACAGATAAGTAAAGAAGAATTAGCAAGACAAGAAGAAAATAATAGGCTATTAGAAGAGACATTAATAAGAAATAGAATAGAAGAAATGAAAAAACATGAGGAAGAAAAAGCAAATGCTAAAATGCAGGAACCACCAGACTATTATGTACCATTACCTTCTGATAGCGATATTCCTCCAGAGGAATTAGGCGAAATGGTGCCACCACCAGTTATAGAAAATAATAATTTAGATTACATTATTGGAAAACCATCTAAAGCAAAAGAAAATCATGTAAAAATAAAAGATATAAATGCAAACACTGGTAAAGTAACGATAGAAGGAAGAATTGTAGAATTAGATTCAAGAGATACTAAATCTGGAAAGAAAATAATAATAATGGATGTGTATGATGGTACAGGTATAATGACATGTAAATCATTTACAACTATGGAAGAAGCAGATGGTATCTTAGAAAAACTAGAGAAAGTAAAAGCTATAAAAATTATAGGAAAAGCAGGATTAGACACATATGCTGGAGATGTTAATATAATTGCAAATTCAGTAATAGAAACAGATGCAGAAGTACCAGAATTACCAGAAGAAGATAATAGTTCACCACTAATAATGGGAACTTCTTTAACTATTAATGAACCTCTTGTAAAAATTAAAAATTTAGGTGTAGATGATAAAAAAGTATCATTAGAGGGAGAAGTAATAAATTCTGAAGATAGAGAATTAAAATCTGGTAGAGTTTTATATAGTTTTGATTTGTATGATGGAACAAGTACATTAACATGTAAAGCATTTTTAGATAAGAAAAATGCTAAGAAAATTATGGGAAGAATAAAAAGTGCTAAAGCAATAAAAATAGCAGGAACTGCACAAATGGATTCTTTCTCTCATGAACTTACTGTTATGGCATATACGATTATAGAAATAGAGCCACCTAAAAAAGAAGAAAGAATGGATAATGCAGAAGAAAAGAGAGTAGAACTTCATATGCATACAAAGATGAGTCAAATGGATGGAATAACATCTGCAACTGACTTAATAAAGAGAGCTATGAAGTGGGGAATGAAATCTATTGCAATAACAGATCATGGTGTTGTACAAGCATTCCCAGAAGCACATAAATTATTAGGTTTTGATAATCATGATATAAAAATAATTTATGGTGTAGAAGCATATCTTGCACCAGACAAGGTATCTCCAGTTTCTTTTTCTAAAGGACAAAGTATAGATACAACTTATTGTGTATTAGACTTAGAAACAACAGGTTTTTCATTCAGAACAGAAAAAATTACAGAAGTTGGAATAATGAAAGTAAAAAATGGTGAAGTAATAGATGAATTTTCTTGCTTTGTAAATCCAGAAAAACCAATACCACAAAGAGTTGTAGAAGTTACAAATATTACAGACGATATGGTAAAAGATGCAGAGACAATAGATAAAGTTATGCCTAAAATATTAGAATTTGTTGGAGATTCAGTTTTAGTTGCACATAATGCAGATTTCGATATTGGATTTTTAAAATATAATGCAAACGAGTTAGGGTTAAGTTTAGAAAATACATATTTAGATACATTAAGGTTAGCAAAAGATTTATTCCCAGATTATAAAAAATATAAACTAGGAAAAATTGCGGAAAATTTAGGTATAAAAGTAGAAGTAGCTCATAGAGCATTAGATGATGTTGATACAACTGTAAAAGTGTTAAATGTAATGCTTAAAATGTTAAAAGATAAAGGTTGCGAAACATTAGATGATATTACAAAAAAAGTTTCAGGAGATGCAGACTATAAGAAATTACCTACATATCACGCTATAATATTAGCAACAAATTATGTAGGATTAAAAAATCTATATAAACTAATATCAATTTCTCATTTAGACTATTTTTATAAAAAACCAAGAATTTTAAAATCAGTATATAAGAAATATTCAGAAGGCTTAATATTAGGAAGTGCTTGTGAAGCAGGAGAATTGTATCAAGCAATTGAAATGGGAAAAACAGACGAAGAAATAGAAGATATTGCAAAAGATTATGATTATTTAGAGATACAGCCATTAGGAAATAATGACTTCTTAATTAGAAATGGAACTGTAGCAGATGAAGAAGGTTTAAAAAATATAAATAGAAAGATTGTAGAGATTGGTGAAAAATTAAATAAATTAGTTGTAGCAACTTGTGATGTACACTTTATGGATCCATCTGATGAAATTTATAGAAGAATGTTACAAGCAGGTCAAGGATATGACGATGCAGATGATCAAGCGCCATTATATTTAAGAACTACAGAAGAAATGCTTAAGGAATTCGAATATTTAGGAGAAGAAAAAGCATATGAAGTAGTTGTAACAAATACAAATAAAGTTGCAGATATGTGTGATTGGATTAGCCCAATATCACCAGAAAAATGTCCGCCACATATACCAGGTTGTGAAACAACTATCAAAGAAATTGCATATTCAAAAGCACATGAATTATATGGTGATCCACTTCCAGCTATAGTTGAAGAAAGACTTGATAAAGAATTAACATCAATTATAAAAAATGGATTCTCCGTTATGTACATAATTGCGCAAAAACTAGTTTGGAAGTCAAATGAGGATGGATATATCGTTGGGTCAAGAGGATCTGTTGGTTCGTCATTTGTTGCGAATATGACAGGTATAACAGAAGTTAATTCACTTCCACCACATTATAGATGTCCTAATTGTAAGTATTCTGATTTTACAGATTATGGGTATGAGAATGGATTTGACTTACCAGATAAAGATTGTCCAAAATGTGGAACAAAACTTGTAAAAGATGGTATGGATATACCATTCGAGACATTCCTTGGCTTTAATGGAGATAAAGAGCCTGATATAGACTTAAACTTCTCTGGAGAATATCAGGCAAAAGCACATAGATATACAGAAGTTATATTTGGAAAGGGTACAACATTTAAGGCTGGAACAGTTGGTACAGTTGCAGATAAAACAGCTTTTGGCTATGTGAAAAAATATTATGAAGAAAGAAATATACCAGTTGCAAATGCAGAAGTTGCAAGAATTTCGCAAGGTTGTACAGGAATAAAAAGAACAACAGGACAACACCCAGGTGGAATTATAGTTGTTCCAAAAGGTAGAGAAATATATGAATTTACACCTGTACAACATCCAGCAGATGATCCTAATTCTGACATTATAACAACACATTTTGATTATCACTCAATAGACCAGAACTTATTAAAACTAGATATACTTGGTCATGATGATCCTACAATGATAAGAATGTTATTTGATATTACAGGAGTAGATCCAACTAAAGTACCTTTAGATGATAAGGAAACAATGTCAATCTTTAGTTCTACTAAAGCATTAGGTGTAACTCCAGAACAAATACATTCAGAAGTTGGAAGTTATGGAATACCAGAATTTGGTACAAAATTTGTTAGAGGAATGTTAGTAGATACAAAACCAAAAAGATTTGATGAATTAATTCGTATATCTGGATTGTCACATGGTACAGATGTGTGGCTTGGAAATGCACAAAGTCTAATAGATGCAGGAACAGTTACATTATCAGAAGCAATATGTTGTCGTGATGATATAATGATATACCTAATTAAAAAAGGTTTGCCACCAAATGATGCATTTAAAATAATGGAATCTGTACGTAAAGGAAAGGTAGCAAAAGGAAAAGAACCTAAGTGGGATCAATATAAAGAATTAATGAAGGAACATGATGTTCCAGAATGGTATATAAAATCTTGTGAAAAGATAAAATATATGTTCCCTAAAGCCCATGCAGCAGCATATGTTACAAATGCATTTAGAATAGCATGGTTTAAAGTTCACGAACCAAAGGCATATTATACTGCATATTTTACAATAAGAGCAGATGAGTTTGATAGTGATATAATGTGTCACGGGAAAGAAAAAGTTTTAAACAAAATGAAAGAAATAGATCTAGCAGGGAATAATGCAACGACAAAAGATAAAAATATGTATGCTATACTAGAACTAGTATTAGAAATGTATGAAAGAGGGATTAATTTCTTGCCAATTGATTTGTACAAATCTCATAGTACAAAGTTTATTGCTGAAGAAGATGGAATAAGACCACCATTAAATAGTATTCCTGGGCTTGGAACTGTTGCTGCAGAAAGTATAGTTAAAGCAAGGGAAGAAGAGCCATTTATGTGTATAGATGACATAAGAATGAGGGCAAAAGCAGGAAGCTCAGTAATAGAATTACTAAAAACAGCAGGTTGCTTAAAAGGAATGCCAGAAAGTAATCAAATGAGTTTATTTGCTTAGTTTTGAACTTTAGAGATTGAGCTTAAAGTTCAACTATTTAACATAAATTCATAGATTGTTGTAAGTTTTTAATTTTAATCAATAAAACTATAGGAGAGAATAATGTTAGACTATAAATTATTATTAGAAGCAATATTTACACCAAAAAATATTATAATATACTTAATTGTTATAAATTTATTAGCTTTTGCAGCTATGTGGTGGGATAAAAGAAGAGCGCAAAAAGGTGAATGGAGAATAAGCGAAGCAGGTTTATTTACATTAGTTTTACTTGGAGGCGGAATTGGTGGAATTGCTGGAATGTACATTTTTAGACATAAGACTAAAAAGCTAAAATTTACAATAGGCTTTCCTACAATTCTAATAACAGAAATTGTTTTGGCAATATATTTTTGTTTTATTAAATAATAATCCTTGATTTTTTGTAAATAATATGATATAAGTATATAAATTTAATAAGTGCGATGAAAAAGAAAAAGTATTTTAAAGCTAAAAGAGAGTTAGTGGTTGGTGTAAACTAATAGCTAAAAAATATGGGGAGCTTTGGAGCACAATTTTAACGAAGTGGATAATTAAATTTATCAATTAGGGTGGAACCGCGGAATATAACTTTCGTCCCTAGCTAATATGCTAGGTACGGAAGTTTTTTAGATAGGGATTGGGGGACGGTCCTAAAATCCCTATTACAAATATAAAAAATAAAAAAACTGCTTATTACTTTCGTACTTAAGTAGTTTTATTTTTTTAGGATAGGGAAAAAAAGACCGTCCCTTAATCCCGATAGGAGGTTTTTATTATGGTAGATTCAATGGAAAAAATCGTAGCATTATGCAAATCAAGAGGATATGTATATCCAGGTTCAGAGATTTATGGAGGACTTGCAAATACATGGGATTATGGTCCTTTAGGAAACGAGCTTAAAAATAATATTAAAGCCGCATGGAGAAAAAAATTTATTCAAGAACAACCAAATATTGTAGGATTAGATGCAGCAATATTAATGAATCCAGAAACATGGGTTGCATCAGGTCATGTTGGAGGATTCTCAGATCCATTAATTGATTGTAAAGAATGTAAAACAAGACACAGAGCAGATAAATTAATAGAAGAATGGGCTCATGACCAAGGAAAAGATATGATTGCAGATGGTATGAGTGATGAACAATTAATAAACTTTATTAATGAAAATAAGATACCTTGCCCTAATTGTGGTAAAACAAATTTTACAGATATACGTAAATTTAATTTAATGTTTAAAACATTCCAAGGTGTTACAGAAGATAAGACAGCAGAAATATATCTAAGACCAGAAACAGCACAAGGTATATTTGTAGATTTTAAAAATGTATTAAGAACATCAAGAAAGAAAATGCCAATGGGTATTGCACAAATAGGAAAAGCTTTCAGAAATGAGATAACACCAGGAAACTTTATATTTAGAACAAGAGAATTTGAACAAATGGAACTAGAATTCTTCTGTAAACCAGGAACAGATTTAGAATGGCATAAATATTGGAAAGATTATTGTGAAAACTGGTTATTAAGCCTAGGAATGAAGAAAGAAAATATACGTTTAAGAGATCATTCAAAAGAAGAATTAGTATTCTATAGCAAAGCAACAACAGATATAGAATTTGCATTCCCATTTGGATGGGGAGAATTATGGGGAATTGCAGATAGAACAGATTATGACTTGACACAACATATGAACCATTCAAACCAAGATATGTCATATTTAGATCCAGAAACAGGAGAAAAATACGTACCATATGTTATAGAACCATCACTAGGAGCAGATAGAGTATTATTAGCTTTCTTATGCAACGCATATGAAGAGGAAGAAATAGCAGAAGGAGATGTAAGAACAGTATTACATTTACATCCAGCTTTAGCCCCATATAAAGTTGCAGTTTTACCTTTATCTAAAAAATTATCTGAAAAAGCAACAGAAGTATATACAAATTTAGCAAAGAAATTTATGTGTGATTATGATGAAGCAGGAAGTATAGGAAAGAGATATAGAAGAGAAGACGAAATAGGAACACCTTATTGTGTAACAATAGATTTTGATACATTAGAAGATAATTGTGTAACAATTAGAGACAGGGATACAATGGAACAAGTAAGAGTAAATATTGACGAATTAGAAAATTGGATTGCTGAAAAAGTAGAATTTTAATTATAACTAGCGAAATTAAAGTTTTATATAGTATGATAATTGTAAAGACATTCATTTAAACAAATAAGTTTAATGAATGTCTTTAACTTTTTATTAAGTTATGATAAGATTTTGGTAGATGATACCAAAGAGGTGTATTTTATGGAAACAAGTTTAATAGTAAGAAAAGAGAGTAAGTTTGATAAGATAATAAAATTACTTAATAGAATGTTTTTTAAGGAAGCATATTATTTAGAAGAACAATTAGATGAATTATTTAAACCCAAAAGTGTGAATGTTTCTAGAATAGTAATACCTAAAGAGATAAAATATTAAATACAAAAAAGGGAAAAAAGCACCGTCCCCGAATCCCGAAAAGGAACATCCAAAATCCGAAAAGGACTGTCCTCTAATCCCTAATTTTTTAAAAAAGGTTTACTAAAAAACATAAAGTGGTATAATATTGCTATAAAAATATAGAAAACATAAAATTGTTGTGTTAGCACAATGAAAAATAGATTCGAAAGATAAAGGAGAGAAGATACATGGGAGAAGAAAACAAGAAATATGTATATTTATTTCAAGAAGGAAATGCAAAAATGAAAGATATTCTTGGTGGGAAAGGTGCTAATTTGGCAGAAATGACAAATTTGGGATTACCAATTCCACAAGGTTTTACAATTTCTGCAGAATGTTGTAATAAATATTATGAAGATGGAGAAAAAATATCAGAAGATATAATAAAGCAAATAGATAGAGCACTAGCTAAATTAGAGGAAATGACAGGTAAAAAATTTGGTGATGTCCAAAAGCCATTATTAGTTTCTGTTCGTTCAGGAGCTAGAGTTTCTATGCCTGGAATGATGGATACAATATTAAATTTAGGAATTAATGATGAAACTGTTAAAACATTAGCAGCTAAAAATAGAAGATTTGCATATGACAGTTATAGAAGATTTATTCAAATGTACAGTGATGTAGTAAAAGGAATTCCTAATAGTGTTTATGAAAAGGCTATAGATACTAAAAAAATGCAAAGAGGTCTTGCTCAAGATATAGACATGGATGCAAATGACCTAGAAGATTTAGTAAAAGTATTTAAAGGAATATATTATGAACAAATTGGTTCAGCATTTCCACAAGATGTAAAGGCTTTACTATTAGAATGTATAGAAGCTGTATTTAAATCTTGGAATAACCCAAGAGCAATTAAATATAGAAGGTTAAATGATATACCAGGAGATTGGGGAACAGCTGTAAATATTCAAATGATGGTATTTGGAAATATGGGAGATGACTGTGGAACTGGTGTAGCGTTTTCTAGAAATCCAGCAACAGGAGAAAATAAAATATATGGGGAATTTCTTATGAATGCACAAGGAGAAGATGTTGTAGCAGGAATAAGAACTCCTATGACAATAGATAAATTAGCAGAAATTAATCCTGATGTATATAATGAGTTTGTAAGAAGTGCTAAAAAATTAGAAAAGCATTATAAAGATATGCAAGACTTAGAATTTACTATAGAACATGGAAGTTTATATATTTTACAAACTAGAAATGGAAAAAGAACAGCACAAGCAGCTTTGCAAGTAGCTGTAGATTTAGTAAAAGAAGGATTAATAGATGAAAGAGAAGCAGTACTTAGGGTAGAACCAAAGCAATTAGAACAATTATTGCATCCTAATTTTGATAAAGAAAAATTAAAATATGCAAGACAAATAGCACAGGGGTTAGCAGCATCACCAGGAGCTGCAACAGGAAAAGTTGTATTTAGTGCAGAAAAAGCAGTACAATTACATGAGGCAGGAGAAAAAGAATTAATTTTAGTGCGTTTAGAGACATCTGCAAATGATATTGATGGTATGAATGTTTGCAAAGGAATATTAACTGTAAGAGGAGGAATGACATCACATGCTGCAGTTGTTGCAAGAGGAATGGGAACTTGCTGTGTAGCAGGATGTTCTAGCATAGTTGTAAACGAAGAAGAAGGATACTTTGAATTACCAGATGGTGCAGAATATATAGAAGGTGACTATATTTCTTTAGATGGTTCAACTGGAAATGTATATGACGGAAAAATAGATACTGTACCTGCAACTGTTTCTGGAAATTTTACAGAACTTATGAACTGGGCAGATCAATATAGAAAATTAAAAGTTAGAGCAAATGCAGATACTCCAAGAGATGCAAAACAAGCATATGAATTTGGAGCAGAAGGTATTGGTTTATGTAGAACAGAGCATATGTTTTTTGCACCAGAAAGAGTCAAAGCAATAAGAGAAATGATTCTATCAGAAACAGTGGAACAAAGAAAAGTTGCATTAGGAAAATTATTACCTATGCAAAGAGCTGACTTTGAAGAACTATATAAAGCAATGAATGGATATACAGTAACAATTAGATTATTAGATCCACCACTACATGAATTTTTACCTAAAACAGATAAAGATATATATGATCTAGCAAAAGAAATGAATATAAAAGAAGAAAAAATAAGGGAAACAATCCAAAAGCTACACGAATTTAATCCAATGATGGGACATAGAGGTTGTAGATTAGATGTAACATATCCAGAAATAGCTCAAATGCAAACAAGAGCTATTATAGAAGCTGCGATAAATGTTAACAAAGAAGGAATGAATGTAATTCCAGAAATAATGATTCCTTTAGTTGGGGAATATAAAGAGATGAAATATGTAAAATCAATAGTTACAGAAACAGCAGATAAAATTTTAGAAGAAGAAAATATAGAAATGAGATATCATGTAGGAACAATGATAGAAATACCAAGAGCAGCTTTAACTGCAGATGAAATAGCTAAAGAAGCAGAATTTTTCTCATTTGGAACAAATGACTTAACACAAATGACATTTGGCTTTAGTAGGGATGATGCAGGTAAGTTCTTAAATGAATATTATTCTAAAAATATTTATGATTTTGATCCATTTGCAACAATAGATAGAAAAGGTGTAGGCAAATTAATGAAAATAGCTGTAGAGCTAGGAAGAAAGACAAGACCAGATTTGAAAATTGGAATTTGTGGTGAACATGGTGGAAATCCAGCTTCTGTAGAATTTTGTAATTCACTTGGGTTAGACTATGTATCTTGTTCACCTTATAGAGTACCAATTGCAAAACTTGCAGCAGCTCAAGCAGCAATAAATGAAGAATAGGTAATATACAAAAGGAAAATAAAAAGATAGGGATATTTTATGAATTTTTCAGAAATAGAAAAAAATTTACAATTAAATAAAGATATTCAAAATGACATTAGACAAATTGTATTTGAGTGCTATCATGATATTTATAATTACTTAGGAAGAACTGGATTTATAAAATGGGTAGATAAACAGAATTTAACTATTGGAATTAGAAATATCATATTTAAAGCATTAACAGAACAAGAAGATGAATATTTAAAAAATAATACATGGGTTGCAGGTTATCATATGCAACCCATAGATCCAAGCCAAAAAGAAAATATAGTATTAAGAAAAGGTGTAGGAGACAATAAATATACAAATGCACATGAGATATTTCATTCTATAGTAGATGGACGTGGTGGTTTTAATCGCTTTTGGGGTGAAGGAATAACAGAATTTTGTAAAAAAGCTATGTACAATAGAACTGAATATAGTTATCCAAAAAATGTTGAAATGGTTTTTTTAGCATATTCTATGTTTGGAAATATTGTATTAAAAGATTATTTTTCAAAACAAGGCAATAAGTTTTATTTCCATTTGGCTAAAGGCACAGAGAATAACTTATTCCAAACGATGATGAAAACAGGGCAAAATATAGATAAATATTTAGAGAACTATCATTATATTATATATAATCAAAAAAGACCAACAGCACAAGAATTAAAAACAGCTGATCATAATTTAAAAGATGGAATAAGTGAATTACTTAGTTTTTATTATATGTATAAACAAGAACAAATTATACGATTTAAACATATTAAAGAAAATAAAATAGATTTTAATGAATTTATAGATGAACAAGTAGAAATACTTAGATATTTAAAAATATTAGATACGAATAGAAAAGAGTATAAAACAATATATGAACAGTACGTATTCATTAGAAAAAATTTAATTGAAAAAATGGTCCAAAATAGTCACTTTATTTTTAACAAATCAGAAGGGGAAAAAAGACAGATAGTAGATAAAATTACAAGAGATATTGATTTAAAAATTGCTAGTAGAAATTCAGGTAGATATTTATCTATTGAAGAGACATATATAAATCAAGAAGTAGAAGAACCATATAGAATATTAAATGAAAATGCAACTGGAAAATTAGTAGTTACATTTTTGTATAAAGATGAGTGCAAAGATTTTTTAACTACGATTAGAAAAATAGCAGATATACAAGCTGCAACAACAGAATTTTCAAATGAAGAGGTTGCAGATACTTTTAAAAAAATTGGTGGAAATTTAAAAGAAAAAAACGCATTAATGATATTAGGAAATGCACAAACTTTTGCAAGGACTATAGAAAATATTTCGCAATTGGAGCAACAATATGAATATGACTTGGAAATGCCGACATTTAAAAAAATTCATATAAATGGCTTAAAAAATTTAAATACTTTTGTAGAGTTTAATGAGGATAAACAATTTTTAGTAGTAATTGATACTGAAGAGGGAAAGATAGATAGAGTATCTTTGAATGATTATTCTAGTGAGGCATCTGAATTCAAGCTATTTACATATAAGAATAGTAAAAACAATAACTCTGAAGAAAAATCTTATGGAATTGTTATGTCAAACAAAAAAGTGTCACAGATAGTGCTAGACGCTAAAACACAGAATGTAGAAGTAACTAATGGAAAGGTTGATCCTAGATTAATAATAGGAATGCAATCAATATATGAGGAAACTTTAAATAGTGTTACTTTCAAAGTAATTGAAAAAAACATAGAACTTGGTTCATATTCACATGGAATGTCAAAAGATCAAAAGGTATTAAGTACTGTAAAAATTAGTGATAGAAAAAGAAGTATAGATATTGATGATTTTATACAAGATTATATGGATACTAAAAATTTAATTCCAGGAATAGATAAGCAAGAGACAGTATTTATAGATATGAGTGAGAAATTAATTGATACAACATTTGAAGCTCATATGATTCCAGAAGGTACAGCAGATCAACAATTATATGATAGACAAAAATATATTTTAGTTAGAGATATGAAAAAATTATTACAAGAAAAGCAAAGAGGACATGATGTAGCAAATTTAGAGATTATATATAAACGTCTAAATGACGAGTTAGAGGATTTAAATAGTACAGTAGATAAAGCAAATTCAAAAGAAAATATTGGAATATTAGTTGGTAGTGAAGATGCAGGCAATGAATTTTTAAGAGGTGCTGTGAATGGAACCAAAACAAGAGCAAGAACTTCGGGTATAAGAAGCCAAATAGAACTTATAAAGCAAATAGAATTATTAAAAAGAGGGTTACCAACGAAAAATATGGAGGAAAAGGGACAAGAATATGGTGATAACTAAAAGCACGAGAATTGCATATGCAGAAATAGATAGTTTTATAGAATTGTTGCCAAAAGCAGAGAAAGAGAAAATTCCGAATAATCTTATAAAGTATTTTAAAGAGGAAAAAGATAAAGATACTGCTAAAAAATTGTCATTAGACATTCCTCTTGAAAAACAAAATTTACAAGAAGATACATGGAATTTAATTGCAATAATTTACTTAAAATATTTATGTGAAAATGAAGAAGAGAAAAAAGAATTAGAACAAATCTATGATGAAAATGAGAAAATATATGGGGAAGAGATAAAAGAGAAATATAACCCAGAAAAAATATTTAAGGATAGAGAAAAAAAGCTGACAGTAGAGCAAGAACAAGCTCAAAATTTACCAGTACAAATAAAAAAAGAAAGCTTTATTCAAAAAATTATAAAATTTATAAATAAGATATTTCATAAGAAAAACACTTGATAATTTTATCAAGTGTTTTTAATATTTATTTTTTATTTTCTAATCCAGAATATTTTTTTAATTTTTCATAAACTAGATAATTAATTGTTCCAGAAGGGAACTTTCCATTTTTATCTTTAGTTCCAGCAGGTACGCCTGTTAATAATTCGATACCTTCATCAATTGTAGAAATTGCATAAATATGGAATAAGTTATTTTTTACAGCCTCTACAACTTCATCATCTAAATGAAGATTTCGTACATTTTGAATAGGAATTATAACACTATGACTACCATCTAAACCTCTATCTTTACATATTTGGAAAAATCCTTCGATTTTTTCATTAACACCACCAATAGGTTGTATTTCACCTTTTTGATTTACAGAACCTGTAACTGCAAAAGATTGATTTATTGGTATTTCAGACAAACTAGAAAGTAGAGCATATAGCTCTGTACTAGAAGCACTATCTCCATCAACACCATTATATAATTGTTCAAAACAGATACTTGCAGTTAAAGCAAGAGGGAAATCTTGTGCAAATTTTTGTCCTAAATAACCTGTAAGTATTAATACACCTTTAGAATGAGATGAACCAGAAAGGTCAACTTCACGTTCTATATTAACAATTCCTTGCTTTCCAGCATAAGTATTTGCAGTTATTTTTGTAGGTTTTCCAAAAGAATAATCACCTATTGTTAAAACGGTAAGTCCATTTATTTGTCCGACTTTATAACCGTTAGTATCAATTAACAAAGTATTTTCTTTTATCATTTCTGAATAGTGAGCATCATATTTTTTCACACGTTCAATTCGTTCTTTTAAAGCTTTATGAATGAATTTGTCAGTAATTAATTTAGAACGACTAAGTTTTGCCCAAGTTGCTGCTTCACCTATTATTTCTGATAAATCATTAAATTTTGTCGAAATTTTTTCTTTATCGTTTGCAAGAACAGTAGCATAGTCAACTAAACTTGCAACTCCAGATCTGTCTAACTGAGGAAGACCTTCTTTTTCACAGAAACCATGTGCAAATCTAGCAAGTTTTACCATGTTTTCAGAATTACGAGGAGCATCATCTTCAAATTCGACTTTTATTTTAAATAGTTTTCTAAAATCATTATCCACAGCAAGTAGAGTATGATAAATATTGCTATTACCAATTATAATAACCTTTAAATCTAAAGGAATTGGCTCAGGTTTTAAAGAAATCATTACCATAGAAGAATGTTGTTCAGAAGCATTTTCTATATTTAGTTCTTTTACCTTTAGTGCTTTTTTTAATGATTCATAGCATAGGCTATTTTGTATGATATCATCTGCTTGGAACATAATATATCCACCGTTTGCCATGTGAAGTAAACCAGGTTTTAACATAGTATGATCAGTTTTTAAAGCACCATAGTAATTTTCGTATTCAAGTCTTCCAAATAAATTTGGATAAGAAGTATTAGAATCCATTATAACTGGTGCACCCTCTAAATTGCTATTATCTATAAATAAATTTACTCTATAATTTAGCCATGGGGCAGGTGGATCCATTCTTGGTCCATTTTGAGGGTGATTATTTGTAGGTTCTGATGTAAATGCAGAAATATTTTTTAAAATATCTGTTTTTACATCATTTAAAAATTTTGTGATTTTTTTATTTCTTTTAAATTTAGATTTTACATTATTTATATGAACATTTATAGTAAGTAGGGCAATGTTAGACTGCCATTCTTCTATTTTTTTATCAGATTCTTTTTCAATTGCTTTAATTTCACTGATTGCTTCTATTATTTGTTGTTGTACAATTCCAGATTTATCTTCGAATTCTTTTTTTATACTTTCATCTAATTTATCAAATTCTTCTTCTTCTATTGTTTTACCATTTAATACAGGCATCATGTAAATACCATTTTGAGCACTTTTTACAAAAAAACCATGTTCCATTGCTTTTTTATTTAAATTTTCCATTAAAATATTTCTTTTTTCTTCGAATTCTTGTCTAATTAAGGTTTTTTCTTTTTCGAAATCTTCATTATTAAAAGTATTTTTTATATCAACTTTTATATCTTTAATAAAAGAATCCATAGTGTTTTTAAATTCTTTTCCTTGTCCAGCAGGAAGAGAAACAGCAATTGGTTCATTTGGTCTATCAAAATTATATATATAACACCAATCATTTGGAACTTTTTTCTTTTTAGCAATTGTATCCAAATAATTTTTTGTATACATAGTTTTACCAACACCACTAGGACCTTCAAGATAGATATTATATCCTTTAACATTTACATTAAGACCAAATTCTAATGATTTAATACCACGTTCTTGACCAATTCCAGAAGTAATAGGCTCTAAATTTTCTGTTGTTTCAAAATCAAAAATATTTGGATTACACATTACTCTTAAATCTTTGTAATTTAATTCGTTTTTTTTCATTTGTTTTTTCCTTCTTTCTTTATAATTCTTTTGTCATAATAATTGCATTATCTTTATTGCCATAATATTTTTTTCTGAAGCCAACATTTTTAAAACCATATTTTAAATACAAATTTATTGCAGGCAGATTGTGTTCATTTACTTCCAAAGTAATTGATTTAAAGTTCTGCATCTTTGCAGTTTGTATTAGTTTCTCCAATAATTTACTACCAATACCATTTTGTCTGTTAGATTTTTTTACAACTATATCTGTAATATGTACATCGTCTACAGATTTCCAAATTCCTGCAAAACCTAAAATATTATTTTCCAATTTGGCTACAAAATATTCTGAATTAGGATTATTAAGTTCTTCTTGTAAGATATCATATGTCCAAAAATCGTCAAAATCATCTATTAATATATCTTTTAGTAAAGATAAGTCATAATCTGTCATATTATATATTTCTAAACTCATAGTGATTATCCTTTATTTAATTTTTTTTCTAATTCGATTTCCGCACTTGATTTTTTTAAATATAGTGGGGAAAGAGCTAAATCTTCCTTAGAAGTACAATTAAAATATTTATAGATTGCAGCTTTAGCTACTCCACTTGCAGAAGAATTGTTAGTATTTCCTTCTGCTATTAAACAATTTTTAAAAGAGTCTTTAATTTGTGCAGAATAGGTTATAGCTCCAGAACCTACAAATATAATTTCATTATTAGAATAATGATTTAAACTATCTAATGTGTTATTAATATTATCAGATATATATTTATCTATTAAAGAATAATGACTATCTTCATATTTGAATAATCCTGCATATACATTATTATTTTTTGCATCTATTATAGAACAAACCAAAGAGTTTTCTTTTGGTACAATATTATATGCTAAACCTTCTAAAGAAGAAATACCAATAGCTTTTTTATTATAGTAATCTCTAAAAGCACATATTGTAGCAACTCCAATTCTAATTCCAGTAAAAGAGCCAGGACCTTTAGAACATGTAAATAAATCTATATCATCTAAATTGATTGTTAAATTGTCAAAGGCTTTTTTTATCATTGGCATTAAGTTTTCAGAATGAGTTAATTTATCAGCTATATAGTCTTCGTATATTATTTTGTTATCATCTAAAATCGCAAGGCTACAAATATTGCTAGATGTGTCAATACTTAATGTTTTCATTTTTACACTTCCTTTAATTTATATTCGCCAAAACATTCCATAGTTAAAATACGAATGTCAGAATCTTTAAAATCTCTCGAAAAAGAAATTTTTAAATAAGATTCAGGCAAAATTTCCTCTATTTTTTCGCCCCATTCGATTATGCAAATACCAGCTTGAAAATATTCATCTCCACCAATTGCATAAAATTCATCTATATCTTCTAATCTATAAACATCAAAATGGTATATTGGAAAATCGGGAGTATCATATTCATTTACAATAGTAAAAGTAGGACTTGATAATTCGTCTTGTAAATTAAAATATTCTAAAAAACCCTCTGTAAATTTAGTTTTTCCAGAACCAAGTTCGCCACATAAAACTATGATATCTCCTTTTTTTGAATTAGAAGCGATTTTTTGAGCTAATTTCTTTGTTTCTTCTTCAGAATGTGAAATAAATTTTGTCATATTTTTTCTCCTTTGCTTCTTAATTATATAAGAAGCAAAAACATTTGTAAAGAAAATCAGAGGCTAATTATATGGAAATTTGTAGAAAAATATGATACTATATTTATACTGCAAAATAATAGAAACTAGGAGAAAATTATGAGTGAAATCGAAAATATAAATTTACCAGGGGATTTAAAAAAACTTAATATAAAAGAAAAAGAAGAGTTATCAGCAGATATAAGAAAAGAAATACTAAATGTTGTAGCTAATAATGGTGGCCATTTAGCTTCAAATTTAGGAGTTGTAGAACTTACAATAGCACTACATTCTGTGTTTAATGCACCTAAAGATAAAATACTTTGGGATGTAGGACATCAGACATATGTTCATAAAATTCTTACAGGTAGAAAAGATAAAATGAATTCTTTAAGAAAAAAGAATGGAATAGCTGGGTTCCCAAAAAGAGAAGAGTCAGAATATGATACATTTAATACTGGACATAGTAGTACATCTATTTCTGCTGCAATAGGAATGGCAAGAGCAAGAGATATAAAAAAAGAAAATTATCAAATTGTTGCAGTTATAGGAGATGGAGCTTTAACAGGTGGAATGGCATTAGAAGCGTTAAATGACGGGGGAAGTTCTAAGACAAATTTCATAATTATCTTAAATGATAATGAAATGAGTATTTCTAAAAATGTTGGAGGAATATCAAACTTCTTAAGTAAAATAAGAAGCAAAAGGTTTTATAAAAAATCTAATAATGTAATAAAAAAATGTGTTTCAAAAATTCCTTGGCTTGGTAATAAAATAATAAAACTAGTACAAGATTTAAAATATAGTATAAAAAAGATTTTTATATCAAATATGTTTTTCGAAGATATGGGATATACATACTTAGGACCAGTTGATGGACATAATATAGAAAAATTAGAAAATATTTTAAAAATTGCTAAAAATATTGATGGACCTAAACTAATTCATGTTATTACTAAAAAAGGAAAAGGATATGAACCAGCCGAAAAGAATCCGGATAAATTTCATTCAACAGGACCATTTGATTTAGAAACAGGAGAATCTAAAAAAGCTAAGTCTAAAGATTATTCAAAGGTTTTTGGTGATAAATTAGTAAGCTTGGCAGAGAAAAATAAAAAAATTGTAGCTATAACCGCATCTATGAAAGATGGAACAGGTTTAAAAGATTTTGCAGAAAAATTTACAGATAGATTTTTTGATGTTGGAATAGCAGAAGGTCATGCAATAGGAATGGCTGCAGGTATGGCAACAAACGGAATTATTCCTGTTGTTCCAATATATGCATCGTTTTATCAACGTGGATATGATCAAGTTATTCATGATGTATGTATGCAAAATTTACATGTGGTTTTATGTTCAGATAGAGCTGGAATTGTAGGTGCAGATGGCGAAACACATCAAGGAATTTTAGATTTATCATTTTTTAATATTGTTCCAAATTTGGTTATTATGGCTCCAAAAAACTTTAATGAATTAGAAGATATGCTAGAATTTGCTATAGACTACGATGGGCCAATTTATATAAGATATCCACGTGGTGGAGAAGAAAATATAAAGATAGATAAAGAAGAAAAAATTAAGCTAGGTAAAGCTGAAAAATTAGCAGATGGAAAGGATTATACTATAATTGCACTAGGCAAGATGGTTCAAAGAGCATACGAAATTTCGAACATTCTAAAAAAAGAAGGCATAGAAGCTGGGGTAATAAATGCAAGATTTTTAAAACCTTTAGACGAAGAAAATATTGTTAAATGGATAGGAACTTCGAAAGTAATAACAATTGAGGACAATATTGTAAAAGATGGCTTAGGAAGTACTGTATTAGAGGTACTAAAGAAATATAATAAAACTAATGAATTAAGAATGCTAGGATATCCAGATGAATTTATAAAGCAAGGTACAGTAGATGAAATAGAGAAGGAATATAAGTTAGATATAGAAAGTATTTTAGATATGATTAGAAAATGGAGTAATTATGAATAAAAAAGAATTATTAGAGGGACATAATAAAGAAGAACAAATACTTATTTCGAAAATGATGGATAAGCTGGAAGAAGCGAAACAAAAAAACAAAATAACAAATACAGATTTCTTAGATGGATATCAAATAAGAATATGTACAGAAATTTTAAATAAAGCGAAATTTAATAATTATATTTTCTTTGGTGGATATGAAGAAGCAGAAAGAAAAATTATAGTATTTTATCCAGATAAGTTTAAATTTATTATAGAAGATAAAAAATATATGAATAGATTATGTGCAATAAGAATAAGTTTATCTAATGAATTATATAGTGCATATACGCATAAAAATTATTTAGGTATGATAATGAAATTAGGAGTTGTACGAGAAAAGGTTGGTGATATCTTAGTTAAGGAAAGTGGAGCAGATATAATTGTAATGCCAGAGATAGTTAAATACTTATTAACTAATTTAAGAGAACTAACAAGGTTAAGAAAAGCAGACATAACAGAGATACAAATTAATGAATTAGAAAAAGTAGAAATAAAAACAAAAGAATATAATATAATTGTTTCTGCATTAAGATTAGATAATATAATAGCTGAACTTGCTAAGACTTCTAGAATGCAAGCTAAAGAACTAATAAATCAAGAGAGGGTATTTGTAAATTTTAAAAATGAAATAAAACAAACAAAATTACTAAATGAAGGTGATTTAATATCAATTAGAGGTAAAGGAAGATTTAAAATTACCGAAATTGTAGGTAGTACTCAAAAGGGTAGGTATATATTGAAAATAGAAAAATATGTATAAAATGTAAAGAATTGAGAAAGAATACTTGAAAAGTATTCTTTTTTGTTATAGAATGACTATGATCAATTAGTAGGTCAAATTTTTATATGCCTATAAGGCAAAAAAGAAATGGAGGAATTATAATGTCAATTAAAGTAGGTTTTAACGGATTTGGAAGAATTGGAAAATTAGCATTCCAAGCAGCTTTAGAGAAAGGTGATGCAGTAGATATCGTTGCTATAAACGATCCTTTTATAACAGCAGACTACATGGCATATATGGTAAAATATGACACAATGCATGGAAGATTTAATGGAACAATTGAATCAAAAGAAAATGTTTTAGTAGTAAATGGAAAAGAAATAAAAGTATATAATGAAATGGATCCTCACAATGTACCATGGGGAGAATTAGGAGTAGAATATGTATTCGAATGTTCAGGAGTATTTACAACAATGGAAAAAGCACAAGCACATTTAGATGCAGGAGCTAAAAAAGTTGTTATAAGTGCACCTTCAAAAGATGCTCCAATGTTTGTTATGGGTGTTAACAACGAAACATATGATCCAAGTATGAATATAGTTTCAAACGCATCTTGTACAACAAACTGTTTAGCACCACTTGCTAAAGTTATAAATGATAATTTCGGAATTAAAGATGGTTTAATGTCAACAGTTCATGCTACAACAGCAACACAAAAAACAGTTGACGGAGCTTCTAAAAAAGATTGGAGAGGTGGACGTGCTGCTGCTGGAAATATTATTCCATCATCAACAGGTGCTGCAAAAGCAGTTGGAAAAGTTATCCCATCATTAAATGGAAAATTAACAGGTATGTCTTTCAGAGTTCCAACATTAGATGTTTCTGTAGTTGATTTAACATGTAACTTAGAAAAACCAGCATCATATGAAGAAATATGTGCTGCAGTTAAAAAAGCTTCAGAAAATGAATTAAAAGGAATTCTAGAATATACAGACGAACCAGTAGTATCTTCAGATTTCTTAGGAGATCCACATACATCTATATTTGATGCAGCTGCTGGTATCCAATTAACAGATACATTTGTAAAATTAGTTGCATGGTATGATAATGAATGGGGATATTCTCATAAATTAGTAGATTTAGCTTGCTATATGTCAACAAAAGACAATATGTAATTAATTAAGATTTGTTAGAGGTTGCTTTTTAAAGTAACCTCTAAAAGTCTAATATATTATGGGCAAGATATTGTAATTGTAAAGGTTACATATGTGCCTAAAAAAGACATATATGCAACCTTTACAATTAATCCACTGCCCAAATCTTTGATTTGGTAGAGTGGGATATATGCGTAAGTTAATCCACTATCCAAATTTTTGATTTGGTAAAGCGGAATATATGCATGTGCTTGTCATAAAAGTTTTATTAAATAAAAGGAGTGAATTTTTTATGAGTAAAAAAACAGTTAAAGATATTGACTTAAAAGGAAAAAAAGTAATCGAAAGATGTGATTTTAATGTACCATTATTAGAAGATGGAACAATAAGAGACAACACAAGAATTGTTGCAGCATTACCAACAATTAAATATTTATTAGAACAAAATTGTGCAGTAATCTTATGTTCTCATTTAGGAAGACCAAAGGGACAAGTTGTTCCAGAAATGTCTTTAGCACCAGTTGCAAAAGAATTATCAAAATTATTAGGACAAGAAGTAAAACTTGCAAAAGATGTAGTTGGTGAAGATGCTCAAAAATTAGCTAAAGAATTAAAACTAGGTGAAGTAATGTTACTAGAAAATGTAAGATTTGAATCAGGTGAAGAAAAGAATGATCCAGAATTAGCTAAGAAATTTGCAGATATGGCAGAAGTATTTGTAAATGATGCATTTGGTACAGCTCACAGAGCACATGCTTCAACAGCAGGAATAGCTGATTATTTACCAGCAGTAAGCGGATTCTTAATTGAAAAAGAATTAAAATTCTTAGGAGATGCAATAAACAATCCAAAAAGACCATTTGTAGCTATTTTAGGAGGAAAGAAAGTTTCTGATAAAATAGGTGTAATTGACAGTTTATTAGAAAAAGTAGATACATTAATGATTGGTGGAGCAATGGCATACACATTCTTCAGATCAATGGGATATACAGTAGGAAATTCGATTTGTGAAGAAGATAAATTAGATTTAGCACAAAACTTATTAAAGAAAGCAGAAGAAAAAGGTGTTAAATTCATGCTTCCAGTAGATACAAAAGTAGGAAAAGAATTTAAAGAAGATACAGAAAGTAAAATAGTAAGTTATAAAGAAATTCCAGACGGATGGGAAGGATTCGATATTGGTACAGAAACAATAAAAATGTATACAGACGAATTAAAAAATGCAGCAACAGTATTATGGAATGGACCAGTAGGTTTATTTGAATTTGATCAATTTGCTGTAGGAACAAATGCTATAGCTAATACTTTAGCAGAAATCGATGCTGTTACAGTAATCGGTGGTGGAGATTCAGCCGCAGCTATAAAGAAAGCTGGACTTTCTGATAAAATGACACATATTTCTACAGGCGGAGGAGCTTCACTAGAATTTATAGAAGGAAAGAAATTACCAGGAATAGAATGTTTAATGGATAAATAATTTAATATTAGGAGGAATAAAATATGCGTAGAAAAGTAATTGCTGGTAACTGGAAAATGAATATGCTTCCAAATGAAGCAATATCATGTGTAGACGAATTAGCAAAACTAGTAAAAGACACAGAAAACGAAGTTGTTTTATGTGTTCCATATACAGATTTATTTTATGCAATTTTAACTGCACAAAATACAAATATAAAAATAGGAGCACAAAATATGCACTTTGAAGAAAAAGGAGCATATACAGGTGAAGTTTCTGGACCAATGCTTAAATCAATTGGTGTAGAATATGTTATTATAGGACATTCAGAAAGAAGACAATATTTTGCAGAAACAGATGAGACTGTAAATAAAAAAGTAAAAGCAGCACATAAATATGGCTTAAAACCAATAGTATGTGTTGGAGAAACTTTAGAACAAAAAGAAGCTGGAGAAACAACTAATGTAATAACAACACAAACAAGATTAGCATTAGATGGACTTTCTAAAGAACAAGTAGAAGGAACAATAATAGCATATGAACCAATTTGGGCTATAGGAACAGGAAAAACAGCAACATCAGAAGATGCTAACAACTCTATAAAAGAAATTAGAAAAGAGATAGCAAAAAATTATGGACAAGAAGTAGCAGATAGGGTTATAATACAATATGGCGGAAGCGTTAAGTCAGGAAATGCAAAAGAACTATTTACAACATCAGACATTGATGGTGGATTAGTTGGTGGAGCAAGTTTAAAAGCTGACGAATTCGCTAAAATAGTAAATTTTGATAAGTAAGGATGGTAACAAAGTATGAAAGATAAGCTAACAATGCTAATGATATTAGATGGATTTGGCGAAAACAGTAATAAAGACGGAAATGCTGTTGAACTTGCAAATACACCTAATATAGATAGACTAATGAAAATATGGCCAACAACAGATATTCATGCAAGTGAACTAAGTGTAGGACTTCCAGAAGGTCAAATGGGAAATTCTGAAGTAGGTCACACAAACATAGGTGCTGGTAGAATAGTTTATCAAGAATTAACTAAAATTACTAAATCAATAGAAGATGGTGACTTCTTTACAATACCAGAACTAGTAGAAGCAATAGAAAATTGTAAGAAAAACAACTCAAAATTGCATATACTAGGATTAGTATCAGATGGAGGAGTTCATAGCCATATTCGTCATTTATTTGCAATTTTAGAATTAGCAAAAAGAAAAGACTTCGAAAATGTGTATGTACACTGCTTTACAGATGGTAGGGATACAGCACCAACTTCTGGAGAAAGCTATATTGCACAATTAGAAGAAAAAATGAAAGAAAAAGGCGTAGGAAAAATTGCTACTATTTCTGGTAGATTCTATGCTATGGATAGAGATAAAAGATGGAACAGAATTCAAAAAGCATATGATGCAATGGTAAATGGAAATGGTATAAAAGCAACAAGTGCAATAGCTGCAGTAGAAAGTTCATATCAAAAAGAAGTTTTTGATGAATTTATAGAACCAACAGTTATTTGCAATGGAGATACACCTGTTGCAACAATAGAAGATAATGATTCTGTTATATTCTTTAACTTTAGACCAGATAGAGCAAGAGAAATAACAAGAACATTAGTAGATCCAGATTTTAATGAATTCGAAACAAAGAAAATGAAGTTAGATTATGTTTGCTTTACACAATATGATGAAACAATGCCAAATGTAAAAGTTGCTTTTAAACCAGAAAGATTAGTAAATACATTTGGAGAATATGTAAGTAAACAAGGTTTAAATCAATTAAGAATTGCAGAAACAGAAAAATATGCACATGTTACATTTTTCTTTAATGGTGGAGAAGAAAAACAATATCCAGGAGAAGATAGAATATTAGTACCTTCACCAAAAGTAGAAACATATGATATGAAACCAGAAATGAGTGCAATAGAAGTTACAGACAAAGTTGTTGATGCGATAAACTCTAAAAAATATGATACAATTATTTTAAATTATGCAAATCCAGATATGGTGGGACATACAGGAAATCTAGATGCTGCTATAAAAGCAATAGAAACAATAGATACTTGTGTAAAAAGAGTAGTTGATGCAGTAGAAACACAAAATGGAGTATTAATAATCACTGCAGACCATGGTAATGCAGAACAAATGATAGATTATAAAACTGGTGAGCCACATACTGCTCATACAACAAATTTAGTTCCATTAGTTTTAGTTGGAATGAAAGACGTAAAATTAAAAGAAGGAAAGCTTGCAGATTTAGCACCAACAATGTTAGAAATCATGGGACTAGAAAAGCCAGCTGAAATGACTGGAGAAAGTTTAATTGTAAAAGAATAAAATATGAAAACTTATGGGGGGAAATACAGTGTCAACTTCGGCCAGGATGAAAGAACTATATAAAGAAATACAACATAGTCTATTTGACATGATACCAGAAAAATGGAATAAGATATTTTTATATGCATCAGTAATAGATGGAAGAAATAGCTTAGAAACTGGGGAAATGTACTTTTATTATATTCCAAAAGGAATATTAAAAAGAGAGCCTGTTAATGTATATGAAGTACCAAATAAGTTTAACTTAGAAGAAAACTCATACTTTAAGATGGCTGACGATTTGTATGGAATTATTAAAAAGTTAAGAAAAGAATATATAGCAATAAATGGAGCTTTATGGACTAATATTGTAATTTCGATAGCTGATTATACTTTTAAAGTAGAATATGGCTTTGAAAACTTGGCAACTTCCCCATATAGTAATTATGATAGACATTTAGTTTTTAGATATAAATATTTAAAAACAGGATTAAATGCTTATAGTAAAAGAGAAAAACAAATGGTTTTAGATTATATAGATAAAGAAGAAAATTCTAATAGAAAGGTAGATGTATATGAAGAATCTTTATATGCAACACCAAATAAGAATTTAGTAAATTTTGAAAAAGATGCGCCAACAAAATCCAGAAAAGAAGAAAGAATGGAAGAGCTTTACGAACTAGAAAAAGAAAGCGAGTTTTGGCCACATGACAAAAAATATATAATTGTAGAAAGTAAACCAAAAAGTAAAAATCAAATTATAAATACCAAAAAAAGATACTAATAAAATGTGAAAGGAGAAATAGAAATGATATATTCAAAGGAATTAGAAGAAATGTGCACAGTTGCAAAAGGAGTAAACCATGGACCAGCACCAATACCAGAAGAAGGTAAATGGGTTAAAGCAAAAGAAATAAAAGATATATCTGGTTTAACACATGGTATTGGATGGTGTGCACCACAACAAGGAGCTTGTAAATTAACATTAAATGTAAAAGATGGTGTAATTCAAGAAGCTTTAATTGAAACAATTGGATGTTCAGGAATGACACATTCAGCTGCTATGGCAGGAGAAATTTTAACAGGAAAAACAATATTAGAAGCATTAAATACTGACTTAGTATGTGATGCCATAAATACAGCTATGAGAGAATTATTCTTACAAATAGTATATGGAAGAACACAAACAGCTTTCTCAGAAGGAGGACTTCCAGTAGGAGCAGGACTTGAAGATTTAGGAAAAGGACATACATCACAAGTTGGAACAATTTATTCAAGTACATTAAAAGGACCAAGATATTTACAATTAACAGAAGGATACATAGTAGAACTTGGATTAGATAAAGATGATCAAATAATTGGTTATAAATATGTTCATATGGGAAAAATGATGGATAACATCAAAAAAGGAATGGATCCAATGGAAGCTATAGAAAAAGCTTCAGGAACATATGGAAGATTTGACGAAGCTGTTAAGAAAATAGATCCAAGAAAACAATAATAAGAAGGTAAAGTATGAATATTTATTTTTCTGGTTCAATATATGGTGGAAGACAAAAATTAGAATCATATAAAAAGTTAGTAAAAGAGCTAACAAAGTTTGGCAATGTCTTAGATGAAGAAGTAGCGGATGATAATGTACTAATTCGTGAAGAGAGCATTTCAGATAACGATGTTTTCGAAAGTTTAGTAAATAGATTAAGCCAAGCAGATTTAGTTTTTGCAGAGGTAACAGTTCCATCATTAGGAGTTGGATATGAACTTGGTTATGCAGATAGCCATAATAAAAGAATAATATGTGTTTATGATAAAGCCATAACACCAAAAATTACAACAATGCTTAGAGGTAATAATAGATTAAAAATTATTCCATATACAGATATAAATGAAATAATAAACAATTTGGAGAATATATTAAAGGAGGAAGATTAAATGGCAGTAACATTTGAAAGTTATGAAAGAAGAATAGACCAAATCAAACCAGTAATGGAAAAATACGGAATAAAAGATTTTGAAGATGCATTAAAAATATGTACAGATAAAGGATTTAATCCATATGAAATAGTAAAAGGAGTACAACCAATATGTTTTGAAAATGCAGCTTGGGCATATACTATTCGGAGCTGCTATAGCAATCAAAAAAGGATGTACTAAAGCAGCAGATGCAGCAAAAGCTATTGGAGAAGGATTACAAGCATTCTGTATTCCAGGTTCAGTTGCAGATGATAGAAAAGTTGGATTAGGACATGGAAACTTAGCATCAATGCTATTATCAGAAGACACAAAATGTTTTGCATTCTTAGCAGGACATGAAAGCTTTGCAGCAGCAGAAGGAGCTATTGGTATAGCTAAATCTGCAAACAAAGTTAGAAAAGAACCATTAAGAGTTATTTTAAATGGTTTAGGAAAAGATGCAGCTCAAGTTATTTCTAGAATTAATGGATTTACATATGTAAAAACAGAATTTGATTTCTTTACAGGAAAAGTTAATGTAGTAGAAGAAATACCATATTCAAACGGAGAAAGAGCAGAAGTTAGATGTTATGGTGCAAATGATGTTAGAGAAGGTGTAGCTATAATGTGGCTAGAAGATGTTGATGTATCTATTACAGGTAACTCAACAAACCCAACAAGATTCCAACATCCAGTTGCAGGTACATATAAGAAAGAAAGGATAGAAGCAGGTAAAAAATACTTCTCTGTTGCATCAGGTGGTGGAACAGGAAGAACATTACACCCAGACAATATGGCTGCTGGACCAGCTTCTTATGGTATGACAGATACAATGGGAAGAATGCATTCAGATGCACAATTCGCAGGAAGTTCTTCAGTTCCAGCTCACGTTGAAATGATGGGATTAATCGGAATGGGTAACAACCCAATGGTTGGTGCTTCAGTTGCAGTAGCAGTTGCAGTAGAAGAAGCTATGAAATAATGAACTTTAGGGACGGAGATTAAAGTTCATTTGGTAAACATAAAATGTAATAACCCCTACTTGTTAAACAAAATTAACGAGTAGGGGGTTTTTTTTGATGAATAGGTCGAAGAACTTTTTTAGGTTATAGAAGAGGGCTGAATGCGAAAAAAGTAAAATGCATTTAGCTCTTTTCTTAATTAATTGGATATATTTTCAAATAATTGGCAATAATAATATAAATGGAGGTATGTTATGAAAGATTATTTGAAAATAGAAAGTGTAGAAGCACTAGAAGTGCTAGATTCGAGAGGAAATCCAACTGTTCAAGTTGAGGTTATAACAGATGGAGGATTTTGTGGAGTAGCAAAAGTACCATCAGGAGCATCAACAGGAAGTTTTGAAGCAGTGGAGCTAAGAGATAATGATGAAGAGCGCTATATGGGAAAAGGAGTAAAAAAGGCAGTAGAAAATGTAAATAGAATGATTGCAAAGAAAATAACGGGAATGAATGTATATGATCAATTAAAAATAGACCAAAAATTAGTTGATATTGATGGAACAGATAACAAAGAAAAATTAGGTGCAAATGCAACTTTAGGAGTATCGCTTGCAGTAGCAAAAGCAGCAACGAATTCATTAGGAATGACACTATATAATTACATCGGAGGAGTAAATGCAAAAAAATTACCTACACCAATGATGAATATATTAAATGGAGGTAAACATTCTGATAATAATATTAGTTCACAAGAATTTATGATAATGCCAACTTCAGGCAAAGATTTTGCAGAAAACTTACAAATGGGAGTTGAAACATACCATAATCTAAAAAAGGTATTAAAATCAAAGGGATATTCTGTTGCTGTAGGAGATGAAGGAGGATTTGCTCCAAACTTACAAAGTGAGGAAGAAGCATTAGATGTAATTGTAGAAGCAATTAAAAAAGCAGGATATATACCAGGAAAAGATATTTCAATAGCATTAGATGTTGCAAGTACAGAAATGTATGATGAGGCTAAAAAAGTCGGAAAAAATGGATATTTATTTTGGAAAACAGGAACATTTAAAACTAGTGATGAAATGATAGAATATTTAGAAGAGCTGGTACAAAAATATCCAATAGTTTCAATAGAAGATGGATTAGCAGAAGAAGATTGGAGCTCATGGAAGAAACTTACTCAAAAATTAGGTAGTAAAATTCAATTAGTTGGTGATGATTTATTTGTTACAAATACAGATAGATTAAGAAAAGGAATAAAAAATAAAGTAGCCAATAGCATATTAATAAAACCAAATCAAATAGGAACATTAACAGAAACATTAGATGCAATAGAAATGGCACAAAAGGCAGGCTATACAACTGTAATATCACATAGATCAGGTGAAACAGAAGATACAACTATAGCAGATATTGCAGTAGCAGTAAATGCTGGCCAAATAAAAACAGGAGCACCATGTAGAACAGATAGAGTTGCAAAATATAATAGATTATTAAATATAGAAAACGAATTAAGATAAGCATTTTAATTGCTAAAAAATGTAAATTATGATATTATATATAAGACACAAGTTGTTTCAGATAAGGAAGGAGTAAAGTATGAACTGTAAAATGGTTGTTGGGTATAATCGGTTAAAAAGAGTTGAAATGTCAGATTGCACAACGAAACATGGCTTTCGATTAGTACTAACGGGATATATCCCAAAGGAAAAAACAAATGATTTGTCCGTGTTATTAGCAACATTGTTGGAAAAAGATTCTTTATCTACTGATGCAGAATTACAAAAATTCAAGAGAAGTTGCAAAAAAGAAGGGCTAATTGTTTTGGAAAAGACTTTTTTGAATCATGAATTCAAATCAGACTTAAATTCTGAAGAATTAGGAAGAAAAGAAGTCATTTCAGTAACCACATATTTTCATATGTATAGAACCCCGAAAAGGTGGTTCAATGAACACTAAGCTTTCCGAATTCTCCCCATACTTAAAGTATTAAAAATAATACAAGTATGGGGAGAAAATAATATATGCCTAAATAATTGACAAGTATTTTTTTTATTTATATTATTATGAATATGAAAAGGGATATATTTATGGGCATAGTTAGTTTAATTAATTAATAAATCAAAAATTTCATACATGTCTATAATTAGAATAATACTAATAAGTATATCTATTACAATTCACAAAAAGTAAATGGAGTATCTAAGGAAAGAACCGATATGGGAATGTTTATAGTTCAAAAAGAATCAGAAACTAAATTTAATGTAAGAAATATGATAACTAACAGTTTCTTTGACATTAACAAAATTCAATCAAATGCATAGGAGGAAAAAATGCTTAAATTAGCGAATATTACAAAAAATTATAAATCAGGGGATGAAGTAGTTAAAGCATTAAAAGGAATAAATTTAGAATTTAGGAGTAATGAATTTGTATCTATATTAGGTCCAAGTGGATGTGGAAAAACTACATTATTAAATATAATTGGTGGACTAGATAGATATACATCAGGAGATTTAATTATAAATGGAAAATCAACAAAAGAATTTAAGGACAAAGATTGGGATGCTTATAGAAATTATTCTGTTGGTTTCGTATTTCAAAACTATAATTTGATTCCACATCAAAGTGTATTATCAAATGTAGAATTAGCATTAACTCTTTCAGGAGTATCAAGGGAAGAAAGAAAAAAACGTGCTATAGAGGCTTTAGAAAAAGTGGGACTTAAAGAACATATACATAAGAAGCCAAATCAGTTATCTGGAGGTCAAATGCAAAGAGTTGCAATAGCAAGAGCATTGGTAAATGATCCGGATATAATACTTGCAGATGAGCCAACAGGAGCTCTAGACACAAAGACAAGTGTTCAAATTATGGAATTATTAAAAAGTATTTCAAAAGATAAATTAATAATAATGGTAACACATAATCCAGAACTTGCAGAAAAATATTCTACTAGAGTAATCCGTGTATTAGATGGAGTTGTTCAAGATGATACAAATCCTTTTGATGGTGAAAAGGAGGAAAAGAAAAAAACAAAAACAGGAAAGACTGCAATGAGCTTTTTTACAGCAATATCTTTAAGTTTAAACAATTTAATGACTAAAAAAGGAAGAACAATTCTAACATCTTTTGCAGGAAGTATAGGTATTATAGGAATTGCATTAATCTTATCATTATCTACAGGTGTTCAGAATTATATAAATAAAGTTCAAGAAGATACTTTATCAAGTTATCCAATTCAAATTCAAGAGACTACAGTAGATTTAACTAGTATGATGGAAAGAATGATAGGTGAAATATCAGAAGGAGAAGAAACTACTGAAGATGGAAAAATTTATTCTAATAATATAATGACAGATATGTTGACAGTATTAGCTGATAAAAAGCAGACAAATAATTTAGAAGAGCTAAAAAAATATATAGATGAGGGAAACAATGGAATAACAGATAATTCAAATGCAATAAAATATGATTACAATTTAAACTTAAACTTGTATAAAACAGATACCTCAAATGGAGTAGTTCAAGTAAATCCAAGTACTGTTATGGAAAAATTAGGAATGCAACAATCAGGAATGGCAATGGGATCAGATTGTTTTACAGAATTATTAGATAACCAAGAATTAAATAATTCACAATATGATGTAGTTGCTGGTAATTGGCCACAAAATTATAACGAAGTTGTTTTAATTGTTGATGAAAATAATAAAATTAGTGATTATACATTATATACATTAGGAATAAAAGACCAAAAGGAATTAGAAGAGAAAATAACTGCAATACAAAACAATGAAACATTAGAAGAGGATGAACAAACTTCATATACTTATGATGATTTACTAAATTTATCTTTTAAAGTTCTATTAAATACTGATTATTATGAAAAATCAAATAATATGTGGATAAATAAAAGTGACGATGAAACATATATGAAAGAAAAAGTTGATAATGCGGAAGAAATTAAAGTAGTTGGAATAGTAAAACAAAAAGAAGGAAGCATATCTACTCAAACAGCTGGAGAAATAGGTTATTTAAAAACTTTAAAAGAACATGTTATAAATAAAATAAATGAACAAGAAATAGTAAAAGAACAAAAAGAAAATCCAGATATAAATGTATTTAATGGATTAGAATTTCCAAAAAAAGGTGAAGATGGAAAGTTCGATTATAATTCTTTAACAGAAGAACAAAGAACAATGCTTTCTAGATTAGATGCTAATCAAATACAGTTAATGATGGAAGCATACGAACAAAATGAGAATGCATCATATGAAACAAATTTAGAAACTTTAGGTGTGGTAGATTTAGCAAAACCATCAGCAATAAGTATGTATCCAAAAGATTTCGAAGCAAAGAATAGAATTACAGATGCAATAACAGAATATAATAATAAACAAATTGCAGATGGAAAAGAAGAAAACGAAGTAAATTATACAGATACAGTTGGTTTATTAATGAAATCTGTAACTCAAATTGTGGATACGATAAGTTATGTATTAATAGCGTTTGTTGCAATTTCATTAGTAGTTTCATCAATAATGATAGGAATAATAACATATATATCAGTATTAGAAAGAACAAAAGAAATAGGAATTTTAAGAGCAATAGGTGCTTCCAAAAAAGATATATCAAGAGTATTTAATGCGGAAACATTTATAGTAGGATTAATTGCAGGAATTTTAGGAATTGTTGTAACACTATTACTTAATATACCAATTAATAGTATTATTCATTCTTTAACTAATATGGATACAGTAAATGCTGTTTTACCAGTAAATGCGGCAATAATTTTAGTGGTAATTAGCATGGTTCTTACTATAATTGCAGGATTGATTCCATCAAGGATGGCAAGTAAAAAAGACCCTGTTGAAGCATTAAGAACAGAGTAAACTAAAAGTAGAGTCATTTAAATAATGACTCTATTTACTTTTGTAAAAAAATGAGATATTATACCGAAAGGAGGGGAGTATATGAAAAATAAAAAGGTATTAATAGGGACGTTAATAATATTAGTAATTGTAATTGTAGCAATAGTGGCTTTTTTCATGCTAAATAAGTCAGAAAAACCAGAAGATGCATTAAATAATTACTTCTCAAAAATAGGTGAACAAAAATATGAAGAAGCATATGATCTAATAAGTTCATCAAGTAAGGACAAGACAGCAAAAGAGACATTTGTAAATAAAAATGATTCAATATATAGTGGAATAGATATGACAAATTTATCAACAGAAATTACAAATGTAGAAAAAGCTGATGACGGAGAGAAAATTACGTACATACAAAAAATGAATACTTCTGCAGGAGAGGTTAGTTTTACAAATACAGCAACACTTGTAAAAGAAGATAAAGAATATAAACTAAATTGGTCAAACAGTATGATTTTTCCAGAATTAGGTGATAATGATAAAATAAGAGTAAAAACATTAGAGGCAGAACGTGGAAATATATATGATAGAAATAATGTTTTATTAGCAGGAAAGGGAAATATTTCGTCAATAGGGCTTGTACCAGGAAAAATGAGTGCCAATAAAGATGAAGATATACAGAAATTATCAACTATTTTAGGAGTGTCAGTAGATTCAATAAATAATAAATTGAACATGTCATATGTTAAAGACGATACTTTTGTGCCAATAAAAAATGTTGCAACGACAGAATCTCAAATAAAAGAGCAAGCGCTAACAATTCCTGGAGTAAAAATTACTACAGAAAGTTCAAGAGTATATACTTTAGGAAAAGAGGCATCTCAGTTAATAGGATATGTGCAAGCAATAAGTGCAGAAGAATTAGAAGAAAATGCAGGAAAAGGATATAACAGTAATAGTTTAATAGGTAAAGCTGGAATAGAAAAAGCATATGAAGACACATTAAGAGGAAAAGACGGAAAAGAAATTTATATAGAAAATGAAGATGGAGATAAAGTAAGAACAATAGCAAAGCAAGAGCTAGAAAATGGTAAAGATGTAAAATTAACAATAGATGCAACTACACAAAAGCAAGTTTATGATAGCCTAGACGAAAATAAGGGTGCATATGTAGCAATGGATTCAAAAACAGGTGAAATTTTAGCACTAGTGAGTACACCATCATATGATTCTAATGATTTTGTTCTAGGAATGAGTACAGACGAATGGAATTCATTAAATCAAGATGAAAATAAACCATTACTAAATAGATTTACTGGAACGTGGTCACCAGGTTCAACTTTTAAGCCAGTAACAGGAGCAATTGGAATAACAGAAGGAAAGCTTGATTCTAATGAGGATTTTGGAAGAAGTGGACTTAGTTGGCAAAAAGATTCTAGCTGGGGAAATTATATGGTAACAACATTAACTCCATATAATGAACCTGCAAATATGCAAAATGCATTAATAAGATCAGATAATATATATTTTGCAAAAGCAGCTTTAAAAATAGGATATGATGGATTTATGGAAGGTCTTAATAAGTTAGGATTTAATGAAGATATAAGTTTTGAACTTTCTACATCAAAATCAACATATGATACAGATGGAAAAATAGATGATGAAGTTCAGCTTGCAGATAGTGGATATGGTCAAGGACAAATCTTGGTAAATCCAATACATATGGCATCAATATATTCTGCATTTGTAAATAATGGAAATATGATAAAACCTACAATAATTTATGAAGAAAACAAACAGCCAGAATATTTAAAAGAAAATGCTATATCAGAAGAGGCAGCGAATACAATAAAAGAAGATTTAATACAAGTTGTTGAAAATCCAAATGGAACCGCAAATGATGCAAAAATAGAAGGATTAACAATTGGTGCAAAAACAGGAACAGCGGAACTAAAAGCAAGTAAAGATGAAGAAGGAGAGGTTATTGGTTGGTTTAATGCATTTACAGCTGATGAAACAGCAACTAAGCAATTAGTTGTAGTAAGTATGGTAGAAGATGCAAATTCAGTAGGAGGAAGTCATTATCTATTTCCTAAAGTAACACAAATATTTAAATAACATTAATAACAAAAGGAGATATTTTGTATGTATAAAATAATGAAAACATTAGTAAAAGGACTTTGTTGTCATTTTATATATAGGGTTAGATATATAGGGTTAGAAAAGATAGATAATAATAAGAAATATATTATTTGTCCAAATCATTCAAATGTTTTAGACCCAACATTTATATTTCCAATAGTGGATAATTTATCAATAATGGCAAAGTCTGAGATTTTTAAGAATAAACTATTAGCTAAATTATTTAGAAGATATAGAGTATTTCCAGTAAACAGAAAAAAAAGAGATGTAAAAAGTACTCTTCATGCTATAGAATGTTTAAATCTAGAGGAAAACTCCAAACTTTTAATGTTTCCAGAAGGTGGAATATTAAAGAAAAAAGAAGATTTAAGAAATAAAGTAAAAAATGGTGCAGTATATTTTGCGGCAGAAAGTGGAGTACCAATATTACCAGTATTTATTACAAGAAGACCACACCTTTTTCAAAAGGTTTATGTAGTAATAGGTGATATAATAGAAATACCTACAGATATAAAAGATGATAAAGAGAAAATACGAGAATATTCGAAAAAGATGATAAATATAATTTATGATTTAGAACAAGAAATTAAAAAGAAATAGTTGAAAAAAAGCTAGATATATATTATTATATATCTAGCTTAATATTCGGGTATGGCCAAGCGGTAAGGCAGTAGGCTCTGACCCTACGATCGTTAGTT
Source organism: uncultured Clostridium sp. (assembly GCA_946497695.1). Taxonomy (GTDB): domain Bacteria; phylum Bacillota; class Clostridia; order TANB77; family CAG-508; genus Merdicola. Next base: position 4,734 of record CAMMLJ010000005.1, on the reverse strand, counting down.
CGAATCTAACTACCCGAACCATAGAAATCCCTTTGTAGAGCCATTTTACAGAGGGATAAAATTTTTTATAAAAAACCGAACAAAATTTCGAAAAAACTATTGACAAAATTTATATAAGAATATAAAATACATTCAACAAAAAGCAAACAAGAGTTCGAAAAATATTAAGGAGGTTTATTATGAAAAAAGTAAAAGAAAATATAATTTCATATACAATAGATAAAGCTATATTTGGGAATTTCTCTATCTTAGTAAATAACGGAGAAGTAGTAGTAAAAGCTCCTTGGTATTTTTCTAAACAAAGAATACAAGATGCCATAAGAGAAAACAAAAACTGGATAATAAAGAAGTTAAATGAAATGGAAGAAGTATCATTATATAATAGTGCAAAAATATTGGGAATCAATTATGCAATAAAAGTTATATATGCAAACATTAAGACTCCAGAATTAAATTTAAACAATAATTATATAGAAATAAAATTACCAGCAAAATTAAAAGGAAGAAATAACAAAAAAATAATAGATGTTATATTAAATAAGATGTATGCAAAATTAGCAGAAAGACATCTAGAAAATGTTTTTGAAGAAATTAGAATCGAAACTGGTTTAGTTCCAGAAGATTATAGCATTATTCAAAATTCAAAAGAAATGGCTAAATTTGATTTTGATAAAAAAGAAATTTATATTAATTCAAAAATAATGGAATTAGATGAAAATTGCATAAGATATATAGTAATACATGAGTTATGCCATTTAAAATATAAAACACATGCAAAAAGTTTTTATAAATTATTACAAAAATATTTTCCTAAATACGAAAAATATGATGAAATACTAAGAGAATACAAATTTTAATCAATATTACTAAATTAATCTTATTAAAATGTATAAATAAACTAGTACTAAAATGTTTGGTGGATCATCACTAAGCAGATCAAACTAAATAATGAGTGCGAATTCTTTTGCACTCATTAACAAGTTTGTTATAAATTAGAAGAACTAATGCTTAAATGAAAGGCTTAAGTTCTAAATATAAAATATAAAATTAGTAAGTGAATTGGATAGAAAGCATAAATAAAATATTTAACTTTTCTGCCCTGTTTTCCATTATAAATGTTAATAAGAAGAAGTGGCAATATAGTAAAAATAGTTAATAAAATATATAAATAATGGTAACCATTAGTATAAATCATTAAGCCATGTCTTATTATAGATGCAATAATAAAAGATATATACATAAAAATTTTTTTATTTCTAAAAACATAAAATGAAAATATTATAAAAATACCAAAAAAACCATAATCAAATTTTGCAATTTCTGCTAATATCCCAATTAAAAGAAAACAACATATGGCAAAAAAATATTTAAAAAAAATATCAATTTTTTTAGCTTTTGTAAAAGTAAAAGAAGTGTTAGTAAATTTATCATATAAAAATATTGTAAACAATCCAAAAAATAAAGTAAAAAATATATTAAGAGAAAAACCAGTTGTAAATGTAGAGCGAAAAAGCATAAATGGAATTTGAGATATTAAAGCAAAAATAAAAAGTCTCAAAAAATATTTTTTTAAATTTTTGGTATGAATATATCCTTCAGAAATTTGAAAAGCAAAAATAGGAAATGATAATCTACCTATTAAATTCATTCCCGTAGTTCTTCCAAGCCAAGCATCTCCCAAATGATCTATTACCATACTTATTATAGCTATTATTTTTAATCCAAAACTTGTCATAAAAATTTCCCTTCTTAAAATTGTAATAATATTTATAATTATCTATAGCATAAATTATATTTTTTTACAAGATAGGCCTAAAAGTTAATAGAAATCCAAAAATATTGTAGATTATATTTTAAGTAAATGATATAGTAGGTATAATTAATATAAATTGTGGAGTAATATATGAAAGTTTCCGATTATTTCGAAAATAAAGAAAGATTTGAAAAAATGATTGAAGAATTTTTTGAATACCTTTGTGAAAATGAACTTGAAATATATAACGAGTTTAGTTTTCAACACGAATTAGGTATATTTTTAAGGTATAAATTAAGAAAAGAATATGACGATGGAAAAGAATATAAAATTGAATTCGAAAGAAATGCAAAGAAGTACTTTAATATCAATTATAGTTTTATTAATAGTAAAGTATTAAAAAAAGAGATTGATATTTCAATTTATAAATATGATCATTCACAGCAGTATGCCATAGAATTAAAATTTCCATTAAATGGGCAGTACCCTGAGCAAATGTTTAGTTGTGTAAAAGATGTTAGATTTATGCAAGAATTAGTAAATCAAAAAAATTTCAAAAAACATATTGCATAACATTAGTGTGGGCACGAGGAAGAGGAAGGCCTTTTTATAAAGGTAACCATGAAGGAAATAGAGGAATAGATATTTATAAATATTTTCGTGGAGATTACAAAGAATTACTTACAGGGAAAATATTAAAACCAACTGGTAGAGAAAAATATATAATTGATTTGCAAGATAAAAAATACCCATTCCAATGGAAAGATTGTAAAATAATCAATATTAATGCAAGAGATCCAAAATATAAATATAGGGACTGTAAATATTATATAATTGAAAGCCAATAAAAATAAAATGAAATTAAAAGATTTAGCTAAAGAATATGATAAGCTTCAGAAAAAATATGGTGCTAAAGAATTAGATTCAATTTATAATGGAGGATGTGCTATTAACCCAGAAATATGTTTTGTTTTTATGAATCCAACAGGAAGAAATATAGCATCATCAAAAGAATGGAAAGGCTTAAAGGCTCCTTGGATTGGAACAAAAAACATTTGGGATTTGTTTTTTAAAATAAATTTATTAGATAATGATATATATGAAAAAATAAGAGCTATAAAGGGGAGCGAATGGACAGAAGAATTTGCAGAAGAAGTCTATGATAATGTAAAGAAACATAAATATTTTATAACAAATTTGGGAAAGTGTACTCAAATTGATGCCAGAGAATTACCAAATTCAATCTATAAAGAATATTTAGAATTGTTTAAACAAGAAATAAATATAGTTAAACCTAAAGTTATTATTTTATTTGGAAATCAAGTTAGTCCATTGTGTTAGAAGAAAAAATATCAGTATCACAAGTTAGGAAAAATGTTTTGAAAAAGAAATTAATGGTAATAAATATAAATTTTATTCAGTTTATTATCCTGTGGGAAATGGAAGATTTGATATAGATAAATCCATTGAAGATATTAAGTGGATTGTTAATAATGAATTAATAGAAAATAAAGAAACAGTACATATATAAAATGATTATTTTGATATAGTTTGGATAGGAATTTTATTTGTAATTTATACAAAATTAATATACTATGAATAATATAATTTTAAGGAGGAAAATTTATGGAAGAAAGAACAGTAAAACCTTTTACAATGTGGAGACATTTCAAAGGAACAAGAGCTTTTGTAATAACAGTAGCAACACATAGTGAAACAGGAGAAAAATTAGTTGTATATCGTTGTATGGATAATGCAGGAAAAACAAATCACAAAGATGGAATTTATGCAAGACCATTAGAAATGTTTTTATCTGAAGTAGATCATGAAAAATATCCTGATGTAACTCAAAAATATCGTTTTGAAGAGATTTTAGATTAATTAACAATAATTTTCTATTAATAAAAAAAGACAATACTAGTTGAATTCCAGTTTTGTCTTTTATTGTTTAATTTTTGATATCTGTTGTGTATTTACATTTAGGATAATTTGAACAACCAATAAACTTACCATATTTACCAGTTCTTTCTATTAATCTTCTACCACATTTTGGACATATCATTTCTTGCTCTTTTTCCATGTTTTTTCTTATAGTATTTTTTATGTTTTTTACATGATTCCTTCTAATAGTTTTATCAGAGATATTCATTAATTTTATCTTATTTTCTATTTCATTTAAATTAATGTCTAATATTTCTTTTTTATATGATTGTATCAAATTATTAAGAAAATCTAATTGAGTAACATTTTTAGCAGTTACTTTAACTTTGGCTTGATTAGATATACATATAATTGAAATGAAATTATTTTCATCTAGATGTAATGTCTCTGCAAGACCTTTTATATGTCCATAATTTTGGTGAATAGGGTTATTAAAATAATACTTATTTTTTCCAATATATTGAATCCATTTAGATTTATATTCATCTCCTATAATTAAACCATAATAGTTTTTTGTTTCAATTACAAAAATACCGAATTTAGATATTACTATATGGTCTATTTGATGAGTTCCTGTACTTGACTTAATCATAATATCATTTAAAATAATGTATGAATCTTTTGGTAATTTATTTAATTCAGTTTTTACCCAAAATTCACCCATAAAACCTCGAAATTTTTTATAAAAAATAAAACATAATAATACAAGTATTAGAAATATCCAAAAAATTGGTTGACTAATTATTCCAACAATTAACTTTAGTACAAATTCTTTCATTTATTTTTCCTCCTAATATTCTTGTTTTATTATTAAACGCTTGGAAATGTATAGAAATAAAAATGGAGCGTTTAGGGAGGTTATTTGCGAAAAATTTGCTTAATTCTCAAAGCGTTCCTCCCACATTTTACTCAAAAAAATAATTTGATTAATCAACTGATAAACTTACTATAACATAAAACTAATAATTTTTTCAATAATTTTTTAAAAAATGTCCCCTTTTTACGAAAAATATGTTATAATTTTTCTTGATAGGGGGACA